>NZ_JBMVFW010000004.1:0-402695 GCF_049538275.1 Rhodococcus sp. AB351
ACGCTCCGGACTGACGTCCGACCCGCTCTGAGGCAACTGTTCCAGCCTACTTCCTCATCCTCACGAACGCAAGTCCGTGTGGTTTTCGGAACCAGGGGCGGCTCGAAACCTTACCAGAAGGTTCGTAGCCATCACATTCGCAGGCGCCTTCGTCCAACCTCGTTGTCCCGTTCCTCTCGGCCCGGGTCGGTGTCCGTGTCGCTCTGACCTGGAATAAGTTACGCGAACATCTCCCAGAACACCAAATCGCCAGGTCATCGGCGGTTTCGGTGGCCCGGCGCCCTTTGCAGGAGGGGTAGGAGGACCCCTCCATCGTGGTGCTCGTCGCGTCCGCTCACGGATCGTCCTACTTCTCGAGTAACGTTCACCGTTGAGCTGAGCGAGGAAGGGTGCCGTGACGTCGACGGGGAACATGGTGGGGTTGTTCGCCGGTATCGGCGGACTGGAGCTCGGACTCGGGCGACACGGGTGGAACACCGAACTCCTCTGCGAGATCGAGCCGGGTGCTCAGGCAGTACTACGTACGCGCTTCCCCGACGTCCCGCTTCATCCGGACGTCACGCGTCTCCGCTCTCTTCCTCGCGATACGGAACTGGTCGCCGCAGGCTTCCCCTGCCAGGACCTCTCCCAGGCCGGACGCACGGCCGGCATCACGGGTTCGAAGTCCGGGCTCGTCGACGAAGTGTTCCGTCTCGTGAAGCGTAAGAACGGCCCGCGCTGGCTCGTCGTCGAGAACGTTCCCTTCATGCTGCAGCTCGGCAGGGGTGCGGCGATGCGCCACATCACCGACGCCCTCGAGGAGCTCGGCTACATGTGGGCCTATCGTGTCGTCGATGCCCGCGCCTTCGGTCTCCCCCAGCGTCGGCACCGCGTCCTGATGGTCGCCTCTCGTACGGACGATCCCCGCACGGTGTTGTTCGGCCAGGACGCCGGCATGCCCATGGAGGGCAATCCCGATCTGTTCCCCTGCGGCTTCTATTGGACCGAGGGTGTGCGCGGTCTCGGATGGGCAGTCAACGCCGTGCCCACGCTCAAGGGCGGTTCGACGCTCGGTATCGCCAGCCCTCCTGCCGTGCGACTGCCGTCCGGCGAGATCGTCACCCCCGGCCTGACCGACGCGGAGAGACTCCAGGGATTCGACGCCGACTGGACGGCTCCTGCCATCGAGGCGCCCGGCGTCCGTGCCGGGCATCGGTGGCGTCTGGTCGGCAATGCGGTCAGCGTGCGGATGGCGTCGTGGGTGGGCCACCGTCTGAACAACCCCATCGCCTACAGCTCCGACCACGAGACCCAGCTGCTTCCGGGCGACACGTGGCCGACCGCAGCGTGGGGTGCCCACGGACAGGCGTTCCGCGTGCACGAGTCGCAGTGGCCCGTCCAGGCTCCCTACGAGGACCTCGGCGGTTTCCTCCTCGACGCCCGTCTGCTGTCGGCGCGGGCGACGGCAGGATTCCTCCGACGCGCACGCTCCGGCAACCTGCGTTTCCTGCCCGGATTCCTAGAGGACGTCGAGAACCATCTCGAACGCATGGGTGGCTTCCCGCGAGTGGCGGCCTGAAAGCCATTGTGATGGTGTCGTCGGATCGGCCCGGGACGGATCCGCGTACGAGTGCGCGGATGAGCCGGCAACGCCGACGCGACACCGTTCCCGAAGTGGCGTTGCGCAAGGAACTGCATCGCCGGGGGCGGCGGTTCTTCGTCGACCGCGCTCCCCTTCCGGGTATGCGGCGCCGGGCCGACCTCGTCTTTCCCCGTCGTCGGGTCGCGGTCTACGTGGACGGCTGCTTCTGGCACAGCTGCCCGCAGCACGCGACCTCCCCGAAGAACAACGCCGAGTGGTGGGCGGCCAAGCTCGCCGCCAACGTGCAGCGCGACCGGGACACCGATGCGCGCCTGCAGGCTGCGGGCTGGACGGTGGTGCGGGTGTGGGAGCACGAGGACCCCGTCGTCGCCGCGACGCGCGTGGAGGATGCTCTGTCGGCTCCGGCGGAAACGGATGCAGGGCCGGCGCAGGGGTGATCCCCCGCACCGGCCCCGTGAACCGATCCGATCAGCCCTTCGTGAGCTGTGCGTACCGCGCGACGTGCTGTTCGGCGGTGCCGAACTCGTATTCGATCGCGGTCAGTCGCTTGAAGTAGTGCCCGACGGCGAGCTCCTCCGTCATGCCCATGCCGCCGTGGAGCTGGACGGCGTTCTGGCCGACGAAGCGTGCCGCACGGCTGATCGTCGCCTTCGCGGCCGAGACCGCGCGTGCCCGCGTGGCATCGTCGCTGTCGAGATGGAGAACGGCCAGGTAGGCGGCAGACACCGCCTGCTCGACCTCCATGTACATGTCGACCATGCGGTGCTGGAGCGCCTGAAAGCTGCCGATGGGCTGACCGAACTGCTGACGCTGCTTGGCGTACTCGACGGTGTCGGCGAGCACCTTGCGCATGAGACCTACCGCTTCGGAGGACACGGCGGCGGTCGCCTCGTCGATGCCGCGCGAGACGGACGGCCATGCGCCACCCTCCTCGCCGAGCAGCGAGTCGGCGGGCAGTCGCAGACCCGAGAAGACGATGTCGGAGGCACGTCGATCGTCGATCGTGCGGTAGGAGTGGATCTCCACACCGGCCGGCGGGTTCGCGGGGTCGAAGTCGACGAGGAACAGCGAGATGCCGTCGGTGTCGGTGCGCTCGCCCGACGTGCGGGCGGTGACGAGCAGGTGCGTCGCGAGCGGAGCGCTGGTGACGACGGTCTTCTCCCCGTCGACGACCCACTCGTCGCCCTCGCGACGCGCGGTGGTGGACACGTCGTGGAAGACGTATCCGGAGGTGGGTTCGATCGCGGCCAACGCCGTGACGGCCTCACCGGCAGCGATCGCCTCGAGGACGGACCTGGCTCGATCGACCCCTGCGCGACCGAGCAGCCCGCCCCCGAGGACGACCGTGTCGACGTACGGCTCGATGACGAGTGCGTGCCCGAGTGCCTCGGACACCACCATCAACTCGACCGGTCCGCCGCCCATCCCCCCTACCTCTTCCGGAAGCGTGGCCCCGAGGATTCCGAGTTCCTCGGCGAATGCCCGCCACACCTCCGGTTGCCAACCTTCGCCGGTGGTCGCGACCTTCCGGCTTTGCGCCAGGTCGTAGCGACCGGCGAGGAACTTGGTGACCGAATCACGAAGGAGCTCCTGCTCCTTGCTCAAACCGAAGTCCATCAGAGCCCCAATGCTGCTTTGGCGAGAATGTTTCGCTGGATCTCGTTGCTGCCGGCGTAGATCGACCCGGCACGGTCGTTGAAGTAACGCAGCGGCGCGGCGGCCTGCCAATCCTCACCGCTGACGTAGCCGTCGGCGGGCGGCACGTAATCGGCCACCGGACCACCGGGCGCGGTGATGTGCGGCTGGTAGACCCGGCCGCGCGGACCGGCCGTTTCGAGGGTCAGCTGGGTGATCGTCTGGCTGAGTTCGGTGCCCAGGATCTTGAGCATCGACGATGCAGGACCGGGGTTCTTGCCCGCGGACAACGCTGCGAGAGTGCGGTATTCGAGGATCTCGAGTACTTCGGTGCGGATACGCGCCTCGGCGAGCTTGGCGGAGAACGCCGGATCGTCGATGAGCCTGCCGCCCGACGGGCCGGGCTGTTCGGCGGCCGCCTCGGCGATCCGCTCGGCCATGACCTGCAGGGCCGGCGCTGCCGCCGCTCCCCCTCGTTCGAAGACGAGCAGGTACTTCGCGACGGTCCAGCCGTCGTCGATCTTCCCCAGCACGTTCTTCTTCGGGACACGCACACCGTCGAAGAAGACCTGGTTCTGCACTTCCTCACCGGACGTCATGACCAGGGGCCGGATCTCGATGCCGGGCGAGGTCATGTCGATGAGCAGGAAGGTGATGCCCTGCTGCTTGCGACCGGTCTTCGAGGTGCGCACGAGGGCGAACATCCAGTTCGCCTCGGTGGCGTGCGTGGTCCAGATCTTGCTGCCGGTGACGATCAGGTCGTCGCCGTCGTCGACCGCCGCCATGCTGAGCGAGGCGAGGTCGGAACCGGCCTCGGGCTCGGAGTAGCCCTGACAGAAGAAGACCTCGCCGGTGAGGATCCGGGGCAGGAAGTAGCTCTTCTGTTCTTCGGTGCCGTAGGCGACGATCGCGTGCGCGACCATGCGGATGCCCATCGGCGACAGGTTCGGGGCGCCCGCGAGGATCGACTCGCGGCTGAAGATGTAGTGCTGCGTCTGCGTCCAGTCGCAGCCGCCGTACTCGACCGGCCAGGCCGGCGCCGCCCAACCACGCTCATGGAGGATGCGCTGCCACTCCATGCTCGCTTCGTGGTCGGAGTACACGCTCGTCGCGAGTCGGCCGGCCCGCCGCAGTTCGGGCGTCAGCTTCTCCTCGAGAAACGATCGCACCTCGTCTCTGAAGGCGGCGTCGGCCTCTGACCACGCTAGTTCCATGTCTTCTCCCCGCAGAGTGCGACCGCCGTTGCCGGGCCGTCGTGCGAATCGTCGTTAACTTTTCGAGAGTGATACGAAATCTACTTCTGCTCCAGCGGGCTCGTCAATAGACGGATTTCACCCGCGGCACCGGCACGATCCCGGGTCGAGGACGCGGACGATCGAGCGCCCGCTCCCGAGCCGAAGGTCCATCCGAAACGGAGACGGAACGTTCACTCGTTGCGCAGGAATCGAAGACAAGGGCGTTTCGGCTGGTGACTGCGACCACACACTCTGATAGAACCTTGTTCTTGAGAATGTAAACGTCACTCTTTTACGTCGATATCGGCGGACATCGAAATTCGGAGGGCATTCGAGTGAAGTTCTGGAGCGGGACCGCCTTCATGAAGACCGCGGAGATGCCGGCCGTCGCCCGCATGCTCGACGACGCCGGATTCCACGGCCTGCTCGTCTCGGACCACCTGATCTACCCGAAGGAGATGAAGACCGTCTATCCCGGGCACGAGAGCGGCAAGCCGTTCTGGTCACCGGAGACCGAGTGGCCCGACGCCTGGGTGCTCATCGGAGCGATGGCCGCCGTGACGAAGAACCTGCACTTCGGCAACAACGTCTACATCGCGCCGTCCCGGCCGATCCTCGAGGTCGCCAAGCAGGTGGGCACCGCTGCCACGATCGCCGGAGGTCGCGTCTCCATCGGGCTGTCCGCGGGATGGATGCGCGAGGAGTTCGAACTGCTCGGCCAGGACTTCGACAATCGCGGACCCCGGCTGAACGAGATGATCCGGGCGCTCCGCGAACTGTGGAAGGGCGGATGGGTCTCGTTCCGGGGCGAGTACTACGACATCCCCGAGATGACCATCGAACCCCACCCGCCGAGCCCGGTACCGATCCTGTGCGGGGGCGAATCCGGACCGGCGCTCCGACGTGCCGCGCGCTACTGCGACGGCTGGGTCGGCACCGCCTACACGATCGACGTCGCCGAGCAGTGGATCGATCGCATCAACGGCTACCGCCGCAAGTACGGACGCGAGAACGAGCCCTTCGACTTCATCGTCGGCCTGCGCGACGAACCGTCCGTGGAGCTGTACCGGCGGGCGGAGAAGATCGGCATCACCGGCGTCATGGTGTCGCCGTGGGCGAACTGGGAGGCCACCCACTCGGGCGACCACGATCACCTCCTCGGCACCGCCGAGCAGTACCGCGCGCCGATCGAGGACTTCGCCGAGAGGATCATCACACAGCTCACCTGAGCGCTCTGCAGCAAGAAGGTGGAGAACGAGAAAACCCTCACCGGAGTACCGGTGAGGGTTTTCGTGTGTGCGCCCGAAGGGATTCGAACCCCTAACCTTCTGATCCGTAGTCAGATGCTCTATCCGTTGAGCTACGGGCGCATGTGTATTCAATTGTCGTTGGTGACGCTACACCAACTGGCGGAGGCGAGAGGATTTGAACCTCCGGTCCCCGGTAAGGGGGACAACTCATTAGCAGTGAGTCCCATTCGGCCGCTCTGGCACGCCTCCTCGGGGATTCGATGCTCTCGAACCGCCGGATCGAAACATTACACATGCCCCGAGGGGAAACGCAAAACGCCTGGTCAGAGGCGTGTAGATGGACGGTCTCCCCCATCCTGCCGACAGGCGGTCCCACGACGAGGCGCATAATCGGCTCGTGACTCCACGGACCCGCCCCGACCTCGAATCGATCCCCGCCTACGTTCCGGGCCGCTCGTTCCCCGGTGCGGTGAAGCTCGCCAGCAACGAGACGACCATCGGCCCGCTCCCCAGCGTCCGGGAAGCGATCGCCGACGCTGCCGCCGGCCTCAACCGCTACCCCGACAACGGCGCGACCGAACTCCTCGCGGCACTGTCGGAGCGACTCGGCGTCCCGACCGAGCGGATCGCCGTGGGCTGCGGATCGGTGAGCCTGTGCCAGGAACTCGTGCAGATCACGTGCGACGCAGGCGACGAGGTGATCTTCGCGTGGCGGTCGTTCGAGGCGTACCCGATCATCGCGGCCGTCGCCGGCGCGACCGCCGTGCGCGTCCCGAACACCGCGGATCACGGTCACGACCTGAAGGCCATGCTCGCCGCGATCACCGAGCGCACACGGCTGATCTTCGTGTGCAATCCCAACAACCCCACCGGGTCGCTGCTGGGCAAGGAGGAGCTCGCACAGTTCCTCGACGCCGTCCCCGAGCACATCGTCGTCGCCCTGGACGAGGCGTACTTCGAGTACGTCCGCCCCGAGCCCGGTGAGGATCTGCCCGACGGTCTCGAGCTCGCGGAGGGCCGCAGCAACGTCGTCGTGCTCCGCACCTTCTCCAAGGCCTACGGTCTCGCCGGTATCCGCGTCGGCTACGCCGTCGCCGACCCGTCCGTCGTGACGGCGCTGAGCAAGGTCCACACCCCGTTCTCCGTCAACTCGCTCGCCCAGACGGCTGCCGTGGCCTCGCTCGCCGCCGCGAACGAGTTGCTCGCGCGCACCGAGGGTGTCGTCGCCGAGCGGGAACGGGTCCACGCGGCACTCGTCGAGGCCGGCTACGAGGTGCCCGCGAGCGCCGCGAACTTCCTCTGGCTGCCGCTGGGTGAACGCTCCGCCGCGTTCTCCGAGGCCGCAGCGGAGGCAGGCGTGGTCCTGCGCAACTTCACCGGCGAGGGCACGCGGGTGACGATCGGCGACCCGCACGAGAACGATCTGTTCCTCGACTTCGCGACCGGGCAGGGACGGGCACTCGCCGGCATCGGCTGATCCTGTGACGAGACCCAACCGTTATGGCTGGGTATCGGTGGCGTGATCCGGCCCTGACAGACTCGGGCGGTCGGATCGGGCCGGGGTCGGAGGAGCTGCATGGGGGCAGGCAAGGTGCGGCGCGCCCTGTCGGCCTGCGCAGTCGTCGGCTCACTGGTCGCCTTCGGTGGTGCGGCACCCGCCGGCGCTGCACCGACCAGCACGGTCCCCTCGAACACCGTCCCGCTCCGGGTGATCGCATTCGGCGACCTGCACGGAAATCTGCTGCCCCCGCAGGGACTGCACGGCGAGGTCGTCCGGTCGGACGGCGTCTCGGTCCCCGCGGGCGGTGCGGCCTATCTCGCCGCCTACGTCCGGCAGCTCCGGGAACAGGCCGACAACTCCGTGCTCTACGCGGTGGGCGACACGTGGGGTTCGTCGCCGCTCGAGTCGGGCCTCTTCCACGACGAGCCGACCATCGCCCTGCTCGACGAACTCGACCTCACCGCCGCGACCCTCGGCAACCACGAACTCGACCGCGGCTACGCCGAATTCGAGCGGCTCCGGGACGGCGGGTGCCACCCGAAGGAAGGGTGTCTCTACACCGAGCCGTTCGAGGGCGCGAACTTCCCGATCCTCGGCGCCAACCTCACCACGTCGGACGGGACACCGGCCGCTCTCCCCTACAGCATCGACTACGTCGACGGACTGCCCGTCGGGGTCATCGGCGTCGTGCCGAGCAACACCCCCGACATCATCCGGCCCGACGCGATCGCCGGATTGCGGTTCGAGGACGAGATCGCCGCCGTCAACCGCACCGCCGACATCCTCGGCGCGCTCGGCGTCCGTTCGATCGTGGTGCTCTACAAGGGCGACATCGGAGCCATCGACGGCGACGATCCGTGCCCGAGCGGGGACGGCGGGGCCGCGGCGATCGCGACGTCCGTCTCCCCCGATGTGGACCTCATCATCACCTCCGACGGCGACCGGCACTTCAACTGCACCTACACCGACCCGGCGGGCAGGCCGCGCACCGTCGTGCAGGGCGCCTCGCACGGGCGCATCCTCTCCGTCGCCGATCTGGTCATCGACCGGCAGAGCCGGGAGGTGCTGCGCGACCGGACCGTCGTCTTCACGCAGGTCGTCACGCACGACATCGATCCGGATCCGACCACCCTCGAGTTCGTCGACCGGGCGGTCGAGAAATCGGCGGAGGTCGCGAACCGGTCCATCGCCCGCATCGGTGCCGACGTCACGCGCAGCGAGAGCCCGAGCGGAGAGTCGGCGTTGGGCAATCTGGTGGCCGACGCGCAACTCGCAGCGACGCGGCATCTCGGGGCTCAGATCGCGCTGATGAATCCCGGCGGACTGCGCGGCGACCTCCTCGCCGGCGACGGCACCGTCTCGTATCGCGAGACCTACGCCGTGCAGCCCTTCGGGAACATGCTGCAGGTCCTCGACCTCACCGGGGCCCAGCTCGACGTGCTGCTCGAGCAGCAGTTCCAGGACGGCCCGGTCGGCTCGGAGATCGAACGCATCCTGGCGCCGTCGCACAATCTGAACTACACACTCGACCGCCTGGCGCCGCGCGGCGAACGGATCCGTTCGATCACGATCGACGGCGAGGCCGTCGACCCCGAGCGCGTCTACAAGGTCGTGATGAACAACTTCCTGGCCGGCGGCGGCGACGGTTTCACCGTGTGCACGGAAGCGCACGGGCTGGTCGGCGCGGGCAAGGATCTCGATGCCCTCAACAGCTATCTGGCGACCCGCTCACGCGTGGAGCCGCCGGCCGTCGACCGCATCCGCCTGCACTGAGACGGTGCCGTGGATGCGCGGTCAGCGGAGTCCGAGTGCGTCGGCGAGGGTCGGCCAGGCGGCCTTGATGTCGTCCTGCCAGTAACCCCACGAGTGCGTGCCCCACGGGCGGTAGACGACCTGCGCGGGGATGCCGAGTTCGCGGAGGCGACGGTCGTAGGTGACGGTGCACACGAAGGTGCCGATCTCGAGCGGCGCGCCGACGGTGAGCACGTCCTGACCGGCACCGAGATCGTGCGGGCCGAGCAGGCCGTTGCCGGTGCTGAGGAAGACCTCCTTGCCGCGCAGTTTCTCGGCGAGCAGGTAGGAGTCGTGTTCCTCCCACCGCGCGTCCTCGGGCGGCCCCCACATGTTGTCGGGGTTGCCGCCCTTGTACGCGACGGTCCCGCGGACGGTGTCGCGGGAGCGGTCGCTGGAGGTGTCGTAGCAGCCGCTGAGCGCCGCGACCCCCTGGTAGAGGTCGGGGTTGCGGGTGATCAGGGACATCGCGCCGGTGGCACCCATCGACAGGCCCGCGACGGCGTTGGTGCCGTTGCCGTCGAATTCGGCGTCGATCAGCGGGGGCAGTTCCTCCGTCAGGAAGGTCTCCCACTTGTTGATACCGAGGACGGGGTCGGGGTTGTTCCAGTCGGTGTAGTAGCTCGCGGTGCCACCCACGGGAAGGACGACATTGGTGTTCTTGTCGGCGAAGAACTCCTCGATGTCGGTGCGTTGCGTCCACGTGCTCTCGCGGAACTCGGACTCCTCGCCGGCGCTGACGCCGTCGAGCAGGTAGAGGGTGGGGCGCGGCCCCGCCGAGGCCGGGTGCAGCACCTGTACCGGCACGACCCGGTTCATCGAGGCGGAGTGGACGAACAGCTTCGTCTGCCTGTCGCCGACGCGCTCGACGTGGTCGATCCTGGCCGACACCGGTTGCATGTGGGGCGGTTGGGCATGGACCGGTCGGGCATGGGCGATCGCCGTGCCGCAGACCGGCACCATCAGGGCCACTGCCACAGCCGCCGCAAGTCTCTTCACCATCGAACTCCCCGTCCCCCGACGACCTGCAGTGATCTCACAGTCACTACCTGTACCCGGTCAAGCGGACCTGCACGCGACCCTAATACTCACCCGTCGATTCGTGACGTATCGGAGGATCCACGGCCGCGTCGCCCCCACCTGGTGGCGGGAGCGACGCGTGGGAGCCGAGTCGATCAGCGGAGGTGGTGCACCTCCTGCAGTCCGTAGACCGGGGTCGGGATGCCCTCGTAGCGCGCCTTGAGCTGCAGCGCCAGGTAGAGCGAGTAATGCCGCGACTGGTGCAGGTTGCCGCCGTGGAACCACAGGCCTTCCTGCTGCGTGGGCTTCCACATGTTGCGCTGCTCACCCTCCCAGGGACCGGGGTCCTTGGTGGTGTCGGAGCCCAGACCCCAGCACTTGCCCACCTTGTCCGCGACCTCCTGCGAGATCAGGTCGGCGACCCAGCCGTTCATCGAGCCGTAGCCGGTCGCGTAGACGACGAGATCGGCTTCGAGTTCGGTGCCGTCCTCGAGGATCACCGACGTCTCGGTGAGTTCGCGGACGTTGCCGTGGGCGAGCTTGATGTCGCCGTTCGCGACGAGTTCGGAGGCGCCGACGTCGATGTAGTAGCCGGATGCGCGACGCAGGTACTTCATGAACAGACCCGAGCCGTCGTCGCCCCAGTCGTGCTGGAAGCCCGCCTTCTCGAGCCGGTCGTAGAACTCGGCGTCGCGCTCGCGGATCTTCTCGTAGATCGGGATCTGGAACTCGTGCATGATCCGGTACGGCAGCGACGCGAAGGTCAGGTCGGCCTTCTGGGTCGTGACGCCGGCGGCGAGGGCCCGCTCGGAGTACAGGTCGCCGAGACCGAGATCCATCAGCGAATCGGACCGGACGATGTGCGTCGACGAGCGCTGCACCATGGTGACGTCGGCGCCGACCTCCCACAGGGCACCGCAGATGTCGTGGGCACTGTTGTTGGCACCGATCACGACGGCCTTCTTGCCGGCGTAGGCGTCCGGGCCCGGGTGGGCGCTGGAGTGGTGCTGTTCGCCGCGGAACAGGTCCATGCCGGGGAAGTCGGGGATGTTCGGCTTACCCGACATGCCGGTCGCGATGACGAGTTGCTTCGGCCGGAGGACCACCGGTTCGCCGTCGCGCACGACGTCGACGGTCCATTCGCCCGTCGCCTCGTCGTAGCTCGCCGAGGTGCACTCCGACTTCGACCAGTACGGAACCTCCATCACCTTCGTGTACATCTCGAGCCAGTCCGCGATCTTGTCCTTGGGCGCGAAGACCGGCCAGTTGTCGGGGAACGGCATGTACGGCAGGTGGTCGTACCAGACGGGGTCGTGCAGGCACAGCGACTTGTAGCGGCCGCGCCACTGGTCGCCGGGACGGTCGTACTTGTCGAGCACGATCGCGGGCACACCGAGCTGACGCATGCGCGCACCGAGCGCGATGCCGCCCTGACCACCACCGATGATCACGACGTAGGGCTGACGGGTGTAGCCGAGTTCGCGTTCCTCGATCTCGCGCTGCTCCGACCACGTGACGCGGTGCTTGTCTGCGCCGTGCTTCGTACCGCGGGGACGACGCGTGCCCTTGTTCTCCTCGAATCCCTTCAGCTCCTGCATCGTGGTCAGCAACGTGAAGGCGCGGTCCTCACCGCTCTCTTCGTCGCGCTTCAGACGCAGATGACCGACGCCGCGACCGACCGCGGTCTCGAACGCGATCCAGGCGCTGAGCACGCCGTCGTCGTCGCTCGCCGGTTCGGTGGTGCGGAAGCCGCTCGGATCGGTGTCGGCGAGGCGCGCATGCAGCATGTCCGAGACGCCCTCGCGTCCCTCGACGGTCTTGAGGTTCCAGGTGAAGGCGACCAGGTCGCGCCAGAAGGAATCGGTGCCGAACAGGCCCGCAGCAGCGTCGACGTCGCGCTGTGTGAGGGCGGTTTCGAAAGCCTGCAACCAGGCGTCGACGCGTTCGTCGGGCGTCGCGGTGCCGGAGGTCGACGGCTTGTCGAGGGTGTCGGTCATGGTGAGTCCTTTCCCGTGGTGATGTGATCCAGGACACTCCGCGGGGCCGCACGCCCGCAAGCGTTGCGCCACGTTGCACGGCATCCGATTTGTGGCGCAGCACACATTTGCCACCTATGCTCCGAGGACCACGACGAAGAGGAGACCGTGACCACGTTCAGCGCGATCGCGCCCGGCACCGACCTGTCGCGCTACGCGCGCGAGTTGACGCGGATGCACGACGCGGTGATCGGCGGCGCCCGGTCACCCATGCGACCCCGCCCGCTCGTGTCCCGCTCGTGGCAGCGCGTGCTCGACGCGGGCCTCGATCCCACCGGCATCAACGAGCGCAGCCGGTTGTCGGCCGCGGAGGTCGAGAGACGTCGCCGCGCGTCCGCCCTCTCCGCGGTGATCGAAGATCTGCAGCAGGTGATCACACCTGTCGCCGACGCCTCCCACCTACTGCTGGTGGTGACGGACGCCGACGGCGTGATCCTGTGGCGCAGCGGTTCGGCACCGATCCGTTCGCGTGCCGATGCCCTCGGATTCCAGGAGGGGACGGTGTGGACCGAGTCGACGGTCGGCACCAACGCCATCGGGACGGCACTCGCGGAGGCCGCGCCCGTCCAACTGTTCTCCGGAGAACACTTCGAGACGACCCAGCACCCCTGGTACTGCACCGCCGCGCCGATCCACGATCCGATCCGTGGCGACCTGCTGGGCATCGTCGACGTCAGCGGCCCCGCTCTGACCCTGCATCCGGCCATCATCGCCCTCGTCGACACCGCCGTCAGGCTTGCCGAATCACAACTGTGGCGACGGCACGAGGTGCGGCTCGAACGGCTGCGCACCGAGGCAGCTCCACTGCTGTCGTCGACGCGGGGACCGGTGCTGCTCGTCGACGAGGACGGCTGGGTCGCACACGCCTCCGGTATCGCCGCCGAACGGGTCGCGGTTCCGCGGCATGCCCGCCCACTGACCGTTCCCGGTATGGGACTGTGTGTGCCCGAGCGTCTTTCGCACGGCTGGCTGATCCGCGGCGCAGCCTCGTCGTCGCGCATGCGGATGGTGCTGCACGTGTCGTCGTCGCCGACGGTGGAGGTGTTCGGGGACGACGACACGTGGCGCAGCATCGTCACCGCGCGTCAGGCCGAAATCCTGCTGTTGCTGCACGAGCGCGGTCCGGACGGCATGACGGTCGCGGCGCTCAGCCGGGCCCTCTACGGGGACGACGACCACGCCGTGTCGGTCCGCGCTGAGGTGTCGAGGCTGCGCCGCGCGATCGGGGACGTGATCGAGAGCAAGCCGTACCGGCTCGCCGGCACCGTCGACCTGTCGCTGGATCTCGGAGCGGACGAACGCCTCGCCGACTCCGACTTCGTCCGCCGCTCCGGAGCACCCGGGGTGCGGGCACTCGGTATCGCCGGCTGAGACGTCGATCGATCGGACGACTGTGCAGGACGGCCATGTGATCGAGCATGGTCGTCATGCATCGTGGACCGTTCCGGACAGGTGTGCTCGCGCTCGGCTGCGCCGCGGGCCTCACCGCACTGACCGCCTGCGGTGGCGCGAGCCCTGCGGCCGACACACCTCCGTCGACGGTCACCTCGTACGTGACGGTCACCGAGACGGTCCCGGCCACCACCACGTCGCGGACCACGTCGGTGCCGGCAACGACCACGACGAATACGGCCGCGCCCTCGACCACCTCGCCGGTCGCGACCCCGTCGACCACCACGTCCGCAGCACCGGCCGTTCCCGTCGTCACGTCGGTGACCGTCCTGACCGAGCGTTCAGGACTCGGCCACCTCATCGGACCCGACATGTACGAGGCGACCTCGTGGGGGAAGGCGGGCGTCATCTTCCGGTGGCGGGCGCTGACCGCGGACGGTGAGCTCTGGAAGGAGACCTGCCAGGTGGTCTCGACGGTGACCGGCCCCGGCGGGTACGTCCACAACGACCGGAGCGCCGCCTGCTCGGGGCGGATGCGCGCCAACGAACTCGTGCTGGGGACCCCCGGTGTCTACACGGTCACGACCGAAGTCGTCGGACCCGAAGGACTTTCCACCGCCGTCGGCACGAAGACCTTCGAGATCTTCCCGGACAGCACCCCGTAGACCGGATCGACCTCCCGCAACGGCCGGGCACATGTTTCCGCCCCTCGGGGACCGGGAACGCACCAGTGAACCCGAGCCGCCGAACATGCTGGAGACACAATGACCGTTCTCGTCGTCACGGACAGTCCCGAAGGTCCGAGCCAGAAGATCGCCCGGCTCGTCGCCGACGCCCTGAGAGAGCGGGACATCGACGTCACCGTCGGTGACACCTCCGATCTCGAGCGGTCGGAGGAGTTCGAGGGCGTCGTCTTCGGAGGCGAGGTCGACGCCGGCGAGTACTCGCCCGATACCGCCGAACTGTTGTCGTCGCGGGCCTCAGGGCTGAGTCAGCAGCTCGTGTGGTTGTTCGCGGTGGTCGACGAAAGCGCCGAGGACACACCGGATCTGGTGTCCGAACTCGCCGCGCTCGACTATCGGTCGTTCGGTCCGTCCGCGGCCGAGGACGAGGTGCGGTCGTGGGCCGCCTTCATCGCCGATGAAATCGACGGACACAGCTGAACCCACACGTTCCCCCGAGCGAAGGGCCGCAATGCTGCACACGGATGTCGCGCCGGGCGTGCATCGCCTCGCGCACGCCGACGTCAACGTCTACCTGATCGAGGACGACGCCGGAGTGACCATCGTCGACACGGGACTGCCCGCGACCGCCGGTCGCATCGAGGAGGCGATCTCGCACATCGGTCGCCGGATCGACGACGTGCAGGGAGTCGTCCTCACGCACGCCCACTTCGATCACGTCGGGTCGGCGAAGCGGCTGCGTGAGCGGTGGCGGGTGCCGGTGTGGGCGCATCGCGACGAGAAGTTCCTCGCCGCCCATCCCTACCGCTACCAGCACGAACGCAACCGGCTGCTCTATCCCGTCCGGTATCCCGCCTGCATCCCCGTGCTCGCCCGCATGACCGTGGCCGGCGCGTTGTGGGTGCGCGGAGTCGACGACGTGACGCTCTTCCACGACTCCGAACCGCTCGACCTGCCGGGCCGCCCCGTTCCCCTGCACACCCCCGGCCACACCTACGGGCACTGCGCGCTGCATCTCCCCGATCGCGACACCGTGATCGTCGGCGACGCCATCGTCACCCTCGATCCGTACACGGGCAGGCACGGTCCGCAGATCGTCTCGGGTGCGGCGACCGCCGACAGCGCCACCGCCCTCGCCTCGCTGGCGGCCATCGCCGGCACCGGCGCGAAACATGTCCTCGTCGGCCACGGCGAACCCTGGCACGACGGCGCTGCGGCGGCCGTGGACCGAGCGGTGGCCGCCGGACCGAGCTGACGCATCGCGGTCGACTCCCGGGATCCGGGGACATGCCCGCGCGGCGCGGGCACACTGGCCGCATGAATGCTCTCGATGCCACTCTTCTGACCGGCGTCGCCCACCCGAAGCTCGAGGCCTTCTCACGGTTCGACGGAAGCTGGGATCTGCAGTGGAGCCGCCCCGGGGACGAGGAGGCACCCGCGTCACTGTGGGGAGAAGTGCACTTCGGCACCGTGCTCGGCGGGCGAGCGATCCAGGACGTGTGGATCGTCCCGGCCGGTGATCAGCAGTCGACCGAGGACGAGCGTTATTCGTTCCACGGCACCACGATCCGGTTCTTCGACGACGGGATCGGCGCCTGGCGTTCCACCTGGATCGAGCCGATCCACGGGCGCGTCCGCACGTTCGTCGGACGGCCGTCCGGCGACGAGATGCACCTGATCAGCACCGACGGCGACCCGTTCCTCCGGTGGCGGTTCACGGAGGTGGGCGCCGATCACTTCGTCTGGCTCGGCGAATACTCCGTCGACGAGGGACGCACCTGGATCCTCGAGGAGAAGATGGTCGCCACCCGGCGGTAGAAACGAGAAGAGGTTCCGACTCCCTGACGGGTGCCGGAACCTCTTCCGTGGCGGAAGCGGAGGGATTTGAACTCTCGGGAACCCTAAGCTTGGGACGCCGAAGTGCTCCTCACCTGCGAATTCACTACTTGCAGGGTCTCTCCAAATCACCTCAAATCGACAATGAGTGTGCCCAAAATGTGCCCACCCGAATGCCTACTGTTGCCTGGCCGGGTTCCGCTCCTAATGCAGTGGGTTCGAAATATCCATTCCGGACGCTTCCACCGACATGCCTGGTGGCCTCTCTCCAATAGTTCGACGAGCGACCTGTTAGAACGTTCTCAATGCCCATACAGCTCGAGGGTCTCGAGGAGACGCACCGATCCACTCGATGAGGCCTTCCTCCTCCAACGCTCGAAGGCGCTTAAGGACAGTCGGTCGAGTTAGATCAAGCCAAGTAGCAAGCTCTCCCGTTCCCATTGGCCCGCCCGCCACCCTCAGAGCATCGAGTACTTCCTGACTTCCTTGGGGAAGCCGTGCTGCCACCGCGGGCTCAAGCCTTGCTACAGCTTCTAGGCGAAGTCTCACACTGCCAGCATTTTGCGTGTAAACCGGATCGGTTAGCCCGACTCTTCGCATCTCATCAAAGATCCGCTTAATACCCTCGCCCAACTCTTGCCCAAGCCTGAGATCGGCGCATACTCTAGCAATTCGCGGATTACGCGCGTATCGACTGATCTCCAATGGCCTCGAAGGATCTGCAAGTCCAGGAAACCTACCAGGGCTCTCGATCTCAATACGATTGGGGTATATCTCAACTCGGATATGATCGCCCGCAAGACTGTAAGACCGGTGAATCACAGCGTTCACCAATCCCTCCAGCCATGCTTCACGTGGCACCAGGTCCTGACCCGTAAATGTGCCTCCTTCGTCCAGCCTCCGTCTCTTGGGGGCCAAATTTTCTATATAATCCACCGCACGTTGCAATGCTGTCGGTATCGGGCCTTCGATCCTAATGTCTGCATTATCGTCGAGGTTCAGCCGGGAGCCTACGCCCCTTTCGTTTGAAAGAAACCTGACGACGCGGATATAGGCTTCTGGGAACTCGTCTTGAGGATGCTCAGAAAAGAGCAGGTAGCCAGCGACTGTAACCTTTCCATCCCTGGTTAGGAGGCTACGGGCTTTAAGAATTGATTCGTCTGACGACGCCCCCGTGACATCCCGATAATTTTCGAGTAGAGGTCCCTGCAGGTCGCTGATTGTTACTTCAGAGATGGGATGACCATCAAATATCGACTGCCCTTTGTCGAACTCCAACTCTCGCCGCAACGTGTAATTCAACTTACGAGACTCGTCCCCAACTCTCAGGAAACAATCGCCGTTCTTCATTTCATGTACACGTTCACCTGGATCAACACGGAAGACCAAAATCTTGTCAACGTCTCCCTCGTCATTCACACACGCAAGGCTCTGAATATCACATCGAACGGGGGGTGTGGTGTGATCGATTGACGCTTGGCGAAGGTCATTCATCTTCGCCTCCCAGCGTTTCGTTCCCTCCACTTTCCCGTTGTAGAGGCCGACAGCAACGGTTCCGCCCTCTGCATTGGCAAAGGCAACCAACGCTTCGGCAAGCTTCTTTGGCTCGACCCGAGCGCTCTTCCTTTCGAACCACTGGTCCTCGCCAACAGCAGCCAGGGTCCGCCCTCGCTCACTGGCGGGAGAGTTCAAGATCCGATCGATTCCGTTAGCCGTCACATGGATACTCTAAGCTTTTTACAGCTCCTTGGCCCTACGCGTGCAACCCAACGCCCCACTTGCGAGTTGTGTTTAGAGTAGTCCTTCCTAGAGCCCCTCATTGAAGCAAAACTGCTGTTCAGAGCCTTAAGTGCTCCACTTTGCTCTTAATGAGTAGCTTTCGAGTACTTGTAAGTTCCTGCGATACGCCCAAGCACGGACCGCTCATAAGGACGTGCTCAACACCGCACCGTTCGATGCCAATCCTTCAGAGGAGACGACCGCCTCCTCAGGGCAGCGTCCAGGAGCGCGCTACTCAATGACGATGGGGGAAATGGGGGGAGATGCGAGCGGCCCAACCACCCTGACCAGCCAGAACGGTCCGTGTGGTGGTGGGGGGGAGACGGGGGGAGATCGGCCCTATGCCGAAGGTGGGCCGCTACCCCCCTGGGAGGGGCAGGGCCCCAGCGCGGCCTAGCCTCTGGCGGCGAGCAGTGGCTCTCGGGCCCCGGCGGCGGTTAGTCAGAGCGCTGGTCCGGCGCGTGCTGGCCGGTGAGCAGTTGCGCGTGGTTGAGGGTGACCGCGACAGCCGTCCATCCGCACCGGCACGTGAGGTGGAGCTGGCGTTCGCGGGGAAGATTGGTGACGGTGATCGGATGCTCGTCGCTGCCCACGAGCCCAAGCTGGTGCGGGGCCCGACCCAGCCACAGTCGCACGTCGAGGTTTCCGTGGCGCAGGCGTGGAGTGATCTGCGGTTGCGTCATCTGGTGTCTTTCCGAATAGAACCGGCCCGACCGACATAGTGGTTCGGCCGGGCCGGTAGCTGACAGGTCAGGGCTTGTCGTAGAGCCGGATGATTGCGGCCTGGTGTGGGAACGCGAAACCGACGCGCATCGTCGCTCGCACACCGATCCGGTCACTGGAGAAGTACGCGCTGGCGTCGACGTCGAGGGTGACGTCCTCACGCAGCACGACCTGGACGCGATCGCGGGGGATCGCCCAGATATCGCCGGCGGCGACGGCGGGGCTCGAGTACAGCGGCACACCAAGCACGGTCCGCTTGGTCGGGGCGGTGGGGTCGTTGCCGAGCAGTGGCTCGTTGCTGCCGGTGGCCTTCTTCACCTTCGCCATGGTCAGCACGGTCGTCGGGTTGGCGACGAACGCGGTGATCGTGGCACCGACCTGCTCAGCCTTCGACAGTGCCTCAGCGAACGGGTCGGTGTTGGTGATGGTCCCGCCGGTGTCGACACTCTGGCAGGCCGTCAGATCGAGCAGGCCGAGCGGCTGATCGTCGTTGCGGACGACAGGCGGGCCGTCGTCGGTGACGTTGGTGCCGAAGAACGCCGCATCGATCTGCTTGGCGATATCGCGGGCCAGCCCGGTCCCGACGATCTCCTGAGCGTGCGGGCTCGAGTCGTTGGCGAGTTCCCGGCTGATGATGGACAGGCCGGCGACCTTCGAGGGAGTGACGATCAGTTCGTCGAGGGTGGCGTCGCTCGGGCTGATCTCGGCGCCTTCCGCGGTCCACGCCGCGGTGGGATCGTCGGTGACAATCGGTACCCGGTAGCGGTGCGAGGCGGTCGGGACGACGGTCGCAATTTCCATCGCGACGGACGCAGCGGTGACGGGCTGAGTGATGAGAGCGCCGATGGTGTCGGGCAGGATGCCGGAGACATTGGTGCTCGAGGTGTAGAGGGCCATCAAAGGGACCTTTCGACGGGCGGCTGCAGCCGCGGACAAAGGGAGGGTTTGTCACGGCTGGCCTCTGGCCCGACCGGATGCCCCGCTGGGGCGAACGGTGGGTGATCTTCGGCGCCCGGCCTTCTCGATCACCCACCGTTCACTTTACCGGTGGCGGTGTGGATTCAGCACGTCCGCCCACGAGGGCAGCAGCGTGATGTTCCCGTCCTTGCCTTCGGTGTCCACGTGAACGCCGACGGGCGGACGTAAACCGAACTTGTCCTCGGCGGACCGCACCGCGGTGGCGACTGCGACCGGATCGACTGTGCCGTCGTCGGTGAGCATTTCGTCGAGGGTGGTGCCGTTCGCCCACACCGCGGCCGGTTTGACGTCGTGCTCCTGTTCGATGAGTTGCTCGACGATCGAGCGCCGCAACGTGTCGACCTGCTCGAGAGCCGCATCACGAGCCTTCTCCGCTTCGCGAAGCTTGCGTCGGTACTTCGCGGCCTCGGCGTTGCTGTTGGGATCCTGCTCACCATCGGAACCGGTAGTCGGCTGGTCCTGAGCCGAGGTGGTTTCGGTAGCGGCGTCGGCGGGCGATGCCGTAGCGGTGACTGTCTCCGGTGTTGCCGTGGTCGACTCCGCAGCAGCAGTGGTGGTCTGGGTGTCATTCATGATCGGTTTCTCCGTTCGTTTCGAGAGCGAGATAGTGGTCGAGGACGCCGCGCAAACCGGCCTGTCCGTTGACGGTGCACAGATCCGGATGGATTCCGTAGATCACCGCGCACAAGGCCAGAAGCAACTCGGTGACGCGTCCGGCGTCGCGGGCGTCGGTGAGCACGGCGTTCACACCGGCGACGAGGGTGCTGTCCGGGTTGGCGTGCATCAGCAGCGCCGCGGCCCTGCGGGTGTCCGCGGGCCCGAGAATCCCGGGGGTGGGTGTGCTCATCGCGTGGTCTTCCTCCCGGGCGTGGCGGTGGTTCGGTGGCGGTGGAGGCCGCGGCGAACGCGTTCGTCCTTGAGATCGGCCAGTAGAAGGCACCCACCGGTCCGGGAGAGCCGGGCGGCGAGCTGAGCGGCGTTATTGCGGTGGAGCAGCGACGCCGGTAGCGCAGCAACATAGATGGTGGTGTTCACGGGGAGTACTCCTTCGGAGCCCGACCGGCAGGCCGGGCTGTAGTGCGTACGGTGGCAGCCCACACGCCGTGGCCCTGGCGGCCCGCTTCGCCGGCGACGACGCGGCAGGCCTCAAGCACAGGACAGGTGAGACAGATTGCGGCGGCGGCGGCATGGCGGGCTCGGCGAGGCGACTGTCGACCAGCTCGGCGAACACCGCCAGGATCGGTGCTCGTCGGCCTCGTGGAGTCTGTGACGCCGTCACAGCACCCATTCCGTGGCCTCCTCGTCGTGCCACTCCTCCGCGTCCGAGTCGACGGAGACGGAGGCGGTGGCGGTGGCGCAGTACGGCTCGTGCTGAGGCCAGCCCGGCGCTGTCCCGGCACAGGTGCATCCACGGCGGTGGATCATCGGCCTGCCCCCACGACTCTGGCCAGGTGCGGCTTGCAGAGCAGACACGGCACCGTGCGGCCGTCGAGGTCTTCTCCGAGCCAGCCGTTCCGACATCGGTTGTCGTGCGCCGGCCGAGGTTCGTCGTCGATGCGCTCACCGGTTCGGTCGTGCTTCACGGAATGCTCCTTTCTGATGTAGTCGGCGTGGTCAGTGAGCACGACGGAGTCTGTTTTTCGGTCGAGTGTTGCGAGCGTCGAGGATCTTCCAGCGGACGCTGCTGTATGCCATGCCGTCGCTCAGCAGATCGGCGGCGCGGTCGCGTTCAGCCGGCCTGAGCCCTCCCGGGAGCTCACCGTCGATCCAACCCAGGGGATCTCGTTCAGGATCGATAGCCGGACTCGACGGAAGCGACCGCTTCGACTCAGACAGAGCTGGGAGCGGGACGTAGTCGCCGAACGCGAACTCCGATGCCTCGCTTTGTGCGAGCCGCTGCCCGGCTTCGAGGAAGCTGTTCACCTTCTCGTCCTGCCGGGACGGGCCCACGGCCCTGCCACGCGGACCAATCGAACCGTCGAGCCACTGCCCGACAGTTTGCTTCGTGATCGGCCGCCCCAACTCGTGAATGCCGACGAGTGCAGACTCGACACGTTCCGGGCTCTCGCCGCGTTCGTGGATTGCCCACTTCGCGATTCCTCGTACCGCAATGAAGTTGAACGCCTTCCCGACGCGCTCGTACGCCGCCGTCGTTACGCGCTGTTCGGGTGTCGATGTATTCAACGGCCTTGGCCCGGGAGACGGAACTGGTGAGCGCGTCGACTCGTCGACGATCTCAACATCAACAGGATCGGAATCAGAGAGTCTGAACAGGTCCGCGACCGACGAAGTCGGCGCATTCGGTTCAGCTGGGGCCCGTGGTTCCTCTGCGAAGTCAGCGCACCGCGGGTTTTCATTGATCTCTCCATTGATCCCTTCATTGATGGGGGGTAAGTGAGTTACCCCCTTCTCCGAAAGTGGATTACCCCCTTCCTGAAAACCGCTTACCCCCTTAGGGGGTAAATCAGTTACCCCCTTGTCGCGCTCCGAAGGGGGCAAGCCACTTACCCCCTTCGGAAGGGTGAGGCTGTAACAATTCGCCTTGCCGAAGCCCTGCGCGTTGCCACCCTGGGCTGTCAGCACAATCCACCCCGCGCGAGCCAGACGACGAAGGGCCTTCTTCGCAGTCGGAACCGAAACATGGGCAGCAGAACACAGAGTCGACAGGCTGGGGTGAGCATTCGTGAGGTCAGCACGCGCGTACGTGCTGAGATTGACGGCGACCCGATACTCGGCGTGCGTCAGGTCAGCACCCCGTAGCGCTTCCAGCCACGCAAACTTGTTCAGCGACCCACCGGCCACGGTTCAGCTCCACCTCTGAAAGTCGACGACGATCCACGCCACCGACTGAGCAATTAGTAGGACCGCGAGAAGGAGTTCAACAGGGCTCACAGATCCCCCTCCACCGCTACGAGATCGAGCCATTGCCGGTAGATCACGGTCAGCTCGTCAATCAGTTCGGGAATCCTCTCCGGTCGCAGTTCGGGGAAATCGATGGCGCCGGCAGGTTTCCCGAATGCGACCAGGTACTCCGAGTGCCGTCCGCCGCCGGTCGGGGACACGACTTCGAGCCGATCGAAGGTCAGACGTAGCTCCTCGCCAATCTCGGCTTCCGCCAACTGCTCAACACGTAGTTCGTCAGTGGGCGTGGTCGTCGTCTCATTGAGCTCGTGACGTTCGGCGAGAATGTCGCGCCGGATCCTGGGCACATCGGCGTCATCCCACAAGGGCAGTGAGCGCCATTGTTCGCGGAGTCGTCCGGCTTCGAGCGCTGCCGCTTCGATCTCGTCGCGCATGAGTCCCTGGTGATTGAGAATCTCGTCCGGAGTCGCTCCAATGCTTGCGAGCTGTTCCTCGAGATCGAAGAACGTAAGGTTGGACATGGGATCAGTCCCTTCTTGCTGGTTGGTTCGGGTCCTGGCGTCGTCGACGGAATTCGGGGTGGCAGCCCCTCCGTCGACGACGTTCCTCGTTTCAGTTCGTCCATCACCGGCGTCTTCCATCGCAGCCACTACGCGATGCCGGGCCGGTCATCGGTGCGCTGCATCAGGTTCGCTTCGGTCCAGGCGAGTACGTCCTCCCAGCGGTACAGCACCTTGCGACCGTGTTTGACGAACTTGGGCCCGATCCCCCGGTAACGGTCATTCGCGAGCTTGGATGTGTTGGTCCGTAGGTACTCCGCCACTTCCGACGGCGTCGCAAGTCCACCAACTACGACATTCAGAACTCTTGCCTCAGACATTCCCATCAGCCTTTCACTAGATTTATTGTGACGTGACAAGAAAACCAGCGAGCCGGAGGTATGTCAAGTACACGGGTATCTAGTACCTTGTGAACGTGACTCCGCAGAAGCCGTTGCCTGAGGTCGTGGGCATGAACGCACGCATCCATCGGCTACGCCACGGCACGAAGCTCGACGACGTCGCCCGATCAGCTCGCAATTACGGCCTGCGCTGGAGTACCGGCCGTGTCGGCGACCTCGAAAGTGGCCGAATGCCAACAACATTGCCAACTCTTCTAGCAGTCGCTCAAGCACTTGGCGACGCGACCGGCGAACCTATCTCCCTCTCCGATCTGACGCAGTTCGATGGATGGGTCGAAGTGAATCCAACGTTCATCGTTCGAGGCGATGCGATCGCGTCGGCGCTGAGTGGCCAGCCCATGAAGCTCAGGGCGAGGGATATCCGCGGAGTAACTGAGCAAGTCCGTAAGACTGCAAACCAAGCCTTCGAGCGGTGGGCAGAAGACAACGCCATGCTCGGTCGCTTTGGGGAGGATCTGCCGATCCTCGAAGTGCAGCGCGTCATGCATGAGGCTGGCGTGGCGGAACAACGGATAACCAAGGAACTGGAAGTCAGTGCGAACGTCCTCGCGGTGCTGTCGCTCAAATTATGGGGATCTTCCTTCTCAGCAGAACGAGATCGGCGAGCAGGCATCGACGCGAACGCGCAACGTCGAGGCCAGGTCACGCGTCAGATGAAGCAAGAGCTTCGCCGAGCCCTAGAGGAGCTGTCCCGTGGCGACGATTGAGTCGTACGACACAGCCGCCGGAAAGCGGTACATGGTGCGGTTCCGCACTCCAGACCGCACCCAATCGAAGAAACGCGGATTCAAGACCAAGCGGGACGCGGAGCGATTCGCCGCCACCGTCGAGGTCGAGAAGATGCGCGGCGAATACGTGCCGCCCTCTTTGGGTCGTATCACCGTAGATGAGCTGGCACCCGACTGGTTGACCCGCAAACAGGTCGACGTGAAGCCGTCGACGTACAACGCGATCGATTCGTCATGGAGGACACACGTTCAGCCACGGTGGGGATCGACGCGTATCACGGACATCAAACTGGGCATGGTCGAGCGGTGGATCGCGGATATGGGGCGCGACGAACTCGACGACGACGGACGGGTAGTGACCAATGGTTCTGGGGCCACCGTCGTGATCCGCGCATACGGAGTTCTCGCAGGCATCCTCGACGATGCGGTGAAGGACGGCCGGATCGTGAAGAACCCTGCTCGCGGAGTCGAGAACCTGCCACGCAAGTCGAAGCGGCGACACAAGTACCTGAGCGCAGAGGACGTCGCCGTGCTCGCACACGAAGCCGGAAGGAACGGCGCACTCGTCTTTGTGCTCGCCTACTGCGGCCTGCGGTGGGGTGAAGCAATCGCGCTACGGGTACGGGACGTCGATTTCCTGCGGCGGCGCCTCACCGTCCACGAGAACGCGGTGCAAGTCGGCACGAAGCACGTCGTCGGCACCACCAAAGGTGACAAGGTTCGGTCCGTGCCGGTGCCGGCGTTCGTGCTTGACGCGGTAGCGAAGCAGTGTGAAGGGCGAAGCCGGGACGATCTCGTGTTCCCCGGTCGTGACGGGAACCATATGCGACGGCCGGTCAGCCACACCGGATGGTTTCACCTCGCAGTGCAGCGCGCCGGCATCGAGCGAATCACCCCTCACGACCTGCGGCATACTGCGGCGTCCCTCGCCGTCTCTGCGGGAGTGAACGTGAAGGCACTCCAGCGGATGCTCGGGCACGCGTCGGCGGCGATGACACTCGACACCTACAGCGACCTGTTCGACGAGGATCTGGACGCCGTCGCAGCCACGCTCGATCAGGTCTATTCCATGGTCCGTGTGCCCAAAATGTGCCCACAAGGGACCGATGGCCACTCCCCTAAGCCACAAAAAAGCCCCTCACCTGCGTGAACAAGTGAGGGGCTGCGGCGGAAGCGGAGGGATTTGAACCCCCGTTGGTGTTACCCAAGCTCGCTTTCAAGGCGAGTGCATTCGGCCGCTCTGCCACGCTTCCGTGGCAGATCCTAACCGCTCGACGCAAGCAGGGCCTAACCGATTCGCGACCTCAGCGGTCGGCCAGAGTGTGCTCGACGCGCGCGAAGACCCGCGCCAGCATGTCGAGTTCGTCGGCCGACAGCAGGTCGATGAGGTAGTTGCGCACGTCGTCGACGTGGGTGGGGGCGGCCTCCGCCAGACGTCGCCGGCCCTCCTCGGTGATGGTGGCGAGCACACCGCGACCATCGTCGGGGCACGAGCTGCGCACGACCATCTTCTCCTGCTCCATCCGCCGGATCTGATGGGTGAGCCGGCTGCGTGAGGAGAGCACGCCGTCGGCGAGATCGCTCATGCGCAGGGCGCCGTCGGGGGCTTCGGAGAGCATGACCAGGATCCGATATTCCGCCAGCGACAGGTCGTGTCGGTCGTTGAGGGACCGACTGAGGGCGCTCATGAGACGGTTGTTGCCGTCCATGTAGAGACGCCAGGCCTCCTGCTCCTTTGCGGTCAACCACTTGGGTTCGTCTCGTTCGCTGGTCACGCCGGGAGTGTAATGCCGACGGCCCGATCCGGTTACCGCGCGGTAGCTTCGAGCAGGTGAGCGCGCCACGAGCGGAGTGACCGTCCCCTCACTGCCCCGCACGCGATAGCGTCGAACACATGTATGCAATCGTCGCCACCGAACCCGGTGGTCCAGAAGTTCTCCGGTGGACCGAGCAGCCCGACCCGGACCTGCCTCCCGGGCACGTACTTCTCGATGTTGCGGCGACCGCGGTCAACCGCGCCGACCTGCTGCAACGGCGCGGCCTCTACCCGCCGCCCCCGGGGGCGAGCGACATCCTGGGCCTCGAATGCTCCGGAGTGATCTCCGAACTCGGCGAGGGTGTGACGGGCTGGAACATCGGCGACAAGGTCTGTGCCCTCCTCACCGGTGGCGGTTACGCCGAGAAGGTCGCGGTCCCCGCCTCCCAGCTGCTGCCCGTCCCGAAGGGCATGGACGTCGCGGTCGCCGCGTCGCTTCCCGAGATCGCGTGCACGGTGTGGTCGAACGTCGTGATGACCGCCGGCCTGAAGCGCGGCGACGTCCTGCTCGTCCACGGTGGCGGCGGAGGCATCGGCACGCACGCCATCCAGGTGGGCAAGGCGCTCGGCGCAAAGGTGGCGGTGACGGCTTCGGCCGGCAAGCTCGACCGCTGCCGCGAACTCGGCGCCGACCTGGCGATCGACTACCGCGAACAGGACTTCGTCTCCGAGGTGCGCAACGCCTTCGGTGGCGCCGACGTCGTGCTCGACAACATGGGCGCGAAGTATCTGTCCCGGAACATCGACGTCCTCGCTCCCGACGGATGGCTCGTCGTCATCGGCATGCAGGGCGGCACCAAGGGCGAACTGCACCTCGGCAAGCTGCTCGCCAAGCGCGGTCACGTCGCCGCGACCGGCCTGCGCGGCCGTCCGGACTCGGGTCCGTCGGGCAAGAGCGAGATCATCGACTCCGTGCGCGCCAATCTGTGGCCGCTCATCGAGGAGGCGAAGGTCCATCCCGTCGTGCACGCCGAGCTGCCGATCACCGAGGCCGCCCGGGCACACGAACTGCTCGACAGCCCCGAGACCGTCGGGAAGGTCGTGCTGCGGATCGAACGCAACTAGAGGTTGCGGAGCTCGCGGACGAGCTGATCGACCTCGAAGCTCGTGGTGTAGGGGGCGAGGCCGATGCTCACCGCTCCCCCTTCGTCGCTGACGCCGAGGGAGTCGAGGAGCCGGCTCGATCCGCGGGTGCTCGCCACCGTCGCGATGCGGCGGTCGGCGAGATGCGCGGCGACCTTCTCGGCCGGGACGCCGTCGACGGTGAAGCTGAGGGTGGGGACGCGGCTCGATGCGCGGCCGAGCACGATCACGCCGGTGAGGCTGTCGAGCTGCCGCATGAGGCGGTCGAACAGCACGTCCTGGTAGTTCTGCATCGAGCTGATCGAGATGTCGAGACGCTCGCGGCGCGTACCGGTGGCGTCGTCGTCCAGTGAGGCGATGAAGTCGATGGACGCGGGGATACCGGCGAGCAGACCGAACTGGTGACCGCCCACCTCGAGACGTTCGGCGCCGCGTGCGTGCGGGTTCAGCGACATCGCCGGGACTCGTTCGAGATGCGAGGGGTCGGCGAAGACGAGCGCACCGATCTGCGGTCCGCCCCATGCGGCGATGTCGACGGTGATGACGTCGGCGCCGAGATCGTCGATGTCGACGTGGGCGTAGGGGGCGGCGCCGGCGGCGTCGACGACCATGAGCCCACCGACCTCGTGGACGAGATCCGCGACGACCCGCACGTCGGGCGCGGTGCCGACGATCGACGACGCCGCGGTGAGCGCGACGAGCCGGGTGGTGGGCGTGATGAGTTCCTCGTACTGCCAGGTGGGCAGTTCGCACGTCTCGATCTCGACCTCGGCCCAGCGCACCTGCGCGCCGTAGCGGCTCGCGACCCGCAACCAGGGAGCGATGTTCGCCTCGTCGTCGAGCCGCGAGAGCACCATGCCGGTGCCGAGCCCGAGGCGGGAACTGAGCGCTTCGGCGAGCCAGGCGAGCAGCACCGCGTGGCTCGGACCCAGGACGACGCCGTCCGGGTCGGCACCCACGAGTTCCGCGACCGCGACGCGCGCCTCCTGGAGGATCGCGGCGCTGCGACGCGACGACAGGTGCCGTCCGGTCGACGACGCGGCCGAGTTGCGGAAGGCAGTGGACACGGTGCGCGACACCACGTCGGGGATCTGCATACCGGCCCGTGGATCGAGATGGATCCACCCGTCCCCGAGCGAGGGGATCAACCCCCGGATCCGGGCAACGTCGTAAGCCATGGCAGACACTCTAGGTCCCGATGTCAATCGGGACGCGCCGTACCTGCACTCGGCGTTGCCGTCTCGGTAGGCTCGATCGGGGTACCCGGCACTCCGGGACCTTCGGGCAACCGGGCACCCCCGGGGTGGGAAAGGGAGAATGGAGCCATGACGCATCCGGACAACGACCAGGTTCTCGTGATCGGACCCGACGGCCGACCCATCCGTGTCTCCCGTGAGGAGGCGGCCCGCGTGGAGGCCGACGGCCGACCGGAGGAGGAGAAGACCGAGAACGGCGGCGAATCCCTGGCCGACATGGTCGAGCAGCCGGCGAAGGTCATGCGGATCGGCACCATGATCAAACAGCTCCTCGAAGAGGTGAAGGCCGCGCCGCTCGACGACGCCAGCCGCACCCGGCTCAAGGACATCCACCTGTCGTCCATCCGCGAACTCGGTCAGGGCCTCGCCCCCGACCTGCGGGAAGAACTCGAGCGGCTCGCGCTGCCCTTCGGTGAGGACGCAGTGCCCTCCGACGCCGAGCTGCGCATCGCGCAGGCCCAGCTCGTCGGCTGGCTCGAAGGTCTGTTCCACGGCATCCAGACGGCGCTGTTCGCTCAGCAGATGGCCGCTCGTGCCCAGCTCGAGCAGATGCGTCAGGGAGCCCTCCCGTCCGGTGCCGTGCACGGCGGTCACGGCCAGAACGATCAGCAGATCCCCGGCCAGACCCACCCCGGAACCGGCCAGTACCTGTAGTCCCACCGGGTACGCCCCGGGACTCGGGTATCGGCGCGACGGGTACGCTCGGGTCCCGTGTCAGCGTCTGGAGCAGCATCGTGAGTCGGGTCAGCATCGAAACGCGCGGCGCGTGCGTCGACTTTCCCATCTTCGACGCCAAGACCCGCTCCTTGAAGAAGGCCTTCCTGGGTAAGGCGGGCGGAGCGATCGGCCGCAACAACTCCGACGTCGTGATCGTCGAGGCTCTGCGCGACATCACGATGTCGCTGAAGGAAGGCGACCGCGTCGGGCTCGTCGGCCACAACGGCGCCGGCAAGTCCACGCTGCTGCGTCTGCTCTCGGGGATCTACGAGCCCACCCGCGGCCACGCCCGGGTGAAGGGCCGCGTCGCGCCGGTGTTCGACCTCGGCGTCGGCATGGACCCGGAGATCTCCGGCTACGAGAACATCGTCATCCGCGGCATGTTCCTCGGGATGAGCCGCAAGCAGATGCTGGCCAAGGTCGACGAGATCGCCGAGTTCACCGAGCTCGGCGACTACCTCAACATGCCGTTGCGCACCTACTCGACCGGTATGCGGGTGCGCGTCGCGCTCGGTGTGGTCACCAGCATCGACCCCGAGATCCTGCTGCTCGACGAGGGCATCGGCGCGGTCGACGCGGAGTTCATGAAGAAGGCGCGCGTGCGTCTGCAGGATCTCGTCGCGCGTTCGGGCATCCTCGTGTTCGCCAGCCACTCCAACGAGTTCCTCGCCCAGCTGTGCGACCAGGCGATGTGGATCGATCACGGCCAGATCCGCGAGCAGGGCGACATCGAGCACGTGGTGCGCGCCTACGAGGGCGACGAGGCCGGCGATCACGTGCGCACGATCCTCCACGAGCTCGAGCGTGAGCGGATCGCGAAGTCCGCCCACGACGCCGCGGCCTCGACGGGTTCGAACGGTGGCTGACGAACGGATCATCGGCGTCGTCGTCACGCACCGCCGTCGTGAGCTGCTGGCGGATTCGCTGAAAGTTCTTGCCTCGCAGTCCCGTCCGCTCGACCATCTCGTGGTGGTCGACAACGGCGACGAGGACGCGGTGCGCGAGCTCGTCGACGCCGTGGACCTGCCCACGAGTTATCTCGGTTCGAAGCACAATCTCGGCGGCGCGGGCGGCTTCGCCCTCGGCATCCTGTACGCACTGTCGCTCGGCGCCGACCGGGTGTGGCTCGCCGACGACGACGGCCGCCCCGAGGGACCGGACGTGCTCGCGACGCTGCTCGACTGCGCGCAGCGCAACGGCCTGGCCGAGGTGTCGCCGGTCGTGTGCGACATCGCGCAACCCGATCGCCTCGCCTTCCCGCTGCGCCGCGGTGTGGTGTGGCGGCGATGGCGGCACGAACTCGGCGACGAGGACCTGCTGCCCGGCATCGCCTCGTTGTTCAACGGCGCCCTCTTCACGGCCGCGGCGATCGACGCGGTGGGCGTGCCCGACCTGCGCCTGTTCGTCCGCGGCGACGAGGTCGAGGTGCACCGCCGTCTCGTCCGGTCGGGCCTGCCGTTCGGCACCTGTTTGCAGACCGCCTACCTGCACCCGGACGGTGCCGACGAGTTCAAGCCGATCCTCGGTGGCCGGATGCACACGCAGTATCCGGACAACGACACCAAGCGGTTCTTCACCTACCGCAACCGCGGCTACCTGCTCTCGCAGCCGGGACTGCGCCGGTTGCTGCCCCAGGAATGGGTGCGGTTCGGCTGGTACTTCCTGATCACCCGCCGCGACCCGGCCGGCCTGCGCGAGTGGATCCGGCTGCGCAGACTCGGGCGCGAGGAGAGGTTCGAACGGCCCTGACTTCGGCGCTGCTCAGTCGGTGACGACCGTCTGCGCGGCGATCTCCTTGAGTTTCGCGTTCGCCCAGCGCAGTTGACGCAGGGTCTGGGGATGGCAGCGTTTCGAGAGGGCGAGCAGTTCGCGGTCGCTCAGGGCCTGCGCCGTCTGGGCGAGGATCTCCCAGTCGAGCGAGACGCCCGCCGCCATGCGGTGCACGGTGCGCAGATCCCGCAGCAACAGGACACTCGGGGCGTGCCGGCGTCCGAGCATCTCGCTTCCCTTCCGCCGCACCTCTGCGAGCACCTCGTGGACGCCCTGGGGCTCGTCGTCGAGATCGAGGTCGTAGTCGTGACCGACGCGGGCGAGTTCGTGCACGTGCTGCTGCGACCAGCCGGCGATGTCACGCGCCACGTGGAAGATCTCGTGGTCGACCTTGTGCCGGTCCGCGGTGCGCAGCAGCTCGGTCGCCAGGTCGTTCTCCGATCGGTGCAGTTCACGGATCGCCAGGGAGACCTTGTTCATCGCGGCCCTCCGTCGTCGAGCGTCTCGGTGATTTCGGCGTCCGGTCCACCCGAAGTGGCGGGCACGGTGCCGGAGACGGGCGCCGAGGCGGTGGTGGTCGGCGCCGCGGACGGCCCGTCGTCGGCGACGGCGACCCGTTCGACGCGCGCGGCACCCGACTTGAACAGGGGTTGCTTCGACGCCGGGTCCCAGTCGGTGAAGGTCAGTTCGTTGGCCGCGCGCCCCTCGAGCGCCGGTTCGTGACCCGCGGGGGTGTCCCAGTAGCCGTAGTGGAACGGCAGGAACAGCACCCCGGTCCGGATCCCGCTGATCCGCAGCCGCGCGGTGACGTGCCCGCGCGGGGTGTCGACCCGCAGCAGGTCGCCCTCCGACCATCCGTGCCGCTCGGCGTCGCTCGCCGACATCTCCACCCACACCTCCGGGGCGGCGCGTTGCAGTTGCGGGGCGCGACCGGTCTTCGTGCGGGTGTGGAAGTGGTAGAGCGTGCGGCCGGTGGTGAGCAGATAGGGATACTCGTCGGAGACCGTCTCGTGCGGGGGAAGATACTCACCCGCCTTGATGATCGCCTTGCCGAAGGGGTTCAGCGCCCGATACTCGGGGGGTTCGACCGGCGCCCCGGTGACCATGTCCCGTCCGTAGTTCTCGCAGTAGTCCGGTGCGGCCCAGAACTTTCCGCCCTCGTAGAGACGTTCGGTCCCGTCGGGAGCGTCGGCGTTGCACGGCCACTGGATTCCGCTTCCGCCACGGAGTTTCTCGTAGGTGATGCCCGTGTAGTCGCAGGGCCGCCCGGCCGTGCACTCCTTCCACGCCTCGAAGGCCTCCTCGGGCGTGGACCACTTCACGAGCGGGTCGCCGTCCTTGTCCCGCAGGTCGAGCCGGCGCGCGTAGTCGACGAAGATGTCGAGATCGGGCCTGGCCTGCCCGGGTGGTTCGACGGCCTTCTCCGACAGGTGCACGGTCCGGTCGGTGTTGGTGAACGTGCCGGTCTTCTCACCCCAGGTCGCAGCGGGCAGGACGACGTCGGCGAGTTGCGCGGTCTCCGACAGGAAGATGTCCTGCACCACGAGGAAGAGCCTGTCCTGGGTGAGGATCTCGCGCACCCGGCGCAGTTCCGGCAGGGACACGGCCGGGTTCGTCCCGCTCACGTAGAGGAAGCGGATCGAGCCGTCCTCGACATACCGCATCATCTGCATCAGGTGGGTGGGGGCGGTGTAGTGCGGGATCCGCATCGGATCGATGTTCCACACCCGGGCGAGGTCCTCGACGTGCGACTCGTTGGCCCAGTTGCGGAAGGCCGGCAGGTCGCCGTCGGCTCCGCATTCACGGGTGTTCTGCGCGGTGGGCTGCCCGTTCATCTGGAGGACTCCGCACCCGGGCCTGCCGAGCATGCCGCGCACGAGATGGATGTTGTTCACCTGCACGGCGGCCGCGGTGGCCTGATGGGACTGGTAGAAGCCCTGCAGGACCGTCGAGAGCAGCCGCTCCGCCGTGCCGAGCAGTCGAGCGGCCTCCCGCAGATCCTCGATGGGGACGTCGCAGATCTCGACGGCCTTCTCGAGGGGATAGTCGTCGAGCTGGGTGCGCAGTTCGTCGAATCCGACGGTGTGGTCCTCGATGTACTTCTCGTCGATCCACCCGCGTCGCAGGATCTCGTGGAGCAGCCCGTTCATGAGGACGACGTTGGTGCCCGGGCGCGGGGCGAGGTGCACCGTCGCGGCCCGCGCGACCGGCGTCCGCCGCGGATCCACACAGATCACGGCCGGCGGGTTCGGTCCGGCGAGCCGGTCGAGGATCCGCGTCCATGTCACCGTCTGTGTCTCGGCCATGTTGTGTCCGTACAGCGCGATGACGTCGGCATGGTCGATGTCGGTGTAGGAGCCGGGCGGCCGTCGCACCCGAAGGACTGTTTGAGGGCAGCTGCCGCCGTCGCCGTGCACAGCCTCGTGTTGCCGTCCATGTGGTTGGTGCCGATGCCACCGTGCCCGATGAGCGCGAGGGTGTAGTACTCCTCCAGGAACAACTGTCCGGTGGTGTAGAAGCCGACCGAGCTGGGGCCGCGCTCGTCGAGCAGCTGCTTCGTGCGACCGGCGACGGCATCCATCGCGGTGTCCCAGTCGGTCTCGACGAGCTTGCCGTCGCGGCGGATCAGCGGGGTGGTGAGCCGGTCCTCCGAGTGGTTCGCCTGCCAGCCGAACAGGTCCTTGGGGCCGAGCCGGCCGTGGTTGACCCGGTCGACGGCGCGTCCGCGCACCCCCACCATGCGCCCGTCCTTGACGGCGATGTCGAGGCCGTCGCCGTTGGAATGCAGGATGGTCGCCGACTGCACCCACCTGTCGACGTCGTCCTCGGTCAGTCCGTCGGCGAGATAGGTGTCGACGCGGGTGGGCCAGTGTTCCCCGGGTCCGTAGGGTGTGCGCGAACCCCACGGATCCGCGATGCGATCCACGGTGGTCATGTCCCGGCGGTACCCGGGGTGGGCAGTACCAAACACCCCGCGCGTCGTCGCAGGCAGCGGTCTCGATTCCGTCGCAACAATCCGGCAAATCCGACCACGGATGTACGCACTTCGTCCTACACTTTCGCCACACTCGACCTCGGGAGCCAGTGATGACCCCTCGTGCCACCTCACCGTCGACCCTCTGCGAAGCCTTCCAGACCACCGCCGCGGCGCACCCCGACAAGGTCGCGCTGCGCACCCCCGACGATTCCGTCTCCTACACCTGGCGTCAGTACGCGCAGCGCGTCGAACGCCTCGCCGCCGGACTCGCCGGCCTCGGCGTGAACCGCGGCGACACCGTCGGCCTCATGCTCACCAACCGGCCCGAGTTCCACCTTCTCGACACCGCCGCGATCCACCTCGGCGCGGTGCCGTTCTCGATCTACAACTCGCTGACCGCCGAACAGATCTCGTACGTGCTCGGCAACGCCGGCAACCACGTGATGATCGCCGAGGAACAGTTCGTCCCCGTCCTGCGGCAGGCGATCGGTGACACCAAGGTCGAGCACCTGGTGTGCATCGACGGCAAACCCGAGGGCACCATGTCCCTCGACGACCTCGAGGCCGCCGCCGATCCGTCCTTCGACTTCGAAGCCTCGTGGAAGGCAGTGCAGCCGTCCGACCTGCTGACCCTCATCTACACCTCCGGTACTACGGGCCCACCGAAGGGTGTCGAACTCACCCACGCCAACCTGCTCGCCGAACTCGAGGCGACGAGCACGTACCTGCCCATCGGTCCGGACGACCGGATCCTGTCGTATCTGCCCGACGCGCACATCGCCAACCGCTGGGGTTCGCACTACTCGAGCCTGTACAGCGGCATGCAGATCACCACGCTCGACGACCTCAAGCAGGCCATCACGGTGCTGCCGAGCCTGCGGCCGACGCTCTTCGGCGCCGTCCCCCAGGTCTGGTACAAGCTCAAGGCCGCGATCGACAAGACCCTCGCCGAGGAGTCGAGCCCGATCAAGAAGAAGCTCGCGTTGTGGGCGATCGACGTCGGACGCAAGCGTGCCCGGCTGCAGTCCGACGGCAAGCCGGTCCCCCGCACCCTCGAGGTGCAGCACGCGGTGGCCGACAGGCTGGTGTTGTCCGCGATCCGCGGCAAGCTCGGCCTCGATCAGGTCCGGGCCGCTGTCACCGGTGCCGCCGCGATCTCGCCGGAGGTCCTCGAGTTCGTTCTCGCCCTGGGCATTCCGTGCTCCGAGGTGTGGGGCATGTCGGAGACTTCGTGCGTGGTCACGATGAACCGGCCGGGCGCCATCCGCATCGGCACCGTCGGGCAGGCCGTGCCGTGTGCGCAGCTCAGGATCGCCGAGGACGGCGAACTGCTCGTCTCGGGTCCGCTGTTGATGAAGGGCTACCGCAACGACCCCGAGAAGACTTCGGATGCAATCGATTCCGACGGCTGGTTGCACACCGGCGACATCGGTGAGATCGACGCGGACGGATACGTGCGGTTGATCGACCGGAAGAAGGAGATCATCGTCAACGCGGCGGGGAAGAACATGTCACCCGCCAATATCGAAGGCGCCCTGCGTGCCGCTTGCCCGATGCTCGGTGGCGCCGTCGCCATCGGCAACGACCGACCCTACAACGTCGCGCTGCTCGCGCTCGATCCCGATGCCCTGGCCGTTTTCGCCGAACAACACGGTCTCAGCGGCACCCACGAGGAGCTCTCCCGGCATCCGGTGGTCCTCGAGTCGATCGCGAAATCGGTCGAGGAGGCGAACAGCAAGTTGTCGCGGGTCGAGCAGATCAAGAAGTACACGGTGCTGCCGACGATCTGGGAACCCTCCGGCGACGAGCTGACCCCGACGATGAAGCTCAAGCGCAAGCCCATCGATGCGAAGTATGCCGAGGAGATCGACAAGCTGTACGCGGGGGCCTGATCCGTCACCGCGCTCACGGTCTGCAGTAGCAGCGGCGGAACCGAAGGCGCAGAGCACTACCCCGACGAATTGCTGAGCGAGGCGGTGTAGTCACCGACGATCTGCTCGGCGATCTCACGCACCTTGACGTTGCGGTGCTGGGAGAAGGCGACGAGTTTGTCGAACGCCGCGTCGGCGTCGCACTTGAACGTGGCCATCATCAGTCCGACGGCCTTGCTCAGTGTCGACCGGGTCTCCAGGGCCGTCTTCAACTGGTCGGACTCACGCTCCCGCGCGGCGAGCATCTGCTCACGCAGCCACGACAATTCGAGATTCACGCGCACACGGGCGATGAGCTCGTCGGGATGGAACGGTTTGGTGATGTAATCGTCGGCGCCGGTACGCAGACCGCCGATCGTGGCCTCCGCGCCGGCCCGTGCCGTCAGGAGGATGACCGGCAAACGGGAGGTCGCCGGGTCGCGGCGGATCTCCCCGAGCAGCTCCACCCCGTCCCGACCGGGGAGCATGATGTCGCTGAGGACGAGATGCGGCGGTCGCGATCGGATCCGCTCGAGGGCGGCATCGCTGTCCCCCACCGCATCCACGTGCCAGCTCTGGCGACGCAACAACTGCGTCAGATAGTCACGCATGTCCGCGTTGTCCTCGATCACGAGGATCCGTGGCAACGATTCCACATCCTCTCCCTGCATGGACGATTCGTTCTCGTCGAAAGCGACCCTGTCCCACTGTTGCGCTTCGCCGATGTACATGGCGCTCAGATCCCCCGGGACGGTTCCCGCCGGCGACTCCGACGTCTGGTCGAGGACGCGGGGAACGGACACGGTGAAGGTGCTGCCGTGCCCGAGCTCACTGGACACGGTCACACTTCCGCCGAGCGTGTGGACCCAATCCGAGACGAGGGACAGACCCAGCCCGATGCCCTCCTGACTGCGTCCCCCGACGCTCTCGACGCGATGGAACCGTTCGAAGATGCGACCGAGCTCCGATTCCGGAATGCCGAGACCGGTGTCGGCGACCTTCAGGACCAGCAGATCGTCCTCGACGTCCAGATCCACATCGATCGATCCCGAGGGGGTGTACTTGATCGCGTTCGAGAGCAGGTTCAGCACGATATGGGCCCACGTCTGGGGATCGAGCCGGGTCTGCTCGGCCGCCGCGTCGGCGATCCGGCTGCGCAGGTCCAGGCCCGCACGCTGAGCCGCGTCGGTGAACAGGTCCACACATTCGGCCGTGAGCGCCGCCGGATCGGTCGGCCTCAGGGGCTTTCGCGACGGGTCGGTCTCGGCACGCGTCGCTTCGAGCAACGCGTCGACGAGTCGCCGCAACCGGATCGCGGCGCGCTGAGAGACCTCCAGCGACTGTCGCTGCGCGTCCGTCAGCGTCGTGGCCTCGTCGAGCATGCTCTGCAACGGGCCGAGGAGCAGTGTGAGCGGTGTGCGGAACTCGTGGCTGATCGATTCGAGGAACCGGGTCTTGGCAGCGTCGAGCGCCGCGAACGCATCGGCCCGGCGACGCTCGGCATCCATCGCCGACGCATCGCGCAGCAGTCCCGAGATCTTGGTGGCAACGAGTTCGACGAAGGTGGAGTACGCGGCGTCGAACACCCGGTACGGGCTCAGTCCGACGGCGAGGACACCGAGCGGGAAGTCGTGTCCCGACGCCGTCAACGGCACGAGGAGGATGGTGCCGATCGGATGGTCTCCGAGGGTTCGCTGCGGGTCGAGCAGATCCGGGGAACGCTCGGCGACGCCGGAGACGACGAAGGGTTCGGAGGCCCTGGCGGCCTTCGACAGCAGCTGGTCCTCACCCGGTCCGAGCAGGGAACCAGAGAAGTCGGGCTTCGTTCCGATTGCGGCGAGCTGCTTCCAGTTCGGTTGCGGATCATCGGGATCCACCACCCGACTGTCGAGGAACAGCGCGGCCAGCGGAATGTCCTGATGACTGGGCTCGAGCGCGTCCAACGCGTTCCGGCACGTCTCGATCACCGACATTCCCGAATCGGTGATCGCCACCGTGCCGAGACGGCTCAGGGCCTCCAGACGACGCTCACCGAGCACCCGCGAGGTGACATCGGTGGTCGCGACGAACACCCCTGCCACCTCGCCGGATTCGTCGCGGATCGGGCTGTAGGAGAAGGTCCAGTAGGTCTCCTCCTCGTAGCCGTGGCGCTGCATGAACAGCAGTTCCTCTTCGGCGAAGGTCGCCGTACCCGCCATCGCGCGTTCGACGCGGGCTCCGACCTCGTCCCACACCTCGTGCCAGCACTCGGGTGCCGGCTGGGCGACCGCCGCGGGGTACTTGTCACCGAGGACAGGGATGATCGCGTCGTTGAAGAGTTGCACCAGCTGCGGTCCCCACCACAGGAGCATCGGCACCTCGGACGGCAGCACCGTCCGCACCGCCATGCGCAGCTCCGCGGGCCACGACTCCACCGGACCCAGGGGCGTGGCCGACCAATCGGTCTTCCGAAAGCGTTCCTGGCTTTCTCCCGGTCCCGCGAACAGGCGCTCCGCCGACCACGCCTCTCCCGACTCGGCTGTCGCCCTCATGCCCCGTCACTCCCATCTCCGGTACTTCCCGCCGCCATTCTCCCCTCATATCGCGCAGTGCGACGCCACAAAGAGGACATACAACCTCCTTTCCTCAGGTGGGCGGTGGTGGCGGTTCGTCGGGGAGGGAGAGAACGGCGTGGTCGGCAGCCGACCGGCTATTTCGGGCACGTCCCGGCGTAGCGATCCAGACCGAGGCCGCCGTTTCGCTTCTTGCTGCGTCCGGTCGGTCCGCCCTTCGGCGAGCGCACCCAGGTGCCGGACGAGTCGAGTCCGGGCATGCGTTCGCTTCCGAACCTGCTGTACCGGGTCTCACCGTCGACGGTCAGCACACCGTCCTGCACGTCGATATGCGCGACGGTCGCCCAGTACGAGTTCTTCCCGTTGCCGACGTACACGAGGATCTCGTCGGCGTCGGGACCCGGCAGTCCGTTGTGCCCGGCGCGTCCGTATCGGATTGCCACACGCGGCTTTCCGAACTTGTCGATCGCACCTGCGCCGTTGTCGACGCTCTGATAGATGTTGACGAGGAGGTCGCCGTTCTCGTTCGGCAGTACCCGAACCTGTTCGACGGCAGGCTTCTTCCCGTTTCCCGGGCCCTTGCTGTCGCCGTAGTGGTGGATGTACGGCCAGGTGTCGAGACTCCCCCGATGACCGGGATCCCCGCTGATGACCACATAGTCGTTCGTGTCCTCGTTGCGGCAGTAGAAGTACACGTCGAGATCACCGCTGCCGTACTTCTTCACGTTGCCGTTCCGGTCGTATGTCGCACCGCGCCCGTCCCATTCGAGTCCGACGGTGAGCACCCAGTTCGGATCACCCTGCGACTTGCGCAGATCGATCCGGGCCGTCTGCGTGGGCGAATCCTTGGTGAGCGAGATCTGCACCTTCTCGAACGAGATCGGGCTCGCCGCGGGGGACGTCTTCGGAGCGGACACGGTCGGTTCGGGCTCGTCGTCCGTATCGTCGACGACGATCCCGTGGTCGGTCGCGAACGCCGCGAGTCCGTCCTGATAACCCTGGCCGACGGCGTCGAGGCGCCACCCGCTCCCGCGCCGGTACAGCGCGACGACCTGCAGGACCGTTTCGGTGGCCAGGCCGGGCGGGACGAACTCCAGCAGTTGACCCGGGCCACGAACCTCGACGCGTACCCCTGGCACCTCACCGAAGGTGCGTCCCTGCGCCTCGGTGCTCGCGGCGACGAGCACCCGCTGGACGTCCGCCGGCACCGCGGACAGATCGACGGTGACGGAGGTGTCGGAGGTGAGGTGGACGCCCGGCGCCTTCGGGTTGTTGAAGAACACGAAGTCGTCGTCGCTGCGTACCCGGCCGGCGTCGGTGAGGAGGACGGCCATCAGGTCGACCGCTCCGTCCACGGCGGCACCGAGCCTCACCTCGTATCGGAGATCGGTGAGATCGGTCTTCGACCCCTTCGCTACCTCGGCCATGCGGTCCTCCTGTCCGTACGGGTGCTCACGAGAAGTTTTCCTCGGTCGCTCGTCCACCATCGCATCCCTTACATTCGAGGCAGTCGGCAACGGGAGTCCCGCGGATGCGACAGGGACAGTGGACGCGGTGGTGGCCGCTCGCGGTCGCAGCGGCGTTCGTCGTGCTGCTCGCCGCGACCAACACGATCCCGACCTGGCCCGGCCTGATCCATCTGGTGGCCCTGCCGCCCCTGGATCAGTTCACCGACCTGCGGATCCTGATGTCGCGGGCACCGTCGTGGCCGGTCTTCCTGATCGTGTGCGCGCTGCTGTTCGCGGCCCGGGTGACGCTCCTGGCGTGGCTCCTGGGCGGTCTCGATGCCCGCAGGCTCCGCTTCGCGGCCCTCTTCTACGCGGTCACCTTCGGTCCGGTGCTGGTGGCGGCAGGTGCCGACGCCGCGGCATATGCCGTTCTGTATGCGCGGTTGTTCTGGCTCGCGGTCGTCCTGGTCGCGGTGGTGGTGCTGGTTCTCGGGCCGATCCCCTGGCAGGGCCGGCACGACCTGCGAGGGAATGTCGCACTCTCCTGGCGCCGTGGACTGCGTATCGACGTGATGGCGCCGTACTGCGCGGTGGTCGTGGCGCTCGGTGTCGTCGCGGATCGCATCCCGGTCCTCACGGTGCCACTCGTACCCGTCTCGGCCGCTGCGACCGGCGTGGCGATCGTGATGATGGAGCGTGGGGCATTGCGTCGGCCTGCGTATGCTCTGACCGCGTTCGTCGCGGTACTCGTCACCGTGTCGATCATGGTCGTCACGAGCCGCGAATCCGGCAGGTCCGAACCCGCTTCACCGCAACCGGGTTCGCTGATGATCGTCGCGGGGATCAACTCCGCCTCGGGGCAGGCGAGAATCCACGCGACGGACGTGCACCGACTCGGCTACCGCTGCGAGCAGGTGTACTACTTCTCGTACTCCGGACCGGGCGACGGGCAGCCTCGGCACAACGCGACCTGCCCGATCCGCACGGGCTCTCCCTACCGGCCCGGCGACACCCAGCGCCCCTTCCGCGAGCAGGTCGACCTGTTCGTCGAGCAGGCATCGACACTCCCTCGGCCACTGGTGGTCGCGGCGCATTCGCACGCCGTGTGGGTGGTGTGGGAAGCCGTCGCCACCGGACGAGTTGACGCCGACGCACTCCTGCTGATCGGCCCGTTTCCGAGCACCCGCACCGGCTACCCGCCACCACATGTGAACGCACCCGGACGGGTTGTCGGCGACCTGCTGCGCGCCGCCGTCCCCGTCACCGATCTGTTCCACCTCCACTTCGATCCCGAGACTCCGCTGGCACGGGAATTGCTCGGCACCGCCGGCGCGGCAGAATCCGTTCTGGCGCAGCCCCTTCCCGACAGCACTCGGGCGATGACACTCCCGTCGATCGCCGACCTCCCCCTGGCGACGAACTGGCGACTCGACGTCGAGCGGAACGGTTGTTCGGTTCGGACCACCCACGCGAACCTTCCCCTGTCGCCGGCCTTCGAGGACGCAGCTGTCCGCTTCCTGAACTATCGGCCTCCCCCGCCGTGCCCGGCGTGGCGGGAGTGGAGCGCGGCCGTCGCGCGGCCGTTCGGGATGCCGATGACGACGGACGGAAATGGTCCGGTCCCGGACCGAGGACGATGAACGGACCGGTCCGGTTACACGTCGACGATCACGCGCCGACGTGCGACGATCGAAGCAGGTCAGCGGTTGAGGTCATCGGACTCCCGAGGAGCGGACATGAACGATCGGCATTCCGACTTCGACGCTTCGCTGCGGCAGATCGATCCCGACGTCGAGACCCGCACTCCGCAGCGTCGCCGCAACAAGTACGCGATCACCCTCGGGGCGCTCGTCGCCAGTGCGTGGGTCGGCGAGACACAACAGGTGCAGATCCAGCCCGCCTCGGAACTGTACGAGTGGCTGGGCGACTCGGGTCAGATGGTTGTGGACGGCGACGGAGACTGACGCGCGGCCGATCGAGTCCGGCGTTGTGTGCGAGAACGCATCGAAAATCGACAACAACACCGGTTTCGGTCAGGCCGGTTTCGGTGGGTCGGGGTCGTCGAACCCCCGCGGACGCGGCGCGTCGAGATCGTAACGGACCCCGACCATTCGGATGACGAAGCACAGCGCCGCAGCCCCGAGTGCTGCGGGCAGCGTGGGCACCTCGAGACTCTCGCAGACGACGAGCACGGTCGCGGCCACCAGCGCAGGAATGGCATACAACTCGCTGTTCAACACGATTGGAACCCGCCGGATCAACACGTCGCGCACCGTTCCACCGCCGACCCCGGTGATCGTGCCGAGGATGATCGCCTGCACCGGACCGAGGCCGAAGTCGAGGGCCTTGCCCGCGCCGGTGACGGCGAAGAGGCTCAGACCGGCGGCGTCGAACATCGTGATGGGTGTGGACAACCGCTCGAGCTTGCGGGCGAAGAACGCGAGGAGACTGCCGGCAGCAGCGACGGCGAGGTATCGCCAGTCGCTGAACGTCGCGGGTGGCAGGTCCTCGATGAGGATGTCGCGGATGATGCCGCCACCCAGCGCAGTGATCATTCCGAGCGTCACGACGCCGACGATGTCGATGCGGGTGACGCGGACGGCGGTGAGCGCTCCGTTGAGGGCGAACGCGAACGTGCCGAGCAGGTCGAGCACGAGCAGCACCGTGCTCTGCGTGTTCACGTCCACGCGACGCCTCCGCTCGTCACGTGTCTTCCAGGAACGTTCGCGCAGCGACGACCAGCGCTGCCGTTCCGGTGTCGAGGGTGGGCTGGATCAGCGGGGCGAACGTGGCCGAGTGGTTGACCGGCACATCGTCGGCGATGCGTCCTTCGGTTTCGGCCTGCCGGTAGAGATCGGGATCGACGCCACCGATTCCCCAGTACGTGTAGGGAATGCCGAGGGCACGTGGGATGTCGCTGAAGTCCTCACTCGCCGTCTGCAGCGGAAGTTCGCCGGCGTCGTCCCCGAAGTGCTGGGCGAACGCTGCCGCGACCTGCTCGGTGACCACGGGGTCGTTGTCCGTCATCGGGTACCGGTCGAACAGTTCGAACTCGGGTGATCGCGGCGAGCGGGACGCCTCGCACTCGGCGACGACGATCCGCTTCACGGCAGCCAGGATCGAGCGGCGGGTGTCCTCGTCGTAGGTGCGGATGTTGAGCAGAATCGTCGCCTCGTCCGGGATGACATTGCTCTTCGTCCCCGCCTGGACACTGCCGACGGTGAGCACCACCGGCTCCCCCGGCTGTGTCTCGCGGGCGACGATCGTCTGCAACCTGATGACGATCACGGCGGCGAGCACGACCGGGTCGACGGAAGCCTGCGGCATCGACCCGTGTGCTCCCCGGCCGTGGACGGTGATGCGCATGCTGTCCGCGGCCGAGAGGGTGGGACCGCTGCGCGTACCGACGAGACCGGCAGGGAAAGCGAGTACGTGTTGGCACAACGCCACATCTACCTTTCCGACGATCCTGGCGAGCCCGTCGTCCACCATCCGGCGGGCACCATCCGCGACCTCCTCCCCGGGCTGGAACACCGCGACGAGTCTGCCCCGCCACTGCGCGGTCGACCGGGCCAGCAGTTCCACCGCACCGACCAGGCACGCGACGTGCACGTCGTGTCCGCACGCGTGCATGACAGGAGTCTCGTTTCCGTCCGCATCCGTCGCCATCGCCGCGCTGGCATAGTCCAAACCCGTCTTCTCCCGGACAGGCAGTGCGTCCATATCGGCGCGCAGCAGCACACCGGGGCCGTCCCCGTTGTGCAGAACGCCCACCACGCCGGTGCCGCCCACATCGGTGTGCACCTCGCATCCCGCGGCCCGCAATCGGTCGGCCACCTCGGCCGCGGTGCGCGTCTCCTGATGCGACAACTCCGGATGGGCATGCAGGTCGCGGTAGAAGTTCTCCTGGTCCGCGCGGATCTCGTCCAAACCCTGCAAAGCACGCGTCATGATCTCTCCCCGGTAGTCGGATCGATGGTGCCACGCTCCGGATACCGCACCGGACCGCGATCGACACGGGCGTGCAGTTCTCGTCGAGAAAATCGTGCAAGATCGACAGGACCTGCACACGCACGGCGGTCCCGTCGACCCCGCGCCCCGGCAGGCCGCATTTGCGCCGCGGGTAGGCTCGGGACCCGTGTCTGATGCCCTCACCGTCGACGACGAACCCATCGAGTCGTCCTCACGCTCGTTCCGGCGCGCGTTCCAGGATCTGCGCGAAGGCTTCAACCACCGCGAACTGTGGTTGCTGCTCGGCTGGCAGGACATCAAGCAGCGCTACCGCCGGTCGGTGCTCGGTCCGTTCTGGATCACGATCGCCACGGGTGTGTCGGCGATCGCGATGGGTGTGCTCTACGGCACGCTGTTCAACCTCGATGTCCCGGAGTTCCTGCCGTACGTCGCGCTCGGCTTCATCATCTGGAACCTGATCCAGGGGTCGATCCTCGAGGGCGCGGACGTGTTCATGTCCAACGAGGGCCTGATCAAACAGTTGCCGACGCCGTTGAGTGTGCACGTCTACCGGCTGGTGTGGCGGCAGATGATCCTGTTCGCGCACAACATCGTCATCTACATCGGCATCTTCATCTTCTTCCCACGTCAGCTGTACTGGACGGCCTTCCTCGCCATCCCGGCGCTGGCGTTGATCGCGATCAACGCGGTCTGGGTGTCGCTGGTGTTCGGCATCCTCGCCACGCGCTACCGCGACATCGCGCCGCTGCTCGGCAGCATCGTCCAGTTGCTGTTCTTCATGACGCCGATCATCTGGACGGAGAAGACGCTCGAGGGCACCGGCAACGAAGGGCGGGCGCGGATCGCCGAGATCAACCCGCTCTACCACTTCCTCGACATCGTGCGGACCCCGCTGCTCGGCGGCGACCAGCAGCTCTACCACTGGGTCATCGTCCTGATCATCACCGTCGTCGGCTGGGGTATCGCCCTGCTCGCGCTGCGCAACTACCGCTCGCGCGTCGCCTACTGGGTCTGAGTCGGTTCGAGCCGGACGAGCTGTGAACGGTGGATCTGCTCCCTGTCGGTGATCCGGAAACCGACGGCCTCGAGCTCCCGGTAGGTGTCGGTCTCGGTGAACCGGTGGGGGTCGAACCGCCACCACACGTTGTTCGGGTGCCACACCCGGAAGCCGGTCTCGCGCTCGCCGTCGGCGATCACCCACAGCACCTCGCATCGGGTCGCCGCGCGTCGGGCGAGTTCCGGTGGCGGGGCGTCGGTCGACCACAGGTTCACGCGGTCGACGGCGTCGTATCCGAGCCCCACGTCGTCGAGTCCCTCCACCGCGTCGGGCCGGGCGTCGACGACGGCGCGCAGTGACGTGGGTGCCCACGAGACGCGCGGTTCGAAGGCAACACAGTCGCCTGGTTCGGAGCGTTCGACCAACCGGTCGGCGATCACGCTGTAGTCCATCCCGCCTGGCTTGCCGAACGGCTGTCGCTGCTGCACGTAGGCCGGCGCGACGCTGACGGCGACCGCCGTCAGCACGATCAGCATCGACCACCAGCGCGTGGCAACGCGGGCTGCGGCCCAGCCCACCAGCAGCACCATCGCGGGCACCGTGAACGACAGATAGCGCTCGAGGTACATGTTGTCCTCGAGCAGCGAGTAGCCGAGCAACAGCACCATCGGCACGGCGAAGCCCGGTACCGCGAGCCAGAGCAGGGTGCGCTCCCCCGGCTCCGCACCACGACGGACCGCGACGATCACCCCACCCACGGTGATCGCGGCGCACAATGCCGCCGTCCACGGGGCCTGCGGGAACCACTGGTCGAGAGCGATCGTGCGGACGATCGTCGAGTCGAGCGGGGGAATCCACGCGACCTGCTTGGCCTGCGAGTACGCGAGCAGCACGAACGGCGTCGACAAGGCCGCGCCCACCCCTGCGGACAGCAGGAACGCGCCGCGTCCACGACCACGGACCAGCACGGTGAACAGATGCGCGACGACCACCGTCGCGGAGTACACGAACATCACCGTCGCGACGGGCAGGACGACGGCGTACAGCGCCCACCAGCGTCTACGGCCGGTCGTGCATCCGAGCGCGACCAGCAGCGACAACACCGCGACCAGCCCCACAGCGAAGGCATAGGATCGCGCTTCGGTGGCTGCCCAGGTCACCCGCGGCGACAGCGCGAACAGCACCCCGGCGGCGATCCCCACGCGACGACCCGCCAGCACCTGGCCGGTCGCGGTGACAGCGGCGGCACCCACCCCGAGCGCGAGGACACCCGGAAGGCGGGCGGTGAACTCGTCGACGCCCACCAGCGAGAACCAGTGGTGCAGCAGAAGGTTGTGCAGGCCGTGGACGGCGTCGATCCGGGTGTGGACGCGGAGCATCCCCTCGACGGACCGGTCGGCACTCGAGATGGTTGCGGCCTCGTCCCACCACAGCGAGGGCACCCACGAGAACGCCCCTGCGACGAGCACGGTCGCAACCCCGACGAGCACGGGAAGCGACCATGCCCGCACGGTCTACCCGTCGATGCCGTACAGGCGCGCCCAGTTCTCGCGGCTCGTGAGCTTGGGCAGCGCTTCCTGCCAGACCGTCTTCATCCGGGGAGCTTCCTTGCGGAGCTGCCAGCACACCTTCGCGGCGTGCTTCGCGAGTTCGACGGCGGTGTCCTTGTCGCGGTGACGCACCCGCACGGCGTTCTGCGAGGCGTCGGTGACGACGGCCTTGTCGAACAACGACACGTGCCACCACGACGCGAAGTGCGCGGGCACGGTGACCGTCCGGCGGTCGACCTTGCCGGCGAACTGCTGCACGGCACGCTTGAGCAGCACCAGGCCCTCGCGCTTCTTGTCGGGCTCGAACTGCCACACCGACATCTGCGTGTGCGGGTCGGATTCGGCACCCACCTGCGCGGCCGGCAGCGGCTTCGTCTCGGGATAGCGGTCGCGCAGTTCGCGCAATTCCTTCAGCACCGACTGGCCGCCGTCGTAGAGGAAGTCCGGTCCGGCGAGGAAGTCCTCCGCGGCCTTGATGAAGGTCGCGGCGAGCCCGTACTGCATCGAGACGATGAGCTCACTGATCTTGCGGAACAGGTACTTCGACATGTCGTTGCCGTCGAAGCGCCCGTAGATGGACGAGACGATCAGACCGTTGCGGATGCTGAAGTAGCGCGCCCAGTCGTCGTAGTCCTTGAGGTAGAAGTCGGCGTGCCACACACCCGCATTGGGCAGGGTGACCGTCGGGTGCCCCGCGTAGCGGGCGCGGATGCCGTATTCGATGTCGTCCCACTGGAAGAACAACGGGATGGGCAGGCCGCAGTCGGCGATGATCTCGGCGGGCAGCAGGCAGGTCCACCAGCCGTTCCAGCCGGCGTCGAAACGCATGTCCTGCTTCTTCTTCACGAGATCGATGCCCATGCGCGCACCCGGAGTCAGTGCGCCGGCGGTGATCTCGTCGAGCACCTCGCGCTCGGCCGAGACGTGCAGGACCTGCGGGTTGCTCAACGACAGCATCTGGGCGCCGACGATGGTCGGCTGCACCGTCATGTTCGCGAAAGCGTTGAGACGCAACACCGATTCGGGTTCGCACAGGATGTCGTCGTCCATGACGATGACGTTGGCGTGCTCGGCCTTGGCGGAGCCGGTGATCTCGTACATGCCACGCGAGAAGCCACCCGCACCACCGAGATTCGGCTGGGTCAGGTAGATGAGCTTGTCGCCGAGCTTGTCGGCGACCTCGGCGAACGCCGAACGCGAGCGCACCTGATCGGTGCCCTGGTCGACGATGCACACCGCTTCGATGTCGGCCATCGCCCCGTCGTCCGAGGCGAGGGTGCCGACGGTGACGGTGCAGTCGTCGGCGCGGTTGAACGTGCAGATGACGACCGCGGCGGGTCGCAGGCGCTCGGGCGCGGCGACCGTCCAGCGCGCGTCGGAGACGAGCACCGATCCGTTGCTGGCGTCGACGGCAAACCACATCGCACCGCCGTCGACGAACCGTTCGATCGGCAGCTCGAGGTCGAGCTCGCCCGAACCCGACACCGTCTCGACCGTCACGATCCGCTCGCGCCCGCGGGCGTCGGAGGCCCACACGGTGAACTTCGCGGTACCGGAGCAGCCGTAGGTGAGCTGCAGGTTCACGGTCTTCACGTCGGTCCAGCGCTGCCAGAACGTCGCGGGGAAGCGCCCGAAGTAGGTGTTGGTGTGGGCGGTCGCGCCGTCGGCGAGCTGCAGCCCGTAACGGTCGGACGCCGCGTCGCCCTTGGTGTGGACGTACATCTTCTCCGGCACGCGCGGCGACAGGGATGCGAAGACGCCGCGCTGGACGATCAGCCGGTCGCGACGCACCGGCTCGGTGAGAACCTCGTCCAGCGTGTCCGCGTCATGTCCGATCGTGCTTGTGTCGCCGGCAGCTGCCTGCTCCATCGGGCTACTCCCCGCTCGTGGTCGATCCGCTGTTTTCGATGCGACAGTAGCAGCGGAAACAGGAGCTCCACGGTTGTGTGCGTCGTGCACCAGTGTTTCGACCCATTCGCGAATTGTGCCGGGATCACCCCGAACGGCGCAGGTTATCCGCCCAGAACGCGCTCGGTGCGGCTGTAGCCGGCCTCGGTGACGTGCTTCTGTGGCGTCCACCACTGCTCGTTGGCGCGGTACCAGTCGATGGTCGCGGCCAGGCCCTCACGGAAGTCGCGGTAGCGGGGTTGCCAGCCCAGTTCGGTGCGCAGGCGGGTCGCGTCGATGGCGTAGCGCAGGTCGTGGCCGGGGCGGTCGGTGACGAAATCGAACTCGGTCCTGTCCTTGCCGCACAGTTCGAGGACGGTTTCGACGACGGTGCGGTTGTCGGTCTCCCCGTCGGCGCCGATCAGATAGGTCTCGCCGAGCTGTCCGTGTTCGATGATCGTCCACACCGCGCTGTTGTGGTCGTCGACGTGGATCCAGTCGCGCACGTTCGTGCCGGTGCCGTAGAGCTTGGGGCGCACACCGGTGAGCACGTTGGTGATCTGGCGGGGGATGAACTTCTCCACGTGCTGATAGGGGCCGTAGTTGTTCGAGCAGTTCGAGATGGTCGCGCGGACGCCGAACGAGCGCACCCAGGCGCGTACCAGCAGATCCGAGCCGGCCTTGGTCGACGAGTAGGGGCTCGACGGGTTGTAGGCGGTGGCCTCGGTGAAGCGGGCGGGGTCGTCGAGGGCGAGGTCGCCGTAGACCTCGTCGGTGGAGATGTGGTGATAGCGCACGTCGTACCTGCGGACGGCCTCGAGCAGGGTGAAGGTGCCCACGAGATTGGTGTGCACGAACGGCGCGGGGTTGGACAGCGAGTTGTCGTTGTGGGATTCGGCGGCGAAGTGCACCACCAGATCGGTGTCGGCGACGAGCCGGTCGACGAGGTCGGCGTCGGCGATGTCACCTTCGACGAAGGTGATCTTCTCGGCGACGGGGTCGAGGGAGGCACGGTTGCCGGCGTAGGTGAGCTTGTCGAGCACGGTGACCTGCGTGTCGGGTCGTTCCGCGACGGTCTGATGGACGAAGTTCGCGCCGATGAAACCGGCACCACCGGTGACGAGCAGCCTCATTGGGGCAAGCCTACTCATGCGAGACTGTCCGACATGCGCGGAATCATCCTCGCGGGTGGGACGGGCTCGCGTCTGCATCCGATCACCCAGGGCGTGAGCAAGCAGCTCGTGCCCGTCTACGACAAGCCGATGATCTACTACCCGCTCTCGACGCTCATGCTCGCCGGGATCCGCGACATCCTCATGATCACCACCCCACACGACGCCGAGCAGTTCCACTGGTTGCTCGGCGACGGCTCGCAGTTCGGGGTGAACATCACCTACGCGATCCAGCCCTCCCCCGACGGTCTGGCGCAGGCCTTCGTGCTCGGCGCCGACCACATCGGCACCGACCCGGTCGCATTGATCCTCGGCGACAACATCTTCTACGGCCCGGGCCTGGGCACGCAGCTCAAACGCTTCGCGCACATCGACGGCGGGGCGGTCTTCGCGTACCGGGTGTCCGACCCGTCGGCCTACGGGGTGATCGAGTTCGACTCGACCGGTCGCGCCCTGTCGCTCGAGGAGAAACCCGACGACCCGAAGTCGAACTTCGCGGTTCCGGGTCTGTACTTCTACGACAACGACGTCGTCGAGATCGCCCGCTCGTTGACGCCGTCGGCGCGCGGCGAGCTGGAGATCACCGACGTCAACCGCACCTATCTGGAGGCGGGGAAACTGCAGGTCGAGGTGCTGCCGCGCGGCACCGCCTGGCTCGACACCGGCACCTTCGACTCGCTGCTCGACGCGTCGAACTATGTGCGCACCATCGAACAACGCCAGGGCCTGAAGATCGGCGCACCCGAGGAGGTCGCCTGGCGGCTCGGGTTCATCGACGACGAGCAGTTGCGCGCCGCGGCCGAGCCGCTGGTGAAGTCGGGCTACGGCAGCTACCTGCTGGATCTGCTCGAACGAGGAAAGGACCGCTAGGTGCAGTACCGCGAACTGACGATCGCCGGGGCGTGGGAGATCACGCCGAAACAGTTCGGCGACGACCGGGGTGTGTTCCTCGAATGGTTCAAGCAGGAGAGTTTCACCGACGCCGCCGGCCGGCCTCTGGAGTTGGCGCAGGCGAACTGCTCGGTCTCCGCCACCGGGGTACTGCGCGGCATCCACTACGCGGATGTCCCTCCGGGACAGGCGAAATACGTCACGTGCGTGTCGGGGTCGGTGCTCGACGTCGTCGTCGACCTGCGGGTCGGATCGCCGACCTTCGGACAGTGGGATTCGGTACTGCTGGACACGAAGGACCGTCGCGCGATCTTCCTGTCCGAGGGCCTCGGCCACGGTTTCCTCGCCCTCGAGGACAACTCGACCGTCGTCTACCTGTGCTCGACGGGCTACAACCCCGACCGCGAGCACGAGGTGCACCCCCTCGACCCGGAAATCGGGATCGACTGGCCCACAACAGGTGCCGACGGCAGATTGTTGACCTACGAACTGTCGGCGAAGGACCAGGCCGCCCCCACCCTGGCCGACGCCCGCGAAGCGGGTCGTCTCCCGCACGCATAGGGCTCAGCCACCGATCCGTAACATCCTGGGACTCTTGCCGATAGCCAGGACAGTGCTTCCCTCACCGACATACCGAAGAGACAGGATCCGACCGTGAAGTCGAACACCACCCTCGGACGGGTAGCGAGCGTCGGCGTCGCAGCCGCCGTTACCGCCGGCCTCGCTGTTGCCGGAACTTCCACCGCTTCCGCGGACTCGAACTGGACCACGTTCACCAATACGGTGGGTCTGCACCTCGATACGGGTTCGAGCGGGTATGCCGGCAACGCAACCCCGTTCATCGATGCACCGGTCGTGCTCCGAACCGACCCCGCCTCTCCCGAACTGCCGTTCTGGATCGGGGGAATCGGATCACCGTTCTGCCCCTGCACCGTGCACTGGCACAACGAGACCACAGGTGAGCGCGGGAAGGTACGTGCCAACAGCACTCTGCTCCCCTCGGAAACGGGTGCCGGGGAGATCTCGGCATACGTCACGATCGATGGCAACGTCAGCGTCACCGCCGTTCGTGGCGTCGCCAACTGGACCGCCCGATAGCAGATCTGGTTGTTCCGACGGCGTTCAGCGCGGTCGGAACAACCGGATCATCGGGTGCGGCCGAGTGCCGCACGGATCCGGCGTACGACGCCGTCCGGGTCCTGCGTCAACATGTGCCAGGTGAATCGCAGAACGTGCCATCCTGCGTTGATGAGGACGTTCTGTCTTTCGATGTCGTGGCGGTGACGGTCTGCGTCGCGATGCCACGCCCATCCGTCGATCTCTATCGCCACCCGCTCGGCCTCGAACGCGACGTCGATCTCGTATCCACAGCTCATCACGTGTGCACGCCAACCGGTGAGGCCTGCCTGACGTAGCAGCCGATGGAAGATGCGTTCGGCCTGGGAATGCCCGCCGTCCCGGGCGGTGCACAACAATTTCTCCGCAGCGCGCGACCCACGACGTCCCGGATTCCGGCGGTGGGACCGCTCCAGCAGAGCCAATGACGTGTGTCGTTGAAGTGCTCTGTCCATGAGGACGGAACCCTCTTTCAGCTCGACCGCTGCCTCCAACACCGTGAGAGGTACACCTGTGACCCGCAGCCCGCGCACGGTCACGATGTCGTCGGCGGGCAGGTCCCTGCGACGGAGGTGCACATTCCCGTTCCTCACGATGGCCCGCCCGTGTGGGACGGTGACGAAGTAACGGGCGGGAGACCTGTCGAGGATGCCGTGCCACCACGCGGCGCTCGGACCCCACGCCGTCGCCGCACGTCCCGCGCTGTAGACCGCGGTGCGCAAATGCACCGACGGAGTACGCTCCCGGTCGGCGCGCAGGTAGATACCGGGCGCCAGGGAGACCCATTCGCCGGATCGCACGTAATGGTCGATGATCGCGATGCTCAGTCCGCATCTCACAGCCTGATCTCGGGTGACGACACCGTCCTGCCGGGCCATGATCGCGTGCGCTCGGGAGCGTGACATATCCGGTTCGACGCCACAGGCTCCCGAACGGTTCCCCACCTGTGCGATTTGGTTGGATCAACCGCGCATACCGCCGTCGAACCAACCAAATCGATCAGCGGAGGCGGAAGATCACGACCCGCTGGACGACGAAGTTGATCACCGTCGCAGTGCCCTGGGCGACGACGAAGGCGAAGGGCGTGACCCACCACTCGTCGCCGAGGGCTTCGTTGAGTACGCGGTTGATGCCGACCTGTGCGGCGAACGTCACGGCGTACAGGACCACCACAGCCGCGAAGCGGACGCGGCTCGGCGGGGCCTTGAAGGTCCAGCGGCGGTTGATCAGGTAGGCGGTGGTGGTGCCGGCCACGAACGACAGGGCCTTCGCCACGTCGCGGGTGACGCCCAGTGCCATGAGCAGGACGTACAGGCCGTAGTCGACGATCGCCGAGAACCCGCCGGTCAGGACGAACCGTGTGAGCTGCGTCTTCAGGTCCAGCGCCTCGTCGGCCGTCGAATCGGTCAACGGCAGTTCGGGAGCCAGCGGGGCGTGGTGCTCCGGCAGCGGCTGCACATGGTCGTGGGATTCCGGCACGCAGACGAGGGTAACGCCCGTGAGGAACAGCATCTTGCCGGGTGACCAGGACACACGGGTAGCCTTTACCCCGATGTCCACGACAGCTACGGAGCACGCGAGCGAGCCGCTCCCCACCCAGACCCGCACCCTGACCGGCTGGGGGCGCACCGCGCCGACCACCGCAGAGGTGCTGTCCACTCCCGACGTCGACGTGATCGCGAAGGCCGTTGCGCGAGTCGCGGAAGACAACGAGTCGAAGCCGTCGCACCTGCGGCGCGGCGTGATCGCACGCGGGCTCGGACGCTCCTACGGCGATCCGGCGCAGAACGCGGGCGGGCTCGTCATCGACATGACGGCGCTGAACAAGATCCACAGCATCGACCGTGACTCCCGCAAGGTCGTGGTGGACGGTGGTGTGAGCCTCGACCAGCTCATGCGCGCCGCGCTGCCGTTCGGTCTGTGGGTGCCCGTCCTGCCGGGCACGCGCCAGGTCACCATCGGTGGTGCGATCGGTGCCGACATCCACGGCAAGAACCACCACAGCGCGGGCAGCTTCGGCAACCACGTCAAGTCCATCGACCTGCTCACCGCCGACGGCCAGGTCCGCACGTGCACCCCCACCGGGCGCAACGCCAAGCTGTTCTGGGCGACCGTGGGCGGAATGGGTCTGACAGGCATCATCCTGCGCGCGACCATCGAGATGACCCCCACGGAGACGGCGTACTTCATCGCCGACAGTCGCCGCACCGAATCGCTCGACGAGACGATCGCCCTGCACAGCGACGGTTCGGAAGCGAACTACGACTACTCCAGCGCATGGTTCGACGCCATCTCGCCGGAGCCGAAGCTCGGCCGCGCCGCAGTCTCCCGAGGCAACCTCGCGAAGCTCGACCAGCTGCCGAAGAAGCTGCAGAAGGACCCGCTCAAGTTCGACGCGCCGACCCTGCTGACCCTGCCCGACGTATTCCCGAACGGGCTGGCCAACAAGTTCAACTTCTCGGTGATCGGTGAGCTGTACTACCGGAAGACGAAGAACGCCGACAACCAGGTCCAGAATCTGACGGCGTTCTACCACCCCCTCGACCTGTTCGGGGAGTGGAACCGCGGCTACGGACCCAACGGCTTCCTGCAGTACCAGTTCGTGGTGCCGCCGGAAGCGGTCGACGAGTTCAAGAAGATCATCCGCGACATCCAGGCGTCGGGACACCACTCGTTCCTGAACGTGTTCAAGCTGTTCGGTGAAGGGAACAAGGCTCCGCTCAGCTTCCCCATCCCCGGCTGGAACATCTGCGTCGACTTCCGGATCAAGCCGGGCCTGAACGAGTTCGTGCGCGAACTCGACAAGCGGGTCCTCGAGTTCGGTGGTCGCCTCTACACCGCGAAGGATTCGCGGACCGACGCGGAGACCTTCCACGCCATGTACCCGCGGATCGACGAGTGGCTGAAGGTGCGCCGCTCCGTCGACCCCACGAACGTCTTCGCCTCCGATATGTCCAGAAGGTTGGAACTCCACTGATGATCAACGCCGTCGGCAACCCCCAGACCCTGCTGCTGCTCGGTGGCACCTCCGAGATCGGCCTGGCCATCGTCGAGGAGTACCTGCGCAAGGCACCGGCCCGCGTGATCCTCGCGGCCCTGCCCGGCGACCCGCGTCGTGAGGACGCCGTCGCCCAGGCGAAGGCCGCGGGTGCGACGCAGGTCGACCTGATCGACTTCGACGCGCTCGACACCGCGAGCCACCCGGCCGTCATCGACCAGGCATGGAAGGACGGCGACGTCGACATCGCGATCGTCGCCTTCGGTCTGGACGCCGACGCCGAGGAGCTGTGGCAGAACCAGAGCAAGGCCGTGCGGGTCGCTGAGGTCAACTACACGGCCGCGGTCTCCGTGGGTGTGCTGCTGGGCGACAGGATGAAGGCGCAGGGCTTCGGCCGCATCATCGCGATGTCGTCGGTCGCCGGCGAGCGCGTGAAGCGCGCCAACTTCGTCTACGGCTCCACCAAGGCCGGCCTCGACGGTTTCTATCTCGGTCTCGGTGAGGCGCTGCGTCCGTTCGGTCCGCGCGTGACCGTCGTGCGCCCCGGCCAGGTGCGCACGCAGTTCAGCGCGCACGTCGACGAGGCGCCGCTCACCGTGAACAAGGAGGACGTCGCGAAGCTCGCGGTTGCGGCCTCCGATCGCGGCAAGGAGATCGTCTGGGCACCGGGCACCTTCCGGTTCGTGATGATCGTGCTGCGTCACCTGCCGCGCGCGATTTTCCGCAAGCTGCCGATCTGACAGACGTGCACTCGCTGCCCCGCCGGACCCGTTCCGGCGGGGCAGTCGTCTTGTTCAGGGTTTACCGGACGTATCCGGTTCCGCTGTGGATCATCCCGGGCGGCCCGTAGCACCAGTGGTTGATCGACCCTTCGTTCACGAAGACGCCGTTCACGGTGCCGTCCTGCCCCGCCTCGTTCGTCGCGTAGCCGACACCCGGAGTCCCGAGGACGATGCACTGGTAGGGATCGACGCCGTGGTGGTCGTACAACCGGCCGTCGATCGGGCCGCCGGGCTCACCCGGTTCGATCACCGGATACGCCGAGGCCTGCGCCGCCCCGAAGACGAGGAGAGGTGCCGTCGCGAGTGTTGCAAGGGCCGCACGAACCGCTTTACCTGTCATGATCTGAGCCTTTCGTTCGGATTCCCCGGGCCGTACCGATGGCCCGGTTTCCCGACGCAACTTCCAGGATGAAGGTCCCGACCCGTGGACGGCGGCGTTTTTGCGGCGCGGATCGGGCCGCCACTCGTCTCGCGGACGCATCTCTATGCTCGTGGGGTGCTCGCCGACACTCCTGTAGCAGTAGCCCCGTTACGCCGTGCCGTCTCGACGCTCGTGCAGTTCGTCTGCGCAGCGCTCGTCGCAGCACTCGTCGCGGCGGTGGGGCTGTTCGCCTTCGACCGCGTGCAGTGGCCGGCGTTCAATTCGTCGAACGTGACGCAGGCCGTCACCACCGTCATGCAGTTCGCGGCGCTCGCCGTGCTCGGCCTGTCGATCTATCTGCTGCGTCGCCGCAGATGGGTGACGGGGGCGCGGGTGTTGTCGTGGGCGGCGCTGTCCGGCCTGGTCACCGCGACCCTCGGGATGCCGCTGGCCGCGACCCGCCTCTATCTGCACGGCATCTCCGTCGACCAGGAGTTCCGCACCCAGTTCCTCACGCGGCTGACGGACAGCGCGGCGTTGCGGGACATGAACTACGCCGATCTGCCGTCGTTCTATCCGGCCGGGTGGTTCTGGATCGGTGGACGTGTCGCGAACGTGCTGGGTATGGACGGCTGGGAAGCGTTCAAGCCGTATGCGATCGGTTCGCTGGCGGTCGCGGCGGTCGTCGCCCTGGTGTTGTGGTCCGAACTGGTCCGCTCCGACCTCGCGGTGCTCGCTGCCACCGCGACGACGCTCGTCGTGCTGGCCTACGGTTCGCCGGAACCCTACGGAGCGGTGATCGCCGTGCTGGTCGCGCCGGCGTTGGTGCTGGCCTGGGGCGGTTTCCTGCCCGCTACGACCGGTGGCCGGGTGCGACAGGGCTGGGGCGCCGTCGTGGGGACGGGCCTGTTCCTCGGTCTCGCAGCGACCTTCTACACCCTCTATCTCGGTATCGCGGCGTTCGCGGTGACGGTGATGGCCGTCGTCGCGGCGTACATCGCGCGTCGCGCCACCGGGTCGTGGCGGGCTGTCCTTCCGGTGCTCGTGCGTCTCGTGGTGATCGCGGTGATCGCGGTGATCGTCGCGTTGATCGTGTGGGCGCCGTTCGTGTTCGACGTGCTGGGCGGTAATCCCCCGTCCGAGTCCGGTACCGCAACGCACTATCTCCCCGATACCGGTGCGCGACTGCCGTTGCCGATGTTCCACATGTCCTTGATCGGACTGTTGTCGTTGCTGGGCACCGTGTGGCTCGTGGGCCGCGCGTCGTCGTCGCATCGGGCGCAGGCGCTCGGGCTCGGGGTGATCGCGGTCTACCTGTGGTACCTCGCGTCGATGGCGTTGACCGCCGTGGGCAACACCCTGCTCGCGTTCCGTCTCGAGGTGATCCTGCTCGTACTGCTCGCTGCGGCAGGCGCATTCGCCTTCGTCGACTTCTCGCGGTGGATCAGCCTGGCGACCAGCGAGAATCCGCGCGTGCGCAGGGTTCTCGTGGCGGTGGGCGCTCTCGGTGCGCTGGCGTTCACCCAGAACATCCCGCAGGTGCTCGGGGGTGAGATCACCGTCGCCTACACCGACACCGACGGGGCCGGTGAACGCGCCGACCAGCGACCCGCCGGTGCCGCGTCCTACTACGCCGAGGTGGACGACGTCCTGCTGTCCCAGTTGGGCGGCGAGCGTGACGACCATGTGGTCCTCACGGCCGACACGTCCTTCCTCGCCTACTACCCGTACTTCGGCTTCCAGGCCCTGACCTCGCACTACGCCAACCCGCTGGCGGAATTCTCCGCGCGTGCCGCAGCGATCGAGGAGTGGTCGGAACTCTCCTCCGCCGACGAACTGCTCGCCGCGTGGGAGGAGTTGCCGTGGCGAGCCCCCGACGCCGTCGTCTTCCGACAGGGCGCCGAGGGCTACACGCTGCGTCTGGCCGAGGACGTCTACCCGAACGATCCCAATGTTCGGCGGTACACGGTGACCTTCCCCAAGGAACTCTTCGACGATCCCCGCTTCACCGTGACCGAGGTGGGGCCGTTCGTCGTCGTCACCGCGACGGGCGAATCGGCATGATCCGACGAACTCCGATGTCGCGCAACCACAATCCACCCCAGACGAAGATGCCGGTGTAGATCGGGAAGAGGGTCGTGCTGACGATCGGCTGTTCGGTGAGCAGATTCGTCGCGACGGCACCACCGAGGTAACCGGTGAGCAGAACGGCACCGAGGATCGCGGTGGGCGGCAGGACGTAGGCGATCAGGCAGATCAGCAGGACCACGCCGAACACGCGGTTGAGGCTCGGATCGAATCCGAGATCGGCCATGGCTTCCTGCACCTGCGAGACGTTGGCGATGTGGATGATCGAGTCCCACAGCAGGAACAGGACGACGAGGCCGCTGACGATCAGGCCTGCGATGCGGGCGGTGCGTGAGGGTGCCGCGGCGGTGTCGTCGCGGGTGCCGGTGGTGGACGGGGTGAAGGTGTTCATGACGACCTCCTGGTAGGTGGGCAGCGGTGCTGTCGCAGATACCGACCGGGCAGGAGCCGGAAACTCATCGCGGCTGCGGTAGGGTCTCGGCGAGTCGTACGGGGGGTACGACGGAATCGGGGGATTCGATGAGCGACGTTCTGTATGTGCCGATCCGACGCCGCGACAGTTCCGGGCAGGTTCGGCTCGAGATGCGCACTCTGTCCGACGACCGGTTGGCGTTGCCCGCCTACACCTCACTGAAGGAACTGGTCCGCTGTTGTGGACCGCAGCAACCGTGGATGGGTGTCGACAGCAGAGGGCTGCAGGAGATCCATCGGACCACCCGGTACGACGTGGTCCTGCTCGACGGTCGACAACCACCTCCGCCCCCAGTCGAGGACGACGACCGTCCGTTCGAGAATCCACTCGGCAGGAGAGCGACTCGGTGAGCATCGACATCGGCGACCTCGACGCCGTCGCGAAACTCCTGGCGACCGGAGCAATAGGAATCGACGAGCTCGGATCCGATCCCGCACCGATACCCGACGCGGGTGCCACCACCCCGCTGCTCGTCGAAGCTCTCGGGTCGATTGCTTCCGCGCTGGACGCAGCGGTCCGGTCGCTGGCCAACGCAGCAGACGCCACCCAGGACAGTCTGCGCGCCTACCAGGACGCCGAGTCGCACACTGCTCAGGAGATGGCGAAGGCCGGTGAGGGATGAGTCTCGACACCCGGGTCTTCGGCGACCCCACCTCCTGCTACGCATGTGCGGATTCGCTCGCTGACCTCGCCACGGGAGTCAACGACCGGCTGAAGTCGGCACGCGACGGACGCACCGAATCCGAATTCGAGTTCAGAAGCCCTGCGGGAGATGCGTTCCGCACGACGCTCGACCGCATCATCACCTGGACGACCGAGGCTGCAGACCAGATCGACGTGATCGCCGCTGCCCTGCGCGCATTCGCCGACGGGCTCGCCACCGCCCGGTCACGCATGTCGCAGGCCGAGGCGACAGCGGCGGAAGCCGGTATTCCCGTGGAGTTCGGCGTCGGGATCGGTGAGCCACTCAACGTCGATCCGAACTCGTACGACATTGCACCCCAGGTACTTCGGGCGAAACAGATCGCAGCCTACGAGGCGGCTGCGGGGTTCGTTACGGAAGGTCGCGCGGCCGAAACTGGGGCGCACAGCGCGCTCGCGGAAGCCTTGCGCGGGCCAACGACGATCCTGAAGGACGCAGAAGCCCAGTGGGAATGGCTCTTGGCGCATACCGTGGGCGGATACATAGCGACGACAGTCTCCGAGCTGTCGAAATGGGGCAACGAAGCCGCTACGCGAGGTGCGACCCTCGCCCGGCTGCGTGAGCTTGCTGCCGAAGCGGCGCGACTTGGCGATCCGTACCCTGAAGCAACAGCCGCCAGGGCTGTTCGAGCCTTCCAAGGCGGAGCGGACGATGCTGCACGGTTCGCTGCGGAGAACTCTCGACTGCTTGCCGGGCTCGGCGACAACAAGTTCGTCCAGTTGTTCGGAAAGAACGTCGACAGCTTCCTTCCGGAAGGGTCGGCCCTCTCGAAAATCGGAGCCAAAATTCCTGTTGTCGGGTTGGCCTTGACTGGATGGCAAACCTTCCACGATGTCAGCAATGCTGATGACAGTACCGAGGCGGTCGAGGCGGTAGCCAAGAACGTGGGAGGTTTCGTCGCGGGAACAGTTGCGACCGAACTGATTCTTGCCAGCGCAGCAGGCGGACCCGTGACACTGCTGGCAGTTGGCGCCGGAGTCGGGGTAGCGTTCGGTGTAGGTGAAGTGATCGAGCACTGGGACGACATCTCCGGTGCGGCGGGTTCCGCAGCCCGCTGGGTTGGAAACCTGTTCTGAGGTCACGAATGAATGCAACCGACCTGCCTCAGATGCCTGATCCGATCACCGGGGAACCCCGCCCACCCTGCGCACCGCGCATCCATCACGGCACCGAGTACACACCGACCGACCGACTGCCCCGAAACCCACCGAAGGCACCGGATCACCTCGGACCCACACTCGAATGGCTCCAGCCCACCCTTCGCGACCAGTACGGCGATGCCGCGATGCTCGCCGGACTACTCGCGGTATTCGGGACGATCAGCGCAGGGGGTTTCAGCTGGGTCCTCGAATGGTGGGCATGGGGTCTGCTCGCGCTCTTCCCATGGATCATGTTCCGGGCCTCCGGAAACCACTGGACAGCAGCCGGTGTCAGTTGGGTGCAGTGGCGCGGCAGTTGGGTCGACACATACAAACTCACCCGCATCCAATTCTCCGCTGACGGCTACAGCCGCGTTCTTCGGCTGAAGGATGCCCACGGCAACGAGATCCATTCTTTCAAGATCAGCGAGATCCAGCGCAACCCCGACCTGTGGGATCTCGTCTACAACGGCATCCTCCACTCCGTCGCGTCGGGCCACTGCGACATCGACGCCAAGACCCGCCACATCCTGAAGATTCCCTACGAACTCGGGCCGCGCCCCACCCGTAGCGAACGCATCAGAGGACGGCGGCGTAGAGGGTGACGCTGTGAATCTACCCGCAATGCCGGATCCGAATACCGGAGAGCCGCGACCACCCCGTGCGCCACGCATCTACCAGAGAATCGAGCACACGCCGACCGACAGATCCCCACGGAAGCCTCCGGAAGCGCCGGAACATCTCGGACCCGTTCTCGAATGGCTCCAGCCCACCGCCCGTGACCAGTACACGAGCGCGCTCTTCATCGTGGGCATCTCGGTCGCGTACCTCACCCTTGTCGACGGAGGCCTTCGCTGGACCCACATGTGGGTCATGTGGGTCATCATGGCTGTGGGTGCGTGGGTGATGTTCGGCGCCACCAGAAACCATTGGACCGCAGTCGGATCCACCTGGGTGCAGTGGCGCGACGATTGGGTTGACACCTATCACCTCACCCGCATACGATTTTCAGCCGACGGGCCGAACCGCGTTCTCCGTTTGAAAGATGCACACGGCAACAAGATCCACTCGTTCAAGATCAGCGAGATCCAACGCAACCCCGACCTGTGGGACCTGGTCTACAACGGCATCCTCCACTCCGTCGCCTCCGGCAACTGCGACATCGACGCCAAAACCCGCCACATTCTGAAGATTCCCTACGAACTCGGGCCGCGCCCCACCCGTAGCGAGCGCATCAGAGGACGGGGACGTAGAGGGTGAACGCTGCCGACCTACCATCGATGCCGGATTCGATCACAGGCGAACCCCGCCCACCCCGGGCGCCCCGCATCTACCACGGCACGGAATACACACCGCTCGACCGCAACCCACGGAACCCACCAGATGCACCGGAGCATCTCGGCCCCGTTCTCGAATGGCTCCAGCCCACCGTGCGCGACCGATACATCGGCGCATTCCTCATAGCGGCAATCTTGGTCGTGTACCTCACCGTCATCAATGGAGACTTTCGCTGGATCCACTGGTGGATCATGTGGGTCATCATCCCTGGAAGTTCACTATTGTTGTTCTTCGGCAAGGGAAACCACTGGACTGCAGCCGGTGCCACCTGGGTCCAATGGCACGACAGCTGGGTCGATACCTACCATCTCACTCGCATCCGCTTCTCCGCTGATGGGCCCAGTCGTGTCCTGCGACTGAAAGACGCCCACGGCAACAAAATCCAATCGTTCAAGATCAGCGAGATTCAGCGCAACCCCGACCTGTGGGATCTGGTCTACAACGGTATCCTTCACTCCGTCGCCTTCGGCAACTGCGACATCGATGCCAAGACCCGCCACATCCTGAAGATCCCCTACGAACTCGGGCCGCGCCCCACCCGAAGCGAACGCACCAGAGGACGGCGGCGTAGAGGGTGAGGACGTCTCCGGGCCTACGGCAGTCGTGAGGCCAGCAACTCCGCCAGATGCGTGCCGCGCCGCGTCGTGAGGTCGCTCAGCTGGGTACGGCACGAGTAGCCGTCGGCGAGGATCACCGCGTCGTCGGATGCCGCCTCGACGGCCGGCAGCAGTTGGGTTCGCGCGACCGCCACCGACACGTCGTAGTGCCCGCGTTCGACTCCGAAATTCCCGGCCAGGCCGCAGCAGCCGGCGAGGCGCTGCACGTCGGCACCCGCGCGTCGCAACAGGGCGGCGTCGGCGCCCCATCCCATGACGGCGTGGTGGTGGCAGTGGGGTTGTGCGACGATCCGTGTGCCGTCCAGCGACGGCGGTTCCCAGTCGGCGAGGAGTTCGGCGAGGGTCGTGGTGCTGTCGGCCACGAGGCGAGCAGGTGCGGACCCGAGCAGTTCGACCGCGTCGGAACGCAGGACGGCGGTACACGACGGTTCGAGACCGACGATCGGCATGCCGCTGCGGAAGAGTTCGGCGACGGTGCGGCCCAGGATCTTCCGGGCCTGGTCGAGCTGTCCGGTGGTGATCCACGTCAGGCCGCAGCAGCGGGGTTCGTCGGTGAGGTGCACGCTGTGTCCGGCGGCTTCGAGCACGCGCACGGCGGCAACCCCGATCTCCGGGGTGAAGTACTCGGTGAAAGTGTCGACGAACAGCAGCACCGGGTCGCCCGTGCGGGATCGTTGCGAGAGGGTGTCGGCGAACCACTTCCGGAAGGTGCGGGGCGCGAACCTCGGTACACGGCGGCGGCGGTCGAGACCGGCGACGGTCAACCCGAGCGGGGCGACCCCCGGAGCGCGGGCAAGGGCGTTGACGGCGCGTGGTGCACGGGAGGCGATCGCCGCCCACTGCGGCAGCCTGCCGAGACCGTAGTGACTGGCGGGCCGCCTCCGTCCCCGGTAGGTCTGGTGCAGGACTTCGGATTTGAGGGTCGCCATGTCGACTCCGGTCGGACAGTCCGACAGACATCCCTTGCACGACAAGCACAGATCGAGCGCCTCGTGCACTTCCGGCGACTGCCACGACTCGGCGACGAGGTGACCGTTGAGCATCTCCTGCAGCACCCGGGCACGTCCTCGGGTGGAGTCCTTCTCCTCACGGGTCGCGAGGAAGGACGGGCACATCACCCCACCGGTGCCGGTGTTGTCGGCGCGGCACTTGCCGATCCCGGTGCACCGGTGGACTGCCTGCGTGAAGTCGCCGCCGTCCTCGAGATAGCGGAAGGCCAGACCCTCACGAACCTTCCGTGCGGCCGGGACGCGGAGGTCGACGTCGACGGGACGCGGGTCGACGAGCACTCCGGGGTTGAGGATGTTCTCCGGGTCGAAGACCGACTTCACGGCGCCGAACAGCGCGAGCGCGTCGGGCGAGTACATCAGGGGCAGCAGTTCGCTCCGGGCCCGGCCGTCGCCGTGCTCCCCCGACATCGACCCGCCGTACTCGGCGACGAGTTTGCCTGCTTCGAAGAGGAATTCGCGGAACAGGCCGGGAACCTCGAGCGGGATGTCGAGGCGGATGTGGATGCATCCGTCGGCGAAGTGCCCGTAGGGATAGCCGGTGACGTCGTATCCGGCGAGCAGTTCCTCGAAGTCGCGGAGATAGTCGCCGACGCGGTGGGCGGGGACGGCGGCGTCCTCCCATCCCGCGTGCGCGGGCAGTCCCTTCGGACTTCTCGCGGACAGGCCGGCCCCCTCCTCCCGGATGCGCCACAGCGCGGCGGCCCGCGCCTGGTCCTCGACGTGCAGGACGTCGGTCGCGGCTGCGGCGTGCGCGAGCGCCTTCGCCCGGTCGCGCACTTCGTCGGCGTCGTCGCCGGCCAGTTCGACGAACAGCCACGCCGCACCCGACGGCAGGGGCGGTACTGCTTCCGGCCCGCGCCGGTGCCGGACGATGTCGACGATCCGCGAGTCGAGTCCTTCGCACGCCGTGGGCCGGAACCCGAGTAGTCCGTGCGCGGCATTGCCGGCGGCGACGATGTCGGGATAGCCGAGTACGACCATCGTGTGGACGGCAGGATCGGCGATCAATTGCACCGTCGCCTCGGTCGTGATCCCGAGGGTGCCCTCGCTGCCGACGAACAGCTTCCGGACGTCGAATCCGTTCTCCGGCAACAGATGCTCGAGTGCGTAACCCGATACCTGCCGGCCGAAGCGACCGAATTCGGTACGGATGGTTGCGAGATCGCGCGCGACGATCTCCCGCAGCGGCTCGAGCGTCGGGTCCTCGCCGGGCAGCGACAGCGGGTGCCCGGTGCCGGTGAGCACCTCGAGCGCGACGACGTTGTCGGACGTGCGGCCGTAGCCGAGCGCCCGCGCCCCGCACGCGTTGTTGCCGATCATCCCGCCGATCGTGCATCGGTTGTGGGTGGACGGATCGGGGCCGAAGCGCAGACCGTGCGGTGCCGCGGTGCGCTGGAGCTCGGCCTGCACGACCCCCGGTTGCACCCGCGCGGTCCGGGTCTCGGGGTCGACGGAGAGCACCCGGTTCAGGTGACGCGAGAAGTCGATGACGACGCCGGGTCCGACGGCGTTGCCCGCGAGGGAGGTGCCGGTGCCGCGGGAGGTGAGGGGGACGCCTTCGCGCCGGCACACGTCGAGGGTCGTGGCGATGTCGTCGATCGATCGGGCGCGCACCACGGCCTGTGGCGGGACGCGATAGAGAGAGGCGTCCGACGAGTACAGCGCGCGCGTGGTCGAGTCGTCGCAGACCTCCCCGATGCCCGCCGCGCGCAGAGCGCGCCCGATCGGGGTGGAGGTCCTCATAGACAGCGATGCTAGTGGCGGGAGGCACCGCTCCGGACGTGGTCGGACAGAACCGCGGAGTACCCGCGAGTGGTGCGAGCGGAGCGGCACGAGCCCGGACCGTGACGGGACTCGCCTAGCATCGACGCTTGTGCCAGCCGATACCGCTTCGCCCGGGAAAACCGATTCGTCCGACCCGACATCGCGCGTCCGCACAGCGCGGATCGTCGCGATCGTGTCGGGACTGCTCGGGTTCGTGCTGGCTCTGACCCTTCCGTTCCTGCCGGTCCGGCAGGAGACCGGCGAACTGCAATGGCCGCAGAACGGCAGCATCGACAGTGTCGAGGCGCCGCTCGTCACCTACGCCCCGCTCACGCTGCGGGTCAGCGTGCCGTGCGCGGCAGCAGCGCAGCTCGGTTCCGACGGCGGCACGCTCGTCTCGACCATCCCGTCCGGCTCCCCGGACGCCACGGCGGAGGGCCTGGTGATCCGCGCCGTACCCGGTGAGGACGGCGCCCCCGGCACCGTCGAGGCCGTCCTGCGCAACTCGGTGCTCGTCTCGGCGCCGCTCGACGAACCGTGCACGGCGGTGACGGTCGCATCGAACTCCGAACGCACCGCCGCCGAGATCGTGGGCGCGGACCCGCCGGTCGCGATCGAGCTCGAAGGCGACGAGCGGCCGCAGATGGTCGGTGTCTTCAGCGACCTCACCGGCCCTGCGGGCGCCTTCGAACCCGACGGTGACGACTCCACGGAACGGTTGTCGGTGCGCGCCGAGCTCGACTCGCGGTTCACCTCGACCCCCACGGTGCTCAAGCTCCTCGCGATGATCGTGTGCGCGCTGGCGACGCTGGTCTCGCTCGTCGCCCTGCATCGCCTGGACGGGATCGACGGGCGCCGCGCGCGCCGGTTCCTGCCGGCCCGCTGGTGGCGGTTCACCCTCGTGGACGCGGTGGTCGTGGGCACTCTGCTGCTCTGGCACATCCTCGGCGCGAACACCTCGGACGACGGCTACATCCTCAACATGGCGCGGGTGTCCGGCGACGCCGGATACATGGCCAACTACTTCCGCTGGTTCGGTGTGCCCGAGGCGCCGTTCGGCTGGTTCTACGACGTGCTCGTCGTGTTCGCGCAGGTCTCGACGTCGAGCGTGTGGATGCGCCTGCCCACGCTCATCGCGGCGATCCTGTGCTGGATGGTCATCAGCCGCGAGGTCATCCCCCGGCTCGGCGTCGCCGTCCGGCACAGCCGGGTGTCGCTGTGGACGGCCGGGCTGGTCTTCCTCGCCTTCTGGCTCCCCTACAACAACGGTCTGCGACCCGAGCCGATCATCGCAATGGGTGCACTGCTGACCTGGTGTTCGATCGAACGCGCCATCGCGACCGGTCGCATGCTGCCCGCCGCGATCGCGGTCCTCGTCGCGGCCTTCTCGCTCGCCGCCGGACCGACCGGTCTGATCGCGGTGGCCGCGCTCGTCGCCGGGCTGCGCCCGCTGGTGAAGGTGCTCATCGCGCGCCGGCATCTCGTCGGTGTCGTCGCGCCCCTCGCGCCGATCCTCGCGTCGGGCACCGTCGTGCTCATCGCGGTCTTCGCCGACCAGACACTCGCGTCGGTCCTCGAAGCGACCCGCGTGCGTTCGGCCGTGGGCCCGAACGTGCCGTGGTTCGACGAGCGGCTGCGCTGGGACGCGCTGCTCACCGTCTCCCCCGACGGTTCGCTGGCCCGCCGGTTCGGCGTGTTCGTGATGCTGTTGTGCCTGGTCGTGTGCGTCATGCTGATCCTGCGCAAGGGCCGCATCCCGGGCACCGCGATCGGACCGTCGCGCCGCATCCTCGGCATCGTCTTCGCGTCGTTGCTGCTCATGATGCTCACGCCGACGAAGTGGACGCACCACTTCGGTGTGTACGCGGGCCTGGCCGCGTCGGTGGCTGCGCTCGCCGCGATCGGGGTGGGCTCGGTCGGCATCCGATCGGCCCGCAACCGGGCGCTGTTCACCGCCGGGGTGTTGTTCGTCCTGGCGATGGCCTTCACCGGCTCGAACGGCTGGTGGTACGTCTCGAGCTACGGCATCCCGTGGTGGGACAAGCCGCCGTCGATCTCCGGTTACGCCTTCTCCACGGCGCTGCTCGGCCTGACGGTGCTCGCCCTGCTCCTCGCCGCGTGGTTCCACCTGCGCGAGCCGTTCACGACACCGCGGCCCGACCGCAACGGCAGGGTGCGGGCCCTGGCGTCGGCGCCGCTGACGCTGGTCGCGGCGGCGGTGGTGCTGTTCGAGGTGCTGTCGCTGCTCAAGGGCGCGGTCTCGCAGTACCCGGCGTATTCGATCGCCAAGTCGAACGCGGCGGCCCTGACCGGCAACTCCTGCGGTCTCGCCAACGAGGTGCTCGTCGAGTCCGACCCGAACGCGACGATGCTGCAGCCTCTCGACGGTGATCCGGGCGAGGCCCTGGGCGACGGCACGGCCGTCGGTTTCACCCCGAACGGCGTGGCGCTCGACCTCACCGCGGATGCGGAGACCACCACGACCGGTGGCGCCAACACCGTCGACAGCGAGGAGGGCGGCACCACCACCTCCACCAGCGCCGGCACCGAGGGCGGTCGCACCAGCGACGAAGGCATCAACGGCAGCACCGTGAAGCTCCCCTTCGGCCTCGACCCGCAGACCACGCCCGTCCTCGGCAGCTACCGCTCCGGCGCGCAGCAGTCGGCCGAGCTCGAATCCGGCTGGTACGCGCTGCCGGAGCGCACCGACGAGACACCGCTGCTGGTCGTGACCGCGGCGGGACGCGTCCGCTACGTGGACCCGGACGGCGTCATCACCCCCGGTCAGGACGTGCTGCTGGAGTTCGGTTCGTCGTCCGGGGACGACGTGACGCCGCTGGCCACGCTCGCCCCGATCGACATCGGCCCGTCGCCGTCCTGGCGCAACCTGCGCGTGCCGAGCGACGCGATCCCGGCCGACGCCGACGCCGTGCGGATCGTCGTCGACGACGGTGACCTCTCCCCCGATCAGTGGGTCGCGGTCACGCCGCCGCGGATGCCGCGCATGCAGACCCTGCAGGAGGTCGTCGGATCCGACGCCCCCGTCCTCATCGACTGGTCGGTGGGTCTCGCCTTCCCGTGCCAGCGACCGTTCGGGCACCGCAACGGTGTCGCCGAGGTCCCCGAATACCGCATCCTCCCGGACCGTGTCGGGGCCGACGCGACGAACGGCTGGCAGGACGACATCGGCGGTGGACCGCTCGGCTGGATCCCGCTTCTGCTGAACGCCGAGGCCGTCCCCACCTATCTGAACCACGACTGGGATCGCGACTGGGGATCGCTCGAGCAGTACCGTCCGATCGACCCGGATGCCTCCCCCGCGGAGGTCACCACCGACGTGACAACCCGCTCCGGCCTGTGGTCGCCGGGCCGCATCCGTGACGGGGTCCCCGTCCTGCTCGAGTAAGGGCGAGTGCCGTCACACCACGTCGCCGGATACCATCGACTCCCGTGCCCGACGACGTGACGACCTCACCCGCGCCCGCTCCGACCGCCCCACGGTCGATGGGCGAGGATCTTCGCACTCGGTACCGGACCGCGCGACTCGTCGCCGTCGTCGCCGGGTTGCTCGGCATGATCTTGGCGCTGGCCACACCGTTCCTCCCGGTCCGCGTGACCGAGGCGACGATGTCGTGGCCGCAGGACGCGGCGGCGACCGACGTCGAACTGCCGTTGATGTCGCAGGTCCCCCTCCAGTTCCGCGCCACCGTGCCGTGCAGCGCCGTCGCGGAGATGCCGGGTGACGGCGGGATGCTGCTCGCGACCGCCCCCACCAACGGGCAGGACGCCGCGCTCAACGCGATGTTCGTGCGGGTCGGCGCCGAGAACGTCGACGTGCTCGACCGCAACGTGGTGGTCGCGACCGCGCCGCGCGCCGACGTCGAGTCGGGTGCGTGCAGCGAACTGCAGATCTTCTCCGACTCCGAACGCACCACCGCCGAGTTCGTCGGCCTCTCGGACGAGAACGGCAACCCGCGGGCCGGTGAACTCACCGGCGACCTGCGACCGCTCGTCGTGGGCGTGTTCAGCGACCTGCCCAGCGCCGTCCCCGGCCTCGACGTCACCGTCGATGTCGACTCCCGGTTCACGTCGTCGCCGACACTGGTCAAGTCCCTCGCGATGATCCTGGCGGTGCTGTCGACGGCGCTCGCGCTCGGCGCGCTGGCCAAGCTCGACGGCACGGACGGTCGCGGTCACCGTCGCTTCCTGCCCGCCCGCTGGTGGAAGTTCACCGGCGTCGACGTCGTCGTGGTCCTCACGCTCGTCGGCTGGCACTTCTTCGGCGCGAACACCTCGGACGACGGCTACCTGCTGACCATGGCCCGGGTGTCGGAGAACTCCGGCTACATGGCCAACTATTTCCGCTGGTTCGGTGTCCCCGAAGCTCCCTTCGGCTGGTACTACGACGTGCTGGCGGCGTTCGCGAAGATCTCCACGGCCAGCCCGTGGATGCGCATTCCGGCACTGATCGCCGGAATCCTGTGCTGGATGGTCATCAGCCGTGAGGTGGTGCCGCGTCTCGGCCGGGCCGTGCGGCACAACCGCATCGCACTGTGGACCGGTGGACTGGTCTTCCTCGCCTTCTGGCTCCCCTACAACAACGGTCTGCGGCCCGAGCCGATCGTCGCCCTCGGTGCGCTGCTGACCTGGTGCTCGATCGAGCGTGCCATCGCGACCGGTCGTCTGCTGCCCGCCGCGACGGCGGTGTTCATCGGCGCGTTCACGCTCGCCGCAGCACCGACCGGCCTGATGTGTGTGGCTGCGCTCATCGCCGGTATCCGGCCGATGACGCGGATCATCGTGCGCCGCCACCGCGAGGTGGGCACTCTGCCGCTGCTCGCACCGATCGGTGCCGCCGGGTTGCTCGTGCTCGTCGTGGTGTTCTCCGACCAGACCCTCGCCGCGGTCCTCGAGGCGACTCGCGTGCGCACCATCATCGGACCCAACGAGGAGTGGTGGAACGACTTCCTCCGCTACTACTACCTGATGGTGCAGACCGTCGACGGGTCGCTGCCGCGCCGCTTCGCGTTCCTCACGATGCTGCTGTGCCTGTTCACGACGCTGTTCGTGCTGCTGCGCCGCCGCCGGATCCCCGGCGTCGCCGTGAGCCCGACCTGGCGTCTGCTCGGCATCGTCTTCGGCACGATCTTCTTCATGATGTTCAACCCCACGAAGTGGACCCACCACTTCGGGGCGTACGCGGGCATCGCCGGATCACTCGCGACGGTCACGGCCGTCGTGGTCTCCGCGAGCGCGTTGCGGTCGCGGCGCAACCGCACGATCTTCCTCGCCGGACTGCTGTTCGTCCTGGCGGTGTCGTTCGCCGGCATCAACGGCTGGTGGTACGTCTCGAGCTACGGCGTGCCGTGGTTCGACAAGACCGTCTCGCTGAGCGGCTACCAGTCCAGTTCGCTGTTCCTGATCCTGTTCGGTCTCGCGCTCGTGCTCGTCGCGTGGCAGTACCTCCGCGAGGGCTACGCACCGCCGCCGGAGTCGCCCGAGACGAAGAAGGGCCGGCGGATCCGCGCCCTCGCGGCTGCGCCGCTCACGGTCGTCGCCGCGGTGATGGTGCTGTTCGAGGTGCTGTCGCTGCTCAAGGGAGCGGTGTCGCAGTACCCGGCGTACTCGCTCGCCCGTTCCAACATCGGGGCGGTCGCCGGGCAGACCTGCGGTCTTGCGAACGACGTGCTCGTCGAGGCCGACCCCAACGAGGGACGTCTCGAACCGATCATCGATCCCGCCAACCCGCCGGCGAACGACGACCCGCTCGCCGGTGCGGCGCCGCGCGGTTTCACTCCCGACGGCGTGCCGTCCGACCTGACCGCCGACTACGTCGAGGTCAAACCGGGCCAGGGCAACACCGACAACCAGAGTGTCGGCCCGACCTTCGAGACCGGCGCGGGCGGCGGCACCACGGGTGGCTCCGGTGCGCAGACCGTCAACGGCAGCACCGTGCGCCTGCCCTTCGGGCTCGACCCGGCCGTCACCCCGGTGCTCGGCAGCTACCAGGAGGGTGTGCAGGAACCCGCCGCGCTCACGTCGAGCTGGTACGCCCTGCCCGAGATCACCGACGAGACGCCGCTGGTGATCATCTCCGCGGCCGGTCGTATCTGGTCGTACGACGACACCGGTGCACTGACCTACGGCCAGTCGCTGCTCGTCGAGTACGGCACCCGCCAGGCCGACGGCAGCGTCGAGGCGAAGGGCACCTACCTGCCGCGCGACATCGGCCCCGCGCCGTCGTGGCGGAACCTGCGTGTGCCGCTCGCCGACCTGCCCGACGACATCGACGCCGTCCGCATCGTCGCCAACGATCCCAATCTCACCGGCGACCAGTGGCTGGCGTTCACGCCGCCGCGCGTCCCGACCCTCGAGCGGCTCGACGCCCAGCTCGGTTCCGAGCAGCCGCTCCTGCTGGACTGGGCCGTGGGTCTGCAGTTCCCGTGCCAGCGGCCGTTCGACCACTGGGCCGGTGTCGCCGAGATGCCGAACTACCGGGTCCTCCCCGACCGTCCGCTCGCGGTGTCGTCGACCGACACCTGGCAGTCCGCCGACAACGGTGGCCCGCTCGGCTTCGCGGAGGTCCTGGCGCGACCCGAGCAGGTGCCCACCTACCTGGAGAACGACTGGGGTCGCGACTGGGGTTCGGTGGAGCGGTACGTGCGCTTCTACCCGAATGCGCAGCCGGCCGAACTGACCACCACCGAGGTGACGCGGTCGGGTCTGTGGAAGCCCGCGCCGATGCGCGTCTACGAGTGACGGGGGCCGGTCGGATCGTCGCCGTGGTGACCGCCCCGGGCTTCACCTACCTGCCCGGTGTCGGCAGCTGGACGGTTCCCTGATCCTCCGGCCGCGTCCGGGTCGGAGCGTCCCAGAATCGGGTTTCGGTTATCTAGAATGAGCGGGTGACCATCGAGAATTCAGCTGGGTCGACCCTGTCGCCCCGCGCCTCCGAGGCCGTGAAGCGAAGCCTGACGCCCCGACAGGAGGCTGCGAGCCGCGACGTCGACACCCTGATCCGGTGCGGACGCGAACTGCTCACCCGGGGCGAACCCGCGCGCGTCGCCGACATCGTGGCCGCCGCGGGACTCTCCAACGACGCCTTCTACCGCTACTTCAAGAGCAAGGGCGATTTCGTCGACGCCGTCGTCGAGGAGGGCGGACACCGACTCGTCCGGTACCTGCGTCACAAGATCGACCAGGCCGCCGACCCCGACGCCGCCCTGCGTGCCGGCATCGCGGCCGTCCTGAACCAGGCCGTCGATCCCGAGATCGCCGCCGCCACCCGCAACGTCGTGTCCTCCGCCGGCGGCCGCTCGCACGCACCGAAGGTGCGCGAGGATCTGGAGAAGGCGGTCGCGGAGGTACTCGCCGGTCCCATCGCCGACCTGGGATCGGCCGACCCGCAACGGGATTCGCTCACCACCTCGATCCTGCTCCTCGCGGTGATGGAGCATCTGCTGTGGCGGGACGCATCCACCTTCGACGCCGACGCAGAGGTCGAGCAGATCGTCGGATACGCGCGACGGGGCCTGCGCACGTCCTAGTGTGCACAGACCCCGTCGGCGAGGGTTCTCCGGCTGTTCTACAGCGGCAGCAGGTGATGCTTCCGCGGGTTCTTGAACACTTCCTTGTCGCGAAGGAGGGTCAGCGCCTTGCGGATCTCGAGGCGGGTCGTCGACGGCTCGATCACCGCGTCGACGTATCCGCGCTCGGCCGCGATGTACGGCGTCGCCACGTGCTCGTTGTAGAAGTTGATGAGCTGCTGGCGCACGGCGGGAGCGTTCTCGCCCGCGGCCTCGATCTGCCGGCGGCCGATCACCGCGACAGCCGATTCGGCACCCATCACGGCGATACGCGCGGTGGGCCACGCGAAGTTGATGTCGGCGCCGAGCTGCTTCGAACCCATCACGGCGTAACCGCCGCCGTATGCCTTGCGGACCACGACCGTCACCTTCGGGACGGATGCCTCGACGTACGAGAACAGGAAACGGCCGCCACGCTTGATGACGCCGATCTTCTCCTGCTCGACACCTGGCAGGAAGCCGGGGGTGTCGACGACGAACACGAGCGGGATGTCGTAGGCGTCGCACACGCGCACGAAGTGGGCCGCCTTGTCGGCAGCGGCCGCGTCGAGCGCACCCGACAGGTACAGCGGCTGGTTCGCCACGACACCGACGGCATGACCGTCGACGCGCGCGTAGCCGGTGATGATGTTCGGCGCGGTCTGCGAGCGGACCTCGAGGAACTCGCCGTCGTCGAAGATCTTCAGCAGGATGTCGTGCATGTCGTAGCCGGAGTTGTCGGCGTCGGGCATGAACGTGTCGAGTTCGAGATCGTCGGGCGTGATCTCCGGTTCGAGACCGGGATTGATGACCGGCGGCTTCTCCTGCGCGTTGGACGGCATGTAGCTCAGGTACTGCCGCACCCACTCGAAGGCGGCCTTCTCGTCGGGCGCCACGTGGTGCACGTTGCCGTACTCGGCCTGCTGGCGGGCACCGCCGAGCTCTTCGAGGCTCACGCTCTCACCGGTGACCGCCTTGATGACGTCCGGGCCGGTGACGAACATGTGCGAGCCCTCGGTGGCGACCACGACGTCGGTGTTGATCGGGGCGTAGACCGCACCACCGGCGCAGTTGCCGACGATCACGGAGATCTGCGGGCACAGACCCGACAGCGGCTCGTGGCGCTTGCCGATCTCGCCGTACCAGGCGAGCGAGGTGACGGCGTCCTGCACGCGGGCACCACCGGAGTCGTTGATGCCGACGACGGGGCAACCGATCTTGAGGGCGAAGTCGAGGACCGCGGCGACCTTGCGGCCGAACATCTCACCGACGCTGCCGCCGAAGACGGTCTGGTCGTGGGAGAACACCGCGACCGGGCGGCCGTCGACCGTGCCGTGCCCGACGACGACCGCGTCGCCGTACATCGCATCGTCGCGGCCGGGCGTCTTCATCAGTGCGCCGATCTCGACGAAGCTGCCCCTGTCGAGCAGCATGTCGATGCGCTCGCGAGCGCTCGGAATGCCCTTCTTCGCGCGCTTGGCGATCGCGAGTTCGCCCGCAGGCTCCTTCGCGATCTCCAGCTTCTCGCGCAGCTCGGCCAGCTTCTGTGCCGTGGTGCTCACTTCTTCGTTCAGCTCCTCGAGGCCTCGATGTCGGCCAGCTTGCGGGTCAGGTCTTCCCCCACCTTCGAGATGTACGGCTCGTCGACGATCTGCAGGTGATCGCCGCCGACGTGCACGACCTCGAGATCCGCGACGACCTCACCCCACCCACCGTCGGGCTGCCGGGTCCCGAAGGCCGGCTCGAGATCGATCGCGTCGTCGTGATACTTGTCGGCCATGTACAGCACGACCTTGCCGTCGTAGGGCAGCAGTTCCGCGGTCTGGATGGCGCGGTTGTCGAGCCACGACGTGCGCTGGTGCTCGATGATGCCGCCGGGGATCTGCGCCCCGCTCAACTCGAGCAGGCCCATCAGGATGCCGATCTGCTCCTCGTCGCTGCCGGCCTCGGCCAGCAGGTCGTAGGGCAGCGGCGCGTCGATCCCGTAGGTCTTCTTCGCGAACGCCGAGTAACGCTGCCAGCGCTTACGGATCTCGTCGGGCGTGTCCTCGACCTTCTCACCGGCCATGACGGTGTCGATGAGACCGACGAGACGCACGTCCTTGCCCCTCTTGCGGAGCAGACGGGCCACCGCGTAGGCCAGGACACCGCCGAGCGACCAGCCGCACAGCACGTACGGGCCGTCGCCCTGGATCTCCTCGATGAGCGGCAGGTACGCCTGGGCGCGGGTGTCGATCGGGCCCTCGGTGCGCTCGAAACCGAACACCGGGGTGTGCGCGGGCAGGCGGCGCAGCAGCGGCTCGTACGCGACCGTCGAACCACCCGCGGGGTGGAAGACGAAGACCGGCACGGCGTCCGATCCCTCGGCGCGGGGCCGCAGCGTGCGCACGAGTCCGTCGATGCGATCGGCGGATTCGAGATGCTGACGGACGGTCTCGGCGAGCTGCTCGACGGTCGAGGCGGCGAGCACGTCGTCGACGGTGATCTCGCCCTCGGCCCGCTCGGTCAGTCGTGCCGCGAGCTTCTCGGCGACGTCGCGCTCGAGCTTCGGCAGCGGGTTGAAGATGCCCTTGGCCGACTTGCCCGTGACCACGGCCCAGGAGGCGAAGGTCAGTCGTTCCGCGGCGTCGCGCGGCGGCACGTCGACTCCGCTCGATTCCTGCTCGGGTGCGGGCGTCTCGGGCGCGGTCTGTGCCTCTGCGTCTACCTCGGCCTCGGCCTCGGCGAGGATCTGCTCGGCCTCGCCCACCGCGGTGGTGTCCTCCATCGCGGGGAGCTCGTCCTGATCCGCCGCAGCGGCGGCGCGTTCGGCTGCCTTCTCGGCGGCCTGCTGCTCGGCGAGCTGCGCGACCTCCTCGCGGTTCTCCACGGCGTACCGCAGGTACTTCGCGACGTCGCGCAGGCTCGCGTCCTTGACCGCCGACAGCTGCAGCTGCGGGATGTCGAACTCGTACTCGACGCGGTTCTTGATGCGGACCGCCATGAGCGAGTCGAGGCCCAGCTCGATGAGCGGGATCTCGGCCGGTAGGTCCTCGGGTGCGTAGCCCATGGACTCGGCGACGATCAGCCTCAGGCGGTCGTCGAGGGTCTGCGATCCGTTCGGATCCCACTTGTCGCCGAACGACTCGACGACCTCGGGCAGTTCCTCGGCCTGCGCGGCCGGCTTCGCGGCCACCGCGACGGGCGCGGGCAGCGGCTCACCGGAGGTGACGACACCCTCGTGGACGAGCGTGAAACCGTCGCCGGTGTTCGCGTGCACCTGCAGCGACGCACCACCCGGATGCCGGGTGAGCGTCGTGGTGAGGGTGCCGGTCGCGGGGACCTCGGTGTGCGGGATGGACGCGGTGAGCGTGACATCCGACAGCACCTGCGAAGCCGCCGCGACGACCAGCTCGGCCGCGTCGGTGACGGCGGATGCCTGCACCTCCCACACGTAGCGGCCGTCGGGCAGTGCGACGCGGGCGCCGGGCGCGCGACCGTTGCCGGAGGTGCCGATGCTGGCGTCGACCCAGTACGGCTTGCGCAGGAAGGCGGTGCGCGGCAGGTCGGCGTAGTCGCCCTCCGGCAGCAGCGTCCTCAGGTCGACGGACTGCCCGTGCACGTACAGCTGCGCGAGCGCGGTCAGCACGCCGAGGGACTCGTCCTCCTTGCGCTTGAGCGTCTGGATGAACTGGCCGTCCTGCACACCGGCGTCGAAGGCCGTCGCCGCGACCGACATGAGCGTCGCGGGGTTGGCGTTGAGCTCGACGAAGGTGGTGTGCCCGTCGGACAGCGCCTGCCGGATCGCCTGCGTGAAGTACACGCTGTGGCGCATGCCCTTGGTCCAGTACTCCACGTCGTGGATGCCCTCGTGACCTGCGCGGTAGAGGGTCTCCTGGTCGACCGACGAGTACAGGTCGACCTTCAGGCGGTGCGGTTCGATGCCGGCGAGCTCGGCCGCGAGCTCGCCGAGGATCGGATCGACCTGCGAGGTGTGGCTTGCACCCTTGGTCTGCAGGACCCGGGCGAACTTCTCCTCGGCCTCGGCACGCGCGACGATCGCGTTGACCTGCTCCTGCGGGCCACCGATGACGGTGTGCGTCGGCGCCGCGTAGACGCAGACCTCGAGCTGCGGGAAGTCGGGCAGCACGTCGGTGATCTCGGCGGCGCTGTACTCGACGAGCGCCATGAGGCGGATGTCGTCGCCGGTCAGGCCCGATTCGGCCTCACCCATCAGACGCGAACGCGAGCAGATGACGCGCACGGCGTCCTCGAGCGAGAGTCCGCCCGAGATGTAGGCGCCGGCGGCCTCACCCATCGAGTGGCCGACGACCGCGGCGGGCTCGGCACCGTGGTGACGCAGCAGCGCGGCGAGACCGATCTGGATCGTGAAGATGCCGACCTGCGCCGTCTCGACGTCGTAGTCCTGCGCGTCGTCGAGGAACTTCTCCTTCATGGAGTAGCCCGACTCGTCGTAGATCAGCTCGTCGACCTCGTCGACGGCCGCCGCGAAGACCGGGTTCTCCAGGTACAGCTGCTTGGCCATCTTGCGGTGCTGGGCACCGAAGCCGGACAGCACCCACACCGCGCCCTTGGAAGCCGGAGCGTCGGCGGTGAACACGCCCTGCGCGGGCTTACCGGCAGCGACGGCACGCAGACCGGCGATGGCCTCGCCGTGGTTGCTCGCCACGACGATCGCCCGGGACCGGCCGTGGTTGCGACGGGAGAGCGTGCGGGCGACGTCGGCGAGCGGCGTCGTGCTGCCCTTCTCGGTCTCGAGCCAGTCGGCGAGATCGGCGGCGGCACGACGGCGACGCGACGGCATCGCAGCGGAGACGGCGAGCAGGACGGGCAGCTCGCGGGCCTGCTCGGTGGTCTCCGCGGCGGCGGGGATCTCCTCCGGCAGGACCTCGACCTCGGCCTCGGCCGCCTCCTGACCCTCCGGGCCGGTGTACTCGTGGACCACGACGTGCGCGTTGGTGCCACCGAAACCGAATCCGGACACGCCGGCGACGGCGCGACCGGTGTAGCGCGGCCACTTCGCACCCTCGGGGATGACCTTCAGGTGCGCGCTGTCGAACGGGATGTACGGGTTCGGCGCGGTGTAGTTGAGCGTCGGCGGAAGCTGATCGTTCTGCATCGCGAGAACGACCTTGATGAGACCGGCTGCACCGGCGGCGGACTCGAGATGACCGAAGTTGGTCTTGGCCGAACCGAGCAGGGCCGGCTTGTCGTCCTCGCGGCCACGACCGACGACGCGGCCGAGCGCGTCGGCCTCGATCGGGTCGCCGAGCACCGTGCCGGTGCCGTGCGCCTCGATGTAGTCGACGCCGGACGGCAGGATCTGCGCGTCGCGGTAGGCGCGGCGCAGCACGTCGACCTGCGCTTCGGGGTTGGGAGCGGCCAGACCGTTGGAGCGGCCGTCCTGGTTGACGGCCGAACCGGCGATCACCGCGAGGATGTTGTCGCCGTCGCGCTCGGCGTCCTCGAGACGCTTGAGCACGACGAGACCGCCGCCCTCGGCGCGGATCATGCCGTCGGCATCGGCGGAGAACGCCTTGATGCGCCCGTCGGGTGCCATGACGCCGAGTTCGTCGAAGCCGAGGGTGCCGGCCGGGGCGAGCAGCATGTTGACGCCACCGGCGAGAGCGACGTCGGCCTCACCGTTGCGCAGCGCGCGCACGGCCTGGTGCACAGCGACCAGCGACGACGAGCACGCCGTATCGAGCGTGACCGACGGGCCGTGGAAGTCGTAGAAGTACGACACGCGGTTGGCGATGACCGCGGTGGAGGTACCGGTGAGCGCGTAGGGATGCGCTGCGGACGGATCACCGACCGCGAGGAGCATGTAGTCGCTCGCCGAGCTGCCGATGAACACACCGACCGAGCCGCCCTTGAGGTCGCTCGGCGGGATGTGCGCGTGCTCGAGTGCTTCCCAGGTCAGCTCCAGCGCGAGACGCTGCTGCGGGTCGACCATCTCGACCTCGCGCGGCGACATCGCGAAGAACTCGGCGTCGAAGCCCTTGACGTCGTCGAGGTAGCCGCCCCTGGTGTTGGCGTTGCGGATCGACTCCCACACGGCGGGGTCGTTCTCGAACTCCGACCAGCGGCCCTCGGGCAGATCGGAGATGCCGTCGCGTCCGGACGCGAGCAGCTCCCACATCTGTTCGGGGGTGTCGACGTGGCCCGGGAAACGGGTGGACAGACCGACGATGGCGACGTCCTTCGAACCCGCCACGGCACCGACCGTGTACAGGGCGGAGTCGTCCTCGGCGGGTGCCTCGGGCTCACCTTCGATGATGCGCGTCGCGAGCGACGCGATCGTCGGGTGCTGGTAGGCGATCGTCGCGTTGAGGGTGACACCGAGGAGTTCCTCGATCTCACCCGCCATGGCGACGGCGTCCCGGGAGGACAGTCCGAACTCCTCCATCGGACGATCGTCCGAGATCTGGGAGACCGGCTGCCCGGTCGCGTCGGCGATCCAGTTGCGCAGCCATTCGCGCAGCTGCGCAACCGTCATTTCAGTGTCAGACATCAACCCACCACGCTACCCGGGAAAGAGGACATTCGTTCTTACACGCTGTCCGGGAAGGCCTGCTGCTGGTAACCACCGCGCAGCGTTCCCTCGACATATGCGGTCTTGCACGCCCGACGCGCGATCTTTCCGCTGGACGTACGGGGGATGGAACCGGCCGGCACGAGCAGCACGTCGCGGGCGGTGACACCGTGCCGGGACGAGATCGCGGCACGCACCGCGTCGGCGATCGGCTGCGGATCGGCCTTACCGGCGCCGGGAGCGCGCTCGGCGACGATCACGAGCTGCTCCGACGAATCGTCGGCATCGAACTGCAGGCCGGAGGCGTCGTTGTCGAACACCTCGCGCGGCAGCTGGTTGGCCGGCACCGCGAAGGCCGCGACGAAGCCGGGGCGCAGCGCGGAGCTGGCTTCCTGCGCCGAGAACTCGAGGTCCTGCGGGTAGTGGTTGCGGCCGTCGACGATCACGAGGTCCTTGACGCGACCGGTGATGTAGAGCTCACCGTCGATGTAGACGCCGTAGTCGCCGGTGCGCAGCCACTTGCTGTCGTCCGGGGTGCCCTCGGCGTGGCTGCCCTCGGCCAGGCGCTTGGTGATGCGGTTGTGGAAGGTGTTGTCGGTCTCTTCCTTGCGACCCCAGTAGCCGATGCCCATGTTCTCGCCGTGCAGCCAGATCTCGCCGACCTGCTCGTCGGGCATCTCGGTGCCGGTCTCGGCGTCGACGATCGCGGCCCACTGGCTGCGCGCGACGTAACCACAGGAGACCTGCGGGATGGCGTTCTCGGCGTCGGGCTCGACGCGCACGACCCGGCCCGCGTTGAGGGCGGTGCGGTCGACGTAGATGACCTTCGCCTCGTCGCTGTGACGGGTGGAGGAGACGAACAGGGTGGCCTCGGCCATGCCGTAGGACGGCTTGATCGCCGTGCGGGGCAGACCGTAGGGGCCGAACGCCTCGTTGAACTTGCGCATCGACGCCGTGGTGACCGGCTCGCTGCCGTTGATCAGGCCGATGACGTTGCTCAGGTCGAGTTCTTCGCCGGGCTTCGGGACGGCGCGTGCCGCAGCGTGCTCGAACGCGAAGTTCGGGGCGGCGGCGAAGGTGCCGGCACCGTCGGAGACAGCGGCGAGCTCGCGGATCCAGCGGCTCGGCCGGGCCACGAAGGCGCGCGGGCTCATGATGGTGATGTACTTGCCGCCGACCGCGGGCAGGATCACCGTGAGCAGGCCCATGTCGTGGAACAGCGGCAGCCAGGTCACGCCGCGCGACGACTCGTTGAGCTCGATCGAGTCGGCCATCTGGATGACATTGGTGAGCACCGAGCGGTGGGTAATCTCGACGCCGGCGGGAACGCGGGTCGAGCCAGAGGTGTACTGCAGGTACGCGATGTCGTCGGTGCCGATGGGCGGCCGGTTCCAGGACTCGGCGACCGAGTCGGGGATGGCGTCGACGGCGATCACGCGGGGACGCTGCGCAGCGGGGAGCGGGCGGAAGAACTGCCGCACGCCGGCCGCGGACGAGGTGGCGGTGAGGATCGCGCTGGGGGTGCAGTCGCCGAGAACGGCGTGCAGGCGATCGGTGTGGCCGGGTTCGTCGGGATCGAACAGCGGCACGGCGATGGTGCCGGCGTAGATCGCGGCGAAGAAGGACACGACGTAGTCGAGGCCCTGCGGAGCGAGGATCGCGACGCGGTCGCCGGGAGCGGTGACCTGCTGCAGGCGCGCGGCGATGGCCTTGATGCGCACGCCGAACTGATCCCAGGTCAGCTCGTGCACCTCGCCGTCGCGTTCCCGCGAGTAGTCGATGTACCGGTAGGCGAGGTCGTCACCGTTTGAAGCGAAGTTCCCCTCGAGGTGATCGAGCAGGGTCTGCCCTTCCGGCAGCCTGATCCGCCCGTTCTCATCGATGAACTCTTCGAACCCGACGCTCAATTCCTTCTCCCTGTCGAAGCGATCCCACAACCACTCGACATGGTTGCGCCACTAACTTTTCCTCCGCGCCGGCGGATCGTCGTACCGATACCGCCCCCCACGGCTTCCGGCGGTCCGTTCCTCGAACGTGTCCATCGACCCCAGATCACGAATATGTTACAGATCGGCATCACGCGCACCCTCGCAAAGTGCGGACGCCGGGAGGAACGCTTCCCCTTGCACACGGGAAACACAAAGATACGACATGGTCGTCTTCACACACACATTCCGTGCCCGCCGAAGGGGAACAGCACACGATCCGATTGTGTGCGACGGTTTTTCGACGCCGGCACCAGCCGGCGACGCGACCCGCCGCCCTCTGCTGCCCAGGATCGGCGCCCCGGAACGTACGCCCGACCGACGCGAGAGCTCGTGACAAGGATCATTCCCGGTCGCGGGCCGTCGCTACGCCCCCGGAGGGGGCCGGCCGTTCGCCGTGCCGTCGCTGGCACCATGAACCTCTTCTCCTGTGGCAGTCGTCGTGCGCCACGATCCCGGACGGCCGGGCACGCAGCCGAGGGATGAGTCTAAAGGCAGCCCGTCTTTCGAGTGTACCGGGTGGTGAGATCGGACACTACCCGCGAGTAATATGTGGGAGGGTTCACTCGAGCCCGAACCCTCCCTGCGTGCGGCGACAACCGCACCTCACTCTTCTGCGGGTTCCGGTGCGGCGTCGATCTTCTCCGCCGCCCAGTTCGCGATCCACTGCGTCGCGGTGGTGCCGTTCTCGTCCACGACGTAGGTGTTGTACATCGCGTGGATCGGGTTGTTGACGTACTCGAGCAGGCGCGGAGCGGCCGACATCCAGTTGGCGGGATTCAGCGCGTTCGGCGGTGCGTCGCAGATGCTGTCGGTGGGCGCGCAGATCTGGATGGTGCGGTCGTCGAGTTCCCCGAAGCCGCCGGCACGCGCGCCGGTCATCGTGATACCCGGCAGTCGCAGTCCGTCGAGCGACAGTTCGGCACCCACTCCGGCGACGGGGGCACCGATGTCGGTGCCCGAGACCCCGTCGCGGCGCCCGTCGGCGATGAGCGCGACACCGAGCACCCGGTCGGCGGGCACCGGGCCGTTACCGGCACCGATCTGCGCGGCGACGTCGCCCACGATCACGGCGCCCTGCGAGAAACCGGTGAGCACATAGGTGGTCAGCGGGCACTCGGCCGAGCGGCGCGCGAGGATGTCGGTGGTGGCCGCGAATCCCTCACTGCGGCTGTTGTTGTAGGACTGCTGGCCGTCCGGCGGGATCGCGATGGGGTTCGAGAACTGCGCGACGTACGGCACCGTGTAGACGTCGGCGCGCTGGGCGTCGAAACGCTCCTGCAGCGGCCGGGTCACGTTGAGCATGAGCGAGTACGGGTTCGCGGCCGGAGCGTACGGATCGTCGCCCACCGCGGACTCCCAGGTGCCCGGCACCGCGACGACCTGCACGTCGGGGCACGAGGCCGGCTGCGACTGCGGCTCCTCGGGCCCCGGCGGGGTGGGAATCGGCGACGGGATGTCGAGCCGCCCCGCGAGCATGTACCAGAGCACCAGCACGATCGCCAGGACGAGCAGCGCCCCCACGACCACGATCCTGCGTCCGCGACGCTGCTTCGTCCTGACCATTCGTGCTGTCCCCGCGTTTCCTAGTTGCAGTACGTCTCGCCGGCGACGGCGATGTATGTGTCGGCCGTCGAGGAGGCCTGCTCCTCCGACAACTCGACACCACCGGCTGCAGCATCACTACCCACGAGCGCGGTCACGAACACCTTGATCTCCTCCGGAGACCCGCCCTGCGCCTGGGCGCTGCAGATGTAGTCGGCGATGTTCACCGCGCCGGTCTCGTCGCTGGGCTCGACACCCTCGGCGCGGAGACCGTCGAGGAAGGCCTGGGCGCCGGGCGTGGGAGCGGGTGCCGCACCCGTGCCGGCTCCCGTGTCCTCACCGGCGTCGGGCGAGGACGGAGCCGGGGACGCGTCGCTCGTCTCGGCCTCGTCCGTGCTCTCCGCCCCGGCGGCGCCGGTGGACGTCTCTGCCGCGGAGGTCGATGCCGACGTCGAGGTCTCCGTGGCGGCAGACGTCGTCGGCGTGTTCGTCGCGGTGGAGTCGTCGCTTCCGCACGCGGAGAGAACTGCCGTGGCGGTCAGTGCCGCGGCGAGGGCGCCGAGGACTCGGGTCGAGCGCGAGCGGGTCCGTGAAGGCATGTGGTGGGGTCCTCACATCCGGGATGTCGGTCGAACTTGGTCAGATGCGCCCCAGGCTACAGAGCGGCCCGTGCGGCCGGTAGAAGCGTCCCGCCTCCCCCAGTTGCACGGGCCGACCCGCTTCGCGATCGGCGGCCGCACGGGCCGCCCCGCTGTCGTCCGTTTACGGCTGCAGCTTCACCTCGTCGCCGTCGAGGGTGATGAAGCCGTTCTGGAAGTTCTGCTGCACGCCCTTGCCGTCCACGGCCGGGAACTCGTCGCTGATCGGCAGACCCAGACGTCCTTCGGCACCCTTCTCGGCGAGCCACGCCTCGAGAATCTTGCCGCGGACCGGCCAGGCGCCGGTGAGCGGGCTCCAGTAGATGTTGCCGTGCTGGAACTCGTTGAAGCGACCGTCGCGCCCTGCGGGCTGCTCGCTGCTCGTCGGGTAGCCCAGGATGCCCGTCTCGTAGCCGAGCTGGGAGTACTTGTCGAGGATCATGCCCTGCACGCCGTGGGCGCCGGTGTCCTCGCTCGAGTACATGGCACCGATCTCGAAGCCCTGAACCGCGCCGCGACCGTCGGGGGTCGCCGCCTCGTCGAGGATCGGGTAACCGAGGGGGCCGCCCTCCCAGCCCTGGTTCTTCCATTCCTCGAAGATCTTGCCGCGGACCGCGTGGGCGCCGTGTTCGGGCGTCCAGTAGATCGCGCCGTTCCGGAAGTGGTTGAACCGTCCGCGTCCGTCGGGAGCGACGCGTTCCTCGGTGGTCGGGTAGCCGAGCTGTCCGGCCGGACCGCCGACGCCCTGGTAGGCGCCGCCGATCGCACCCGCGACCGGCACCGTCGTGCCCTCGGACGAGAAGACGCGGCCGAAGCGGAAGTCCTGCACCTTGCCACCGGCGACGTCGTATTCACCGGTGAGGCAGTCGCCGAGCCAGCCGTTCGCGTTCGCCACGTCGCCGAAGGCACCGGTGGCCTGGCACTCGGGCTTGTCGACCCCGACCCCGAGGGTGTTGGCGAGCTGCGGCCACAGCTGGTGCAGTTCGAACTCCCAGTACTTCCACGTGTGGGTGCCCGACGGCCGGTACACGATCTGGGCCGGGATGCCCTGCTTCTTGAGCTTCGTCGCGAACGCCTGCGAGGTGAGGCGCGAGAGGATCTCGAGGCCCATACCGGCGTAATTGGTGCTGACACCGGGGATGCCCGACGGATCGTCGTACGGGCCGGTGGTGCCGCTGCCGCTCGAGACGTACAGGCTCACACCCTTGAGCTTGTCGGCGAGCAGATAGGGATCGTGCGACTCCCAGCCGTCGGAGCCGGGCGCACCCCACATCGCCTCGGAGTCGAAACCGCCGGCGTCCTGCATCGCGTAGTGGATGGCCTCGGGCATGCCGAGGGTGGTCGTGGTGAGGATGCCGGACAGCGATGCCGCGAACTGCGCGAAGCCCGGGTTGCGGGCGGGCAGGAACATCGCGGCGGTACCGCCCATCGACAGGCCGACGACGCCACGCTTGTCGGTGGTGCGCCAATCGCGTTCGAGGAGCGGGGGAAGTTCCTTCGTCAGGAAGGTCTCCCACTTGTAGTTCTGTCCGTTGTTCTGGTCGATCCAGTCGGAGTAGAAGCTCGACTGGCCGCCCACCGGCAGCACGACGTTGACGTTCTTGTCGGCGAAGAACGCTTCCGCGTCGGTCTCGAGCGTCCACCCGTTCTCGTCGTCGCGCGCACGCATGCCGTCGAGCATGAACACCGACGGGAACTTCGCGTCGGGCTTGCTGTTCCAGTCGCGCGCGAGCAGCAGCTGCACCTGGATCGGCGTCCCCATCGACGGCGAGTCGATCCACAGGGCGACGCGACGATCGGTGAGCCAGTCGACGGAACGGACGGTGGCGCCGGCGGTGCTCGTCGGGCCGGACTGGGCGATGAGCGGATCGGCGGTGGCCACCGAGACGGTGGTCAGACCTGCGGCGACGGGCGCGACGAGGGCTGCGGCGATCAGTGCGAGCGCACGGGATCTCCCGCTCCGCGCACCCGCAACGCGAGCCGCTCTCCTGCTCGGCCCCGTCCGTCGCTCACCGTGCTCGAGCTCAGTTCGCATCTGCATCGCTCACTTTCTGCGTTGCCGGATTTCCTGCCGAAGTGCGGCTTCGGGTGGACCGCGACGGCGGCAGTGGCAGGGCGCCCCGGCTGGATGTGCCGACTCGGGATACCGGAGTCCCGGATGTTGTTTCTACACCGGCGGCACCCGGAATCGCGGGTGCCGCGCTGTGACAGGTGAGAAAATTGTTGCAGAAAGTTACGACGCCGCCCACTCACCTGATGGTGAGCGGGCGGCGTCGTCGCTAGCAGTGCGTACCGGGGATCAGAACCCGTTCAGCGCCTCGAGGATCTGCGGGCGTGCCTTCCAGAGCTGATCCTCCCAGTACTTCCAGGCGTGCGTGCCGCGCGCCGGGAAGTCGAAGGTGGCCGGGATGCCGAGCGTGGCCAGCTTGATCTGGAACGCGCGGGTCTGGGCGAGGGACAGCGCCTCGAGGGCCATGCCGTTGGCCGTGTTGTAGTAGCCGACGAAGCCCTGCGGGTTGTCGTGCTCACCGGGCAGACCGCTGGCGGCCGAGATGTACAGCGACAGACCCTCGAGCTTCGGAGCGAAGACGAACGGGTCGTTGCGCAGCCAGGCCGGGCTCCACGGCGGGCCCCACATCGAGTCGACGTTGAAGCGGCCGGCGTCGAGCATCGCCACGCGGATGGCCTCACGCATGCCGGGAGCCGACAGGTTGAGGTAGCCGGACAACGACGACGCGAACTTGAACTGGTCGCGGTGGTAGGCGGCCAGGGTCAGGGCGGCGGAACCGCCCATCGACAGGCCGAGAATGCCGTTGTTGTTGCGCGACACGCCACGGGTGGCGAGATAGTCGGGCAGCTGCTCCGTCAGGAACGTCTCCCACTTGTAGGTGATGTCCTGGCCGTTCAGGTTGGACGGCGCGTACCAGTCGGTGTAGAAGCTCGACTGTCCGCCGACCGGCATGATCAGGCTGACGTTGTCGTTCGCGAACTGCTGCAGGGCGTTCGTCTCGAACGTCCAGGCGTTCGCGTCGTCCCGAGCGCGCAGGCCGTCGAGCATGTAGAGCGCCGCGTCGCCACCGCGCGCAGCCCACTGGATCTGAACCTTGATCGGGCCCATGTCGGACTCGACGAAGACCTCTTCGAAGCCCCCTGCAGGCGCGCGGTGCGAGACCGGCGCTCCCTGCGCCGGCGCGGCGACGGCGGCGGTGGTTCCGACGAGGCCGGCAGCCACGGGGAGGACCAGAGCTGCGGCGGCGGTGCCGAGCAGTCGCCGTCGAAGGCCCTGCCTCAACCTCGGGACAAAACGCATGAACAATGCTCTCTTTCTCGTCTGCGGCGTCCGCGTTCGCGTCCCCCGGATTCCGGCGATGACGACCGCGGAAGGCCGCCCCAAGTCACACTGCGGTCAAAACTGTAAAGGACCGCGTGATCTCTGACAAACCCTGGTTTCAACAGCTCTTGGGCACCTCTTGACCTATAGGTCAAGCACGCGCTGCCGGAATGTTACCTATCCGTGATGCGTCGTGATCCTATCGAGACAGTCGAAAGGGGCCAAGTTGATCTCGGTGTCCGGCCGTCACCCCCGCGGCGGTGGCATCGGCAGGTCACAGCGCTGGATCTCGTACTTCGGCACCCGTTCGATCCGGTACGAGGCGTAGTCGAACGCGTTGCGCAGGTTCCTCTTGAACAGTGCCCACGTGAGTTCGGCGCTCGAGGAATCGATCATCTCCCGGGTCTCGGGACAGGTCAGCGCGGTCTTCGCCATCGCGACCCAGTCCTCGTCGAGATAGCCCGGCATCCACGGATGCACGTCGACCATGCCCGAATCGGCGACCACCCAGTCGGGGAACAGGATCTTGTCATGGCCGATCCGGCCGTCCTCGAGACGCTCGGTGTGCGCGGCGAGCGGGTAGGCCAGGCCCATCTGGTCGACGACCCGCACGTCCAGACCGGTGTTCATGCTGGTCATGCCCAGGTTCAGGAAGAACACCGTATGTCCGGCACCACCCGGTGGGATGGGCTCGGGCGGCGGCACGACATCCCACGCGTCGAAGGAGGGAGTCGGCAGCAACAACCCGCCGTTCGGGGTGTTCGCGATGGCCTCGACCATGGCCCGCATGCGCGGGTAGTCGAGATAGTCCTCGGCCCGGATGGGATGCAGATGCCCGGTGTTGAGGGCGTAGAAGGCGCGCTCGTCGACGATGCCGGAGCGGCCCACCACAGCGCCTTCGGTCATGCCGGTCGTGTTGGCCGCAGCGGCCGTCCACACGACGGTGCCCAGCCACAGCACGGCCAGCGCACCCGCGACCTGCGTCGGCCGGTTGTTGCCGATCTCTGCCCGGTCCGGGACCCGCAGTGGGACGACGGCAACGGGCAGGAGCAGGCAGAACAGCGGCGGCAGGAGGACGCGGCCGTGCATGAAGTCGCCGCCCACACGCAGCGAGTACAACGCGAGCAGCACGCCCGAGCCGAGGAACAGCACGACGACGGCGGTCGGCGTGCGCAACAGGTTCTGCGCCCAGGTCAGGGTGGCCCGCACGTCGCGCGGATCGGGACGTGCCGCCGCGGCGGTGAGGCCCGCGGCGTCACGGCTGGTCGCGAGGACGAGCGCGGCGAGGATTGTGAGGAACAACAGCGGCAGCCACAGCAGATACGGCGAGACCAGGTTGCCGAGATATTCGAGGCCCTGCGACCACTTGGCACCACCGGCGTCCTTGGCGACCGCGGTGTTGGGATAGGGCAGTCCGTAGTAGCCCATGCGCCAGATCTGGTAGCCGACCGGGATCGCTCCGGCGACCGCGACCATCGCGATGCGAATGCGCAGGTCCAGGCCGGGCGCGAGGAACAGCATCGCGAGCGCGAGCACCGCGACCAGCGCGAGTTCGGGTCGCACGAGCGGGCCGAGTCCGGCGACGAACGCCGTGGCGAGGATCTGCCCCGTACCCGGAAGCGATCCGTCCCCTCCCGGCGTGGGGGTCGCCCACCGTGCCATGAGCAGCCACAGCAGACCGAGCCAGCAGATCACCAGGCAGGACTCGAGGCCCGAGGTGGCGAAATCGCGGGCGGGGGGCACCGCGATGTAGACGAGGACACCGGCGGGCAGGAGCAGCACGGTCCCCGTGGTGGCGCGCAGTCGCCACCGGTACAGGCGTGCGGCACCGAACATGGCGAGGACGATCGCGCCCGTCGACAACACGAGCGCGATCGTGAGCACCACGTATTCGAGGCGGAGGCCGGTGAGCCATCCACCCGCGTAGACGATGTACGTCCAGGCGGTGGAGGTGTTGGCCTCCACGCGCTCCCCCGCGTTGAACACCGGCCCGTTGCCGGCGAGGAGATTGCGCACGGTCCGCAGGACGATGAGGCCGTCGTCGGCGATCCAGCGCCGCTCCCACGCTCCCCAGAACATCAGGAACGCGGAGACGACCACACCGGCGGCGAACACGCCGCGGGCGAGGCGGTCACGCCGAACGGGCCGGACCGTACTGGACGGTCCGGCCTCGGTGTCGTGGACGCCGAGCACGACGTCAGAAGAGGTAGACAGCACCGCCGACCACCAGGATCCACACCACTGCGAGCAACTGCAGCACCCGGTCCTTCAGGGCGATCTCCTCGGGTTCGCCGGCTTCACCGCCGTCGACGTCGACCGCGTAGCGCAGGATGGCGACGACGAACGGGATCATCGAGATCGCGTACCAGTTGGAGCCGGCCACGTTGTCCTGCTCGAACGCCCACAGGCCGTAGCAGAGCACGACCGCCGTCGCCGCGACCGTCCACACGAACCGCAGGTAGGTCTCGGTGTAGTACTCGAGCGACTTGCGGATCTTCGCGCCGGTGCGGGTCGCGAGGCGCAGTTCGGCGTATCGCTTGCCGGCCGCCATGAACAGCGACCCGAACGCCATGATCAGCAGGAACCACTGCGACAGCGGGATCTCGGCGGCCACACCACCGGCGATGGCACGGATCAGGAAGCCCGACGACACGATGCAGATGTCGAGCACGGCCTGGTGCTTGAGCCCGAAGCAGTACGCGAGCTGGATGCCGATGTACACGGCCATGACGACGGCGAGCTGCCAGTTCGCGACGAACGACAGCGCGATCGAGCCGACGAGCAGCACCGCCGCGAGGATGTACGCGAGTCGCACCGGGAGCACGCCGGCCGCGATGGGCCGGAACCGCTTGGTGGGGTGTGCACGGTCGGCCTCGACGTCCATCGCGTCGTTGACGAGGTAGATGCCGGAGGCGGCCATGCAGAAGACGACGAAGGCGAGCGCGACGGGCAGCAGCACGTCGACCTGGGTGACCGAGCCGGCCGCCATCGGGGCCGCGAGCACCAGGACGTTCTTCACCCACTGTCGGGGACGGACCGCCTTGACGATCCCGGCGCCCAGGCTCTTGGGCGCCTCCTTGACGGGCGCCGGTTCCTCGCTCATCGATCTCCCCACTTCGTCTCTGCCCGCGCCACGACGGCCGCGGACGCCGCACCGAGTGCCGCACCCGCCAGTACATCCGTCGGATAGTGCACGCCCAGCACCAGGCGGGACAGCATCATGGGCGGCACGAGCACCGCGGGAAAGGGTAGCCCGGTGGTGCGGGCGAGCAGCACGGCCGCCGCAGTCGTGGACGTCACATGCGACGACGGGAAGCTCAACCGGCTCGGCGTGGACACGTTGACCTGCACCGTCGGGTCCACCGGCCGCGGCCGGCGCACGACCCGCTTGATCACGACGGACGCCGCGTGGGCACCGAACGCACCGACCGCCACGCTCGCCCACTTGCGGCGACGGGGGCGGTCGACGAGGGCGCCGGCGGCGCCGATCGCGATCCAGCCGAGTGCGTGCTCACCGAAGTGCGACATGCCGCGGGCGATCTTCGTCGCGGCGGGCACGGCACCGGCGGTGGCCTGGACGGTCTGCAGGATCCGGACCTCGGTGTCGGTGCTCCTCCAGTGACGTGCGGCCGCACCGTCCGCGGCTGCACCGTCCACAGCCGCACCGTCTGCGGTCGTGGCCGCAGCGCTGCTGTCAGTTGCCGATACCGAAGACACGCTCCCACTCCTCCTTGCTGGTCAGGGCGGGAACCGCGTCCCGGTACCGCTTCTTCATCTCGGGGAACCGGCGAGCGAGTTCGCGTCGCAACCGGAGCGCCTCCGTGAGCAGGGCCTGGGCCTGCGCACGATCGCGCTTACGGTAGACGACACCCCGACCGTCCGCCGTGGTGACCGTCACGCCGTCGACCTGCGAGAGCAGGAACCACCGCGCGTCGATGGTCGGCACGTTCAGCTGCGGCCGCTCGTGGTGCTCGCGGTTCTCGGGGCGCACGTTGTGCAGTACACCCTTCGCGAGACGCTTGACCTTCGCGACCGCACCCTCGGGCAGGCCCACGGCGCCGACCTCGGCGCCGGATGCCATCGGCAGTTCGGTCGACGACGGCAGCACCACCGCGTCGGGGAAGTTCTTCCGCAGTGCGTGCACCTCGCCGAGGGCGCGCGGCAGCAGATCGAACAGGTTCTCCGGGCCGGCGAGGAAGTCCTCGATGGCCTTGTTCTGGATCGCGACCGTCGAGTACTCGAGGCACACGAGGTGCTTGATCGTGGCCTTGATGGTGTCGAGCACCATCGCCTTGGGGTCGCCGTGCTGGTGCAGCGCGGCCACGACGAGCCGGTTGCGCAGGTGGAAGTACGCCTGCCAGTCGATGGCGTCGTCCTTGTCGCTCCACGCCATGTGCCAGATCGCGGCGCCGGGCATCGTCACCGTCGGGTAGCCGGCCTCGCGGGCCCGGAGGCCGTACTCGGCGTCGTCCCACTTGATGAACAACGGCAGGGGCTGGCCGATCTCCTCCGCGACGACGCGCGGGATCATGCACATCCACCAGCCGTTGAAGTCGACGTCGATGCGGCGGTGCAGGAGCTTCGAGTTCTCCCGGTCGCGCAGCGGCTTGGTGGAGAAGTCGTGGTCGTACTCGACGTTCGGGGCGGCACCCCACATGAAGTTCGCGCGGTGGATGACCTCGCCCATGGTGTGCAGGTGGCTGCGTTCCTGCAGGTTGAGCATCTGCCCGCCGACGAGCATCGGGGTCCGCGCGAAACGCGACAGGGCGAGGGCGCGCAGGATCGAGTCGGGTTCGATCTCGATGTCGTCGTCCATGAACAGGATGTAGGGAGCATCGGTGGTCTTCAGCGCCTCGTACATGATGCGGCTGTAACCACCGGAGCCACCGAGGTTGCCCTGGTCGTGGATGACGAGGCGAGCACCGAAGGGTTCGGCGGCCTCCGCGAAGTCGGCCTCGTCGCGCACCTTGCGGGTGCCCTGGTCCGGGATGATGACGGCGTCGACGACGTCCATCACCAGCGGGTCGGACGCGAGCGCACGCAGCGCCTTCACGCAGTCGGCGGGACGGTTGAAGGTCGGGATGCCCACGGCGACCGAGGCACGGCCGGGCGCCTCGACGGGTGCGTACCAGCCGGCGGCGTGCAGGGTGACGTCGCTGTCGGTGGTCACGTCGAACCACAGCCAGCCGCCGTCCTCGAACGGACCGAGGTCGGCGTCGATCTCGACGATCGTCTCCGTTCCGCGGAACTCACGTCCGGTGACGTGGATGCGGCTCGAGTCGGCCTTGCTGCGGTACAGGTCGACGCGGCCGTGGCCGGTGAGCTCGAGACGCAGCACCACCGAACCGAGCGTGCTCCAGCGACGCCAGTAGCTCGCCGGGAAGGCATTGAAGTAGGTGCACAGCGACACCTCGGACTCCGCGCCGATCGCCAGCGTCGTCCGGCTCGTCGCGTGGGCGCGACGCGCATTGGTGGGCGACTCCTCGAGGTAGAGCGTGCGCACGTCGAGGGGCTCGCCCGGTCGCGGCAGGATGATGCGCTGCAGCAACGACCGGCCGAGCAGGCCGTCCTGCTCCGCGACGGGAACACTCACGGCCGCCTCGTGCTTGCCGGCGTTCGCGGCCGCGGCGTGCTTCGCGGCGCTCACGAGGCATCCCCGGCGATGGGCGCTCCCGATTCGAAGTGCGGGGCCAGGACGTTGTCGAACATCGACAGCGCGCTGGCGATCGCCATGTGCATGTCGAGGTACTGGTAGGTGCCGAGTCGGCCACCGAAGAGCACCTTGTTCTCGGCTGCTTCCTGCTTCGCGAGGGCGCGGTAGGCGCCCAGCTTCTCGCGGTCCTCGGAGGTGTTGATCGGGTAGTACGGCTCGTCGTCGTTCTCGGCGAACCGCGAGTACTCCCGCATGATGACCGTCTTGTCGGCCGGGTAGGTGTCGCGCTCGGGATGGAAGTGCCGGAACTCGTGGATCCGGGTGTAGGGCACGTCGGCGTCGTTGTAGTTCATGACCGGGGTGCCCTGGAAGTCGCCGGTGGGCAGCACCTCGGTCTCGAAGTCGAGGGTGCGCCATCCGAGGCGACCCTCGGAGTAGTCGAAGTAGCGGTCGAGCGGGCCGGTGTAGACGACGGGAGCGTCGGGGCTGGCCGCGCGGATCTCGTCGCGCACCGCGAACCAGTCGGTGTCGAGCCGGACCTCGATCCGCTCGTCCTTCGCCATGTTCTCGAGCCATGCCGTGTAACCGTCGACCGGCAGACCCTCGTAGGTGTCGTTGAAGTAGCGGTTGTCGAAGGTGTAGCGGACGGGCAGCCGGGTGATGTTGCCGGCGGGCAGTTCCTTCGGGTCGGTCTGCCACTGCTTGGCCGTGTAGTCGCGGACGAACGCCTCGTAGAGGGGGCGGCCGATCAGGGAGATGGCCTTCTCCTCGAGGTTCTTCGCCTCGGCGGTGTCGATCTCGGCGGCCTGCTCCTTGATGAGGGCGCGTGCCTCGTCGGGACTGAAGTACCGGCCGAAGAACTGCGACACCAGTCCGAGACCCATCGGGAACTGATAGGCCTGGCCCTTGTGCATCGCGAACACGCGGTGCTGGTAGCCGGTGAAATCGGTGAACTGGTTCACGTAGTCCCACACCCTCTTGTTGGAGGTGTGGAACAGGTGGGCACCGTACTTGTGGACCTCGATTCCGGTTTCCGGCTCGGGCTCGGAGTACGCGTTGCCACCGAGGTGGTGGCGACGCTCGATCACGAGCACTCGCTTGCCGAGCTGCGTGGCCGCGCGCTCGGCGATCGTCAGTCCGAAGAATCCGGAGCCGACGACGATCAGGTCGTACTCACCGGTGGAGGGCTGGGGCGCTGATGCAGCAGTCACGGGAGACCAGGGTATGCGACTCCGTCGCGGAGGTGCCCTCTCGGTCCGGGCGGACCGAGAGGGCCGTCACACTCACACGTAGTGGGTGAGCGCGTCACGGACGAATTCGGCGCCTTCACGTCCTCCGTAGTTCGCTGCGAAACGCTCGTCCTCGACGTACATGTCGGCGAGACCGAGCACGTACTCCCGCGGACTGCCCTCCGCAGTGCCGCCTCCCGGGGTGCCCGGAATCGACGACAGCCAGGCGACGTGCCGCCGCGCGAGGTCCTGTGCTTCGGGCCCGGCGGGGTCCAGCCCGGCCCGGGCAGCCGCGATCCAGTCGTGGTTCAGCTGCTCGACCTGCTTCATCCAGTCGTGCCTGGCGGCGTCGTCCATGCCCCGCCACCACCGGTCGCCCGAGTCGTAGGCGTCCTTGCCCCACCGTTCGATCACTTCGTCCCGGTGCTGCGTGTGGTCGAACCCGTCGAACACTTCGTCTGCCACGAGTTCCTCCCCTCTCTCCGTCTTCGCCAAGGTGGTGCGCACCGCCGCGATACGGCGGTCCAACTGCCGGCGCTCGTGTTCGAGCAGGTCGAGGTGGGTGCGCAGTGCGCTCGCGGTGTCGTCGTGACCGGCGAGCACGTCGCGGATCGCGGGCAGAGCCAGCCCCAGGTCGCGGAGCAGCAGGATGCGCTGGAGACGCACGAGTGCGTCCTCGTCGTAGAACCGCATGCCGTTGCTGCCGGTGCGGCTCGGACGCAGCACCCCCACCTCGCCGTAGTGCCGCAGCGTGCGGCTGGTGACACCGGCGGCGCGTGCCAGTTGCTGGATCGACCATTCCCGCACGTGCCCACCTCCTCTTCTTTCCGGCTACGACCAGCGTGCATCTTGACGTTGCGTCAATGTCAACACTCGTCGTCGGGGTGCCGGAACGCCACCGGCCGGTCGCCCCGTTCGGGCGACCGGCCGGTCGAGGTGTGCCGTGGGATTACTCGGCGCTACCCGTGCTCGGGAACCAGTCCTTCAGGAAGCTCGCGTCGATGACCTGAGCACCGAGGTCCGGTGTCCACACGATCGCGCCGCCGGTGAAGATCCGGAACTTGCCGATCTCGTCGGGCAGCATCAGCTCGGGGCCGATGGGCGAGCCGAGCACGCTGTCGACGCCGCCGAGATCCAGGTAGGCCTGCTCGATGGGCGAGGTGCCGGTGCCGCTGCCGAAGGGATCGGTGCCGGTCTCCGGGCCGGGTTCGGGTGCCGGAGTGACCTCCGGGGCGTCCTCGTCGATGCCTTCCTTGACGGTGAACCAGTCGGAGCGCAGTCCCAGCTTGGTCCGCGCCTCGGCACCCGTCGTCTCGATGGTGCGGTCGGAGCCGACCACACGGACGCGGGTCACGCGACCGCCTTCGGGGCCGAGATTGTTGCGGGAGAGCACCTCGAAAGCCTGGAGGTCGCCGACGCCGAACTTGCTGCCGATCTCGGCCGCCGTGAAGGTCTTGGCCCATTCGCGGTTCGGGGCGACCTTGTCGCCCTCGTCCTCGACGGGCGGGAAGGTGCCGCCGGCCGAGTAGCCACCGGTGGAGGCGGAGAACTCGCTGCGCACGACCTCGCTGTCCTTCATCAGGACGGTTCCGCGGGTGGTGCGCACACCGTCGTCCGTGCGCGGATCCTCGACGCCCGACCCGCCGTAGACCTGGCAGTCCGTGGTGTCGCAGGTCTGCCACTTCTCGTGACGCTTCTCGGCGAGGGCGTAGGAGCGCGCGGCGATGGCCTGTGCCCGCAGCGCCTCGGCGCCACCGGTGTCGGCCCAGCCGGGCAGTGCCTCGGCGGGGACCACGCTGCGCAGGTAGTCCTCGACGTGGAGGCGGTTGACGGTGCGCGGGGCGGTGCCGTCGAGCACCACACCGAGGGCACCGCGGTAGGTCTTGTCGTCCGAGCACATCGTCAGGTGCTCGTTCGCGGGACGGTCCTCGGCGAGGTCGATCGGATCGACCCACGGCAGGTCGGTGGCGGCCTGCCACAGCACGTCGCCGCTGCAGCCCTCCGTGACGACGACGTTCGCGCCGCCGTCCGGGGTGGGTGTCAGGTGCGCGGCCTCACCGGGCGCGAGCTGCTTGCCGGCGACGATCATGCCGGTGTCGGAGTAGACGTCGAGGGTGTGGTCGTCGCGGGCCATGAGACGCACCGCGATCATCGCGTCGTCGACCGTGCCGAGTTCGGTGCCGCCGTAGTAGTGGCCGATGATCCGTTCGGCGGTCCACCCGTCCTGGGCGTAGCCGTAGGCACCCCACTGCCCCATGCCGCGACCGTGGCCGTGACCGAAGCCGCTGAACGTGAAGGGAGTGTCGGCCGAAACCGCTTGCACGACACCCGGTGCCGCCTGGTTGCTCTGGACGAGCGCGCCGACGCCGGCTCCGACGAGCAGCGCGGGAGCGACCCCGATCGCGGCAGCACGGGCGACGGAGGGACGCCATCCGTTGCGCAGCGGCCTGCCGAGGATGATGCGCCGCCTCCGGATCTTGCCTCTGCGCCCGATGGACTGTCGTGACATGACGTTGCTCCCTCGTTGTCGCTGTAGGCGCGAACTCGTGATCCGCGATATCGGACAATTTCGACCGATCCTCAAGCTCAGGTTGAGGCTTAAGGTTTGCTGCGTCTAGTGTGACAAGAGTGACGGAGCTAGGCAACAAATGTCACAGAAGCAACACAAGAATCACGAGTTACAGAACTTTCGTGTCCGAACCGGACTACGGAAGCGACACATAAGGGACGATCCGAAGTCGGAACCGTCCGCTGGAGCACCAACGACAGGGAGTAGCAAACAGTGCCGCATCGCCGCCCCAAGCCGTCGATCGTCCTGGGTGCCGTCGCCGCCCTGGCCGTCGCGACGCCCTTCGCCGTCACCGGGCTGACCAGCACCGCTCCCGAGATCCGGAATGCCAACGACACCGTCGAGGCAGTGGCACCCGATATCGCGGAAGTCGTGCTCGCCTCGGTGCCCGACCTGATCATCCCGCTCGAGGAACTGACCGGCCTCAACCTGCCGGACCTCAGCCTGAAGGAGATCGTCGACGGGCTCCCGCAGATCACGACTGCTCCCGACCCGAACGGCGGACTCGTCCAGCGCGTCGGTGCGACCGTCAAGGAACTCACCCGCGACACCCCGTTCAGCCTCGTCGCCCTCGCCGCCGAGGACGTCGCCGCCACCGACGCGCTCATCCGCGCGCAGCACGACGACGGCAGCTGGGGTCCGTGGACCGCGACCCAGCCGATCGAGACCCGCGCCGACGACGCCACGAACGAGGGACGCTCCGGCACGGAACCGATCTACGTCGGCGCCACGCGTGCGGTGCAGGTGTTGCTGACGCCGCGTCCCGGCCCCGAACCGAACCTCGCCGGCGCGGAGGCCCCGCCGGCACCCGAAGCCCCTGCTCCCGCTCCCGAGGCACCCGCCCCGGAGGCACCCGCTCCTGCAGCCCCTGCTCCCGAGGCCCCGGCGGAGGCCCCGGTCCCCGTCGACGAGGCACCCGCGCCGGTCGCTGCACCCGCAGCCGATGCGCCCGACCTCGGATACGTGCCCGCATCGTCGTCCAAGCCGCTGCGCGAGAATCCGCTGCAGGCAGCTGCCGAGGCGGTCAGCGCCGTGCTCATCTCGCCCGGCAGCAGCGAGGCCGACGCGCGACTCGAGGACATCGCGAGCCCGCTCGGCAACTCCGGCCTGAAGGTGATCACCCGCCAGCAGTGGGGTGCCGACGAGTCGATGCGCTGCCAGAACCCGACCTACGACGACTCCCTCGGTGGCGCGACCGTGCACCACACCGCGGGCAGCAACAACTACTCCAAGGCCGAATCGGCCGAGATCGTGCGCGCGATCTACGCGTACCACGCACGCACGCTCGGCTGGTGCGACATCGGATACAACACGCTCGTCGACAAGTACGGCCAGATCTTCGAGGGTCGCGCCGGTGGTCTCGAGCGCAACGTCCAGGGCGCCCACGCGGGTGGGTTCAACGAGAACACGCACGGCATCGCGATGATGGGCGACTTCTCGACCCAGGCCCCGCCGCAGGCCGCGGTGGAGTCGGTCGGCAAGTTCCTCGGCTGGCGTCTGGCCCGCGCGGGACTGAATCCCAAGGGCCGCACCACGATGTACTCCGAGGGCACGTCGTTCACCCCGTACCCGCGCGGTGCGGCGGTGGATCTGCCGATCATCTTCGCGCACCGCGACGTGGGCAACACCAGCTGCCCGGGTGATGCCGGCTACTCGCAGATGGGCAAGATCCGCGACATCGCCGCCGCTGCGGCGAAGGGCGGTGGCGGTGGCACTGCCCCGCAGCCGTCCAACCCGCAGCCCTCGAACCCCCAGCCTTCGAACCCCCAGCCTTCGAACCCGTCACCGTCGAATCCGAAGCCGAACGTGCCGGACGTCAACGTCGGAGCGCTCGCCTCGGGCTCGGCCGACACTGCCGAAGGTGTCGTCGACGAACTGATCCGCCTCAGCGGCCACCCGCTGGTCCAGAAGTGGCTCGCCGAAGGCGGCGAACTCGGACGGCTCGGGCAGGCGGTGACCTCGATCCTTCCCGCGGTCAAGAGCGGTTTCGAACGAGTGAACTTCGTCAACGGTGCCATCTACACGTCACCGAACGGCGGCACGTGGACGGTACTCGGCGAGATCTACAAGGCGTGGGAGAAGAACGGACTCGACGCTGGTGAGCTGGGGTTGCCCACCAGCGACGAGTACCGGGTGCCGGACGGTTGGCGTTCGGACTTCGAGTTCGGCTCGCTGATCTTCAACGAGGTCACGGGTGTCGTCACCAAGGTGCTGCGCGCCTACGACGACGCCTACGACCAGGCGATGCAGGATCAGCCGGCCGACGTCGCAGGACCCGCACCCGAGGGTGCTCCTGCGCCCGAACCCGGACCCGAACCGGCACCTGCGCCGGAACCGGCACCCGAACCGGCGCCCGCGGGCTGACCCGCAGCGCACCGGTAGGAACGAGTCACCGCCACCACCGTTCGAGAACGCGGGCCACCCCGTCCTCGACGTTGGTGGCGGTGACTTCGTCTGCGACCGACTTCGCGTCCGGATGCGCGTTCTCCATCGCCACACCGTGACGCGCCATCGTCAGCATCGGGATGTCGTTGGGCATGTCGCCGAAGGCCGCGAGATTCTCGTGTGAGACGCCGAGCAGCCGGGCCATCTCCTGGAGACCGGACGCCTTCGTGACCCCCGCCGCGGAGATCTCGATGAGTCCGTGGGTCGTCGAATAGGTCACGTCGACCAGCCCATGCAGTTTCGGCACGAGAGCCTCCGCCATCTCCCGGCTGGTCGCGCCGGGGAGCCGGACGAGCAGCTTGATGGCGGGCTCACCGATCACCTCGTGCTCGGCGAGTTCGGTGTTGTCCGGATTCAGCCAGGCGTGCTCGTAACCGGGAGCGCTGACGAACTGCGGCGTCGCGGCGTCGTGGGCCCGCTCCCCCACCCGCTCCGCGGCCAGACCGCAACCGGGAAGTACCGACGAGGCCACCTCGGCGAGCCACGCCAGTTCGTCGACCTCGAGCACCGCGGCGCTGAGCACCCGGTCGGTGGAACTGTCGTAGAGCACGGCACCGTTCGCGCACACCGCCATCGGCGCGTAACCCAGCTCCTCGACCACCGGCGCGATCCAGCGCGGCGGGCGGCCGGTGGCCAGGACGAACGGAACACCGGAGTCGACGACCGCATGCACCGCGGCGCGGGTCCGATCGGACACCTTCTCGGTGTCGTCGATCAGGGTGCCGTCCACGTCCGTGGCCACCAATCCGGGACGCGACGCGTCCGTGGACGCAGGACGCACCGCGTCCGTGCTGTGGTCCCGATACGGCTCTCGACTCGACTCTGCGTTCACTCCGTCATTGTGCCGAAGTACCGCGGTCGCCGCCTGCGTCGTCGTTGCCGCTACCGGCAGCACCTTCACGGGCGGCACGTTCGCGGGCCTTCCGCGCGCGGCGCTCGGCGGCCGCGGCCTCGTCCAGGGCGGTTGCCTCCTCGAGGGTCGGCGCGGATCCGCCCAGCCGGCGGGGCACCCAGTAGGCACCGGACTCGTGGGTGTAACCGTCCTGGACCCGGTGGAGCATCTCCTCCATGGTCGCGTGGAGCTGCGCGGTCATCTCCGCTGCCGGCTCGAACGGCTGGATGGGGGCGCCCACCTCGATGGTGATCGGGGTGTTCGTACGTCCGAGCCGCTTCGGGTGGCCCTTCGTCCACACCCGCTGCGACCCCCAGATGACCATGGGGACCACCGGGACACCGGCTTCGTTCGCCATCCGCGCCGCACCGGACCGGAACGCCTTGAGCTCGAAGCTGCGGCTGATCGTCTCCTCGGGGAACACGCCCACGAGCTGCCCGGCACGCAGCGCCTCCACGGCGAGTCGGTAGGACTCGCCGGCGTCGCCGCGGTCGACGGGGATGTGCTTCATCGCGCGCATCATGGGGCCGGAGACCTTGTGGTCGAAGACTTCCTTCTTCGCCATGAAGCGGATGTACCGCTTGGTGGCCCGGGCGGGGATCCCGGCGTAGGTGAAGTCCATGTAGCCGGTGTGGTTGATCGCGATGACCGCGCCACCCGTCGCCGGGATGTTCTCCGCCCCGGTGATCGAGAATTTCAGCCCTTGCGCTGCGAAGAGCGTGCGGGCGACACCGATGATGGTCCGATAGAAGGGTTCCACGCCGGTCAGCCTAGCGGGGCCCCGGTGGAGGAACGACCGTGATCATCGTCGAAAGGCAAAGCTGTGCGCACCCTCCCCCGAAAGCCCGACGTACTCGCACTCGCCGGCCTCGCCGTCGCCGTCGTCCTCACCGTCACCGGTTGCGAGGGCGACGGGCAGTCCGGCATCCCGTCCGAGAGTCCGGAGCCGAGCGCGGTGGACACCGTCGAGGAGACCACCACCCCCGCCGCGACGCCCACGGTGGTCGTCGGGGACGTCCCCGGCAATCCCGCCGCCACCGCGGCGCTGCAGGCGTGGACGAACGACCTCGCCGGCGGCGTCGATGTGGTGGGCAGGTGCTGGACGATCGCCCCGGAGCGGGCCCGGCAGATGTACGCCGACGTCGACGCGATCACCGCCGCGGTGCAACAGCCGGGCAGGGACGGCCAGTACGCGGTGACGTGGTCGGCCGGCGGCATCGACGTGTCCGTCCTGCGCAGCGAGATCGCGTCCGGCTACGCGTGCCCGTACGTGAACCCGACCGGTGCGCCGGGCTACACCGACGAGGACGCCCGCTACGCCGTCGAACGATTCCTGGGACGGGCGATCGGTGAGCCGGTGCACCCGGACGACACCGAGGAGCGGTACCCGCTGGTGTGTGAGGCGCGGGGCACATGGGATCCGTGGGGTACCGGGAACCCGGGCGTGCCGCCGCTGGCCACCGATCCCGACGTCCTCGGCGACCTCGAATCCTTCGACGCCGCGGCCGCCTCCGTCACGCCGATCTCGGAGGCGTACACGAGTGTGACGATTCCGATCGTGGAGGCCGACACACCCCGTGACCTGGTGGTCCTGCTCACGACGGGGAGCAACGGGTACTGCCTGGGCGCAATGGACTGACGGGCGGCGCCTACCCTGGTAGGCGTCGGTCAGCACGTCAGGAGGGTACGAAGTGCAGATCACCAGCGTCGGACACGCCGGTTTCCACATCCAGACCGAAGCGGGGTCCATCCTGTGCGATCCGTGGGTCACGCCCGCGTACTTCGCCTCGTGGGTGCCCTTCCCGGACAACACCGGTCTCGACTGGGACGCTCTCGGCAACGTCGACTACCTGTACGTCTCGCATCTGCACAAGGATCACTTCGATCCCGACACGCTGAGCAAGCACGTCAACAAGGACGCGACCGTCCTGCTGCCCGACTATCCGGTGCCGGACCTGCGTCGCGAGCTCGAGAAGCTCGGCTTCTCGAAATTCTTCGAGACCACCGACTCCGTCAAGCACACGGTGAGTGGGCCCGAGGGCGATCTCGACATCATGATCATCGCGCTGCGCGCGCCGGCCGACGGACCGATCGGCGACTCGGGCCTGATCGTCTCCGACGGCGAGTCGACCGTGTTCAACATGAACGACGCGCGGCCGATCGACATGGACGTCATGCACGAGGCGTTCGGGAAGATCGACATCCACCTGCTGCAGTACTCGGGCGCCATCTGGTACCCGATGGTCTACGACATCCCGAAGAAGACCAAGGCCAACTTCGGCAAGCAGAAGCGCCAGCGCGGCATGGACCGTTGCCGCAGCTACATCGACCAGGTCGACGCGACGTGGATCGTGCCGTCCGCCGGTCCGCCGGTCTTCCTCGACGACGACCTGCGCGACCTCAACGACGACCACGGCGACGAGGGCAACATCTTCCCCGACCAGCAGGTCTTCCTCGAGCAGCTGCGCATCCACGGCCGCGAGGGCGGTCTGCTCATGATCCCGGGTTCGGTGGTGGATCTGAAGGGCAGCGAGCACATGACGCTCACGCACCCGATCCCCGACGAGCAGGTCGAGGCGATCTTCACGAACAAGGCCGTCTACATCGAGGACATGGCGCAGCGTTTCGCTCCGGTGATCGCGGCGCAGAAGGCGGCCTGGGCGCCCGCCGAGGGCGAGCCGCTGCTGCCCGCGCTCAAGGCGAAGTTCGAGCCGATCATGGCGCAGTCCGATCTCATCTGCGACGGCATCGGTTATCCGGTGGGTCTGGTGATGGGCGACGAGACCGTGGTGCTCGACTTCCCGAAGCGCGTCGTGCGCGAACCCATCGAGGGAGAAGGCAAGTACCGCTACGGTTTCCGCATCGCTCCCGAGCTCGTGCGCACGGTGCTGCGCGACGACGAGCCCGACTGGGTCAACACGATCTTCCTGTCCACCCGGTTCACGGCCTGGCGCATCGGCGGATACAACGAGTTCCTCTACACCTTCTTCAAGTGCCTGACCGACGAGCGCATCGCGTACGCCGACGGCTGGTTCGCCGAGGCACACGACGACTCGGCGTCGATCGAGTTGGGCGGCTACGAGATCCAGCGTCGCTGCCCGCACCTGAAGGCGGACCTGTCGAAGTTCGGTGTCGTCGACGGCACCACGCTGACCTGCAACCTGCACGGCTGGCAGTGGGATCTCGAATCGGGCCGCTGCAAGACGTCGAAGGGTCACGAACTGCGCAGCACCAAGCTGTGATCCGCACCCGGTAGTCACCGCTCCCGTTCGGTCGCGGCGGGTCGCGCCGCGGGCAACAGCCTCGGCGCGACCACGCCCAGCCCGACCAGTGGGAGCACCGTCACCGCGACCAGCACCGCCATCGGCAACCACAGCGAGCCGAGCGCGTAGGCGGCGAAGATCGCCACCGACAGCACCTCGCTCGTCAGGCCGACGACGGACGAGACGGTCGCCCGGGCACGACCGGACATCGTGTCCTGCAGGCGCGCCTCGGCGACGATCGCCGTGTTGTGCAGAGCGCCGTAACCCACACCGATCGCCGTGAACCCGGCGATCCCTCCCGCGAGGGCACCACCGGCGATCAGTACCGATCCGACCATCACGACGGCACCCATGGTGCGGCCGCTCATCGTCGCCGTCCGTCCGGCGGTCGCGGCACCGACCACCTGCCCGACGGCCGTCAGCGCGACCAGCACCGGCACGAATCCGGTCTCCGCTCCCGATTCGCGTGCGAGGAGAGCGAAGTACTCGTCGAAGGCAAGGCAGGCGAGCAGCGCGGCCGCGAGGACGACCGATCGTCGCACCGCCCGGTCGGTGCGGATCTCGGACGTGCCGGCCCGCAGCGACGACATGTAGCGGACGAGGACGGTGTCGCCGCTGCCGGCGATCTCGTCGGCCTCCTCCACCTTCGGTGCAGCCGGAAGCGTTCCCACGAGCGCGATGTCGACGACGGTGATCGCGACCGAGACCCAGCCCACGAGCGCGTACCCACCGAGTTCGAACAGCGGTGCCGCCGTGAGGATCGCGACGAAGACACACGTCATCTCACCCGCGTTGGCGTATCCCATGATCGCCGCGTACCGGTGTTCGCACCCGCGCGCGGCGAGTTCGTCGTAGACGAGGGCCTCGAAGGTGCCGGATTTCATCGACTCGCTGATGCCCCACAGGACGAAACCGAGCGCGAACCCCCAGTAACCGGGCCAGATCAGCCACGTCGTGAACGCGGCGGTGAGGAGGGCGCCGCTGCCGAACAGCAGACCGCGACGGGAGACGGTGTCGGCCCACGCACCCGACGGCACCTCGGAGACGAAGGCAACCACGGACCACAGGACGAACAGCGACGAGATCGAGCGGGTGTCGAGACCGTGATCCTCGAACAGCAGCGCGTACAGGCCGTAGAGCGGCACGAACTCACGGACGGACGCGTACGCGACCACCCGCGCGGACAGCGAGGTCACCGGATCGGATCAACATCGACGGCGCATGCAACGAGAATGGCACGCCCGGCTCCACATGTCACCCCTCCGGAGGTGGGATACGGTCGGTCATCGTGAGCACGGACGAGCAACAGCAGCGGCAGCGTACCTACACGTGGGAGGACCCGGCACCGACGTCGGCGGCCAACCGCGACATGCACGGACTCGACTTCCTGCTCGGGCTGATCGACGGGACGATCCCGCACCACCCCACCTCCCGCACGCTCGGCTTCACCGTCACCGATGCCGGCGAGGGCTTCGCCGAGGTCACCCTCGAGCCGCAGGAGTTCCACGCCAACGCGGTGGGCAGCATCCACGGCGGCGTGCTCGCCACCCTCTTCGACACCGCGATGGGCTTCTGCGTGTCGAGCACTCTCGAGGCCGGGGTCGGGTACACGACCCTCGACCTGCAGGTGCGCTACGTCCGCCCGGTGCAGACCGGTAAGGGCGTCATCCGTGTGCAGGGTTTCTGCGAGCACACCGGACGTCGCACGGCGACGGCGCGCGGCGAGGCCCGCGACTCCGAGGGCCGCCTGCTCGCGACGGGCTCGACCACCTGCCTGATCCTGCGCTGACAACTGCATCCCTTACGAAAATGGCTTCCCGCTACGGCAATTGCCGTAGCGGGAAGCCGATTCTGTAGCGGATGAAGATCAGCCGGCGGGTTCGAGCACCTCGCGTCCCACGAACGGGACGAGGGCCTCGGGCACCTTCACCGAACCGTCGGCCTGCTGATGGTTCTCGAGCAGCGCCACGAGCCAACGGGTGGTCGCGAGCGTGCCGTTGAGGGTCGCGGCGGTCTGCGGCTTGCCGTTCTCGTCGCGGTACCGGATGTTGAGGCGACGCGCCTGGAAGGTGGTGCAGTTCGACGTCGACGTGAGCTCGCGGTAGCGCTCCTGCGTGGGCACCCACGCCTCGCAGTCGAACTTGCGGGACGCCGACGACCCGAGATCTCCGGCGGCGACGTCGATGACGCGGTACGGCACGTCGATGGCGGCGAGCATGTCGCGCTCCCAGGCCAGCAGACGCTCGTGCTCCGCCGCGGCCTCCTCGGGCCGGCAGTAGACGAACATCTCGACCTTGTCGAACTGGTGCACGCGGATGATGCCGCGGGTGTCCTTACCGTAGCTGCCCGCCTCGCGACGGAAGCACGACGACCAGCCCGCGTAGCGCTTCGGCCCCTTCGACAGGTCGAGGATCTCGCCCGAGTGGTAGCCCGCGAGCGGCACCTCGGAGGTGCCCACGAGGTAGAGGTCGTCCTCCTCGAGCCGGTACACCTCGTCGGCGTGCTGGCCGAGGAAGCCGGTGCCCTGCATGACCTCGGGACGCACGAGCACGGGCGGGATCATCATCGTGAACCCGTTCGCGGTGGCCTTCTGAGCGGCGAGCTGCAGCAGACCCAGCTGCAGCAGCGCACCGTAACCGGTGAGGAAGTAGAACCGGGCACCGGAGACCTTGGCGCCGCGCTCCATGTCGATGAGCCCGAGCGACTCGCCGAGCGCGAGGTGGTCCTTCGGCTCGAAGTCGAAGGTGGGCAGCTCGCCGACGGTCTCGAGCGTGACGAAGTCGTCCTCGCCGCCGGCGGGCACGCCGTCCTGCACGACGTTGGAGATCGCGAGGTGCGCGCGATCGAAGGCCTCCTGCGCGGCGTGCTGCTCGGCCTCGAGTTCCTTGACCTTCGCGGCCAGCTCCTTGGCGCCGTCGAGCAGCGCGGGGCGTTCCTCGGGGGACGCCTTGCCGACCTTCTTGCCCAGGGCCTTCCGCTCGGCGCGTGCGTTGTCGCCTGCGAGGACCGCGGCGCGACGGGAGGCGTCGGCCTCGAGCAGCACGTCGACGAGGCCCGGGTCCTCTCCCCGCATGCGCTGCGACTCGCGGACGGCGTCGGGATTCTCGCGGAGGAACTTGAGGTCGATCACGGAATCGAAGCCTACCGCTGCCAGAGTTCCAGGTAGTCGTCGCGCCCGAACATCTTCGCCGTGTCCTCCGCGGTGGGGTGCCCGTGACGCGGGTCCGCGCCGGCCTCGGCGAGCACCCTCACCACTGCCTCGACGCCCTTGAAGACCGCACCCGCGAGAGGCGACTGGCCGCGGTCGTTGAGCCGGTTCACGTCGGCTCCCCGCTCGACCAGGGCCTGTACGGCCTCGGCATGACCGTGGTAGGACGCCAGCATGAGCAGCGTGTCGCCGGTCTCGTTGGTGAGGTTCACCGGTACCCCGGCATCGACGTACGCGGTGAGGGTCTCGACGTCTCCCTGGCGGGCGGCGTCGAAGGTCTGCTTGGCGATCTCGAGAATCTCGGGATCGATCGGGTCGTCGGCCATGAGCCGAAACTACCTGCGTCCACTCGAACAGGCATGATGGAAGTGATGGCCGAAGACAACAAGCCCAAGCCCGACCGGCGCCCGCCCTCGGCGCGGTTGACCCGACGCGCCCTCGTGCTCGTCGCGGCCGGTGCCGTCCTGGCGGCGATCGCGACGTTCGTCGTCGCGGGGTTCCAGGGCGCCGACGGCGGGGACGACAGCGGCGGCGCCGGCATCAGCACGACCGGCGCGGTCGCCGGGGAGGCGTTCGGTACCGCCACCGCCGGTGACTGCCTGACCTGGAGTGCTCTCGACGCGAGCGACCTCGCGAAGGTCGACTGCGCCGAGACGCACCTGTTCGAGGTGGTCGCCGATATCGACCTGAGCCTGTATCCCGGCACCGAGTGGGGGCCGGGATCGCGGTTCCCGTCGGTCACGCGTTTCACCGAGCTCCGCGACGAGCAGTGCGCACCCGCCGCGATGGACTACCTCGACGGCCGGTTCGACCCGCACGGCAAGTTCAGCATCGGCCTGATCAACCCCGGCGAGGCGGGCTGGGCGGCCGGCGAGCGCACGCTGCGGTGCGGCCTGCAGTTCTCGTCGACCACCGGCAACCTGCTGCCCATCAAGGGCCGGGTCGCCGATCAGGATCAGTCGCGGGCGTGGGATGTCGGTGTCTGCATCGGCATCAACAACGGTGTGCCCGCCGACCCGGTGGAGTGTTCCAAGCCGCACGCCTTCGAGGTCGTCGCGGTCGTCGACCTGGGTGGACAGTTCCCCGGCGGCCTGCCGAGCATCGAGGACCAGGACGGCTATCTCGAGGAGACCTGCACGCGCCTGGTCAACGAGTACCTCGGCGATCCCGAGGCCCTGCGCAACAAGACCCTCACGCTGTTCTGGGACAACCTCGACTACGACAGCTGGCTCGCCGGCAGCCGCAAGGTGAACTGCTCGATCGGCAAGCAGGTCGAGGGTGGTGGCTTCTCGTCGATCACCGGCAGCGCCAAGGGCGACATCCTCATCGACGGCCAGCCGCCGGTGCCGCCGCCGCCCGTGCCGGAAGGCCGATCGCTGCCGACGCCGCTGCCGGGCGCCGTTCCCCTGCCGGGGTCGTGACGTGCCGGTGCACATGGAGGACGAGCACTTCGACGAGCTCGTCTCGGAAGCGCTCGACGAGATCCCCCGCGAACTCGCGCGGGCGATCGACAACGTCGTCGTCCTCGTCGAGCCGCGCCACGAGGACGAACCGGATCTGCTGGGTCTGTACCAGGGTGTCGCGCTGACCGAGCGCGACAGTCACTACGCGGGATCGCTACCGGACACGATCACGATCTACCGCGACGCGATCCTCGACATCTGCGAGGACGACGACGACGTCGTGCACGAGGTGCTCGTCACCGTCGTCCACGAGATCGCGCACTATTTCGGAATCGACGAAGAGCGCCTCCACCAGCTGGGCTGGGGCTGAGGCGCTCTTCGCGATCGGTACCGGGTGCTACTTGTTGCGGGCCGCGGTCGCCTTGTCGAGGCGGGGTCCCTTGGCCTTGCGCTGACCGAAGTGCGGGCTGAGCGTCGAAACGACGAACATGATGACGGTTCCGACAGCGACGACGGCCACGGTGAGCCACACGACGATGACGCCGAAGAGTTCCAACATGCCCGGTTACCTCCACAGTCGATGTCACTTCGAGGCAAACGGCACACGTCCGCCCCGGGGGTCACCCTACCGCCCGCGTTCCGCCGGGTGACGACCGACTCCGCCCGCGCTCCGGTGGGGACTCAGAGGGTGGTGAAGTGCTCGAGCTTCGGCGCTCCCGCAAGGAGGGGTCCGAGGTCGGTGATGGCGCCCTCGCCGGCGCGGAACTTGCGGTAGGCGGCGTCGTGCTCGGCCGAGCGCCACTTCTCCACGACCACCCAGCGGGCCTCGTTCTTCTGATCCACGAGGATCTCGATGCCGTCGCATCCGTCGAACTGTCGCGTCTCGTCGAGCACGCGGGTCATGACCTTCTTCGCGTCGTCGAGGGAGTCGGCCTTGAATTCGAGTTCGAGCAGAGCGGTGAGCGCCATGGGAGACCTTCCGTGATGTGCGATGTGACTGCCCTCACCACATTTCCCCATGGGTGAGAACTGCGCAATACCTCTGTGGAAACAGGATTATCGGGAGGCCGACGCGAGAGCGGGAAGGACGTGGTGCTCGAGCAGCGGCGCGAGATCGTCGGGCAGCGGTAGGGCCGCCGGGTCGAGCCAGCGCGTCTCCGCGATCTCCGCGGCGGCACCGGCGACCTCCACGAGCGGGTGTTCGTAGACGGTTCCTTCGAGCCGGTAACCGGGCTCGTTGGCGGCCTCGGCGTCGAAGACCCCGACGAGACGCAACGACGACAGATCCAGTTCGGCGCCCAGTTCCTCGGCGCACTCGCGCACGGCGGTCTCGGCCGGGGTCTCCCCCGGATCCGGCTTGCCTCCGGGCAGCATGAACCGCGACGTGTTCCGCTTCCGCACGGTGAGCACCTCACCGGCGGCGTTGCGGAGAACGACGGCGCTCACTCTGATCACACGGTCACGAATCGCGGGGTGCTGGTTCACCGGACCATCCTAGGACCGGTCAGAACATGCTGTAGCCACCGTCGATGAGCGTCGTGCTGCCGGTCTGGAAGGACGATGCATCGCTCGCGAGGTAGACGGCGATGCCTTCGAAATCCTCCGGGGTGCCCCACCGGCCGAGCGGCACGCGGCCGATGACGTTCGAGTTGAAGACGTCGGACTCCTGCAGCGGACCGGTCATGTCGGTGGCGATCCAGCCCGGCAGCACGCTGTTGACCCGGATCCGGTGACGCGCGAACTCGACCGCACAGCCGTTCGCGAGCGCGAGCACCGCGGCCTTGCTCGCCGCGTACGGCTGGTTGCGTGCGGCCCCCTGCAGCGCACCGAGGCTCGACGTGACGATCATCGACCCTCCGGTGCCCTGCTCGACGAGCACGCGCGAGGTCTCCCGCATCGTGAAGTACGCGCCGTCGACGTTCGTGGCCATGGCCGCGCGGTACCGCTCGGTCGTCGACTCGTGGAACTTCTGCAGCGACGACCCGAAGCCCGCGTTGACCACCACGATGTCGAGCCCACCGAAGTCGTCGACGAGTGCCGCGACACCGTCGGCCACGGCCTGTTCGTCGGAGACGTCGACCGAGCGCGTGGCCACGCGGCCGGCGAATCGCCCGATGTCCGCCGCGGCCTTCGCGAGCTTGTCCTCGCTCCGGCTCCACAGGGTGACGTCGGCGCCGGCACGGGCGAGGCCCCGGGCCATACCGAGACCGATCCCCGCGGAACCACCCGTGACGAGAGCGCGCTTGCCTGTGAGGTCGAACATCGAATCCCTCTTCCCTGAAACGATTACGCGTACCCGACAGCGATGTCGCGGCCGATGATCTCCTTCATGATCTCCGTGGTGCCACCGTAGATCGTCTGGATGCGGGCATCGACGTAGGCGCGCCCGATCGGGTACTCCATCATGTAGCCGTACCCGCCGTGCAGCTGCACGCAGCGGTCGACGACGCGCTTCTGCAGTTCGGTCGCCCACCACTTGGCCTTCGACGCATCCACCGGCGTGAGCTCCCCCGCGTTGAGGGCGAGTACGCACCGGTCGACGTGCGATTCGGTGATCTCGATCTCGGTGAGCATCTCGGCAAGCGCGAAGCGGGTGTTCTGCAGGTCGCCGATGGGCTTGCCGAACGCCTTGCGCTCGAAGACGTACTGCACGGTCCACTCGTAGGCGGCCCGCGCCGAGGTGATCGCGCTGACGGCGATGCCGATGCGTTCGAGGGGCAGGTTCTCCATCAGGTGCACGAAACCGCGACCGTCGGTACCGAGCAGGTTCTCCGCCGGGACGCGGGCGTCCTCGAAGACGAGTTCGGCGGTGTCCTGCGCGGCGAGACCGACCTTGTGGAGCTTGCGGCCCCTGCTGAACCCGGGGGTGTCGCGCTCGACGACGATGAGCGAGAAACCCTTCGACCCCGCGCTCGGGTCGGTGCGGCACACCACGATGACGAGATCGGAGTGGATTCCGTTGGTGATGAACGTCTTCTGCCCGTTGATCACCCACTCGTCACCGTCGCGCACGGCGGTGGTCTTCACGCCCTGCAGGTCGGATCCGGCACCGGGTTCGGTCATGGCGATCGCGCCGATGCGTTCACCGGTGGCCAGCGCCGGCAGCCAGCGGGCCTTCTGCTCCTCTGTGCCGAGGTGGAGGATGTACGGGATCGCGATGTCGTCCTGCAGTGCGAGTCCGGCGCCGAAGGAGGTCGTGCCGGTGCGCGCGATCTCCTCCTGCACGATGTGCCGGAAGCGGTAGTCGGTCACGCCCGAACCGCCGAACTGTTCGGGCACCCCGAGGCCGACGATGCCGGCCTTGCCCGCGGCGATCCACGCCGAGCGGTCGACGAGGCGCTCCTCCTCCCACCGCTCGTAGTTCGGTTCGATCTCGCGGGCGAGGAATTCGCGCACGGTCTCCCGGTACGCCTCGTGGTCGTCGTCGAAATGGGTGCGTTTCATGGCTTCTCCTAGGCGTTCACGCGCGACATCATGCCGCTCAGGCGCTCCGCGATGAGACTCTCGGCGTCGGCGACGATGCGCTCGACCAATTCCCCCGCGGTGGGGATGTCGTGGATGATTCCCTGGACGGTACCGACGGTCCAGATGCCGGCCTCGGGATCACCGTTCTCGTAGACGAGGCGGCCGCGGGCACCGGCGACGAGTTCGCGCACGTCCTCGAACTGCCCTCCGCGGTCGAGGATCTCGACGACCTCGCGGCTGACGGTGTTGCTCGCGACGCGGGCGGTGTTGCGCAGCGGACGGAAGATCAGTTCGGTGTCGGTCTCGTTCGCCGCGACGATGGCTTCCTTGATGTTGCGGTGGATCGGCGATTCCTCGGTGCACATGAAGCGGGTGCCCATGTTGATGCCGTCGGCGCCGAGCGCCAGCGCGGCGACGAGACCACGGCCGTCACCGAATCCGCCGGAGGCGATCATCGGGATGGTGATCTTCTCGGCCGCGGCGGCGATGAGCACGAGGCCGGGGACGTCGTCCTCACCGGGATGCCCGGCGCATTCGAAACCGTCGATACTGATGCCGTCGACACCGATGTCCTGCGCCTTGACGGCGTGCCGGACGCTGGTGCACTTGTGCAGCACCTTGATTCCGGCAGCGTGGAAGTCGGGCAGGTGCGGCGCGGGATTCGACCCGGCCGTTTCGACGATCTTCACACCGGAGTCGATGATGACCTGGCGGTACTCCTCGTAGGGCGGCGGGGTGATCGCCGGCAGGATCGTCAGGTTGACGCCGAACGGCTGGTCGGTGAGCTCGCGGGTGCGCTCGATCTCCTTCGCGAGATCCTCGGGGCTCGGCTGCGTCAGGGCGGTGATCATGCCGAGCGCGCCGGCATTGGCGACCGCTGCGACGAGTTCGGCACGGCCGACCCACTGCATCCCTCCCTGCACGATGGGATGGCGGACGCCGAAGGTTTCGGTGAAGGCGGTGGTCAGCACGGCATGGACTCCTTGCGTGGAGGTGGGTCGAAAGACTCTCAGGCGGCCGGGTGGTGACCCACGACCCGCAGTGCGATCACGATGTACCGCTGCGCGACCTGAGCGGGAGTGAGGGGTCCGCCGAGCTGGTACCAGCGGACGATGGACTGGAACATCCCGAGGAGGGCGCGCACGGCCTCCTCGACGTCGTCGACGTCGAACACCTTCTGGGCGACGCCCTCGCGCACCAGGTCGAGCATCATCAGCTCGAGACGCTTGCGGGTCGCGGCGTAGGTCCGGCGGTTCTCCGGGGAGATGTGGCGCACTTCGGAATCCAGGCCCGAACGCTGTGCGCGGTGGGTCATGTTCAGCACGATCGCCTCGACGGCGTTGACGAAGCGGGCGACCGGGTCGTCGCCGCCGTCCGCGACCGCGGCCGAGACACGGTCGATGAGGTCGAGGACGGCGGCGTCGAGCAGCGTGACGAGAACGGCTTCCTTGTTCTCGTAGTGGTAGTACAGAGCGGGCACCGTCACGCCGACCCGGCGGGCCAGGTCGCGGACGGTGGTGCCGTGGAAGCCGTTCTCGCTGAACGCTTCCAGGGCGTGTTCGAGGATGGGGTCGAGCCCCAGAGGCTGGAACTCACGCCAGTCCGCGGACTGCACGTCCGCGTGGGGCGTGTCGGATTCCTCGGCCTCGTATGCCGGGGTCATCGACCCCCTCCTCTCACAGTCGGTGCTCGGGTCAGCGCGGAGCCATGCGGATCGCGCCGTCGAGGCGGATGACCTCGCCGTTGAGCATCGGGTTCGAGACGATGTGCGCGGCGAGGGCACCGTACTCGGACGGATCGCCGAGGCGGGCCGGGTGCGGCACCTGTGCGCCGAGCGAAGCCTGGGCCTCCTCCGGCAGCGAGCCGAGCAACGGGGTCTTGAACAGGCCCGGCGCGATGGTGACGACGCGGATGAGCAGCGACGCGAGGTCGCGGGCGATCGGCAGGGTCATGCCGACGACACCACCCTTGGACGCCGAGTAGGCGGCCTGTCCGATCTGGCCGTCGAAGGCGGCGACGGAGGCGGTGTTGATGATGACGCCGCGCTCGCCGTCGACCGGCTCGGTCTTGGCGATGCGCTCGGCGGCGAGACGGATGACGTTGAACGTGCCGAACAGGTTGACGTCGACGACCTTCTTGAACGCGTCGAGCGGGAAGGCACCCTTCTTGCTGACGGTCTTGATCGCATTGCCGATGCCGGCGCAGTTCACCGCGACACGCACGGGTCCGAGCGACTCGGCCACGTCGAGGGCCTCGGTGACGGCGGCCTCGTCGGTGACGTCGGCGGCGACGAAGCGGACGCGGTCGCCGAGCTCCTTGGCGATGGTCTCACCGTTGGACGACGGCAGATCGATGATGACGATCTGCGCGCCGTCGTTCAGCAGGGCCTTGACGGTGGCGAGACCGAGGCCGGAGGCACCACCGGTGACGACGGCGACGCTGTCGTTGACGATCATTGATTACCCTTTCGAGAGTGGTTGTGGTTCAGAGCTTTTCGGTACGTCGTCGACGTCAGAGACGTTCGATGATCGTGGCGTTGGCCATGCCCGCGCCCTCGCACATGGTCTGCAGGCCGTAGCGACCGCCGGTGGCCTCGAGGTGGTTGACGAGGGTCGACAGCAGGCGGGTACCCGACGACCCGAGCGCATGGCCGAGCGCGATCGCGCCACCCCACGGGTTGAGCTTGGCCGGGTCGGCACCGAGTTCGTGGGCCCAGGCGAGCGGCACGGGCGCGAACGCCTCGTTGACCTCGTAGGCGTCGATGTCGTCGATGCCCAGACCCGCGCGGGCAAGCACCTTCTGCGTGGCCGGGATCGGGGCGGTGAGCATGAAGACCGGGTCGTCGCCGGCGACGGAGAACGAGTGGAAGCGGGCGCGCGGGGTCAGGCCCAGCTTGTTCGCCATCTCCTCGCTCATGATGAGCGCGGCCGACGCGCCGTCGGTGAGCGGCGACGAGTTGCCGGGGGTGATGACCCACTGCGCCTCGGGGAAGCGGGCCGCGTACTCCTCGGTGTAGAAGGAGGGCTTGAGGCCGGCGAGACCCTCGGCGGTGGTGGAGGCGCGCAGCGTCTCGTCGACGGTGTGCTGCACCTGTTCGCCCGCGGCGTTCTCGACGGTGATCGGGACGATCTCCTTGTCGAAGTATCCGGCCTCGTAGGCGGCAGCGGCACGCTGGTGCGACTGCGCGGAGTAGGCGTCGAGGGCGTCGCGGTCGAGCTTCCACTTCGCGGCGATGAGCTCGGCGGAGATGCCCTGGTTGACCAGGCCCTCGGGGTAGCGGGCACGCACGCTCGGGCCGTGGGTGTCCTTGCCGAGGGTGGCGGTGCCCATCGGGATGCGGCTCATCGACTCGACACCACACGCGATGACCAGGTCGTAGGCACCGGCGATGACGCCCTGCGCGGCGAAGTGCGCGGCCTGCTGGCTCGACCCGCACTGGCGGTCGATGGTGGTCGCGGGCACCGACTCGGGGAAGCCGGCGGCGAGGAGCGCGGTGCGCGAGATGTTGAGGGACTGCTCGCCGACCTGGGCGACGCAGCCGCCGATCACGTCGTCGACCTGCGCGGGGTCGATGCCGTTGCGCTCGACGAGCGAGCGCAGGACGTGAGCGAGGAGTTCGACGGGGTGGGTGCCGGACAGGGCGCCACCCGGCTTGCCCTTACCGACAGCGGTACGGACGACGTCGACGATGACAGCGTTGGTCATGACGATCCTTTCGAAAGTGCAGCGTGCGGGCCGGAGACGTTCCCAGCGGCGTACTTATCGATCGCTAAAAGCTCTACCACGGACTTAACGCTCGGTCAATGGTCTCTGAGAGCTAGCGCACGCTAAGCGACTCTGATAGTGATGGATCACGACCCGAGTCGAGGAGACGCCCGTGCGCGCAGCGCAATTGACCGAACACGCCGGCCCCGACGCCGTCCGCATTACCGACATCCCCGAACCCGAGGCGGGCGATTCGCTCGTCCTCGTCGACCTGCACGCCGCCGGCGTGTCCTTTCCCGACCTGCTGCAGACGACCGGCGGCTACCAGATGGTCCGGCCGCTGCCGTGCGTACTCGGCGCCGAAGGAGCAGGCATCGTCCGCAGCGCACCCGAGGGCAGCGTCCTCACCGCCGGACAGCGCGTCGCCGTGCTGTCCATCGACGGATCGTGGCAGCAGACCGTCGCACTGCCGCGCGAACTGGTCTTCCCGCTGCCCGACAGCGTGTCCCTGACCGCGGGCGCCGGGATGCTCATGAACTACTTCACCGCACACTTCGCGCTCGACGAGCGCGCCCGGTACCGAGCCGGCGAGACCGTCCTCGTCCACGGTGCGGCGGGCGGTCTCGGAGTGGCGTCACTGCAGGTCGCGGCAGCGCTCGGACTCGAGACGATCGCGGTGGTGAGCACCGAGGAGAAGGCCGCGGTGGCCAAGGCCAACCGCGCGACCCACACCGTCCTCGCCGAGGGGTTCAAGGACCGTGTCCTCGAACTGACCGGGGGGCGCGGGGTGGACATCGTGCTCGATCCCGTGGGCGGCGACCGCTTCACCGACAGCCTGCGCAGCCTCGCTCCGGGCGGGCGTGCAGTCGTCCTCGGGTTCACCGGCGGCAGCATCCCCACCGTGAAGGTCAATCGCCTTCTGCTCAAGAACATCTCGGTCGTCGGCGCCGGGTGGGGCGAGTACCTCCGCACCGACCCCGGCTACCCGGCGCGGCAGTGGGCCGCGCTCGAACCGCTGCTGCGCGACGGGACGCTCGCCGTCCCCGAGCCCACCCTCCATCCCCTCGACGAGGCTCCGGCGGCACTGCGTTCGCTCGAGAACCGTTCTGCGACCGGCAAGGTCGCACTCGACCTGACGTCCCGACCCTAGGAGAACAGCCATGACCGACGACCTGCCCGGTGTCGACGCGACCGTCGACGACGGCGTCCTGCGCGTCACCCTGAACCGTCCCACGCGGATGAACGCCGTGAAGACCGAGACGCTCGACGCGATCGCCGACGCCTTCGAGAAGTACGCCGACGACGCCTCCGTGCGGGTCGCGGTGCTCACCGGCGTCGGTCGCGCGTTCTGTTCGGGCGCCGACCTCTCCGGACGTGACCTGAGCGCACCGCCCTCCGCCGACACGATCGACGCCGCCAACCGCGCGGTGGCCGCGATCCGGGCGTTCCCCCGGCCGGTCGTCGGAGCGGTCAACGGCGCGGCCGCGGGCGTCGGCGTATCGCTCGCTCTCGCATGCGATCTCACCGTCGCGAAGGAGTCGGGATACTTCCTGCTGGCCTTCACCCGGGTCGGTCTGATGCCGGACGGCGGTGCGTCCGCGCTCGTCGCCGCGTCGATCGGTCGTGCACGGGCGCTGAAGATGGCCCTGCTGGCCGAGCGACTTCCGGTCGGTGAGGCCCTGGCTTCCGGTCTCATCGCGGACGTCTACGCGGACGACGACTTCGACGGTGCCGTGGAGACTCTCGTGCAGCGACTCGCCGACGGCCCGTCGACCGCCTTCGCCTCGACGAAGAACGCGATCAACGACGCGACGCTCACCGAACTCGACCACGCCTTCGCCCGCGAGCGCGAAGGGCAGCTCGTCCTGCTCGGCAGCGCCGACTTCACCGAGGGTGTGACGGCCTTCCAGGAGAAGCGCACCGCGAACTTCCGTCGCTGAGCCGTCGACGATGTCGGTGGATCCGGCCCCGCTGAGCGGGGTCGGATCCACCGAAGTCGTTTCAGGCGTCGGGGATCACGCGTTCGACGGCCGCCCGCACCAGTTCGGCGACACGGTCCTCGTCGACGATCCCGGGGAGGGTGAGCCGGTCGAGCACCAGCCAGTTCAACGCGAGATAGAGCAGCACGACGGCATCCTCGCCCCCCGGCAGGCCGGAGTGCCGGTAGTTGGCGATGTTGAAATCCAGGTCGGCGCGCACCCGCTCGGTGAGCAGGGCCTGCAGTTCGGGTCGCCGGGTGGCTTCGAGGCGTAGTTCGAGGAGCGCGAGATAGCCGGCGCGGAACCGGATGAGCCGGTCGACGACCTCCGTCATCAGTTCGATCATGGATTCGCGGGTCTGCGGCGCCTGCGACTGTGCCATGACCTCGTCGGCGGGCAGGATCCGCTCGTAGTAGCGGTGCCCCACCTGGACGAGCAGGTCGTCGCGGTTGGCGAAATAGTTCGACGCCGTCCCCGTCGGGACCCCGGCCTCCTTGTCCACCGCGCGGAAGGTCAGCCCTCGCGCACCGTCGCGCGCCAGCACCTCGATCGAGGCATCCAACAAGGCCTGTCGCCGTTCCGGATTCGTGCGAACCACTTGACACCACTCCATGTGTAGTACTACGTTCAAACCACTTCAATCATAGTACTACGAATGGTGGTCGAAGATGCGAAAGCTCGTCTACTACGTGGCAGTGACCCTCGACGGCTACATCGCCGGCCCGAACGGGGAGTACGACTTCTATCCGATCTGCGACGACATGACCGCGGCGATGAGCGCGAGATATCCCGAAGCCGTTCCCACGGCGCTCCGCGAACAGATCGGTATGCCGGTCGACACGCCGAACAAGGAATGGGACACGGTGATCATGGGGCGCGGTGCCTACGAACCCGGTCTCTCGCTGGGACTCACGAGCCCGTACAGCCACATGCAGCAGTACGTCGTGTCCCGCACTCTCGCGCCGGTCGACGATCCGCAGGTCCGGATCGTCGACACCGACCCGGTCGAGCTGGTCCGAAAGCTGAAGGCGGAAGAGGGGCTCGACATCTGGCTCTGCGGTGGCGGCAACATCGCAGGGCAGCTGGTCGACGAGATCGACCGGCTGATCTTCAAGAGCTATCCGGTGATCGCGGGCGACGGCATCCCGGCACTGTCGGGCAACTTCGTCCCCACGCGATTCGACGTCACCGCGCGCGAGGAGTTCAGCAACGGCACGCAGGTCACCTGGTTCGACCGCCGCTGAACTTCGATCGACACCGAATCCGGCCGTCAGACCCCGACGGTCTTGAGGGCGATGCCGACGTACTTCTGCGCGACGGCCTCGGGGCTGAGCGTGCCCTCCGCGTGGTACCAGCGCGGGATCGACTGGCACATGCCGAGCAGGGCACGCGTGGTCTCGGCGGGATCGTCCACGTCGAACACGCCCGCGGCGACGCCCTCCTCGACGATCTGGCGCACCAGCTGCTCGACGCCCTTGCGCACCGCGCGGTAGCGCTGGCGGTTCTCGGGGCTCAGGTAGCGGGCCTCACCCTCGAGCGCGGCGAGGCGGGCCCGCAGGGTCATGCGCAGCACGATCGCCTCGATGACGTTCGACAGCCTGCGCACCGGGTCGCCGTCGGCGTCCTCGGCGGCGGCGTGGGCTCGGGAGAGCACGTCGCTGGTCGAGAGCTCGAGAAGGGCGATGAGCAGCCCTTCCTTGTTCTCGTGGTGGTAGTAGAGCGCCGGGACGGTGACGCCGACGCGGCGCGCGATCTCCCGCACCGAGGTGCCGTGGAAGCCGGTCTCGTAGAACGCGTCGAGGGCGGCGGTGAGGATGGGACTGAGCTGCATCGGCTCGAGGATGCGCCAGTCCGGGATCGCCTCACCGTTGGTGAGGGTGTCGGCCCCGTCGCTCGAAGCACCCATGAAACCGCACCTACCTACCGATCGCTACTTCATACGGACGCCCCGAGGATACCCGTATGTTTTGCGCTCGAAGGATCGGAAGGTGGGCGGTATCACCCCATCGGGTCGTCGGCACCACCGCGCGCCGTGTCATGGAAGGGCGCGAGGAAGGTTCCCCAGCGCACACACTCCCAGCCACCGCCGGCCACCGGCACCAGTTCGACCGTCTCGGTGTTGGCCAGGTGGTTGGTGATGGCGAAGCCGGACGGCACCTTCCCGAGATAGGCGGCGACGAGGCGGATGGCGGCACCGTGACTGACGACCACAACGTCGCCCGAACCGGTATCGAGATAGTCGCTGCGCAGCGAGTCGAGGACGGGCAGATACCGGTCGAGCACGTCGAGCGCCGACTCACCGCCCGGGACCCGGGCCCGCAGGTCGCCGTTGTGCCATTCCTCGTAGACCTTCATGAACAACTTGTGCGACTCCTCGTCGCTGCGGTCCTCGAGTTCGCCGACCTGCACTTCGTGCACGCCCTCGCGGACGACCGCCTCGAGCGACACTGCCGGTGCCGCGTGCTCGGCCGTCTGCTGAGCGCGGAGTGCCTGCGATGCGACGAGCAGCGACGGCGTCCGCTCGACGAGGTTCTTCCCGAGCGTGCGGGCCTGTTCGACACCGAGCTCGGTGAGCTCCGCCCCGGGGAGTTTCGTGTCGAGCCTCCGGGCGACGTTCGCCACCGTCTGGCCGTGCCGGGCCAGGATCAATCTGCCGCTCACCGTCAGTCCTCTCCGCGCCGCAGCCGGTCGAGCCACCGCGCATCCTCGTCGTCCGACACGGGTGGGACACCGTGTTCGGACACAGCGGGCCACGATCCGAGGAAGCGCACCTGCGCGAAGCGGTGCAGTCCCTGCAGCGCCTCGGCGACCAGCGCGTCGTCGATGTGACCCACACAGTCCAAGTGGAAGAAGTAGGTGCCGTATTCCCTGCGTGTCGGCCGGGACTCGATGCGCGACAAATCGATTCCGCGCGTGGAGAACTCGGTGATGGCACGCACCAGCGAGCCGGGCTCGTTGGGGAGCTGAAGCACCACCGAGGTGCGGTCGACACCGGTGCGCTTCGGTACCGGCCGCGGCTGCGTGATGAGCACGAAGCGGGTGCGGGCGCCCTCGAAGTCGGCGACCTTGTCGGCGAGGACGGACAGGCCGAGCCGCTCCCCGGCGAGCGCCGTGGACACCGCCGCGTCGACCTTGCCGGACGCGACGTCCTCGGCGGCTCCCGCATTGGAGGCCGCGGTCACGACCTCGGCGTCGGGCAGGTGGTCCTCGATCCAGCGCCGCACCTGCGCCGCCGCCACCGGATAGGCGCCGATTGTGCGGACCCGATCGCGGGTGATCCCTTCGCGGGTGACCACCGTGAACGCGATGTCGAGTTCGACCTCCGACACGATCTGCAGGCGCGGCCCGAGAGCCAGTGCGTCCATGGTGGGCGGCACCGAACCCTCGACGGAGCTCTCGATGGGGACGACGGCACCGTCGACCTTCCCGTCGCGCAGGAGTTGCAGGGCAGCGGGCGGGCTGGCGGCCGAGACGCGCTCGACGTCGGCTGACCCGTCGCCGAGCACGTCGAGCGCACCGAGGCTCTCGAAGCGGTCGAGGGCCATCTCGGTGAACGTTCCCGACGGTCCGAAATAGGCGATACGTGGCACGTGTACGAGGTTACGCATCGGTCGTGACCGGAAGGCGGACTCTGCGTGAACCGCATCCGAGCGGCGGACGCGTGTCAGTCGGTGGTGAGGTCGAGCGCCCCGAGTTCCCGGACGACGGTGTCGGTGTCGTCGACCTCGACGACCAGCAGGATCTCCCGCACCGCCGCAGCGGCCTCAGGCACGAGCCGCCGGAGGCGGGTCACGTCGGGAGTCGCGAGGGCGTCCCGGACGTCGAAACCGCTCAGCGCCGCGACGGTGGCGGCGAGCAGCGCGACGACGTCGTCGGTGCCGGTCGCGCGGGCGGCGTATCCGGTGTCGGCGTGCGCGAGGACGGAGAGGAAGTCGGCGACGGCGTCGGCACCGCGACCTGCGGTCAGGCCGGGGATGTGACCGGCCTCGGTGAGCGCGCGAGCGGCGTCGGCGAGCGCGGCGTCGGGCACGTGCGGATAGACCACCAGGGGTGCCGGCGCGGTGATCGCGAGGACGTCCTCGAGCTCCTCGGCCGCGCAGTCGACCTGGTACCGGACCGGACGCCACCCGGCGGGCGAGGGCAGTTCGGCCGAGGCGTCGAGTTCGACGACGAGCTCGCGGGTCGGCGATCCGGTGACGGCAGCGGCCGGGACGACGGGCGGGGCGAGCATGCGGCCGGTCGCGGCGAGGGCGTCGGTGAGGCTGTCGTGCCGGTGCGTGAGCAGCGCGTCGAGCAGTCCGCGGGGCTCGTCGCGGGACGGCGGCATTCCGAGGGGAAGTGGGATCGGCACCGATCCAGGCTACCGACGGACCACTTGCGACCGCGATCACAATCACTTAGGTTTGCCTCACCTACATCGAGAAGGAGGGTTGGCATGCAGACCACCACATCCGTCATCCCCGCGCCGACCACGGCCGAACGCGTACGCACCGCCCTCATCCGTGCCGACACGACGCAGCTCGCGATCGACGGCTGCGACCCGCTCCCCACCTCGGTCCACCATCTGCTCGACGACGGGCAGGTCGCGGTGGTCGTCGCCGAGGACAGCCTCCCCGTCGCACTCGCCTGGCAGGCCGGCAGCGCAGGCATCCCCGCGATGCTCGAGCTCACCGACCACTCCCCGATCGCCCTGCGCAATCCGGTGCGGTCGCTCATCTGGCTCAGCGGCACCCTGCGTCCCGTGGAGCATCCGCGCCGGCTCGCCGCCGAGATCGCGGAGATCCTCCCGCACCCCGAACTCCTCGACGTCGGACACCGCTCCGAACTGCTGTGCCTGACGCTCGACTCCGTCGTCGCCGCCGACACCACCGGGGCCGAGGCGGTCGACGTCACCGACGTCCTCGACGCCGCACCCGACCCGTTCGCCGCACTCGAGACCGAGTGGCTCCAGCACCTCGAACAGGACCACGCCGACATCGTGCGGCAGATCGCGCGACGCATCCCGCCCGCGCATCGCGGCGGACGGATCCGTCCCCTCGGCCTCGACCGCTACGGGCTGCGCCTGCGCGTCGAGTCCGAAGGCGACGACCACGACGTGCGGATCCCCTTCCACGAACCGGTCGACGATCCCGCCGCCCTGGGTCGCGCACTGCGCCTGCTCGTCGGCTGCCCCTTCCGCAACGGACTGCCGCCGCGCACCTGAGCGGTACGCGGCGGCAGGGATCATCCGAACGATCAGACCTTCTGCAGGTCGATACCCTTCGTCTCCTTCATGATCAACGCGGCGACGCCCGTCGCGACGCACAGCGCCATGATGTAGACCCCGAAGATCCAGCCGATGTCCCAACTGGTCAGCAGCTGGTTCAGGTAGGGCGCGGTGCCGCCGAAGACCGCCACCGAGAAGGAGTACGCGAACCCGATGGCCTGGGTACGCAGGCGGGTCGGGAAGCTCTCCGAGAGGGTGCACGACAGGATCGCACCCGGGATCGACACGATGAGCAGGGCGAGGGTGGTCGACACGAGCAGCGTCCACCCGGCCGACGTGATCATCGACGTCAACGGGATCTGCAGCGCGAACATGAGGACCGCGAACCCACCGAGCATCGGGCGCCGGCCGATCCGGTCGGAGAGCCGACCCCAGAAGGGCAGCGAGACCAGAGCGATGACCTGGGCGATGACGAGCATCCAGTAGGCGGTGTCGGCGTCCATGCCCTTCTGCGTGATCGCGTACGTCGAAACGTACGAGGTCCACGTGTAGTGCGCTGCCGTGACACCCGAGGTCATGCCGATCATCAGCAGGATCGCGCGCACGACCACCTTGCGGGGAATGCGCGGTTCGTCGACCCGGGTCTCCTGCTGGTCGAAGACCTCGCTCTCCTCCATGCTGCGTCGCAGGTAGAGAGCGAACAGTGCCAGGAAGAAGCCGAGGAGGAACGGCACGCGCCATCCCCACTCGCCCACGGCGCTCTCGGAGAGCGTCGAGGTGACCGCTCCGCCGATCGTGTACGCCAGCACGGAACCACCGAAGATCGCGACGAAGGCGACGCTGCCCCACATGCCGCGACGATGCGGCGGCGCGATCTCGCTGACGTACGAGTAGGCGGTCGCCGACTCGCCACCGTGCGCGAAGCCCTGCACCACGCGGGCGAACAGCAGGAGCACCGACGCCCACACGCCGATCGACGAGTAGGTGGGCATGAGCCCGATGACGAGGCTGCCGCCGGCCATCATGAGCATGGTCGTGACGAGCACGAACTTACGGCCGCGCTTGTCGGCGATACGGCCGAACACGATGCCGCCGAGCGGTCGCATCAGGAATCCGACGGCGAAGACCGCGAGCGTGGACAGCAGCGCCGAGACCGGATTGTCGCTGTTGAACATCGCCGCGGCGATGAACGGAGCGAACACCGCGTAGGCGCTCCACTCGTACCACTCGAGGATGTTGCCCACGGAGCTGGCGAGAAGAGACTTCTTCTTCGATGCGAGAGTCACCGAAGTTGTTGCAGCTGGATTCTTCTCAGGTGTTTCGATGTTCATGTCCCTACTTCCGGGTCGCAGACTTCCCCTCGGCTCACAGGCCCCTATCCGCACCCGAGCGATCGATCGGTCGGGCGTGTTGAAGTGTGATGGGTCACAAGGACCGCTGTCAAATTGGACACATCACCGAGAACCGGTGGATCGCCTCCCCGCGGCGGAGGACCCGACCGCCCACGGTCCGGCACAATCGCTCCGGTGACGACCCTCCGCGACTGGCTGCGGCCCGCATCCCGCAATCCCGAGCCGCCCCTCGACCCCACCGAGCGTCGCGCGCTGTGGATCGAGATCACCATCGTCCTGCTCGTCACCTTCGGCCTGAGCGGGATCTCGTCGATCCTGTCGCTGGCCGAGGCGGCACTGGCACCGGAACCGCTGTCGGATCAGACCGTCGCCCTGAACACGCCACGCTCGTCGCAGGGGTTCATCGATCTCGCTCGCCAACTCCTCGGCATCGTGCGCCTGCTCGCCTGGGGTGCCCTCGGCCTGTACCTGCTCTGGCGCAGCGGTGTCGGACCGCGACTCGCGGGCCTCGCCCGACCCGGCCTGCGCCGGGACGTGCTGCCCGGGGTGGGACTGGCCGCCCTGATCGGACTCCCCGGACTGGCGCTGTACCTGGTGGCGCGGGCCGCCGGCCTGAACCTGACGGTCGCGCCGAGCCTGCTCGAGGACTACTGGTGGCGACTGCCCACCGAGGTGCTGTGGGCGATCGCCAACTCCGGGGCGGAGGAGATCCTGGTCGTCGCCTATCTCCTCACCCGTCTGCGGCAGCTCGGCTGGTCGGAGAATTCGTCGTTGCTCGCCTCCGCCCTGCTGCGCGGCAGCTACCACCTCTACCAGGGCATCGGCGGCGGGTTCGGCAACGTCGTCATGGGCCTCGTCTTCGGGCGCTACTGGCAACGAAGCGGCCGGTTGTGGCCGCTCGTGATCGCCCACGCGCTCATCGACACCATCGCCTTCGTGGGCTACCAAGCACTGAGGGGCCACGTCTCCTGGCTGCCCTGAACGTAGAGTTGTCCGGGTGAACGGCGACCCTCGCGACCCTCGGAACCGGCCGCGGCCTCCGCAGGGACCTCTCCCGCAGGGCCCTCCTCCCCGGCGGGCTGTACCGCCGAACCCGCAGCGCGGGGTACCGCCACAACGACCCGCCGGACCGCCTCCGTCACAGCGCCGGGGCGCTCCCCCGCCGTCCCCCGAGGGCACCCAGGTGCTGCGGCGCGACGGACGGCCGCAGTCACCGCAGGCGTGGTCGCAGGCGCCCGCGCCGAACTACCGGCCTGCTCCGAGGCAGGACCGGCAGCAACCGCTTCCGCAGCAACGACGCGACTGGGCACCGACGCAGCGACCCGAACGGTTCGCCGAACCCGCCCCGAACCGTCGCCCGCCGCGCGGGAACACACCGCCGCCCGGACCCCCGCGACGTCCCGCAGCACCGCCTTCACGGCCGGCACCGCGACGTCCGCTCGGTGCCCGGCGCATCCTGCGGCGACTCGCGATCGTCCTGGTCGTGCTCGTCGTCGCGATGGGTGCGAGCATGATCTACCTCGACGGCAAGCTCGCGCGCGTCGATGCGCTCGCCGACTACGACGGGCGCGTCGGCGACACCCCCGGCACGAACTGGTTGCTCGTCGGCTCCGACAGCCGGGTGGGACTCACCCCCGAGCAGGAGCAGGAACTCGCGACCGGCGGGGAGGTCGGCGCCGACCGCACCGACACCGTCCTGCTCGTCCACATCCCGCCCGGTGGCGGTGCCACGACGATGGTCTCCCTGCCCCGCGACTCCTACGTGAGCGTCCCGGGCTTCGGCCAGGACAAACTCAACGCGTCGTTCGCACTGGGCGGGCCGCAACTGCTCGTGCAGACGGTCGAGGGCGCCACAGGCGTGCATATCGACCACTACGCCGAGATCGGTTTCGGCGGGTTCGCGTCGATCGTCGACGCGGTCGGCGGGGTCGACATCTGCGTGCCCTATCCGATCGACGACCCGCTCGCCGGACTCAGGCTCGAACCCGGATGTCAGGAGCTCAACGGAGCGCAGGCCCTGGGCTTCGTGCGCACGCGCGCCACTCCGCTCGCCGACCTGGACCGGATGAACAATCAGCGCCTGTTCCTGTCGGCGTTGCTGAGCAAGGCCACGAGCCCCGGCACCTTCCTGAACCCCTTCCGGGCGTGGTCGCTGATGTCGGGTGCGGCCGGGTCGCTGCGGGTCGACGACGGCGACCATCTGTGGAACCTCGCGCGACTCGCGTGGGCGATGCGCGGCGAGACGGTCACCACGACCGTTCCGGTGGGCGGATTCGAGGACGTCTACGGCATCGGTAACGTCCTGCTGTGGGATCGTGAGCGCGCCGTACCGTTCTTCGGGGCCATCTCGGAGGGCGACCCGATCCCGCCGGAACTGCTCGCTCCGGCCCCCTGACGGACGCCGCGAATCGCTGTCGATCTTGGGGAAGGCTGTCCGAATTTTCCGTAGGGTAGCCGATGCTGCCTTGCGGAAGGGTAGCCAACACTTGGATGAAAAACGCGTTGACCTGCACTAACGTCGTGATCATGACGACGATGGGCGATATGACCAAGACCAAGTTCCACACGCTGCTGCACGACCAGATCCGCCACGAGTTCACGGCGTCGCATCAGTACATCGCCATCGCGGTCTTCTACGACAACACCGATCTCCCGCAGCTGGCGAAGCACTTCTACGCGCAGGCCGTCGAGGAGCGCAACCACGCCATGATGATCGTCCAGTACTTCCTGGACCGCGATATGGCCGTCGACCTCACCGGCGTCGACGCGGTGCAGTCGATGTTCGAGGATGCCCGCGAGCCGATCGCGCTGGCCCTCGCCCAGGAGAAGAAGGTCACCGACCAGATCGTCGAGCTCGCCCGCACCGCGCGCGACGAGGGCGACTACCTCGGCGAGCAGTTCATGCAGTGGTTCCTGCAGGAGCAGGTCGAGGAGGTCGCGACGATGACGACCCTGCTGACCGTGGCCGACCGCGCCGGTTCCAACCTCTTCAACCTCGAGGACTTCGTGGCCCGCGAGCTCAACTCGAAGGTGCGCGAGCCGCGCGGCAACGCCCCGCTCGCCGCCGGCGGCGCCATCTGATCGTTCCTCCATCCGGGGACAGCCCACCCGGAACGACGAAGGCCACCTCCTGCAGGAGGTGGCCTTCGTGCTGTCGTGAGCGCGTCAGCGCAGGGTGACCTGGCGGCTGCGCAGGCCGTCGCGCGACCGGCGCTCGGCGGCGGTGAGCGGTTCGTCCACGGCGAGGGCCTCGTCGAGACGCTGCCCGAACTCGATGGTCGGGGCGACCCACTCGTCGGGGTGCTTCTCGCGGTCGAGGTCGAAGACCGGCACCAGCAGACCGTGGGTGCGGAACGAACCGGCGAACCGCGATCCCTCACCGAGGTGCAGGCCGCCCGCCGCGTGCACGCGCGACAACGCCGCCATCAGCGCGTCCTCGTCCTCGGGTCGCACCCAGCGCAGGTGCGCCTTCTCGCCCGGATCGACCCACCACGCGCCGCGCAGACCGTCGCCCTCGAGACGCGCCGACGGCAGCACGGCTTCGTTCGCGTGCTTGACGGTGTGCGCGATCTCGGCGCTCGGTTCGACACCGGCCGGGATCCACCAGTCGAAATCGTTGTGGACGGTGATCGCCGGCACGGCTGCCGGGTCGATCAGCTCCGCCAGCGGCGGGGTGTCGTCGTCGCCGCTCGCGACCTGCAGCGACGAGCCCGGCTCGGCCGTGTGCGCCCAGTGCAGGGCCGCGGCCAGTTCACCCGCCGGGTCCGGTCCGAAGCCGGCGGCGAGCTGCAGGCCGACGTACGCGACCGGCGCACCGTTCTCCTCGCGGACCAGGGCCGCGACCCCGCCGGGGAGGATGGTCGCACCCACGACGCGACGGCCGTCCGCAGCGGCGGGCAGCTCTGCGAGGGCCGACGGCACGAACTCGCGAAGTGCCACGAGATCGCATTCGAAGGCGAGGCCTTCGAAGGGCCGGGACGTCGCGGCGGCCGCCGCTTCCCGCTCGAGTCGGCGCTGCTCGAGCTTCGCGGCGCGATTGCTGCCGGGCTTGGGTCCGCTGTTTCTCTTGCTCTTCTTGGCCACGGCGTCAAACTACACGGCGACCGGTGTCGCGATGTCGCGGTCGCGGGACCGGGTGGGGGTGCTCACCGATCGAAGGCGGAGTCGAGCTGCAGCTTGGTGCGCCCGGGATGGTTGGTGGCGACCCACTCGACGCCCAGCTCGCGGCACAGCTCGACGTCGGCGGGGTCGTCGACGGTCCAGCAGTAGGTGGCCCGCCCCGACAGCGCGGCCCGGTCGACGAGATCGCGGTGCTCGCGCAGCGTCGCGATCGACGGGCCGACGGCCGTCGCGCCGACGGTGGTGGCGGCGCTGCCGCGCAGGTAACGCGAGGTCTCCCCCAGCAGCACGGTGGGCAGCAGCGGTGCGGCCCGGCGGATGCGCCAGACGGCCCCGGCCGCGAACGACATCACCACCACCCGGGAGAAATCGGCGGAGGCCGGGGTCGCGAGACCGAAGCGGGCCAGTTCGGCGAGCAGTTTGCTCTCCACGAGACCGCCGTAGCGGACGGGATGCTTGGTCTCGACGAAGACCTTCACCGGCACGCTCGTGAAGTCCATGACGAGTTCGAGCAGCTGCCGCAGCGTGAGCAGGTCGGCAGGCTCGCCGGGCCGCCCGTAGTCGTACTGCGCGAGCTCGTCGAGGGTCATCTCGCTGACGACCCCGGTGCCGTTCGAGGTGCGGTCGATCGTGCGGTCGTGCACGCACACCAGATGACCGTCGCGGGTGAGCCGCACGTCGCACTCGACGCCGTCGGCGCCTTCCTTCAATGCGAGTTCGTAGGCGCCGATCGTGTGTTCGGGGAGCGCGGCGGACGCACCGCGATGCGCGACGACCCGAGGATGCGCGCTGCGCGTCACGGCGCCACCGCCTCGGCGCGCTCCTCGTCGTCCGCTCGTTCTCCGGCCTGCTCGTCCGGAACGTCGTCCCGGTCCTGGCGAGCCTGTTCCTGTTCGCGCACGGCGGCGGGGACGATGGGCGCGATCGGTGACGAGGCCGGGCCGGTCGCGTGGGTGAACCGGTGACGGCGCAGCGGCCGTCCCCACAGGTCGGTGTCGTCGAACAGGCGCAGGACGTGCAGGGTCGACAGCGCGACGACCGCGCCGAGCGCCGCGAGGACGGCGGTGAGCAGGACACCGTCGGCGCGGGCCTGCAGGGTGTCGCGCTGACGCCACGCGAGCAGCACCACGACGAGCACGCCGTTGACCACCCACAACACCCACCAGGTGCGGATCGCGCGGAGCAGGCGCGGGTCGCGGTCGGCGATCTCGGCGAGGAAGACACCGGGCATCGCGAGGTTGAGGCCCGGAACGACGAGTCCCGCGAGGATGGACAGCGGCGACCGTGACTCGGCGAGACCACGCTCGGCGTAGATGCGCCGGCGCAGGTCGATCAGCCGCAGCCCGGATGCGACCGCCGCGGCCAGCGCCACGACCGGCCCGACCACCTGGGTCGCCCATACCGCGGCATCCGACACCGCGAGCACGAGCGGGTCGACGAGACGGGTGCGGTTGTACAGCAACACTCCGTACCGGACGGCCTCGGCGAGGGCCGCGAGACCGAAGACGACGGCGGTGCCGACGAGCAGCGTCGGCGCGAGGTCGGCGGCGGTCTCGGCGCGATCGGGTTCGACGTCCTCGTCCGGGAGCGGATCGAGCAGTCCCCAGCGGGGCATCTCGCGATAGGACGGGGTCTCGGCCGACGGACGCCCACGCGAAGGCGACGCCGGTTCGGTCGTCGGAGGGCCACCCGCAGGTCGCGCGACCCAGCGGAAGTTGCGGCGCGACGGAGGAACCGACCCGTCGGGGGCGACGGGTGAGAGCAGCACACCGCGGCAGGCCGGGCACCACTGCCGCGGCTGATAGGTCACGGGCCAGCGATTCTCACAGCGCACACAGATCTGATAGGCCGACATCAATAGATCTTTGCCGGTTCGTCGCGCTCGGAGACGAGCGGGAGTCCGTGCTTCTGCCACGCCACCATGCCGCCGGCGACCTGGAAGGTCTCGTACCCGATGCGAGCCAGGTACTCGACCGCTCCGAGGGAGCGGCCGCCCTGCCTGCAGATCACGTAGATCTCGGCGTCGGGGTCGAGTTCCTCGATGCGGGCGGGCACGTCGGCGAGCGGAATGTGCAGCGCGCCGGGGGCGTGTCCGAGTTCCCATTCGTCGTCCTCGCGGACGTCGAGGAGGACGACCTCGTCGCCGAGTTCGGGTACCAGGTCGACCGACACGGTGGGCACGTCGGAAAAGCTCACGTCTCAATAGTGGCACGCGGCGTGAACGGATGTGGGTGTGGTCGTACCGATCCTGTTCCACAGGTGGGGCCGGTGGGTCCTCCACAACACTCCCCATCAACCCCATCCGCTGGAGTTATCCACAGTTTCCACAGGTTCATCAACAGGTCTATCCACGCATGGGGAATCACACTCGAGACATCTCACAGTGGACAGGCGCCCGCCGATGCCCCGTGCCGGTTCCGGCGCTGAAATGATCGGGTCATGGAATTACGCATCTTCACCGAACCCCAGCAGGGCGCCACCTACGACGACCTCCTCGCCGTCGCGCAGACCGCGGAACGACTCGGCTACGGCGCGTTCTTCCGCTCCGACCACTACCTGGCCATGAACGCCGAGGGTCTGCCCGGTCCGACGGACGCATGGATCACCCTGGCCGGTCTCGCCCGCGACACCTCGACGATCCGCCTCGGCACGCTCGTCACCTCGGCGACCTTCCGCTACCCCGGCCCGCTCGCGATCTCCGTCGCGCAGGTCGACGCCATGAGCGGCGGACGCGTCGACTTCGGCTTCGGAGCCGGCTGGTTCGAGGAGGAGCACCTCGCCTACGGCATCCCCTTCCCCACACTGAAGGAGCGGTTCGACCGCTTCGAGGAGTCCCTCGCGGTCATCACCGGCCTGTGGGACACCCCCGAGGGCGAGACCTTCTCGTACGAGGGCGAGCACGTGCGGATCGAGAACTCCCCCGCCTTGCCGAAGCCCCACCAGCGTCCCCACCCGCCGATCGTCATGGGCGGCGCCGGCAAGAAGCGCACACCGGCACTGGCGGCGCGCTACGCCGACGAGTTCAACGTGCCGTTCAAGTCGCTGGGCGAGACGAAGGTCCTGTTCGAGCGTGTGCGCTCGGCCTGCCGGGATGCCGGACGTGACCCCGAGGAACTGACCTACTCGAACGCACTCGTGCTGTGCTGCGGTCGGGACGAGGACGAGATCGCGCGTCGCGCGGCACGGATCGGCCGTGAGGTCGACGAGCTGCGGGAGAACGGACTCGCGGGCACGCCGCAGGAGTTGATCGAGAAGATCCGCACCTTCGCCGAGGCCGGGACGGAGCGTATCTACCTGCAGGTCCTCGATCTCGCCGATCTCGAGCACCTCGAACTGGTGGCGAACGAGGTCATGCCCGCCGTCGCGGATCTCTGACGCGCGCCCAGCGGGTCAGTGGCTGCTGGTGGAGCCGAGGAACGCTTCGATGTCCCGGCTCCACTCGCGGCTGCGCCGCACCTCGAGACGCCAGTGCGCGAGGGCGAACAGGCCGCCCGCGGCGGCGGACGAGAACGTCCACAGCGACACCCCGGACAGCACGGCGGTGAACTTCGCGGCGGAGGTGGTCAGCGGGGCCTGCGTGTATTCGCCGGTGGTCGCGTCGACCCAGACCGGCACCTCGCTGCCGGCGGTCGCGAGACTGTCGACCTGGACGAGGGCGTGACGCGTCTCGTCGCCCCAACCCCAGGTCGCGGGCGCCGAGGCGATCTTCACGGTCTCGCCCCATCCGGAGGAGTCGCTCAGGGCGTCGGCGTCGAGGACGGCCGTGACGCTGACGCGTTCGGCGTTCTGCTTCTCGGAGAGTTCGAGCTGGGAGCTCCACATGATGGCGGACACCCACACCGCGACGGGGATCAGGAGCGCCATCACGGCGATCATGAGGGTGAAGCAGCGCGCTTCGAGCCTGTCGGTGCGACGCACGAGCGGATCCCGCCTGCGCAGACTTCGCCGTGTGCGCCGCAGATACCCCGCCCTGGTCGTCATGTCGGCAAGCCGTCCCTTTCCCCCTCTGGAATGATCCCTTTTTCCAGCATGCGTCCGCTTTCGGGGAAGTTCAAGGAACGCCAACGCATCTCACACTCGCACTGCGAGCGGAGATGTGGTGTGCGACACCGTCGGACCCTTCGGGCCGGACGTATTCTCAGGCGCCGAGGCCCACCGGGCAGCTCACGCCGGTGGCGTGGACGGGGCAGTAACCGTTGGGGTTCTTCGCGAGGTACTGCTGGTGGTAGTCCTCGGCGTAGTAGAACTGTGTCAGCGGCGCGATCTCCGTGGTGATCTGCCCGTATCCGGCGTCGGCCAGGCGCTTGCCGAACGCTTCGGCCGTGGCCTCGGCGACCTCGATCTGCGTCTCGTCGTGGGTGTAGATCGCCGAGCGGTACTGGGTCCCGTGGTCGTTGCCCTGCCGCATGCCCTGGGTGGGGTCGTGGTTCTCCCAGAACTGCTGCAGGATGTGCTCGTAGCCGATCACCTTCGGGTCGAAGACGACGAGCACCACCTCGGTGTGCCCGGTCCGGCCGGAGCACACCTCCTCGTAGGTGGGGTTGGGTGTGTAGCCGCCGGAATAGCCGACCGCGGTCGAGTAGACGCCGTCGAGCTGCCAGAACTCCTTCTCGGCGCCCCAGAAGCAGCCCATGCCGACGACTGCGGCCTGCAGACCCTCGGGGAAGGGGGGAACGATGCGGTTGCCGTTGACGTAGTGGGTCTCGGGAACGGGCAGCGGTTCGGCACGTCCGGGGAGCGCGTCCTCGCGCGTCACCATCTGCGACTTCGAACCTGCACGGGCGAGGATCTCGTCGAACCAGGACATGACCCGATGCTACGCGCGGGTCGGAGCGGCGGTCCGTTCGTCGGAAGCGACCTGCTTCGGCGCCAGCCAGCGGCTCTTGATCCAGTGCGCGGCCGGAACCTCGACGCTGCGGTACAGCACCTCGGCGACGAGACCACAGCCGATCAGCAGCAGCACGATCGCCGCGGTCGCGCCGACGAGACCGACGGTGTTCTCGTAGATCCGGTACATCACGAGAGTGTGGGTCAGGTAGATGCAGTAGCTGCGGGTCGCAACCCAGGAGACGACGGTCGAGCGCGCGAGGCGCCCGTCGTACCGCGCGACCAGCACGACCGCCGCGAAGACCACCGTCACCGTCCACAGATAGCGGCTGCCCGACCAGTAGACGTTGATGTCCGTGGCCATCACGATCACCGCGATCTGCGCGAACATCGCCGCCAGCAGGGCGCGCAGCGAGATCAGGCCGGCCCAGCCGAAGTACACGATCTGCCCGAGGAACAGGGTCGGCAGCGTCGACGCGATCTTCGACAGGAACGGCACCGTGTACGGCTCGGGCACGTACAGGTTGTAGAGGAGCACCAGCATGCACAGCACGGCGCCGAGCATCGGCACCGCGACCGGCGCCGTCCGCAGCAGCGACCGTCCCGCCACGCACCACAGGTAGAACGAGATCTGTGCGGCGAGTGTCCACACCACGCCGAGCACGATCACCTGCGGTTTCAGGAAGAACGCACCCAGGAAGAAGGACAGGAACGCCTCGGAGACCGACACCGTGGTGTGGCCGCTGAAGGTGCCGTTGATGCCGAGCCACACGAGCACGACCGCGGCGAGGATCGCCACCCAGAAGGCCGGCAGGAGCCGCGCGGCCCGGGCGATGAGGAACTTCCGACGGTCCTGCCGGATCGCGGACCGGGTGACGAGCATGCCCGTGAGCATCATGAACGCCGTCACCCCGACGGACGACAGATGCTGGTTGAGACCGGCACCCTTGACGAGCACCTCGTAGGTGAGGTCGATGCCCCACCAGCCCGTTCCGAGGTCGTCGATCAGGTAGAAGGCGATGTGGGAGTAGAGCACGGCCGCGACCGCGACGAACCGGACGACATCGACGCCCGGCAGATCCACACGCGGTGCATCGGCCCCGCGTGTCGGTTCGTTCAGGAAGGGCCGAAACACGCGCCAATGTTAAGGTCCCGTTCACGCAGCTGTTGCCGATGGTCCCGTTCTCCAGCTGTTCCCGCTGGTGAGAGCCGTTTTCCGGATGCAGGGACGGTGTCGGGTGCTCTCCGACACAGTCGGCGTCCGATCGTGTCCGCATTACGGCCAATGTTGCGGACGGTGTAGTTATGGACTTGGGTGGAAACCCGAAAAGGTACGGAATAACTGCACGGGCCGGACGGCCCGGTGAAGAAGGGACCCTTCGTGGCTGAATACACACTTCCGGACTTGCCCTACGACTACGCAGCGCTCGAGCCGCACATCTCGGCGAAGATCATGGAGCTGCACCACTCGAAGCACCACGCCACCTACGTCGCCGGTGCGAACACCGCTCTCGAGAAGATGGCCGAGGCCCGCGAGAACGGCACCATGGCGGCCCAGGCGACCAAGCTCGAGAAGGACCTCGCCTTCCACCTGGGTGGTCACACCAACCACTCCGTCTTCTGGAACAACCTCTCCCCCGAGGGTGGCGACAAGCCCGAGGGTGAGCTCGCTGCTGCGATCGACGACGCCTTCGGCTCGTTCGACAAGTTCCGCGATCACTTCTCCGCGAACGCGAACTCCATCCAGGGCTCCGGCTGGTCGATCCTCGCCTGGGATTCGATCGGACAGCGTCTGATCATCGTCCAGCTGTACGACCAGCAGGGCAACATCCCGATCGGCCTGACCCCGCTGCTCATGCTCGACATGTGGGAGCACGCCTTCTACCTGCAGTACCAGAACGTCAAGGCCGACTACGTCAAGGCCTTCTGGAACATCGTCAACTGGGCGGACGTGCAGGCTCGCTTCGAGCGCGCTCGCACCGCCACCTCGGGCCTGATCGTCTAGTACGGATCGGTCACAGGTCGCGAGACCGACAGCGAGGGCGCCGGGAGACCGGCGCCCTTCGTCGTCTCCGGGGCCTGGTCTTCCCCCTCCGCTACAGAAATCGCCATTCGCCGCAGCAATTGCTGAGGCGGATAGCAAAAGGTGGAGCGGAAGTGCTGGCACTCGACACCTCTTGTGTGCCAACGGAGAAAACGGGCATTCTCCCCTTACCGACCGAGAGGGAGGAGTGGGATGAACGCCGAGGAACACAGCCGCATCGAGCTGTCCGCATTCCAGTCCGACGGGTCGCTTCGAGGTTTCGTCGTCTCGGGCAGATGGCCCGCGACCACCCGTGAATGGGCCCAGGTGCTGGCGATGACGGTGCGGATCGCGTCGCTGCCGGGACTGCTGCCCACCTCGACGGTGTTCGGGGTCAAGGAAGAACTGCCCGACGACCCCGCACCCGGAACCGTGGGTCTCGTGGTCGCCGAAGGTCCGGTGCTCGGCGAGCGTGCCGTGCAGCCCGGACGGTTCGCCGAGCATCAACCGCCGGCGCTGATCATGCTGCATCCCCCGTCGGAGACGACGCCGTCACTCCCGGAGAATGCCGGCGCCGCCTCGGGCTGCGTACTGCTCCCCGGGATCCCGCATCTCGGACTCGAGCATCGCGCCGCGTGGGTCGAGGCCGAACCGGACGGCACGGTGACGGCGCTGGTCAGCAAGGTGGGAGTGGATCCGGGCAACGATCCCGACACCGCGATTCTGGCCATGCTGCTCGCGTCGTGAGGGCGCCCTGACAATGAGAGTTCGGTTCTCCGAAAGTTAGCATTGCCTTTACAGAAATCGGTTCGCCGGGCTAACGTTGTCGTCGACGAAGGGGAGTAGCCCCCAATCGCAGGGTCGACATACTGGCGGCGCCCGAGAACGGCAACGCCCGGCCCCGCGGACCGGATCATCCTCCGGTGGGCGAGACCTTCGGCCGCTGGTCGCACCGTGCGTCCGGCGACCGGAGGAAGCCCCGTTTCCTCCATACGGAAGGAGGAAACGCATATGTGGTCCGCTCTCGTCCTGTCCTTCGCAGTCGTCTTCGTCGCCGAACTCGGCGACAAGTCCCAGCTCATGGCGATGACCTTCGCCCTGCGCTATCGCTGGTGGGTCGTCCTGTCGGGGATCCTGTTCGCGACCACCGCGGTCCACCTCGTGTCGGTGGCCGTCGGGCACTATCTGGGTGTCGCGATCCCCGCGACCGCCATCTCCATCGTCGGCGGCATCGCCTTCCTGATCTTCGGCGCGTGGACGCTGCGCGGCGACTCCCTCGACGACGACGAGCAGTCCAAGGCCGGACGCGTCGCGCGCTCCGCCTTTCTCGCCGTGACCTCGGCGTTCTTCCTCGCCGAACTCGGCGACAAGACGATGCTCGCGACCATCACGCTCGCGACCGACAACAACTGGGCCGGGGTGTGGATCGGGTCCACCGTCGGCATGGTCGCCGCCGACGCACTGGCCATCGTCATCGGTGCCGTGCTCGGCCGGCACCTTCCCGACAACGCCATCCGCTACGGCGCCGCCGCCCTGTTCTTCGGCTTCGGGGCGTGGATGCTCGGCGACGGCCTGTTCCCGGAGACCGGTGCCGTGGGACCGATCGCCGGCGCGGTGGCCCTGCTGCTGTCCGTCGCCGCGATGGTGGTCGTCCGCCGGCGTGCCCGCCGGGTCACCGAGGACGAGACCCCGGCGCTCATGCGTCCCTGATCACCGTTCCGAACAGTGTCTTTCCGCTCCGGACAGGAGTATGCTTGCCGATAGGCAAATAAATTCGGAGGTGGTTCCATGTCTGAACTCACGGACAGCACCCCTCGATCCGAAACTCCTCCGTTCGACGCGGAAGACGTCCATCGTCTGCGTATCGCGATCGGACGGATCTCCCGCCGCATGGGCATGTTCGCCTCGGAGGAAGGGCTGACGCGTTCGCAGTCGACCCTCCTCACGACCGTCGCCCGCCACGAGACGATCGGAGTCCGCGACCTCGCGGAGATCGAAGGGCTCAACCCCACCATGTGTTCGCGCATGGTGGGCAAACTCGAAGACGCCGGGTTGCTCACCCGGTCCCCCGACGCCGACGACAAGCGCGTCGTCCGCGTCCACATCACTGCTGCCGGTGCCGCACTGTCGGCGGAACTGCGCGATCGCCGCACCGCCCTGTTCGCCCGTCACCTCACCGAGCTGAGCGACCGGCACCTCGAAGCTCTGCACGACGCACTGCCCGCCCTCGAGGCCCTCTCGCAGCGCGTCGCCGATTCACCGCGTCCCTCCACCGAGGGGGGTCGCCCGTGACAGTGCTCGCCGACATCAGAGGACAGACCTTCGCCGCTCTGCGCGGCCCCAACTTCCGCCTCTACATCAGCGGCCAGGCCGTCTCGCTCATCGGCACGTGGATGCAGACGGTCGCGCAGTCGTGGCTGGTCCTGCAGCTCACCGGCTCCCCGACCGCCATCGGCGTCGTGCTCGCGCTGCAGACCGTGCCGATGCTGCTGCTCGGCCCCTACGGCGGCGTGGTCGCCGACCGCTCCGACAAGCGCCGGCTCATGATCGGATTGCAGACCCTCATGGGTGTGCAGGCCCTGATCCTCGGTTTGCTCGTCGTCACCGACACCGTCGCCCTGTGGCACGTCTACGTCCTGGCGGTCGCGCTCGGCCTCAACCAGTGTTTCGAGAACCCCGCCCGACAGTCGTTCATGCTCGAACTCGTCGGTCCGGAGGATCTGCGCAACGCCGTGAGCCTGCAGTCGGTCCTCGCGTCGTGCTCGCGCATGATCGGCCCGGCGGTCGCCGGTCTGGTCATCGCCGCGGGCGGACTCGGCGTGTGCTTCCTGCTCAACGCCGCGAGCTTCGTCGCCGTCGTCACCTCGCTGCTGCGACTCGACGTCTCCCGGCTCCAGCGCTCCCCCGCCGCCGCCCGCGCCAAGGGACAGCTGCGCGAGGGCTTCGCCTACGTCCGCAGCACGTCCGATCTGGCCGTCCCGCTGCTGATGATGGCGCTCGTCGGGTGTCTGGCCTTCGAGTTCCAGGTGGTCCTGCCAGTCCTGGCCGACCACACCTTCGCAGCCGGTGCCGGGGCCTACGGCTTCCTCACCGCCGCGATGGGCGCCGGATCGGTCGTGGGTGGACTCGCCGTCGCCACCTGGGGTCGCACCGGAACCCGGCCGCTGATCCTCACCTCCCTCGCGTTCGGCATCGCCATGGCGGTCGCCGCCGCGGCCCCGAACCTGACCACGCTCATCGTGCTCATGGTGATCGTGGGCGCACTGAGCGTGACGTTCACGTCCACGACCAACAGTTCGCTGCAGCTCGCCTCCGCACCGACGATGCGCGGACGGGTGATGGCCCTGTGGTCGGTCGCCTTCCTCGGCTCCACGGCCATCGGCGGTCCCATCGCCGGATGGGTCTGCGAGCAGTGGGGTGGCCGGGCCGGACTGCTGCTCGGTGCCGTCGCGTGTCTCGTCGCCGCGGCGATGGGAGTCGTCGCACTGCGCCGCCGGACCGCGACCCCCGCGGAACCCGCGGCCGTGACCGGTTAGGGTTCGTGACGAACGACACTCACACGCCGTAGGGCTCTGTGAGAGAACCCGACGGAGTCGGACTCGGTGCCAACGAGCCCGAACCCGTCGGGTTCACGCAGCCCTCGGCTCGGGACAGGAGATACGAACAGTGGAGATTCAGGGATCCGCCGCACTGGTGACCGGTGCCGCATCCGGTCTCGGCGCCGCAACCGCACGCCGCCTCGCCGACGCCGGAGCCACCGTCTTCGGCCTCGACCTGCAGCAGTCCATCGACCGCGTCGGCGATGCCGCACCCGCGGGTGTCACGCTCCTCGCCACCGATGTGACCAGCGGCGACGAGGTGCAGGCCGCCGTCGACCGCATCGTCGAGTCCGGTGTTCCGCTGCGCATCGTCGTCAACTGCGCCGGTGTCGGCTGGGCCGGCCGCATCCTGTCGAAGAACGGCCCGCACGACCTCGAGCTGTTCCGCACGGTCATCACCGTCAACCTGCTCGGCACCTTCAACGTCATGCGCCTCGCGGCCGACGCGATCTCCAAGACCGAGACGGTCGACGAGTCGGGTCAGCGCGGCGTCGTCATCAACACCGCCTCGGTGGCGGCGTTCGAAGGCCAGATCGGCCAGATCGCGTACTCCGCGTCGAAGGGTGGCGTGCACGGCATGACCGTCCCCGCCGCACGCGACCTCGCGCAGTTCGGCATCCGCGTCAACACCATCGCCCCCGGCATCGTCGACACCCCGATGCTCGCCGGTGTCACCGAGGAGTACCGCAAGGGCCTCGAGGCCGGTGTGCCGTTCCCGTCGCGGCTCGCCCAGCCCGCCGAGTACGCGCAGCTCGCGCAGATGATCGTCGAGCACGACTACCTCAACGGCGAGACCATCCGCATGGACGGCGCGCTGCGCATGGCGCCGCGGTAACCCTTCCTCCGGTAATCCCGCCTCTTCCGTGCGCGTTTCCGGCAGTTCCGGCTGCCGGGAACGCGCACGTGCGTTAGACCGGACCCATGCGGATCGTTCTCGCCGTGGTGCTCGTCGTCGCGCTCGTCGGCGTCGCCGGCTGGGCGTTGCAACGACGCCTGATCTATTTGCCCGACAGCTCCACTCCCCCGTCCGCTGCGACCGTCCTGCCCGGCGCCGAGGACGTCGTGCTCACCACCGACGACGGTCTCGAGCTCGACGCCTGGTTCGTGCCCGGTCGCGCCCCCGACGGTCCCGGAGCCGGCTTCACGGTTCTCCTCGCTCCCGGTAACGGCGGCAACCGCCTCGGCCGCGTCGACACCGCCGCCGACCTCGCCGCGGCGGGTTTCTCGACGCTCCTGTTCGACTACCGCGGGTACGGCGGTAATCCCGGCACCCCCACCGAGGAGGGTCTCGCCGCCGACGCCCGCGCGGCCCTCGGGCATCTCCGTGCACGCGACGACGTCGACCCCGCCCGGTTGCTGTACTTCGGGGAGAGCCTCGGCTGCGCCGTGGTCACCGCGCTCGCCGTCGACGAACCACCCGCCGGGATGCTGCTGCGCTCGCCGTTCACCGACCTCGCCGCCGTGGCCCGGCACCACTATCCGTTCGTCCCCGCCGCAGTGCTGAAGGACGAGTTCCCCGTCGCCGAACTCGTCGGCCGCATCGGCGTGCCGATCACGGTCGTCTACGGCACCGCCGACAGCATCGTCCCGCCCGCCCAGAGCACGGCGGTCGCCGATGCCGCCCGGCAGTTGCACGAGCGGGTCGAGCTCGACGGTCTCGAACACAACGATCCGCCGATGTTCGGCGCGCCCGTGGTGGACGCCCTGATCCGGCTCAGAGCAGGCCTGTGAGCCTCGCGGAGCCGTCGACGAGGAATCTCACCAGATCGGGATCCGGCTGCACCTTCGCGGCCGATCCGTGCAGGTACAGGCCGCCGACGACGAAGGACGACGAGTCGCGGATCGGGACGGCCAGCGCCGCCCGGCCCAGCCGCGTCTCCTGGCATTCCCGCGCGTAACCGAACGAGACGATCTCGCGCAGCTCCCGCGCCAGCGACTCGCGGTCGCACATCGTGAACTCGGTGAGCCGGCGCAACTCGGCGTCCGGGGCCGCCCCCGGCACGTGTGCCAGCATCAGCTTGCCGATGGCATTGGCGTGCAACGACTTCGACAGCGTGGTGATGGCGACGATCTCGTGGTCCGGATCCTGGTCGACGAACCGGAGCCGGCTCCCGGCGAAGGACGCGACGTGCAGCCCGAAACGCGTGCACCCCCGCAGATCCTCCATCACATCGTGGAGCGATTCGGACGGAGTGGATTCCGCTGCGGCCTGGGCGAGTTCGGCCGTACGACGGCCGAGCGCGAAACCCGACAGGTCGGGGACGCGCACGAGATAGCCGTCCGCGACGAGCAGGTTCAGCATCCGGTAGGCCGTGGCGGGAGGCACTCCGGCGAACGCCGCGATCTCCTTGGCCGTGGTGCCGGGACCGAGCTGCGCGACGGCCTCGAGCATCCCCAGCGCCTTCTGCACGGCATGGGGTTGTCGTCCTCCGAAAGGTGTCTCGGAGGACCGGATCGGCACGTGGGCGGTCACATCCGCTCCTCCTGTGTGCCCCCCGTGACGATCTGCGGCCGACCGTGCTCGTCGAGGACCAGTGTCCCCGTTCCCGGCAGCAGATCGGTGGTCTCGACGGTGTCGAAGGCTCCGATCGTCGCGAGACTCTGCGGGCGGAGCCGGCGCAGCACCGCGCGCCAGACCGGTCCCGACACCAGGAGCGCGACGAGCGCCACCGGCACGACGAGCAGCGAGTGCGTGACCCCGTCGACGGCCGTTCCCACCAGCAGACCGCCGCCGAGCAACGCGACGAACACCGCCGCGACCCGCGTCCAGGTGGTGTCCTCACCGATGCGGTGCAGGAACCGCAGCGACGCCACCGCGACCAGCGTGTACGCCGCGACCAGCGCGACCTCGACGACCCCGTCGAAGACGGACGAATCCGCGTCCGCCGCCAGGGTGTACAGGACGGCACCCACGACACTCACCGCGACGAACGCCGCCACCGCGAGATAAGGGGTGCGCAGGGTGCCGTGCACGCGGGCGAGGGCGGACGGCAGTACCCGTTCGACACCCATCGAGTACAGGAGCCTCGAGCCTGCCTGGGCGCAGCCGAGCGTCGACGCGAACCACGAGCACGCCATGCCCGTCTTCACGGCGAGCACGACCGCCCACGACGCGCCGGAGTCGACACCGTCGAAATACGCTCCGATGATGAGCGATCCGCGTCCGGTAAGCGAGGCGACGGCCGCGAAGACGAACAGCGCCCCGACGACGAGAGGGGTGATCAGCACCGTCCGGCTCACGGTGACGAGCGGCCGACGGGCCTCGGGTCCGAAGAACGCCGCGCTCTCGAAACCGGCCATGGACAGGACGGTCATCAGCGCCAGGAAGGGCAGCAGACTCAGCGGTGAGACCGGCAGTTCGCTCGTCGTCGAGCCACCCGTCGGCGCGACCAGCATCGTCGCGACGATCAGTACCAGCGAACACGTTTCGACGAGCAGGATCGCGCGGGTCGCGAACCGCACCCCGCGAATCGCGATCAGGGCGACGACCCCGCCGAGCACCGCCGTCGTCACCAGCCACGGTCCCGTCCCCGGAAGATGCAGTCCGGCAAGCTCGCCGATGTCCAGTACGGTGCGTGCTCCCTGGGCGAGCACGGAGATCGAGATTCCGAGATATCCGACGATGAGTGCCGTACCCGTCACGAGCGCCGCGCGCGTACCGAGTCCCTGGAAGACGAAACTGTAGAGCGAACCCGCCGCGGCCAGGCGTCGCGTGAACTGCGTGATGCACCATGCGACCAGCACGACGACGCCGGTCGTCGCGGCGATGGTGAGCACACCGCCGAGTCCCGGATCGCTCACGGTCATCCACAGGGCGATGAACACCATGCCGGTGGCGGGGGCGATCGTCGACAGCGACTGTCCGATCAGATCGAGCTGGGACAGCTGCCTACGCCCGAGCGCGTGCAGGGGTGAGCGCACGTGAGCCCCGGTGGGTTCCGCGTCCTGCGCGCGGTCGATCGCCGCCCGGAGTGCTGACGTCACGACCGTGGTCCTTTCACTGATTTCGTCCGGACGCTAACCCCGTTCTGTTACAGCTGTATTACCTGCGCGAACACGACGTGCCGTCCAAGTGGGAATCCGCTCGCGGCGGCGCTGCGAGGTACATCACGCCGCCGCCTTCCGCATGGAGTCGTGCGAACGCAAAAGCCCACGTCGCCGAGGCTCGGCCCCACGGATTTCCGCGGCTCGCGTTCTCGTTCGAGGTGTCCCCGTTCGTTTCTCCGGCGTCGCATGCCCGACTCGAGACCACAGCACGATGTGTCCATCCCCACCTGCGAGGGATCCGCCGGGACCTCGAGAAGGTCTCGCAGCGAAACGGAAGGAGTGGTCGCACACATGCTGTGGGTGCTGATCGCATCGATCGTCGGAGGCACGCTGTTGCTCGCCGGCATCCCCAAGACCCGGGACCGCCAGGGTCTGCTGCGCACGGTCCGCGGGTACAAGCTGCTGCCCGCCCCGCTCGAGGACGCGGTGTCGTTCGCGCTGCCGTGGGCCGAGATCGTCGTCGGTGCCGCGCTCGTCACGGGCATCGCCGGACGGTGGGCGGCCGCAGGCGCCGCGCTGCTGTTCCTGTGCTTCTTCGGTGGCCTGACGATCAACCTCCTCCGAGGCCGTCGTGACCTCGACTGCGGCTGTTTCGCATTCGGTTCCCACGACGTCCCGCGGATCGGGTGGTTCCATGCGGTTCGGGCCGGCGCGTTCGTGCTCGTCTCCGCAGCCCTGGCCCTCGTTCCCGCCGGCGCACCGTCGCTCGCCGAGCACCTCCTCGCCGTCGCGCTCGCCGCGCTGGTGCTGGTCGTGGTCGTCACCGCGGTGCAGTTGCGGTCGATCGTGCATCCGGGCCGGCGCCCGGTCGACGACCACCTGACGAAGGCCTCGATCGAACTCCGTGCCGCCTCGACCCTCTCGCGGTACTGACAAATCCGAACGGAGAAATCTGTGAACACCTTCCTGCTGATCGCGGTCATCGTGCTGGCCGTCGCCGTCGCGGCGCTGTTCCTCATGCTGCTCGCCCTCGCCCGCGAGATCGGGCGCGTGCAGGTGCGTCTCGGCCCCCTCGGCGCCCGGATGATGGACACCGGCCCGAAGATCGCCCAGGTCGGTCCGAGCTTCCGCGGCCTGAAGGACCACCTCGGCCGCGAGATCGGCGTCGGCGGCCACCGCGACAGAGCGCAGCTGCTGCTGTTCACCGCTCCGTCGTGCTCGACCTGCAAGAGTCTGCTGCCCGGCGTCAAGGCGATGGCGAAGGCGGAGAAGGACCTCGACGTCGTCATCATCTCGGACGGCACGCCCGAGGAGCACCAGAACTTCCTCGCCGGTTCGGGTATCGGAGCCGAGCTCAGCTACGTCGACGCCCGCGATGTGGGCATCGCCTACCAGGTGGGCACCACTCCGTACGGCGTGATCCTCGACGAGCACGGCAAGATCCAGGCCAAGGGCCTGTGCAACCACATGGCGCAGGTCGAATCCCTCCTCAACGCACTCGAATCCGGTACGCCGTCGCTGCAGCACCTGCACGAGGCAGCCAAGACTCGCGCCGCAGCCGGTCTGTGATCTGCGAGCGCCGACCGCGCCGTCGGTACGGGCGGAATCTCATCCCCTTCTCGAGATCGGAGTACGTCGTTGGACCTCAGACCCTCATCCGGTGAACCGGAGATGCACGAGAACCGATATCCGGTGGACGAAGCCACCGTCAAGGAACAGGCCGAATGGATGGCCGGCCGTGGTGGATCCTTCATCGGCCGCACCGGACGCAGGATGTCCGAGCGGGTCTCCCGCCGTTCGGTGATCAGCAAGATCGGCCGGTGGACCATGGGTGTCTCCGGTGTGGCACTGATCAGTTCGCTGCCCGTCACCCGCACGGCCCTGGCGCAGGAGCCGCCGGCCCCCGCCCCCGCCGAACCCGAACCGTTCGTTCCGGTCTACGACGGCAAGGATCCCGCCGAGTGCGAGTACTGGCGCTGGTGCAACATGGACGGCACCTCGTGCGCGGCCTGCAACGGCGGCGGCGTCACCACCTGTGCACCGGGAAGCCGTCCCGGAGCGGAGTTCTGGGTGGGGTGCTGCACGCATCCCGACACCGGTAAGACCTACCTGATCGCCTACTACGACTGCTGTGGTGCACCGTCGTGCTCGAACGCCTTCTGCGGTGAGCCCGACATGCAGGCCATCATGTACAACCCGGTCTCGGGCAGCTACGACCAGGAGATCATCTGGTGCGTGTCCGACGAATCCCAGTCGTACACCTGCACGATGGCACCGATCATCGGTGAGGACTGCCAGACCCGTCCCGCCGCACGACCGAAGGTGGGCGCCGGATCATGAAGCGCACCCAACGGGCGGTCGCCGCGACCGTCCCGCTCGCTCTCGCACTGTCCCTCGCGGCGTGCTCGAGCGACGACGACAGCGCCTCGTCCGCTGCGGCGGGCGAGGTCAGCTACCCGACCGTCCCCTACACCACTCCCGGTGAGGGCATCTCCCTCGGCCACGACGACCAGGAGATCGGCGACACCATCCCGGAACCCGTGCACGTCTCGGAGATCCAGCCCGCGAGCGAGAACGACCTGCTCGCGGTCCTCCGGACTCCGGGCGGGCTCGAGATCGGTGTGAACGTCCTCGACCCGGTCACCGGCGTCGCGGGCAGCCGCATCGTCGTGGGCCCCGGCATCTGGGATCCCGTCATCCACGGCTTCGTGGGCGAGAGTTCCTCGGACCCGGCGGTTCTCGCCGCCGAGGTGTGGCGGCCCCGCGGTTCGCGCGGCCAGGCCGACTTCACCGTCACCACCTACTCGGGCGACCTGCTCGAGCCGGACGAGATCGAACTGCCCGACTACGCCCGCGCGCACTCGCGCCCCGGCTCCAGTGCCGTCACCTCGGACGGGAAGTACTTCGTGACGTGGGACGACGGCCTGTACGGCGTCCGCGTCGTCGATCTCGAGGCCGGCGAGGAGAGCGGCGCGCTGCAGATCATCGGGTGCGGGCCGTTCACCTGGCTCGTCGACCACGAGCTCTACAGCGTGTGCGAGGACACCCGCGAGCTGATCCAGATCTCCATCGACGATGCCGGTGTCCCCACGGAGACGGCGCGCACGAAGGTGCTGCCCGACGACTTCGTCAGCAACCGCAAGGTGACCTGGGCCGCGGACGCGAAGAAGGCGCTGCTCGTCGGCGCGACCGGCGACGTCTTCGTCTTCGACTTCTCGAACGGTCTGCCGGAGGATCCCGTCGCTCCCATCGGGAACGCGGGTCAGGACGGTGGCCGCTTCGCGGAGAACGCCATCAACAACACCGGCGACCGGATCGCGATCGAGTACACCGACAGCGAGATCCATCCGCACTCGGCGCGCGGCGGCGACATCGTCAAGGTCGAGTTGTTCGACGCCGCCGGCCTCACACCGATCCGCACCCTCGATCTCGAGGCGCTGGGGCTGACGGACATCGCGTCCATGGCCTTCTCCGTCGACGGATCGATCCTGTACGTGGTCGGTTCGGGCCCCGAGGTCGACGGCGAGTCGGCCCAGCGCATCGTCGGTGTCTCGGCGAGCGACGGCGCCGAGGTCAGTGCTGCCGAGGTCACCGGCACCGTCGACGACATCCGTTCCCTCCTGACCCCGCAGGTGATCCGATGACACGACCCGGTACCGGGCTCGTGCTCGACCGCCGACGCTTCCTCCGCCTGGGCACCCTCGGTGCCGGGGCGGTGGGGCTCGGCGCCCTCGGGTTCGGTGCCGCCGCCTGCAGCTCCGGTACGTCCGGGCAGCAGGCGGCGGCCGCCGAGCTCGACTACATCCGTCCCACCGACCCCGAGGTGGCCGCGGCCGAGGCGGCCCGCACCACCTCGGGGGCGACGGCCGCCTTCGCGCTCGCTGCGGGTGTGGGCGCCGTGGACCTCGGTGGGCGGATCGTGAACACGTGGACCTACGGCGGGGCCGCCGTCGCACCCGAGCTGCGGTTGTCGAAGGGCGACCGTGTGCGGGTGTCGGTGGACAACGGGCTTCCGCAGGAGACCACGCTGCACTGGCACGGCATCCGGATCCGCAACGACATGGACGGTGCGGCTCCGGTCACGCAGGAACCGATCGGCGCCGACGGTGGCCGGTTCGAGTACGACTTCGTCGCACCCGATCCGGGCACCTACTGGTACCACTCGCACAGCGGACTGCAGGCCGACCGCGGCCTGTTCGGGGCCATGATCATCGAGGACCCGAACGACGCGACCGGCGCGGACGCCGACGCGGTGCTCGTGCTCGACGATTGGGTCGACGGTCTGGGCACCACCCCCGACGCGGTCCTGGCCGCGCTCAACCCGCAGGTCGCCGGGCACGGTCACGCCGGGCACGGCTCGGGGCCGGCCGAGTACTCGGACGCCGATGCCTCGGTGGCGCAGCAGATCACGTCGGCGGGCCACGGGGACTCCGTCCCGCTCGGCGGCATGACCCAGCACATCGCGTACCCGCTGCACCTGATCAACGGGCGCCCGCCGAACGATCCCGCCATGGTGAAAGCCGCTGCGGGACAACGGTTGCGACTGCGGATCATCAACGCCGCCGCGGAGACGCCCTACCGCTTCGCCGTGGCCGGCCACGAACTGACCGTCGTCGCCGTGGACGGTTTCGACGTGCAGCCGACGACCGCCGACACCGTGATCCTCGGCATGGCGCAGCGGGTGGACGTGCTCGTCACGGTCCGCTCCGGTGCGTGGCCGATCGTGGCGAAGGTCGAGGGTCGCGACGGCTACGCGTCGACCGTGCTGCGGTCCCACGACGCGGTTCCGATGTCGAACCCCGATGTGGGAGGAAACATCCCGGAGCTGAACGGGCGACTGGTACCCGAGAGCGAACTGCGGCCCGCCGAATCGGTGCTGCTCGAGAAGCGGGACGTCGACCGTGACTACCGTGTCGAGCTGATCCAGGCGGGCGACCGCTACGTGTGGGGCATGGCCGGCCCCGACGCCGGCCGACTGGTGATGAAGGAGGGTGAACGGATCCGGATCACGATGGTCAACTCGTCGCCGATGTGGCATCCCATGCACACCCACGGCCACACCTTCGCCGTACCGAGTTACGGCGGTCTGCGACGCGACACCGTCAACGTGCTTCCGGGGACCGAACTCGCCATCGAGTTCGACGCGGACAATCCGGGCGAGTGGATGTTCCACTGCCACAACGCCTATCACTTCGAGGCAGGAATGACCGCGAATCTGCGGTACATCCGGTGAGGACGAGATCATGAAGAAGTTTCTTTCCGCGATCGCGGGCACGACACTCGCGATGGGACTGCTGACCGGATGCGGCAGTGCGGACGCCGACGAACCCGCCGTCGTCATCGAGGTCTCCAACATGTCGTACAGCCCGGCATCGGTCACCATCGAGAAGGGCCAGACCGTGCAGTGGCATTTCGACGACTCGGGACTGCCGCACGATGTGGCGGGCGACGGACCGCTCGAAGGTGACCTGAAGAGCGAACTGCTCACCGAGGGCACCTACGAGTACACCTTCGACGAGGCCGGCACGTTCACCTACCACTGCACGCCGCACCCCGCGATGGTCGGCACGATCATCGTCGAATGAGGCGGATCCGGTGGGGCGTGGCCGCGTTCGCGATGCTGGCCGCGACCTCGTGTGCCGGCTCCCCCACCGGGCCGGACGCGGAGATCGTCGTGCGCGACGTGCACTTCGCACCGGTGGACGTGACCGTACCGGTGGGCGGCACCGTCCGGTGGACGTTCGACGACGGCGGGGTCCTGCACCACGTCGGATCGGAGGGCGAGTTCGACAGCGGCATCACCCCCGAGGGGAGCTTCGAACACACCTTCACGACGCCGGGCGTCTACGAGTACCACTGCTCGGTCCACCGGTACATGACCGGAACCGTCACCGTGACCGGGTGACGGACAACGCCGTCCGCCGTCCGGTCGTATCCGTAAGCACCACAGCAAAGGAGCATCCCAATGACGGAAACACTCGTGCGTGAGCCCCTGGCTCACCCACCCCTCGGAGTCGACGTACCGGAGATACGCCCGACGCTCGAGAACGCCGTCGCGAAGAAGACCCGCGGGGGCCTGATCGCCGGTGCCGCGGTGGTCGGCGCCGCCGCCGGTCTCGTCGCGGCTCCCTCGACCCCGACGGCCATGACCGCTGCGGTGATCGCGACCGGTGCGGTGACGGCACTGGCCGCCAACTGGTCGACCTGCGGCATGTCCGTGGCCGGCGTGGTCGCCGCACCGAAGCAGCCGGGACGCCGCGGGTCGTCGACCCCGGTCCGCCGGCTCGGCTGGCACGCCCTGGGATCGCTCGCGACGGGCATCCCCACCGGCGCGCTCTTCGGTGCACTCGGCGCGCTCGTGACCGGCTCGGTGCCGTGGGCCTGGATGCTCGCGGCCTGGGGCGTGATCGCACTCGGTTACGGCCTGCACGAGCTGGGCATGATCACCCTGCCGGCGCCCATGCGGCGTCAGCAGCTCCCCCGCCATCTGCGGCGCACGATGGCGCCGTGGAAGGTGTCGCTGCTGTTCGGCGCGCTCATCGGCCCCGGCTTCATGATCTTCATCCGGTCCAGCGCGTACTACCTGCTGGTCCTCGGCGTGATCGCCTCGGGTTCGCCGGTGCTCGGCGCCGCGATGTTCGCGACCGTCAGTCTCGGCCGCTGCATGCCGAGCGTGCTGGCCATCCTGCACACCCGCCGCGGTGGTTCGATGCCCGGCTTCCTGTCGGCGATGTGCGTCATCGACCGTCGCGTCCAGACCCTCACCGGCGGTGTCCTCATCGCCCTGGCGGCCTTCGCTCTTGCCGCACTGGTCTGATCTCCCGTGCGTGGTTCCGGTGGCCGATGCCGCCGGAACCACGCACGTGGCATGCTCTGCGCTACAGGTCCTCGATGAACGGGATGTCGAGCACCGCGCGATCGCTCATCCACTCGCGCAGGATCTTCGTGGCGATCACGTCGTCCTCGTTGTACTCGAGCAACCGCACACGCTGCGCCGGATCGGGCTCGCCCGCCATGCCCACGGCCTCGCGGTACCAGCTCATCGACGCCTCTCCCCCGGCCTCGGCGTCGCGCCAGTGATGCCCCGCGATCGGTGCGATCTTCTTGAGCCCCTTGCCGTTCGGGCACACGAACTGGTCGGTGACGGCCTGGAAGATGTCGACCCACTCGTTCGAACCGATGAACGCCTTGACCTCCGCGAGCTCCGGCACACCCGGGAAGCCGTGGAACCGCCGCGCCGACGACAGCAACCACTTGTCCTCCGCCGACCGCGAATAGCAGTAGGCCGCAAAGGTCTTCCCGCGACGTTCGGCCGCGCGCCGCTGATCCGACAGCCAGCGCCAGAACTCGGCGAACGAGCGCGCCTCGTCGTCGGTCGGCACGGGCTCCCACGTCGCGAACGGGATGTACTCGGAGGTCGACCCCGAATTGAGCAGCGTGCCCCACAGATAGGCGCCGTGCTCGTGGTAGCTCTCCATGTCGATGTCGACCTCGACGTCGGCGCGGTGGACGTGCACGTGCCGGTAGCGACGCACGAGCGGCGCACCGGCGATCCACGCCCGCGCCGTGACGATCGCGTCCTCGAACGAACCCTGCGGCCACGCTTCCGGTTCCTCGCCCTCCCACCGGGCGAGGCCGTCGATGGTGTGCACCTCGAGTTCGCGCAGCACTGCGGCGCGTTGCCCCGGCGCGACGAGCGACACGTCCCGGGTGACGGTGAGTTCGGCGCGGCAGCGGTCCCACCACGGGCAGGTCTTGCACTCGCCGATCTGCGACGGCGCCGTCGGAGTGAGACCCCGCGCGATCTCGAGTCGGTCCGCCAGGCGGGCGTCGTAGTCGTCGAGGATCTGGTCGAGATCGTGCACGAGGATGCAGTCGCCGCCGTATCCGATCGCGCCGGCGACCTTCGCGGGGCTCGCGAGTCCGTGACGTTCGAGCATCCGGTACAGGTGCGCGAGGCGCATCTGGTCGCGCACCTGACTGCGCACCTTGCGGGTCTCGTCGACGGCGGGTGCCCACGCGAACAGGTCGGTGGTCAGCGCGCCGCGCCCGGGATCGGTGACCTTGTGGTTGACGACGATCACCGGGATGTAGCCGCCGCGTTCGGCATCGCGCAGCAGGATCTCCGAGCGGCCGCGGCGTCCGGTGTCGGGTTCGCTCGGCAGCACCGCACCCCAGATGCGGTCGGCACCCGCGCGGCACGCGTCGAGGGTGCGCTCGGCGCGCTGCGACATCGGCCCTTCCGGGGCGACGAGCACCCACCCGTCCGGGTCGGCGTCGAACAGCGTCTGGCGGATCGCCTCGCGATGCGCAGCCGCCGCCTCCTGGCGTTGCCGCGCACCCGGATTCTCGGGTGCACCTGCGAGTTCGTCGGGGAAGGTGGCGTCGAGATAGACCCGGTGGCGGCACCTCGTCAGCGCAGCGGCCTCGAGGGAGACGGCTGTGCGCTGTGACACTCCGCGTTCGGGCCGCGGTAGTTCTCCGGTTGCGTCCACGACATTCCAGGGTATTCCCTGCACAGGCGACGGCTCGCAGCAGCACCGTCACGTTAGGCTGACGCGGGGCGCCGGAGCGTCGTGTCGTACCGAATGGAGGGTGCTGTTCGATGGGGTTGTTCACACGGAAGCGTCGCGCGACTCGCAGGGCGGAAGCGAAGGCGCTGAGGACCAAGGCGAAGCTCGAGGCCAGGCTGGTCGCGAAGAATCGGCTCGAGAACGACCGGCGGGCAGCGAAGGCCCAGGCGAAGATCGACAAGAAGCTCGCGAAGTCGCAGGTCAAGCTCGACCAGGAACTCGTGAGGTCGCAGGCCAAGGTCGAGAAGGAACAGATCGCGACCCTCAAGGCACAAAAGAAGGCCGCCGAGAACCAGGGACTCACCGCGGCGAAGGTGCGCCGCTATCTCGGCGTCGCGCGTCTGCTCGCGCCGGTGCTCGTCCCGATCGTCTACCAGGCCGTGACGGCGCTGCGCGGTCAGCTCGACTCGCGTCGCGCGCAGCAGCTCGGCGTGCCGATCGAGGATCTGGGTTCGTTCACCGGTCACGGTGCCCGGCTCAGTGCCCGCATCGCGGGTGCGGAACAGTCGCTCGCGAAGGTCGAACAGCGCAACCCCAAGGACGCGGAGACGCAGAAGTTCGCCACGGCGACCCGCGAACGCCTCACCGATCTGACCGCCGCCGTGCAGACGGCCGAGCAGATGCCGGCCGCGCGCCGGAAGTCGGCGCATGCGGCGATCTCGTCGGAACTCGACGGCATCGAAGCGGATCTTCTCGCACGCCTCGGCGTGCGCTGACACGGCCTGCACATCAGGAACGAGCACGACCGACAGTGACCAGGTACCCGACCGTTCTCGGCACCACCGCGGGCATCGCCACCGCGGTGCTGGCGGTGGCCGCCCACGGCTCCGCCGGCGGTGGTGTGCCGACGGGACCGGTCGCGGTATTGCTGGTCGCGGTCGCGGCGATCGTCGGGATCCTCGGCGCGCACCAGCCGTCGCTGTCACCGCTCGTGCTCCTCGCCGGTGGGCAGGCGGCCACGCACGTCGCGCTCACCGTGCTGGTGCCCGGCCACGAACACCTGTCGGTGTCCATGCTGGGCGCCCACATGCTCGCCGTCGCCGTATGTGCGGTGCTGCTCACCGCTGCGGCCCACGTATACGCGGCGTGCGGCACCGCGCTGCGGGTCGTGCTGCTGCGCGGCCCCCGGGTCGCCGCACCCGCCGTGCTCGCTCCCACCTCGTCGACCGACCGGCTCGTGTGGGGACGTGCACCCCCGGCCATCTCGCGGAGAGGACCACCGCTCGCCACGGCTGCGCTGTGACGATCGATCCTCCAACCACGAGAAAGACCCATACATGTTCGAGTTCTCCCGTCGCGCCCTCGTGGGCGCGACAGCAACCGCTGCGCTGATGGTCGCGGGCGCCGGCATCGCCTCCGCCCACGTCACCGTCGTCGCACCCGGGGCCGAGCAGGGCGGCTACACCGTCCTGACCTTCCGGGTCCCCACCGAGTCCGAGACCGCCGGCACGACGGCCGTCACCGTCGAGCTTCCGGGCCTGCGCTCGGCGCGCACCGAGCCGTTGCCCGGCTGGACGGCGACCGTCGAGAAGGATCCCGAGTCGCAGCTCGCGACCTCCGTGACGTGGACCGCCGAGCCGGACGTGCAGGTCGGGCCGGGACAGTTCCAGCAGTTCGTCCTGTCCGTCGGGCCGCTGCCCGACGAGGACGAGGTCACCTTCCCCGCGATCCAGACCTACAGCGACGGCGAGGTCGTGGCGTGGGACGAGATCGCGACCGGCGACGAGGAGCCCGAGCGTCCCGCCCCCAGCCTGACCCTCGCCGCGAGCAGCGGAGACGGGCACGGCGGCAGCGGCGACGCGCACGTCACCGACACCGGTGAGACCGCCGCGGCGTCGGAGGGCACCACCACCGACAGCACCGCGCGCTGGCTCGGCGGTATCGGCCTGGTGCTCGGCGCGCTCGGTGCCGCACTCGGCCTCGGCGCCGTGATCCGGGGGCGGCGGGCATGAAGCGCATCCTCGTTCTCCTCACCGCGGTGATCGCGGCTCTGACCCTGTCCGTCGGCTCCGCGTCCGCCCACTCGGTGGTGCTGTCGAGCTCGCCCGAGGACGGCGAGCAGATCGCCGAGGCACCCGATCGGGTGACCGTGACGTTCAACGAGAACCTGCAGGAGCAGTTCGCGGCCCTGACCGTCGTCGGGCCGGACGGCAACCTGTGGTCGAAGAGCGACCCGATCATCGAGGGTGCGACCGCAGCCGTCGAACTCGACGGCCTCGGCCCCGTGGGCGAGTACACGATCGCCTACCGGGTGACCTCCGCCGACGGACATCCCGTCAGCGGAACCCGCACCTTCACGCTCACCCAGGAGGGAACCGGCACGCCCGGCGAGGCGGCATCCGGTGACACCGCGACCGGCGAGACCGGCGCGGAGTCGGGCGAGAGCGACAGCAGCGGACCGGCCGTGTGGTGGTTCGTCGTCGCAGGTGTCGTCGTGGTCGCCGCAGGTCTCGCCTTCGCGCTGCGCAAGCCGAAGGCCTGACCCGCATGATCCCGGAACGCCGGCAGTGGCTCGTCGTGGCCGCTGCCGGCGTTGCCTTCGGAACCGTCGCGGGCATCGCCGTGGCCGGTTCCCTCGCCCTGCCCGCCCCGTCGAGTTCGGTGCGGGCGATCGGGCTGTGTGTCGGCTCGACCGTGCTCGGACTCGCGGTCCTGGCGGTCATGGTGCAGCGGCAACGCCGTCCCGCGGTCTCCTCCGACACGCTGTGGCGCACGATCGCCGCGCTCGGCGGTGTCTGGCTCGCGCTCGCGAGCATCGACCTCGCCTGGGCCGCGTCCACCGCCGTCGACGTTCCCGCCACAGATGTGGACGTGGGGCGGTTCGGGCAGTTCCTGGCCACCACCACGGGCCGCGTGGATGCGTCGGCGTGGGTGTGCATCGCCGCGATCGTCGTCGTCGCCGCGGTGGCGTACCGCCGGTCGGCGTCGTGGTCCACCCTGCCGGTGCTCGTCGCCGCGGCGCTCGCGTTGATTGCCCGCCCGGTCACCGGCCACATGGCGCAACAACCGCTCGGGTCGCTGTTCAACGCCGTGCACGTGCTCGCGGCCGCGGTGTGGTTCGGGGTGCTCGTGGCGCTGGCCGTCACCGTGCGGGGCCGCGGAGCGTGGGCGGAACTGCTACCGCGCTACTCGCAGCTGGCCGTGCGGTGCGTGGTGGCGTTGGTGATCACGGGCGTGGTCGACGCGGCGGTACGGCTCGGCTCGGTCTCTGCGCTACTGGGCACCGGCTACGGACGCGTCGTGCTCGCGAAGGCGATCGTGCTGTGCGCCCTGCTCGGGCTCGCGTGGAACTGGCGGCGCAACTGGCTCCCGGCAGCCTCGACGCACCGCCTGCCGGAGGAGGAGTCGCTGCGCAACGCCGTCCTCGAGGTGTGCGCGATGTCGGTGGCGCTCGGGCTCGCGGCGGGGCTCGCGACCACCGGCTGAGCCGTCACAAGCCGACGACGGCCGAGCCGTCACAAACCGACGACGGCCGAGCCGTCACAAGCCGACGACGGCCGAGTCGTCACAGGCTTGCCGCGCGTTCCAGGTCCTGCACGAACGAGCGGAACATGTCGTCGCGCTGCGATTTCGCCCGCAGCACCGCCGACGGGTGCACGGTGACGACCACCGCCGGATCGCACGACCCGCACAGCTCCTCGGGCAGATGCAGGACCTCACCGCGGTGTTGTGTGAGCTTGAAGTCCTTGCCGAGCAGCGACTGCGCGGCGGTGGCTCCGAGGCACACCACCACGTCGGGGCGGACGGCATCGAGCTCGGCCTCGAGCCACGGGCGGCACGCCGCGACCTGCCCACCCGACGGTTTCTTGTGGATCCGTCTGCGGCCGTTGGCGGACCGGTCGAAGCGGAAATGCTTGACGGCGTTGGTCACGTACACCGTGCCGCGATCGATGCCCGCGCGTTCGAGGGCCTTGTCGAACAGGTGCCCCGCGGGCCCGACGAACGGTTCTCCCGCGAGGTCCTCCTCGTTGCCCGGTTGTTCGCCGACGAACAGCATGCGCGCGTCGCGCACCCCTGCGCCGAAGACCGTCCGCTCGGCGGCCTTGTAGAGATCGCATCCCCGGCATCCCGCGGACGCGGCGGCGAGTTCGGCGAGGTCGCGGCTGTCGGGTACGTACTCCTGCGCGCCGGGATAGGTCACCATGGCTGTCGCATACCCGGCTTCACCGCGGTTGCACCAGTCGCGCGATCCAGGCGCGGCTGTCGGCGGGGTCGATGACGTCGTCGAGTTCGAAGCTCGTCGCCGCCTGCAGGGCCTTGCCCTGCTGGTAGGCGAGGGCGACGAGCCGGTCGAACAGCTCCTCGCGCTCCCGGGGTGTCTCCGCGGCGTCGAGTTCCTTGCGGAATCCGAGACGCACGGCTCCCTCGAGTCCCATTCCGCCGATCTCCCCCGTCGGCCACGCGACGGTGAATTCGGGTGCGTGGAAGGACCCGCCCGCCATCGCCATCGCGCCGAGGCCGTAACCCTTGCGGAGGATGATCATGCCGAACGGGACGGTCAGGCGTGCGCCGGCGACGAAGAAGCGTCCGAAGCGGCGCACGGTGGCGTCCTTCTCCGATTCCGGTCCGACCATGAATCCCGGTGTGTCGCACAGACTCACCACGGGCAGCCGGTGCGATTCGCACAGTTCCAGGAAATCCGCGGCCTTGTCGGCGGCCTCGGCATCGATCGCCCCGCCGAGGTGGGCACTGCTGTTGGCGAGCACACAGTAGGCGGCGCCCTCGACGCGCATCAGGGCGGTGACGATGCCGACGCCGTAGTCCGGGCGCAGTTCGAGCACCGATCCGACGTCGGCGATCGCGTCGATCGCCGATCGCACGTCGTAGGCGCGGAGACGGTTCTCCGGCACCACATGTCGCGCGAGACGCGGGTCGGGTGCCTGCCGGTCCTCGTGCGGCGCGGTGAAGTAGGCGAGATATCGCCGGGCGACGTCCACGGCGTGCGCCTCGTCGCGCGCCGCGACGTGCACGACCCCGTTGCGGCGTTGCACGTCGATCGGTCCGATGTCCTCGGGGCGGTGCACCCCGAGCCCTCCGCCCTCGATCATCGCGGGACCGCCCATGCCGATAGTGGCGTCGGGGGTCGCGATGAGCACGTCGCACACCCCGGCGAGCGCGGCGTTGCCCGCGAAGCAGCGGCCGGAGACGACCGCGACGGTGGGCACGCGTCCGCGCAGTGACGCCATCGAGCGGAAGGTGGGCAGGTCGAGTCCCGCACCGGAACCGGCGTCGACGTCCCCGGGTCGCCCGCCGCCACCCTCGGCGAACAGCACGAGCGGCACCCGCCGCCGGGCGGCGAGTTCGAGCAGCCGATCGGTCTTGCGGTGGTTGTTGCGGCCCTGGGTGCCCGCGAGGACGGTGTAGTCGTAGGACATCACGACCACCTCGGCCCCACCGATCCGGGCGGTGCCGCCGACGAGCCCGTCCGCGGGGGTGTTCGCGATCAGGTCCTCCTCGCTGCGGCGGCCGCGCTGCGCGGCGAGGACGAGCGGTCCGTATTCGACGAAGCTGCCGTCGTCGACGAGGTCGGCGATGTTCTCGCGTGCCGTGCGTCGGCCCCGCCCGTGCCGCTTCGCCACGACCTCGGGTCGCGCCGCGTCGGTGGTGATCTCGTGTCTGCGACGGATCTCGTCGAGGTCGGCGCGGTCGGCGTCGAGGTCGACGGCGGCGATGTCGTCCGTCGCGGTCTCCGCGTCGAACAGGCGGACCACCGCGAGCACCGTGCCCGGGTCGACGGTGCGGCCCGGCTCGACGAGCACACGTTCGACCACGGCACTGCCGGGTGCCCGGATCTCGTGCTGCATCTTCATCGCGTCGAGAACGGCGAGCGGCGCACCCGCCGGAACGGTGTCGCCTGCGCGGGCGATCTCCACGACCGTGCCGACCATCTCGGCGTGCACCGCGTGTTCGTCGGCGCGCAGATCCGTGTACTCCACCGGCGCGGTCGTGGCGGTGTCGACGAAATCCGCGAGCCGCTCCCCCAGCCACGTGGTATGGACGTTTCCGGACCGGAACTCCTTGTCGTCCAGGATCTTCTGCAGGAGATCGCGGTTGGTGCCGATACCGTCGACGACGAACTCGCCGAGTGCAGTCGACGCCTTGCGCAGGACCGCCGCGCGGTCGCCGGAGCGCACGTACGCGACGACCTTGGCGAGCAGCGAGTCGTAACGTCCGGTCACCTCGAGGCCGGGCCGGCCGTGGGTGTCGACGCGGATGCCCGGTCCGGTGGGTGGTGTGAACGCGGTGAGCGTCCCGGCGGCGGGCAGGGCGATGCCGTCGGCGCGCGGCATCTCGGCGTTGACGCGCACCTGCACCGCGATGCCCTGCGCCGCCGCAGGACGTCCGCCTATCCCGCTGCCGTCGAAGGTGATTCCTTCCGGGAGACCGAGTTCGTCGAATCCCGCCCCGCGAGCGATCGCGATCTGGGTCGCCACGAGGTCGACGCCCGTCACCTCCTCGGTGACGGTGTGTTCCACCTGGATCCGGGGGTTGACCTCGAGAAACACGAAACCGTCGTCGTGGACGAGGAATTCGACGGTGGACAGTCCGTGGCACCCGACGTGCCCGATCAGCCGGACCGCCGCGCCGTGCAGCGCCTCCCGCAGGGCGTGGGGCAGATCGGGCGCGGGTGCGATCTCCACGAGCTTCTGGTGCCGACGTTGCACGCTGCAGTCGCGATCGCCCGACGCCACCGCGCGGGTACCCGACCCCGATTCGGCAGCCACGACCTGCACCTCGACGTGCCGGGCACGCTCGACGAGCGCCTCGGCGTACAGCCGGTCGTCGTCGAAGGCGGCGTGCGCTTCGGCAGCGGCGAGCCGGAGCGCCTCGTCGAGATCGGCGGCATCGCGGACCACGCGCATGCCGCGACCGCCACCACCTGCCAGTGCCTTGACGACGATCCCGCCCGGACGGTCGCGCAGGAAGGCCCGCACGGACTCCGGATCCGTCGCCTCGACGGCGGCGGTCACCGGGATGCCGAGTTCCTCCGCCACCGAGCGGGCGGCCCGCTTGTCGCCGAGGATGCGCAATGCTTCCGGGGACGGCCCGACGAAGGTGAGCCCGGCGTCCGCGCAGGCCTGTGCGAAGGCGGCGTTCTCGCTGAGGAATCCGTAACCGGGATGCACGAGCGTGCATCCCGTCGCCCGGGCGACACCGACGATCGCGTCGGGGTCGAGATAGGCCGAGGGACCGGACCCCGGCAGGGCCTCGGCTCGCGTGGCGGCGCGGACGTGCGGAGCGTCGGCGTCGTCCGTGGCGTGGACGGCGACGGTATCGAGTCCGAGTTCCCCGGCCGTGCGGACGACACGCAACGCGATCTCACCCCGGTTGGCTACGAGCAGCATCGACGATCCTTCCCTCGGCAGCGGTTGTATCCACTCCTACTCCGATGGCGCCCGCACCGCAGACCGCCGTCTCACACGACGACGACGGGGCGGTGACGTAGGGCGCGACCGAGGCCGAGCGCCATCAGCACGGACGTGATCGAGGCCGTCGCCATGATCGCGGCGAGCACGACCACCTGGAAACGTCCGGCCTCCACCGGCGACAATCCGCCGAAGATCGCGCCGACGAACGCGCCGGGCAGGGTCACCAGGCCCGTCGTCCTCGTCTGGTCGGTCGACGGGATCATCGCCGCGTGGACGGCGAAGCGCGCGGGTGAGAGGGTCGCCTGCCGCATGGTCGCGCCGAGCGCGAGCCATCCCTCCACCTCGGGCCAGTGGTCGTCGACGGTTTCGTGGAAGCGGCGACCGGCGAGGGTCGCGACCGTCATGGTGTTGCCGATGATGATGCCGCCGAGCGCGAGCGCGTAGCGCGGGGTGGCCTCCACCGCGCCGGTCGCGAAGACGATGCCCGCCGCGACGAGTACACCGGTCGACATCGCGGCGGCCGTCGCCCCGCGCACGACGGCCGCGTTCCCGATCCGCCGGCAGGCCGTCCACCACGCGACGGTGAACATCACGACGAGCACCACCGCGACCCATCGGGCGTCGGTGATGACGCCGGAGAGCACGACGCTGATGAGCGCGAGCTGGACCGCACCGCGGGCGATGGCACCGACCGGCGCGAATCGGTGCGGGACCCGGAACGCCCACAGCACCGCCGTCGAGATCACGGCGAGGGCGAGGACGCCGACGATCGTGCGGATCAGGACGGTCGGGTCGATCACAGGGTCGACGTTAACGGCCCTGGGCCGGCGTGAGGCCCTGATCGGACCCGAGAGAAGGGTGCGGACCTATCGGCGTTCGGGCGCGGCGTGCGGCAGATCCGCGGCAGACGCCACCGGCCAGCGCAGCGGGTCGGGACCGAGCGTGCGGAGCTGCTCGACCTGCTCACGGCACCACACCGAGACTTCACGGCGTCCCTCGACGACGTCCTCGGCGAATTCCGTCCAGTCGACCCATTCGGTGTCGTGCACCTCCGACGGCTCGGGGACCGGCGCGGGCCCGTCGTAGAGCACGCGGAAGACGGGGCAGATCTCGTTCTCGACTATCCCGTTGTCCATCACCGCGCGGTAGCGGAAGGACGGCAGGACCACCTCGATGTCGTGCACGTCGAGCCCGAGTTCCTGACGCAGCCGGCGGCGCACGGCCTCGGTGAGCGGCTCGTCCGGCGCCGGATGACCGCAGCAGCTGTTCGTCAGGACACCGGGGAAGGTCGACTTGTCCAGGGCGCGCCGGGTGAGCAGAACGTTGCCGTGGGGGTCGAAGACGTACGACGAGAAGGCGAGGTGCAGCGGGGTGTCGGTGGTGTGCACCGTGGCCTTCGGTTCGATCCCGACCGCGCGACCTGCGTCGTCGAGCAGCACGACCTGTTCCATGTGTTGTCCTGTTCTGTATTCGTGTCCGAATGCCGGCTCGGCCGGGCGGGCCTCACCGGCCGAGCGGCGCGGTGGGCTTCCCCAGTCTCGACCGTGAACGCAGCGTGGTCCAACCGGCCGAGGCCAGCCGTGGTGCCGCCACCGACAGGCGCCGGCGCCGCGACACGCGTGCGCGCTGGTGGAGTACCCGGTATCCGCTCTCCTCCACCGCCCGCAGGATGTCGCCGTAGAGGACGAAGGCGGTCCGCATCGCGGGACGCACCTTGGGGTCGAGCAGGTCGATGCCCGGTTCGGCCACACGGTAGATCGAACGGGTGTGCGCGATCAGGTGCGCGAGGGCGCGCTCGAGCCGCACGTCGCGCTGCCCGGTCCGGCGGCAGTGCCACAGCAGGTCCTCGTCCACGTCGAAGGCGGCGAGGATGTCGGTGGGCAGGTAGATGCGGTCGCGGTCGAGGTCCTCACCCATGTCGCGGATGAAGTTGGTGAGCTGGAAGGCCTCACCGAGTGCGGCGGCGGGGGCCTCGGCCCGTTCGCGTGCGCCCTCGATCCCGAGGATGGGCAGCATCTGCAGCCCGATGACGGCGGCCGAGCCGTACATGTACTCCGACAGTTCGTCCATCGTGCGGTACCGCGAGCGGAACAGTTCGGTGCCGGGGATGTCCATCCGCATCGATCGCAGGAAGGCGTAGTAGTACTCGTGCGGGATGTCGTACCGCTGCGTGGTGTCGACGAGGGCCCGCAGCACGAGACCGAATTCGTCGTAGGTCGGCGGCCTGCCCCCGAGCGCGTCGGACAGACGGCGTTCGAGCGCGTCGAGAACCGGCGCCGCGTCGACCGGTTTCACGTCGACGATGTCGTCGACCATCCGCGCGAATCCGTAGAGGGCGTGCACCCCGGCCCGTTTGGACGCCGGGAAGATGCGGGTCGCGAGGAAGTAGGTCTTGCCGTGACGCCGATTGAGCTCACGGCACAGCTGATACGCCTCGTGCAGATCGGGATCGATCCCGTCGAGTTCACCCATGAGCAACCGCACCTGCTTCCATCGGAATCGACATCGTCGTGGGCCCGGCAGTCGCACCACCGGAGATACGTTCTGCGGCAAGACGTCCGGAGATGAGCACGGTCGGGACGCCGACACCCGGCGTGGTACCCGACCCGGCGAGGACGACATTGTCGACGCCGTGCACGAGGTTCGGGCGGCGGAAGGGCCCGGTCTGCCGGAACAGGTGCGCCGCCGAGAAGGGGCTGCCGTCGAGCATGCCCTTGTCGGCCCAGGTCTGCGGGGTGTCGATGTGGTCGACCCGCATGGAACTCGCGAGTCCCCGGTAGCCGCGCTGCTCGAGGACCTGCTGGATCTCCCGCATGTACGGCTTGCCGAGGCGCCCCCAATCGAGGGGTGCGGCAGCAAGATTCGGGCACGGCGCCAGCACCGAGACCGGTTCGCACTCCACACCGTCCCGCACGACCCGCAGGGACGGATCGGTCACGGCGGGTCGCGTGATGAGCAGGGACGGATCGGCCATCAACCGGCCGCGGCCGCGCGGCGCGGTGATCCGCGCGAAGGTCTCCTCCCACTCGGCACCGAAATCGATGGTGTGGTGGGACTCCGGCCAGGCCTGCGTCACGTCGGTGGGCACCGTGCCGTGGAAGACGACGGCCGAAGGCGACGCGACGGTGGCGCTGCGGGCGCGCCGGCGTGGCGGAACCCCGGCACGCAGCAGCAGATCGTCGACCACCGGCAGGTCCACGGTGAGGACGACGGCGTCGGCGGCGAACTCACGGCCGTCCCCGGATCGCACGCTCGTCGCGCGGCCACCGTCGACGCGGAGTTCCGACACCTCGACGCCGGTGTGCACGGTGCCGCCGCCCCGGACGAGCGCATCGACCATCGCGGCGGCGATGGTGGACATGCCACCCTTCGGGAAGTAGACGCCGAGCGAGGTGTCCATGTGAGCGATGGCGCCGTAGACCGCCAGCGCCGTCGACGGGGCGGTGCCCGCGTACAGGGCCTGGAAGGTGAAGATGCGCCGCAACCGGTCGTCCCGGATGAACGATCCGACCCGTGATCCGAGCCGGCCGAAGCCGCCGAGCCGGACGAGGTTGGCGGTGTCCCGCAGCGCCGCGGGTGTCGACACGAGGTCGAGCGGCGAATCGAAGTTGGAGTCGATGTAGCGGTCGAACTCGGCGTCGAAGATCGACGCGAGCCAGCGGCGCAGCCGCCGGTACCCGCCGGCCTCCTCGGGACCGCACACGCGCGCGATCTCGGCGGTCATCTCGTCCGGATCGGAGTACACGTTCAGGGCGGTGCCGTCGGCGAAGCGCGCGTGGTAGCCGGGGGCGAGCGGGGTGAGGTCGAGTGCCGGGGTGGTCGAGCCGAAGGATTCCCCGACGGCCGCGAGCGCGTCGGCGATGAGGTTCGGCATCGTCAGCACGCTGGCACCGTTGTCGATGTCGTAGAGGTGCCGCCCGTCCTCGAACACCGGGTACGTACCGACGCGACCACCGACCGTGTCCTCGCGTTCGAGGACGGTGACGCGCTTGCCGGCGCCGGTGAGGTGGAGCGCCGCGGACAGTCCCGCGAGGCCCGCACCCACCACGACGACGGACTCGACGGGGCCGCCGACGGACCTCACGCCTTGCCTCCCTGCGCGCGGGGCGTCGTCTGTTCGGTGCGCGTGCGCGCCTCCATGAACAGCTGGAGGAAACCCACGGACGGGTGCGGGTGCCGATTCTCGTTCTGCCGGGCTTCGTAGTTGGGCATGATCGGTGTTCCTCTGGTCGTCGTCTGAGCCGCGTGGGCGTGCGTAGTGGTTCGTGTCGGTCGGTTCGGGTGACGGCCCTCACGCCGTCTCTCCCCGTATTCGGAGCCGGTCGTCGCGCGGATGGGTCGGGTCCGAGGATTCGTCCCGTCCCTGGACGGGCGCGATACGGTCGAGGTATGGCTGCCCGCAAGACCGCTGTGCTCCGACGGCCGTCGGAGACCGACGACTACCTCTACGAACCCGTCGATCGCAGGATCAGAGGTGAGTGGTTCGGCCGGACGGTCGTCGACAGCACCCGAGCGGTGCTGGTGTGGGCGCCCGGCAAGCCCGTCCCGTTCTATGCCTTCCCCCGCGAGGACGTCCGGCTCGACCTGATCTCGGCGTCCCTGTCGCCGAGCCGCTCCCGGCAGGACGTGTGGCAGTGGTACGACATCGTCGTCGGCGACCATCGGGCCTATTCACCGGTCTGCCAGCTCGACGTCGACGGGCTCGACGACCGTCTCGTCTTCCAGTGGTTCCGGTGGGGCGAGACCGGTCCGGGCGACGACGTCGACGAGGGCGAACGGTGGTTCGAGGAGGAGACCGAAGTGTTCACCCATCCGCGCGACCCCTATCACCGCGTCGACGCCCTGCGCAGCTCCCGGCACGTGCGGGTGGCCATCGGCGACGTCGTGGTCGCCGAGACCCGCAACCCCGTGCTCGTGTTCGAGACCGGCCTCCCGACCCGCTACTACCTGCCGCCCGAGGACGTCGACTTCTCGGTGCTCGAGGAATCCGAGTGGCGGACGAGCTGCCCCTACAAGGGCGTCGCCCGGTACTGGTCGTTCTCCGGCACGCCGCCGGCCGAGAACGTCGCATGGTCGTATCCCGAGCCGTTCCCCGGCATGGAGTACATCGAGGGATACGTGTGCTTCTACGACGACGCCGCGGAGATCACGGTCGAGGAGTGAGTGCGTCGGCTGCGGGACGCAGCGCTGCCCCGATCCCCGAGCCGCGGGCCTGGCGTGCGCTGGCGGCCCTGTGCGTGGGTCTGTTCATCACCCTGCTCGACCAGTCGCTCGTCGCGGTGTCGCTGCCGCGCATCCGCGAGGATCTGGACGCGAGCATCAATCAGGTGGTGTGGGTGTCGGCGGCCTATCTGCTGACCTTCGCGGTGCCGCTGCTGGTCACCGGTCGTCTCGGTGACCGCTTCGGTCAGCGCAACGTCTACCTGGTGGGCATGGCGATCTTCACGGCCGCGGCCTTCGCGTGCTCGATGGCTCCGACGATCGAGTGGCTGATCGCGCTGCGTGCGGTGCAGGGGCTCGGCGGGTCGCTGATCAACCCGCAACCGTTGAGCATCATCCACCGGATCTTCGCGCACGACCGGCGCGGTGCCGCCACCGGCGTGTGGAGCGCGGTGGCCAGTTCGGCGGGTCTGTTCGGTCCCGTCCTCGGTGGGGTGCTCGTCGGTACCGGCGGGTGGCGGTGGGTCTTCTTCGTCTACATCCCGCTGGGCCTGATCTCTCTGGTGATGGTCGCGCGGTACGTGCCGAGATTGCCGACCGGGGCGCGTCGCATCGACGTGCTGAGCGCCGTCGTCTCGCTGGTCGCGGTCACAGGCGTGATCTTCTCCCTGCAGCAGGGTCCCGATCTCGGCTGGACCGTGTGGGTGTGGGTCGTCCTCGGTATCGGGATCGTGGCGTTCGGGATGTTCGTGCGCCTGCAGCGGACCGCGACGGCCCGCGGCACCGAGGCGCTGGCCCCGCTCGGGTTGTTCACCCGCCGCAACTTCACCCTCGGAGTGACCGCCGTGGCGACGCTGGGTTTCACGGTCTACGCCGTGAACCTGCCGATCATGCTCTACCTGCAGGTGGGTCAGGGACTGTCCGCGCAGGTCGCAGGTCTGATGCTGGTACCGATGGGCGTGATCTCGGTGATCATGGCGCCCTTGATCGGACGGGTCACCGACCGGGTCGCGCCGGGCCGGATCTCCCGGATCGGTTTCTCCGCGATGATCGCGGCGATGTTGTCGTTCGGTGTGGCGATGCATCTCGAGGCCACCCTCGGCTGGCTCCTGATCCCGATCGTGCTGCTCGGTTTCGCGAACTCGTTGTGCTGGGCCCCGAACTCGACGATCGCGTTGCGCGACCTGCCCGGTGACCTCGTGGGCGCAGGTTCGGGTGTGTACAACACCGCCCGGCAGGTCGGTGCGGTACTCGGTGCGGCCGCCCTCGGCGCGGTGATGCAGATGGGTGAGGGGACGCTCGGCTTCGGTGCCGCGATGGGCAATGCGGTGCTGCTCCCGGTGGTCTTCCTCCTGGTGGGACTGGTGGCGGTCTCCCGTTTCCGGGAGAGTTCCACCGTCACCAGCGCAACGGGTGCGTGAGCAATCGTCATCGGCGCAACAGGTGCGTGACCAGGCGTCCGCCTTCCTCGAGCGACATGTGGGGAAGATAGGCACGACCGACCGCGATCCCGATGGTCGGCAGCGCCGCCGGGTCCGGGAACACCATGTACAGCGGGCGGTAACGGGGTTGGAACTTCGCCTTGAACGCCAGCAGCGAGCGGAATCCGTATACCGGTTCGAGCGTGCGGCCGAGCAGATCGAGCAGGGCGTCGAGGGCTCCTCGGTCGAGTCCGGACCCACTGTCCACACTCGCGAGGGGTGCCCCCGACAAGCTCAGGAATTCGAGGCCCTCGTCGGCGGCGGACCGTGCCGCGGACGCGATGAGGAATTCCATGGCCGGCCGGAAGCCGTCCGAACGTCGCCGCATGAAGTCCAGCGTCAGCCCGACCACCTTCCCGTCCCGGTGGACCGGCATCCACGACGTGATCGCATGGACGTGGTCGTTCGCGTCGACCGCGAGCAGCAACCGGACTTCGGGATCGCGCAGTTCGGCGAGTCCTCCGAGCGTGAACCCCATCTCGGGCAGTCCCTTGTCGGCCACCCATTCCTCGGAGATGTCGACGATCTGCTCGGTCACCGACAGCGGCGCGGCGGGGAAGGTCGTCCATCTCGCTTCGATCCCGTCCTTGGCAGCACGGTTGAGCGCGGTGCGGACGTCCTGGAACTTCTTGCCCTTGAAGGCGAGGTCCGCGAGATCGACGACGGTCTCCTCACCCACCTGCAGACAGGTCCAACCGTGGTCCCGGGCGATCGCCGCCGTCTCCTCGCCCACCGAGTACAGGCAGGGTGTCCATCCGTTGCCGAGGCAGTACGCCGCGAACTCGTCGATCGCCTCGGTCATCGAGGCGCGCTCACCGATCGGATCCGTCGCCGTCAGGGCGACACCCGAGTGGACCCGATACGCCACGGCGTGCCTGCCGTCGGCGCCGAACCAGTACCGATTCCCCGCCCAGGTGGTCATCCACGACATCGATCCGCCGCCCGGGTCGTGCAGGAGTTCTCGCACCCTCTGCTCGTCGCCGAGGTCGACCCCGGCAGGGGGCACGAGGAAGCTGCGCCACAGGAGCACGCAGAAGGCGATCCAGACGATCACGCCGATCCACTCGAACAACAGGGTGGCGGGGGTGTCGAGGGGCATCACGGGAGGCTCGAAGAGCTGGAGGTAGACCGGCGGAAGGAGCCGGCGCGGTGCGTCGCGGAGCAAGGTGCCGATGCCGGGATCACGATCGAACCCGTCTGCCACAAGCATGCCCACCACCACGTACGTCACGAGCGCGATGCCTGCGGCGGCTGCGGTTCCGGCCCATACCCGGCGATAGGTTCCCCGCGGTGCACGGACATCGAAGAGGGTGCGGGTCAGCAGCAACAGGGCGAGCACGGAGACCAGCGCGAGGAGTGGCGCGAGTTCCATGGATACGGAGCTGTGCCGGTGGATTCCGTACAGCAGGGAGCGGGTCTCGTCCTGTTCGGTCACGCGGACGATCGTGCTCGCGGCGGCCACGACGATCAGCACGATGTGTCCTCCGACCGAGAGGAACCATGCTGCCCGCCGCCCTCGACGCAGCCCTTCGGCACCGATCAGCAGCAGTATCGACGGCATGAGATTCGCGACGAGCGGACCTGCACCGGAGAGCCGAAGGGCCTGTTGCCCTTTCCTGCACTCGTCGTGCAGCGCGGGATCGGCACACACTTCGACGAGTTCTCGCGGGGTGTAGGGAACCTGCTCGAACAGCTCGCGTAGCGCGGACAGCGGACCGATCGAGTGCGGGGAGAGCGCCGCGAAGATCGGGCCGAGCACGCTCGCCGCGACGACGAGCGCGACGAGCGTGCGGCGTTCCCGGATGGTGCCGCCGAGCACCGGACGGCGCACACCGCGTCCGAACAGGAGCGGGCCGGCGAGCAACCCGGCCAGCGCGACGGTCACCCTGTTCACGTCCTGCAGGTGTCCGGCGAACAAGGCTGCGGTCACCAGGAACACCAGCAGGAGTGTCCGGATGCGGCGACGCCACAGGGTGCCCATCGCGGTGGTGGAGGCGAGCAGGACGCCGAGCACCCACGCCAGCGGGTCCTCGGTGAGGTGGGTGTGCAGCTCCCTGCCCCACAGGTTCGGCACCAGGGAGGCGACCTGAGCCACGAGCAATGCGAGTGCCGCGCCCAGGCCCTGTGAGACGAGCGCGGCGAGCATGAACCTGCGACTGCCGATGCGACGTTCGACCGGCACCGCGACGGCGAGGATCGCAATGCTTCCGAGCACATACTCACCGGGACCGGAGGCGAACAACCCTGAAGTCCACAGTGTCCACAGGTGGCCGTCGGTGATATTCGGGATCCCGAGCGACATCTCGGATGCCGTTGCGTGCGACGGCCCGCTCCTCACAGAACCGGTGACGACCGCCAGGAGCCAGATCAGCACGAGCAGTCCGCACGAGACGGGCGCCCGGAGCACCACCGTCCCTGTGCGGGACATCAGCACCCCTGCCCCTGTGCGGGACATCAGCTGCCGAGCCCGAGCCGTTGTGCGAGCCATGGCAACTCCTTCTCGAGCCCTGCGGACCACAGGGCGAAGCTGTGTGTGCCCGGCAGTTCGGTGAGGTGGACGTCCATCCCCGCGCTCCGAGCCGCCGAAGCGAGTTGTTCCACCCCGGCACGGTATTCGGAATCGTCGAGTCCCACCACGAAAGCACCGGCGGAATCGGGATACCGATTGCGTGCGAGCAGGTCGGCAGGATTGTTGCGCGCGAATGCTTCCGCATCACCACCGAACACGTCCCGGATCGTCGACGCCCGGTCACCGATGGTCGGCTCGGCCTGTCCCGACATGTCCAGGAAGGTCGGGTAGACGTCCGGCCGGGTGGTCGCGAGTTGCAGTGCGCACGTTCCGCCGTACGAGAGTCCGCCCACGGCCCGTGCCCGTGGGTCGTCGTCGACCTGCAGGTCGTCCCGTACCCATGCCGGAACGTCGACGGCCAGATAGGTCGCCACGTTGCCGAGATGCGAGTCGACGCACAAGGGGTTGTCGAACTGGCCTCCGGTGCCGTCCGCGAGCACGACGACCGGCGCCAGGCCGTGATGCTGCGCGGCATAGGCGTCCATGGTGGACGGGAGATGTCCGCCCACGAGCCAGTCCTCCGGACTGCCGGGCTGTCCGGCGAGCAGTACCAGCACCGGCAGTTCCGGTCGTGGATCCGAGAAGTAGGCCGGCGGGAGATAGACGCGGGCTTCCCGCGCCCGGAATCCGGAGACCGTTCCGGGAATCGTCACAGAGGTGACCGCCCCGGTCGCAGGCAGGTCGTCCGGCGCCGACCAGTCCTCCACCGGCACGGTCCGCGATGCTCGGAGAGAGGGGTCGTCGAAGGGGACGGTCCGGTAGTCGCTGATTCCGAGAACAGCCCGAACGGTGGGATAGGCGTCGTAGACCGCGTCGATCCGGCCCGCGGCGGAGATCACGACGAGTACCGCCGACACCACGAGTGCCGTCGCGACGAGTGGGCGGGCCCGGTCGCGGCGTCGCACGAACCATCGTCCGATCAGCAGCGAGACGGCGAGCAGGGCCACTGCCACCCATCCGTACACCGCCCACGGCAGACGATCCGGGAACGGCTTCCAGACCTTCTCGACCAGGAGCGCGGCCACTGCCGTCAGGCCGAGGGCGACCGTCACGGCGACGGGCACTCCCCGTACGAACCACGCCCGGTAGCGGCGGACGAGCAACACGATCAGCCCGATGACGGCGAGGATCGCGAACACCACGGTCGCCGTCGGGGTGGTCAGCGGTATCCCCAGCACCCCGTTCACCATCCCGGTCGCGGACATGGCGATCAGTATGCGCGACCCTGCAGGAAGAACCGATCAGAGAATGTAACTCTCATACTAAAGAACATAATTTACGATTACGAGAATTTGCGCTACTGTAAAACTTCATGACTGCAGCTGCGGCGGACGACGTCCGCACTATGACGCTCTCCCACCGCGAACGCAAACGCGTGCGCACGTGGACGGCGATCCACCTGGCCGCCGCCGAAGCCGCAGCACGCCACACCCGCCTGTCCGACATCACCGTCGAGACCATCGCAGAACAAGCGGAGGTTTCTCCACGCACCTTCTTCAACTACTTCCGGTCGAAGGAGGACGCCGTGCTCGGCCTGTCCTCCCCTGTCATCGACGACGCCGTCGCCGACGGTTTCGACTTCACGCCGGGCGACGATCTCGTGGAGAAGGTCGCCTTCCTGCTCCTTGCGGTCTTCCGCGCCGCGGCGAGCCGTCGCGCGATCGGTTACGACGAGTACATCGCCCTCATGGACCGCCATCCCGAGCTCGCGCGCAGACGCTTCCAGCACATCGACGACGTCGAGGCCGTCGTCGCCGAACTCGTCACCGAACGACTCGCGGCCACACCGCCCGCGGACGGAGCGCCGGTGCCCGCAAGCAACGTCGAAGGTGCGGCCGACATGATCGTCACGGTCGCCGGCGCCCTCATGCGCTCCGCGTTGCGCCCGTTGCTCACCGCCCCCGGGAAGACGGAGGCCGATGCCGATTCGGTCCTGCACCGCACCTGCCTGTTGTTCCGGGAGGTCACGCGACCGTGACCGACCCATTCCGGAACGAGACCGAAAGAGCCACGCCCGCACCGGAACAGAGCACCCCGCGGGTCACCTTCGTCTTCGCGGGTCTCATGCTCGCGATGCTGGCGGCGTCGCTCAACCAGACCGTCCTGAATCCCGCCCTGCCGACCATCGTCGGCGAACTGCACGGCGTGGACCGGATGCTGTGGGTCATCACCGCCTACATCCTGGCGTCGACGATCACCATGCCCGCCTACGGCAAACTCGGGGATCTGTTCGGTCGAAAGCCGCTGCTGCTCACCGCGTTGACGATCTTCGTCGTCGGATCGACGATCGGCGCTCTCGCCGGGGACATCACGTGGCTCATCGTCGGCCGGGCCGTCCAGGGCGCCGGTGGTGGCGGCCTGATGGTGCTGTCGCAGGCCACCATCGCCGACGTGATCCCCGCTCGTCAGCGCGGGAAGTATCTCGGCATCATGAGCAGCGTCTTCGCCCTGTCGTCGGTGGCCGGGCCGCTGCTCGGCGGATGGTTCACCGAGGGTCCCGGTTGGCGGTGGGTGTTCTGGATGAACGTGCCGCTCGGTGCCGTCGCCGTCGTCGCGGCGCTGGTCTTCCTGCGTCTGCCCCGCGTCTCCGGTTCGGGCCGGCGGATCGACGTGCTCGGCATGGCCGTGCTGTCCGTCGTCACGACGCTCCTCGTGCTCGTCGCGACCTGGGGCGGTTCACGCTATCCGTGGTCGTCGCCGGTCGTGATCGCGCTGATCGCCGCCACCACGGTCGGTGCGGTGCTGTTCGTCGCGGTGGAACGACGTGCCGCCGAACCCGTGATCGGCCTGCACCTGTTCCGCGACCGCAACTTCGATCTCGTCACCGCAGCCGGATTCGTCATGAGCGTCGCATTGTTCGGCGTTGCCGCCTACATGCCCACCTACCTCCAGATGGTCGCGGGTGTGAACGCCACTGCCGCCGGCCTTCTGATGCTCCCCATGATGGGAACATTGTTCCTGACGTCGACACTGGCGGGACGGTACGTGACGAGAACCGGCCGCTACAAACGGATCCCGATCATCGGGTCGGTCTTCGTCACGGCCGGTCTGGTGCTCCTGTCGACCCTCGGGGCGGACACCCCGATCTGGGTGCTGGGCTGCTGGTTCGCCGTGATCGGCGTCGGATTCGGCACGTCCATGCAGCTTCTCGTGCTGGTCGTGCAGAATTCCTTCTCCGTCGAGGAGGTCGGCACCGCGACGGCGGGCAACAACTACTTCCGCCAGATCGGCGCGACGCTCGGTTCCGCAGTCGTGGGCAGTGTCTTCGCCACGCGCCTGGCGGGTGGACTGTCGGGAACCGGCATCGACGATCCCGATTCGCTGACCCCCGGCGCGGTCCGGGCACTGCCCGACGCGTTCCGGCAACCGGTCCTCGAGGCGTACAACGACGCGCTCGTGCCGATCTACCTGTACATCGCGCCGCTCGTGGTGGTCGCGGGGGTCCTGCTGTGCCTCGTCGTCGAGAAGCCCCTCGCGACCACCATCGTGCGGAAGAACGATCCGGCCCCTAGCGACCCGGCAGCCACTGCATCGACTTGACGAAGGGGGCGAGCATCTTCGCCCACACCCGCCGCGGAAGTCCGCGCGGGCCGTCGAGATTGAGCAGGCGCGTCGTCGCGATCGTCTGTGCCTCGGTGTACTTGTACAGGCCCTCCGCGCCGTGGCGGCGTCCCATGCCGGAGATGCCCATACCGCCCATCGGCGCGTCGGTGCTGCCCCACGCCGGAGCGTATCCCTCGTCGACGTTGACCGTGCCGGCACGCACCCGCGCGGCAATGGCCTCACCCTGCGCCTTCGTCGCACCCCACACCGACGCGTTGAGCCCGTACTCGGTGTCGTTGGCCTCCCGGATCGCTTCTTCGACGTTCTCCACCGGATAGATCGACACCACCGGGCCGAACGTCTCGTTCCGGTAGCACTCGGCGTCCTCGGGCACGTCGGTGAGCACGGTGGGTTCGAAGAACAGCGGTCCGAGGTCGGGCCGCGCCTTCCCGCCGGCGACGACGGTTGCGCCCTTGGCGACGGCATCCTCGACGTGCCGGGTCACCGTCTCGACCTGGCTCTCGCTGATGAGGCAGCCCATCTCGGTGCCGAAGTCGTAGTCGGGACCGAGCGACATCTCGCGCACCCGCGCCCCGAACATCCGGATGAACTCGGGGGCGATCGACTTCTCGACGTAGATCCGCTCGATCGAGATGCACAGCTGTCCGGAGTTCGAGAAGCATGCCCGCACCGCGGCGTTCGTGACCTCGCGCAGGTTCACCCCGGAGGTGACGATCATGGGGTTCTTGCCGCCGAGTTCGGCGGAGAACCCGATGAGGCGCCGGCCGGCCTGCTCGGCGAGGAGACGCCCGGTCTCCGACGAACCCGTGAACATCAGGTAGTCGGTGTTCTCGACGATCGCGGTGCCCACCACGGTTCCGGGCCCGGTGACCACGGCGAAGACGTCGCGGGGAACGCCGGCCTCGTAGAGGAGTTCGACGACGGCGAGCGCGCAGTAGGGCGTCTGGCTGTCGGGCTTGAGCACCACACTGTTGCCGGCGAGCAGCGCCGGGATCGCGTCGGACACGGCGAGCGTCATCGGGTAGTTCCACGGTGCGATCACGCCGACGACACCCTTGGGATGGTGCAGGACGGTGGTCTTCGTCAGGCCCGGCAGCATGCCCGTGGCTTTGCGGGGGCGCAGCAGCTTCGGTGCGACGCGCGCGTAGAACCGCGCGGTCATCGAGATGTCGAGCACCTCCTCCTGCGCGGAGACACGGGACTTGCCGGTCTCGGCCTGCGCCATGTCCATGAGCTGCTCGCGCCGGGAGAGCACGAGTTCGCGGTAGCGGTGCATGATCGCGGCGCGCTTCTCCACGGGTAGCTTCGCCCAGGCGACCTGCGCGGTGCGGGCCCGGTCGATCGCGGCCTTCGTGTCCTCGGCCGTGCCGACCGGCACGGTGGCCAGTTCCCGTCCGGTGAACGCCTCGACGACGGGGCGGGTGGTCCGCTCGGCGGCGTCGGGGATCGCGATGAGGTCGGCAAGACGCTGGAAGGTCGCAGCGCTCGGAGCTGGCATGATGCACCCCTACCGGTGAGTAGTACTTGCGGTTTCACCAAACCTACCCGGGCGGGGTGTGTGCTGTCACACAGACGTGGGGTCGGCCCCCGCCTCGTGCTCGTGCTCGCCGCCCTTGCGCTCGGGACCGGCCTCGACGATCCGCTGGGCGACCTCGGCGAGGGGGACGTTGCTGTCCTGCGAGAGCCTGCGCAGAAGTTCGAAGGCCGCGACGGCGTCGATACCGAAACGTTCCATGATCATGCCCTTGGCCTGCCCGATGATGTCGCGGGTCGCCAGGGCGGAGGCGAACTGTCCCTGGCTGCGCGCCGCACTCATCGCCATCGCCGCGTGGGCGGCCAGGACCTCGGCGGTCGCCTCCGCGAGCGGATCGAACGCATCGGCCTCGAAGGAGAACATGTTCAGCGCACCCATGCTCTCCTGCTCGAGATACAACTGGAACGACAACGTGCTGAGTACACCCGCATCCACCGCGGCCTTCGCGAAACGCGGCCAGCGCGTCTCCGATCGAAGATCTTCCGAGCGCACCACCAGGTACTGGAAGCTCGCATCGAGGCACGGGCCCTCACCGAACTGCTCCTGGACGTCGTCGAGGTGTTCGGCGAGTTCCGAGGTCGCGGCGAGGGAACGGAACTGCTTGCGGCCGGTCACGATGAGGATGTCGGCGCAATCGGCCCCCTCCACCAGTTCGACCGCGGCCGCCGTCACGCCGCGCAGGGTCTCGTCGAGATCGGTGGGGTGGTAGAAACCGCGCGCGAGCTGCGCCATACGGCGTCCGATATCACCCGCTTCCGACGAACGTGTCATCGTTTCATCCCTTCTCCACAGAACTCGTCGCCCGCGGATTCGAGACCGGATTGCCCGATTCCGCGAGTTCTACACCGCCGCACTCCTCGTCGGAACACGGCCTCTTCAGTTTTTACCCCGATAGTCTGGACTGATGGATCCGCCGGTGACCCGGTATCTGCCCCGCGACGGTCACAATCTGGCCTACGGGGTGGTCGGAACGGGCCCGACCGACGTCGTGTGGTTCTTCGAGGTCCAGATGCATCTGGACCTGTTGTGGACCGATCCGTACATGCACTCGCTCTTCGAACGACTCGCCACCTATTCGCGCGCCGTCTACTTCCAGCGCCGCGGTTTCGGGCTCTCCGATCCCGTCGACCACGTGCCCACGATCGAACAGCAGGCCGAGGACGTCCTCGCCGTCATGGACGCCGAGCAGATCCGGCACGCCACCCTTGTCGGGATCCACAGCACGTGCGGCCCCCAAGTGCTCGTCGCGGCGACCGCCCCCGAACGGGTCAATGCGTTGATGCTGATCGCGCCGTACTGCGAACCGCTGCTCGACCACGACCGGCCACCGCACGGGTGGACGGAGGCCGAGATCGCCGAGTTCGTCGAGCTGTGGCGCGACGCCGTCCGGCACTGGGGTGAGGGACGCACGGTTCCGTTGACCGACGGCCACGTCGACAGTCCCTACAACCGCCGGTTGATGGCCATGCTCGAGCGGTGCTCCGCGTCGCCGAGCACGATGAGCGCGCACCTCGAGGCGAGCCTGCGGATCGACTATTCGCACGCCCTCGGCTCGGTGCAGTGCCCGACGAAGGTGGTGCTGGTCGCCGGGGGTTCGATACCGGTGGGTCCGGCGAGACATCTGGCCGATCTGGTGCCTCACGGAGAGCTCGTGATCACCCGGCCGTCACCGCGTGGCGCCGCGCTCGGCGAAGCGTGGTCGCAGGTCCAGACGATGGTCGAGGAACTCGTCCGCGGGTCCGTCCCACCCGTCGACGCCGGCCGGCGCTTCGCGGCGACCCTGTTCACCGACATCGTCGGGTCGACCAAGCTCCTCGCACGCATCGGCGACACCTCCTACCGGGCACTGCTCGCACGTCACGAACGCGACGTGCGGTTCGCCGTGACCGAAACGGGCGGGCAACTGGTGAGCACCGTCGGGGACGGCACCTTCAGCCTGTTCGACGGACCCGTGGCCGCCGTGCAGTGCGCGGCGCGGATCGTCGCGGAGGCCCGCCGCCTCGGGTTCGAGGTGCGCGCCGGGGTGCACGCCGGCACCGTCGAGCCGACCGGGACGGACGTCACCGGCCTGACGGTGCACGTGGGGGCGCGCATCGGCGCGGCGGCCCGTCCCGGCGAGGTGCTCGTCTCGAGCCACGTGCGTGAGCTGGCCGGTGGGTCGGGACTGCAGTTCGCCGACAGGGGATCGCATCGGCTCGCCGGTGTGCCGGGCAAGGTCCGCCTCTTCGCCCTGACCGGCGGCCGCCCGTCCCTGCAGGCACCGCGGAAGCGGGTCTCGCTCAACCCCTTCGACCGCGCCGTTCTCCGGGCGGCGCGACGCACGCCGCAGGTGCTGCGTTCGGCTGCCGCACACGCGAACGCCCGGCAGCGGCGTCGCTCGGACGACTGAACACGGCCTGCTGAGCACGAACATCGAGGACCGTTCGGCCCGACCGCGCTCACCGGATCGCGACCGCGCTCACCGGATCGACACCCACACACCCCACCCATATGGTCTGCGTCACATTCGATCGCGGAACGGTTCGCGGCAACGCGGCCGGAGGGGAGCGTGCACATGTGTGATGTTCTGGGACGGCTGCACACGGCCGGGGTATCCCGGCGAAAGTTGTTGGCCAGTTTCGCCGTCGGCGCGACGGCCGTGGCGGCCACCGCATGCAGTCCCGGTGCCGACACCGCTGTTGCGGCTCCGACACCCGATCGCCGGGTCGCGCCGGAGCCGTATCGAGGGCAACGGACACGCCTGGTCCTGCTCGGCACCTCGGGTGGTCCTCCCTACTGGCCCGGGAGCGAACGCGAAGGCATCTCCTCCGCCGTCGTGGTCGGAGACCGGTACTACCTCGTCGACGCCGGTCACGGTGTCATGCGACGCCTACGCGGGGCGGAACTCGGACCCAACTTCGCCACCGACCTCGACGGCCCCCTCGACGCGCTGGGCGGCATCTTCCTGACGCATCTCCATTCCGATCACGTTGTCGACCTCAACAACATCCTCACCGAGGGGATCTACAACGGACTGCAGCACGTGGAGAAGATCCCCGTCTACGGCCCGGGCAATCGCGGAGTACTTCCACCCCTGTTCGGGGAGGGCCCCGCACCGGAACCCGTGGCACCGGGCAATCCCACACCGGGCACCCGGGAGATGACCGACCTGCTCGTGCAGGCGTTCGCCACCGACTTCAACGACCGCCTGTTCGACAACCGTAAGCCCGCCCCCGACGCCTTGTGGGAGGCCTTCGACGTTCCGGTACCGGCGCAGTATCTCGCCGATCCGAACGGTAATCCCTGCCCGGACATGGAACCGTTCACCTTCTTCGAGGACGACCGCGTCCGGGTGTCCGCGATCCTGGTCGACCACGCTCCCGTCTTTCCCGCTCTCGCCTACCGTTTCGACAGCGACGACGGGTCGATCGTCTTCTCCGGGGACACCGGCCCCACCCCCAATCTCGTGAAACTCGCACGGGGAGCGGACGTTCTGGTGCATGAGGTGATCGACCCCGCCTGGCCGGAATCGTTGTTCCCCGAACCCCGCACGGATGCTCAGGAAGGGCTCTACCAGCACCTCATCCAATCCCACACCCTCATTGAGGATCTCGGTCCGATCGCCCAGGAAGCCGGCGTGGGAACCTTGGTGCTCTCGCACATGGTCCCGGGCAATCGCCCCGATTCCACTTGGGAAGGATGCGGCGCCGGATTCGACGGGCGCCTGGTCATCGGCCACGACCTCGACGTGGTCGGCGTCGGAGCCCCCGCCTGACCCACGTGCGTCGGAGACGCAGCCTGAGTCCGTTCTATCCGCCCGTGTAGAACGCACTCGTCCGCTCGGCGGCGGCGCGTGCCTGTTCGGGGTCCTCGCCCGCGGCGATGTCGGCCTCGCACCAGGCCGCGCTGCTGTCGCGGACGAACTGCAGACCTTCCTCGGACATCGACCACGTCTCGAATTCCTTCGGATCCACCGCCTCTCCCGATTCGATGTGCAGGCCGAGTCCGAGAAGGGCCTGATCCCAACCGATACCGACCGCGCCGGGTCCGTACTGCTCCCAGTGCTCGTCGGGACGGGCGATGTGTGTCAGTTCCAGGCGCGCACGGTCTCCCGGTTCGGGCAGGACCGACACCTCGATCCAACTCACCTGACCCGCGAATTCCCAGGTGGCCGTGAACGTCCGGGGCGGTTCGCAGGTGAGGACCTCGCCACCGGCGTTGCCCTGGAGTTGGTACCGGCCACCGACCTCGAGGTCGCCCTCGACGGGCAGGAACCAGCGGGGGATGCGCCGGGGGTCGGTGCACGCCTCCCACAGGTCCTCGGCGCTCGTGCGGTAGCTGCGCGAGATCGTGACGACCTTGGCCTCGTGGCCCTCGACGGTGCGACGACCGACCGTGCGGCGACTCGTCTCGTTGCTCGTGATCACGTTCTTCATGAGGATTTCCTTCTCTCGTCGGAAGCAGGGAGCGCGGGCGGGACGGCGTCGCGGCTCCGCCGCTCACGCTTGCCGCGCGCGATCTCGGTCTCCAGCGCGTCCAGAGCCGCGAAGACCGGGGGATGCAGACCCGCGAGCCAGTCCTCGAGCTCGACGAGGACCGCGGGATCGAGTTCGTAGTAGCGGCGGGTGCCGTCCTTGTGGACGACGGCGAACCGCTGGTCGCGCAGGATCTTGAGATGTTGCGAGACCGCCGGCTGGGAGATCGAGAACTCCCGGCCGATCGCCGCGACGATCTCGCCGGCCGCCTGTGGACCGCCCGCGAGCAGTTCGAGAATGCGGCGGCGAACCGGATCTGCGAGGACCTCGAACCCGTGCATGGCCCCACTATATAAGTTCCTACTTATATTCGCCAGAAGGACGGTTCCGCTACCTAGACTTCGAGTATGACGACAACGACGCGCGTCTCCGAGGAAAAGGTCGACCGAGCGGTCATCGACAAACGGGCCCCCTCGGTCGCCCGCCTGTTGATCGATCGAGTGGCCGCCACACCCGACGCCGAGGCCTTCCGCTTCCCCGACGGGAAGGACGGCTGGACGTCGGTCACCTGGGAACAGACCGGCGATCGGGTACGCCTGCTCGCGGCCGGCCTGATCTCCCTGGGTATCGAGCCCGAGGACCGCGTGGCCCTCGCGTCGTCCACCCGCTACGAATGGGTGCTCGGCGACCTCGCCGTCATGTGCGCGGGCGCCGCGACCACCACCGTCTACCCCACCACCCACGCCGACGACGTCGCGTTCATCGTCGCCGACTCCGGCAGCCGGATCGTCATCGCCGAGGACACCGGTCAGGTCGAGAAACTCGTGGGCCACCGAGACGATCTACCCGACGTGACGAAGGTCGTGGTCCTCGACGGCACCGGCGACGGCGACTGGGTCATCACCTTCGACGAGCTCGCCGAACTGGGCCGCGGCCTGCTCGCCGAGGACTCCGGAGCAGTGCTGAACCGGATCCACAGCATCAGGGCCGAGCACCTGGCCACCCTCATCTACACCTCGGGCACCACCGGCAAGCCCAAGGGAGTGCGCCTGCCGCACTCGGCGTGGACCTACGAGGCCGCCGCCATCGACGCTCTGCACATGCTCACCTCCGACGACCTGCAGTATCTGTGGCTGCCGCTGTCGCACGTCTTCGGCAAGGTGCTGCTCACCCTCCCCCTGCAGATCGGCTTCCCCACCGCAGTGGACGGACGCGTCGACAAGATCGTCGAGAACCTCGCGGTCGTCCGCCCGACCTTCATGGGTGCGGCCCCGCGCATCTTCGAGAAGGCCCACGCACGCGTCGAGGGAATGATGGAGGAGGAAGGCGGCGCCAAGAAGAAGATCTTCGACTGGGCCGTGGGCGTGGGCCGGAACGTGTCGAAGGCGACGCAGGCCGGCAGGTCGCCCAGACTGCTCGACAAGCTGCAGCACGGCCTCGCCGACAAGCTGGTCTTCTCCACCGTCCGCGAACGCTTCGGCGGCCGCCTGCGGTTCTTCATCTCCGGTTCGGCGGCGCTCAATCCCGAGGTCGGCGAGTGGTTCGACGCCGTCGGCATCCCCGTCCTCGAAGGTTACGGTCTCACCGAGACCTCGGCGGCGACGTTCGTCAACCGTCCCTACGCCAACCGGATCGGCACGGTGGGCTGGCCCGTCCCGGGCTCCGAGGTCCGCATCGCGGAGGACGGTGAGGTGCTCGTTCGCGGTCCCGGCGTGATGACCGGCTACCACAACCGGCCCGACGCGACCGCGGAGTCGCTCTCCGACGACGGGTGGTTCCGCACCGGCGACATCGGCAGCCTCGACGACGAGGGCTACCTGCGCATCACCGACCGCAAGAAGGACATGTTCAAGACGTCGCAGGGCAAGTACGTCGCGCCGTCGTCGCTGGCAGCGACGTTCAAGGGCATGTGCCCCTACGCCTCGGAGATCGTCGTCTACGGCGAGGGCAAGCCCTACTGCGTGGCGCTCGTGGCCCTGGATCCGGAGTCCGTCGGTGAGTGGGCGAACAGGAACGATGCGGGCGGTTCGTTCGAGGAGATCGCGCGGCACGAGAAGACCCACGGGCTGATCTCCGGGTACATCGACGAGCTGAACCTGCAGCTCAACCGGTGGGAGCAGATCAAGAAGTTCACGATCATCGAACGCGAACTGTCGGTCGAGTCGGGCGATCTGACGCCGAGTATGAAGCTGCGCCGGAAGGTCGTCGTCGACAACTTCGCGGACAGGCTGACCGGCCTGTACGAGAGGTGACGGCCTATCCTGGATCTCATGATGAGTAGTGCACGACCGAATTTCCCGCGGCGGATCGGCTACATGTTCGGTCGCACGCTACCGCCCGAGATGCGGGAGTGGGTACGCGACGACATCCTGGGCCCCGGCGGATCACGCCGGTACCTGCTGCGATGGAATCTTCCGGCGATCCCCTTGCTCCTGCTGTTCCTGCTGATCCCGGGACCGGTGTGGATCCCGATCTCGATGATGCTGTTGCTGCTGCTGCCGTGGACGTACTTCTCGGTGGCGTTGATGCCCATCTGGCAACGGCACCGGCTCCAGCAGCACGGCCTCGACCCGGAGCTGCTCAGCGCGAAGGCACGCGCACGCGCCGACCGCGAACGAGAGGACTACGAGCGTCGTTTCGGTCGCGCGTCCTGACCGGGCCTCCCACCGTGCGGGGAACCGCGCCCGCCTATCCTCACACCATGAGTGACGCCACTGCCTTCACAGCCACCGCCGACCTCGCCGACGAGATCGGCCCGGACATCCGCAGCTGCGACACGCAGTTCATCCAGTTCGGCGGCCGCACCGAGTTCGTCGGCCCCATCACCACCATCCGCTGCTTCCAGGACAACCTGCTCGTCAAGCAGACCCTTTCCGAGCCGGGCAACGGCGGCGTGCTCGTCGTCGACGGCGGCGGCAGCATCCACACCGCGCTCGTCGGCGACATCATCGCCGGTCGCGGTGTCGACAACGGCTGGGCCGGGGTCATCGTCAACGGCGCGGTCCGCGACTCCGCGATCCTGCGCACCCTCGACATCGGTATCAAGGCCCTCGGCACCAACCCGCGCAAGAGCACCCAGACCGGTTCGGGCGAGAAGAACGTGCCCGTCGAGATCGGCGGCGTGACGTTCAACCCCGGCGAGATCGTCTACAGCGACTCCGACGGCGTCGTCGTCCGCGCCGAGAACTGATCGCCGGGCGCGCGGGTCACCACATCATTCGTGCGCGACCCGCGCGCTCGCACCGGCGATCTCCACCACGTCGCCCACCTTCAGCTGACGGCCGCGACGCTCCTCCACCTCACCGTTGACCGACACGAGGCCGTCGGCGATCACTTCCTTGGCTTCTGCACCCGATTCGATGAGGCTCGCGAGCTTGAGGAACTGACCGAGCCGGATCGACTCGTCACGGATCGGTACATCGAATGCGTCGGACATGGCACCCATTGTCCCCGACACTGGATCCATGGCCCGCCCCAGCATCATCTGGTTCCGTCGTGATCTCCGGCTGAACGATCTGCCCACTCTGCTCACCGCCACCGAGGCCGCCGACGAGGTCCTCGCTCTGTTCGTCCTCGACGACGCACTGCTCCGGCCCTCCGGGGCGCGTCGTCGCGACTTCCTCACAGGTTGCCTGCGAGCACTCGACCGGGATCTCGGCGGGCGCCTGCTCGTCGTCCGGGGGGACCCCGCGACGGTCGTGCCGTCGGTGGTCGCCGAGTTCGACGCGACCGCAGTCCACATCAGTTCCGACCACGGCCCCTACGGCACGCGACGCGACCGGGCGGTCGCCGAGGCGCTCGGCGACGTCCCGTTGGTGGCCACCGGTTCCCCCTACGCCGTCACGCCGGGCCGCGTGACGAAACCCGACGGCACTGCATACAAGGTCTTCTCGGCCTTCCGCCGCGCCTGGAACGACCACGGATGGCACTCCCCCGCGGCGACCGGCCCGGACACCGCCGAGTGGGTGGACCCGAGCGGCTGCTCCGCACGCGTGCCGATTCCCGAGGCCGGTGACGAACCCGCACCTCCCGCCGGAGAAGCCGCCGCGCTGGAACGGTGGCGCGAATTCCTCGACGACGGTCTCGAGCGGTACGCCACCGACCGCGACCGGCCGGCCTTCGACGGCACGAGCGGCCTGTCCCCCTATCTGAAGTTTGGCTGCATCCATCCGCGGACCCTGCTGCACGACATGAGGAACCGGTCGGACGACGGGGCCGTCACCTTCCGCAGCGAACTGGCGTGGCGGGACTTCTACGCCGACGTCCTGTTCCAGCGGCCCGAGACCGCCCGGACCAACTACAACAGCGACTTCGACGCCATCACCTACGATTCCGGGCCCGACGCCGACGCCCTGTTCGCCGCGTGGTGCGAGGGCCGGACGGGATTCCCGATCGTGGACGCCGGGATGCGGCAGCTCCTCGCCGAGGGTGTCATGCACAACCGGGTGCGGATGATCGTCGCGTCGTTCCTGACGAAGGACCTGCACCTGCCGTGGTGGCGCGGGGCCCGGCATTTCATGAAGCATCTGGTGGACGGCGATCTGGCGTCCAACCAACACAATTGGCAGTGGACGGCGGGCAGCGGCACCGACGCCGCTCCCTACTTCCGGGTGTTCAATCCGACCCGGCAGGGTGAGAAGTTCGATCCGACGGGTGAATACGTGCGCAGGTGGGTACCCGAACTGCGGAGCATCGACGGCGCTCGTGTGCACAGCCTGCCCGACGGCCCTCCGGACGGATATCCGGAACCGGTCGTCGATCACGCACACGAACGTCGCGCCGCTCTGGACAGATACGAGCGGATTCGCTCGGCCCGATGAAAAAGACGGCGAAACGACCCATCCGGTCGTGGCGGTGCTCCGAACAACTTCTGGACGGACAACGTGTTCGCCGTACACCCAACGAAAGGACACCGCAGTGCGCGCTCTCGTCGAGGCAGCTTTCATGGCCATCCACACCCCGCTCGTCGATGCATACACCTTCCTGATCAGCGTCCTTCCTGCTTGAGTGGATACGGCGCCGGAGTTCGCTCCGGCGCCGTCACCACCGGGCGCTCCGGCGCCGTGACCACCGGGTGAGCACTCTGCAAACGGAGGTAGGGCATGGGCATCGAATTCTCGAGCGTCGTCGACGCACCGCGTGACGAAGTGTTCGACTGGCACTCCCGTCCCGGCGCCATCCTCCGTCTGATCCCGCCCTGGCAACCGATGAGCGTCGTCGCCGAGGCCGACTCCCTCGAATCCGGCACCGCCGTCCTCGGTCTCCCCGGCGGACTGCGCTGGATCTCCCGGCACAGACCCGACGATTACGATCCACCAGCACGTTTCGTCGACGAACTCTCACACGACGGCCTGTGGTCGCGCCCCGCCACCGTCATCGGCTCGTGGCGCCACGAACACCGCTTCGACGTCGTCGACGAATTCCGCACCCGCGTCACCGATCGCGTCGACACACCGGTACCGGGTCGTTTCCTCACCCAGACCTTCCGCTACCGGCACCGCCAGCTCGCCGACGATCTCGCGAGCCACCGCTGGTCGCACGCGCAGGGCATCCGGCCCGCGACGGTCGCGGTGACCGGATCGAGCGGGCTCGTGGGCACCGCCCTGACAGCCTTCCTGTCCACGGGTGGCTACCAGGTCGTCCGCCTGGTGCGCCGGGAACCGCGACGGTCCGACGAACGTCGCTGGGACCCGCAGGATCCGGCGCCCGATCTGCTCGAAGGCGTCGACGCCGTCGTCCATCTCGCGGGCGAGTCGATCGCGGGACGGTTCACCGACTCCCACAAGGCCGCGATCCGCGACAGCCGCATCGAACCGACACGCCGACTCGCCGAACTCGCCGCGAGGACACCCAACGGTCCCGCGACCTTCGTCTCCGCATCCGCGATCGGTCTCTACGGCTACGACCGGGGAGACACGCCACTCGACGAGAACGCATCGCATGGAACGGGTTTCCTCGCCGACGTCGTCGCCGACTGGGAGGCCGCGACGCATCCCGCGGAGAAGAAGGGCCTGCGGGTCGTGCACGTACGCACCGGCATCGTCCAGACACCCCGTGGTGGAACGCTGCAGTTGATGCGACCGCTGTTCGCGAGCGGTCTCGGAGGCCGGCTCGGCGACGGCCGGCAGTGGTTCTCCTGGATCGACATCGACGATCTCCTCGAGGTGTACCACCGCGCCCTCACCGATCCCGGGCTGGCCGGACCGGTGAACGCCGTTGCACCGCAACCGGTGCGCAACGAGGAGTACACCCGGGTCCTGGCGTCGGTGCTGCACCGTCCCGCGCTGCTGCCCGTCCCCGGTTTCGGCCCCCGTCTGTTGCTCGGCGACGAGGGTGCGCGGGAGGTCGCCCAGGCCGATCAGTTCGTCGTCCCGAAGGCGCTGATCGACGTCGGGCACCGGTTCCGGCGTCCCGATCTCGAAGCGTCGCTGCGCCACCAACTCGGCCACATCCTGGAGGAGCCGTGAGCGGAAAGCGTGTCCTGGTCACCGGAGCGACCGGCTACATCGGTGGCCGGCTCGCTCCGCGCCTGCTCGAGGCGGGTTACCGGGTACGGGTGCTCGCGCGCAGCCCCGACAAACTGCGCGACGTGCCGTGGGCCGGCGACGTCGAGATCGTCCGCGGCGACCTCGACGACGCCGAATCGCTGCGCGAGGCGTGCCGCGACATCGACGTCGTGTACTACCTGGTGCATTCGATGGGTGGCCGCGACGAGTTCGTCGACGCGGAGAAGCGAGCGGCGCAGAACGTCGCCGACGCGGCACGCGACAACGGCGTCTCCCGCATCGTGTACCTCGGTGGGCTGCACCCGGAGTCGGGTGATCTCTCACCGCACCTGTATTCACGTGCCCAGGTCGGACGCATCCTCATGGATTCCGGTGTGCCGACGCTCGTGTTGCAGGCCGGCGTCGTGATCGGTTCGGGTTCGGCGTCGTTCGAGATGATCCGGCATCTGAGCAACCGGCTCCCCGTCATGACGACCCCGCGCTGGGTGAACAACCGGATCCAGCCCATCGCGGTGCGCGACGTCCTGCACTATCTGCTCGCCGCCGCCGATGCACCCCTCTCCGGCAGCGGCACCTACGACATCGGTGGGCCCGACGTGCTGCGGTACGGCGAGATGATGCAGCAGTACTCGGAGGTCGCCGGTCTGACGAAACGCCGGATCCTCGTCCTGCCCGTCCTCACCCCGAAGCTCGCCGGCCTGTGGATCGGTCTGGTCACACCGATCCCTCCGCCCCTCGGTCGCGCGCTCCTCGAATCGCTGTCGACCGACGCGGTGATGCGCAACCACGACATCGACTCGATCATCCCCCCACCGGAATCCGGCCTCACCGGCTACCGCGACGCCGTCCGGCTCGCCCTCGGCCGTATCGAACGGGGAGAGGTCGAGACGACGTGGACGAACGCGTCCCCGGTCGGCGCACCCGCCGATCCGCTTCCGTCCGACCCGGACTGGGCCGGTGAGGTCGTCTTCACCGACGAACGGTCGCTCGAGTCGGATTCGTCTCCGGAGAAGGTGTTCGCCGTCGTCGAGAGCATCGGTGGCGAGAACGGGTGGTACTCCTTCCCGTTGGCGTGGACCATCCGGGGCTGGCTCGACCGCTTCGTCGGCGGCGTCGGTCTCGACCGGGGTCGCCGCGACCCGAAGACCCTGCACACCGGCGATGCCCTGGACTTCTGGCGCGTCGAACTGATCGAACGCCCGACGCTGCTGCGTCTGCGCGCGGAGATGCGGGCACCCGGTGGGGCGTGGCTCGAGTGGCGGGTCGAACCGCTGGAGTCGGGCCGGTCGCGTGTGCACCAGCGGGCGATCTTCTTCCCACGTGGAGTCGCCGGCCGTCTCTACTGGTACGTGCTGGTTCCCTTCCACGGCATCATCTTCCGGGGAATGCTCGAGAACATCGCAGGCACCGCCGGCCGCTAGAGTGATCCGCTACGTTCTTCGCCATCCGCCGCAGCAATTTGCCGTAGCGGATGGCGAATTCGTGAGCGGATAGTGCAGAGACAGCGAATCGGGGTGGTGTGCGGATCTTCCTCGGGATCCGCACACCACCCCGGTCGCCCCGAGAGTTACACGGTGCAGAGCGGTTTGATGTCCTGCAGTCCCTCGGTGGTGGGCGAGGTGAGCATCAGGCACGAGTTGTACCCGCTCGCCTCGACGACGTTCCGGATCTCGCGCCACGCGTCGTCACCGACGACGGGTGAACGCGACAGCACGAATCCGGAGATGCGCGTCGGGTCACCGACGAATGCCCACGAGTAATCGTCCGCGAGGTACGTGACGATGTAGTTGCTCGGTCCGTCGAGCGAATCCTGGAACGGCACCCCCGGGAACGACACGTGCAGTGCGGCAGTGTCGTTCACACGGGCGTTCCCGATGATCCCGCGACGATCACCGGTGAACGTGGTGCACGAGTTCTCCACGCGCACGTTGCGTTCGTCGAGCAGCGTGTAGAACGCCGTCGTGTCGCGAGCGCAGTCGATGTTGTAGGGAGCCGGATTGGCGGCGAGCTGATACCACTGCCCCACATACCGGTTCACGTCGAGCTGGGGAACCGGGGTGAGCGGCGCTGCGGCGGCGGGCGTGGCGAACAGGAGCGCGCCTGCGGCGGCGCCGATCGCCGCCGCAAGCCCCCGAACGCCGTGTCGGGACCAACGCATGTCTTCTACCTTTCCGTCGACCGGGTGGTGATTACTGGGGCTGGAGGACACCGTCGATCAGGTACACGGTGGCGTTCTCGGTCTCGATGCCACCGCAGATGACGTTGGCGTCGTTGACGGTCCACATGTCACCCTCACCGGCGACCTCGACGGTGCCGCCCTGGACGGTGGTCTGTGTGCCGGCGATGTCGGCGGTGGTCAGCTCACCGGGAACCACGTGGTAGGTGAGAATGTCGGTGAGCAGAGCCGAATCCGTCTGCAGCGTCTGGACGGTCTCCGGCGGCAGGGCGGCGAACGCGTCGTCGACCGGCGCGAAGACGGTGAACTCGCCACCGTTGAGCGTCTCGACCAGGTTGACGTCGGGGTTGAGCTGGCCGGACAGGGCCTGCGTGAGAGTGGTCAGGATCGGCACATTTCCGGCGGCCTCGGCGACGGGCTGGTTCGCGAGTTCCTCGACGGACGACGGGCCGGTCGGGTTCGCGGCGACATAGTCGGCACAACCCGGGCCGACGGGGCCGGCAGCGGGAGCAGCGGTTCCCGTTGCAGCAGTGGTGGTTTCCTCGACGATGGTCTCCTCGACGGTTTCCTCCATCGTGGTCTCGTTCGTGTCGCTTCCCGAATCGTCGGAACATGCAGCGACACCCAGGAGGGACATCGCACCGATTCCGACGGCGGCCAGGCTCTTGCGCGCAGTGATGTTCATGATCGTGGTTCCCTTCGTATGCCGTGACCGGAGAAGCGGCCACGTCGACCAGGTGTGTCACTGAGCATTCGATCCCCGGGGCGGTGCGGATGGGTCGGATCGAAAGAATTTTTTTCGGATCGGTATCCGGTGTTCGACCCATCCGTATCGCGGTCGGCTCCGAATGCAGGTCATGGACAATGTCGAGGATCTCCGACCGGCTCACGTACTCGTGCTGCCCGGTGGGCGTCCGGTCGGCACCACACCGCCGCGTGCGTGGCATCTGTCGCAGCTGCGCATGCGTCTGTTCACCGATGCCCTGCGCCTGCGGCTGAGCAGGTACGACATCGCGGTCGACCTCGTCGACTACCGGTACTGCGGGTGGAACGACGACCACATGAGCCCGGTCCGCGACGGTCTGCGGGCGATCGAGTCGGTGACCCGGCGTCGTGGGGACGTCCGGTTCGGTCTGGTCGGGCACGCGATGGGTGCGCGGGCGATCGCGCATCTCGCGGCCCAGCACGGGGTCGAGTCGCTCGTCGCTCTGGCACCGTGGTGGCCGGCCGACGACGCCGACCTGATCCCGGCGGGCCGGCACCTGCTGGTCGCGCACGGTACGGAGGACACCCGGACCGACCCGCGGATGGCGCAGAGCCAGACGATGGCGGCGGGAGACCGGGGCGTGAACACGCGCTGGCGTCCCCTGCCCGGAGCCGGGCACTTCCTCCTCACCGACCCGCGCTGGTGGGCCGACACCACAGCCGATTTCCTCACGTGCACACTGTCGGGGAAACCGACCACGTGCCCCGGAGACGACCATGCATCCTGACCTTCCCCGCGCAGTCGCGATGATCGGCGACGACGTCGAGTTCCCGGGTGGCCGGGAGGCGGTCGTGCCGGCGATCTACCGGACCTTCGTCCGCCACGCGCAGGGCTCGGCCGAGCGCCCCTCGCTCGAGTACCGCGGCTTCAGCTGGGTCATGGACGTCGACGAGTCGACGCCCTCGCCCTGGTGGCTGCGCACGCTGATGCGATTCGAGCCGTGGGACCACTTCGTCGCGAGCGATTCCGACACCTTCCGCGGCCGGGTCGAGGACCAGCTCGTGGCCGACGGGATGCGGGTTCCGGGCGGGCGGATCACAGCGCTGCTGAACATCCGGCGCCTCGGTCTCGGATCGGATCCGCTGAACCTGTTCTGGTGCCACGATCCGAGCGACTCGCTCGCGTGCGTGGTCGCGGAGATCCATACGCGCCGGAACGGACGGCACTGCTACACGCTGCGCTCGGACGAGATCGACATCATCACCCGGGCCGGAGACATGTTCGCGGTCTCGGTCGCCCTGCGGCGGCCCGGCGTCCCGGTGTTCACCGCGACCGTCAGCGGCGAACGACTGCCGGTCGATCTCGCGACGGTCCTGCGTGCTCGGATGTGGATGGGGTGACGCTCGTGGTCGACACGGTTGCCTTGAGTGGAGGGAATGTCCCGGCTAGGCTTTCCCCCGATGAGCGGACTGAGCCGATGACCGGCGTCGGAGGCCACACCGATACCCTCGGCGAACTGCTCGGGCGGGTGGCCCGGCAAGACCCCACGGCGTTCGCCGAACTGTACGACGCGACGCGTTCCCGAGTCTTCGGCATGGTGCTTCGGGTCCTGCGGGATCCCGGCTACAGCGAGGAGACCACCCAGGAGGTCTACCTCCAGGTGTGGAGGTCGGCCGACAAGTACGACCCGCGCCAGGGTTCCGCTCTGTCGTGGATCATCACGCTCGCCCATCGGCGCGCCGTCGACCGGGTCCGCAGCGAGCAGTCCGGAGCCGACCGCGAGTCGCACTACGGTTCGACGAACGTCGACGCGGCCTTCGACTCGGTCAGCGAGGAGGTCGCGCAGCGCGACGACCGCCGCCGGGTGAACGAGTGTCTGGGTTCTCTCACCGAACTGCAGCGACGCTCGGTCGAGCTCGCCTACTACAGAGGCTTTACATACACCGAAGTGGCAGAAGAACTTTCGTCCCCGTTGCCGACGGTCAAGTCGCGCATCCGGGACGGCCTGAAACGACTGAAGAATTGTCTGGGGGTGACCGTGGATGGCTGACGAGGCGAACGATTCCTCGCGCGACCTGCTCGACATGGCACCCGTCTTCGCATTGGATGCCGTCACACCCGACGAGCGTCGGAAGATCGCCGAGCGGCTCGCGGAAGCAGACCCGGAGGTGTCCGAACGGTTCGACGCCGAGGTCCGCGAGGTCCACGAGACCCTCGCAGCGATGTCGGCCGGTACCGCGACCGAGCCGCCGCCCGAACTCCGGGTGCGACTGCTCGATCTGGTCCACGCCGAACTCACCGCGAAGACGCCCGCCGAGAAGACGCACACGGAACGACCCGGTGAGCCGGAGGCGACCGAGGCACCTCGGGCGGAGGACGATCACCTTCCCCCGCCCGTCTCCCTCGACGAGCGCCGCCAGGCCCGGCGGCGGAACTTCCTGCTCGCCGCGGCAGCGGCCGTGATCGTCGCGATCGGCGGCGTCGTGGTGGCCGGTCAGTGGCAGACCACGACCGAGCCGGGCACGAGCGAGCGGGTCTTCGCCGCCGAGGACGTACGGACCTCGTCGGGCGAGCTCGACGGTGGCGGCACCGCGACCGTGGTGTTCTCGAAGGAGGAGGACGCGGGCGTGCTGGTGATGAACAACGTCGCCCCGCCGGCCGAGGGCAGCGTCTACCAGATGTGGCTGGTCGGCCCCGAGGGGATGGAACCCGCGGGCACGATGACACCCGACGACGTCGCGCCGTCGACGACCGCGGTGCTCGAGGACATCTCGGGTGCCACCGCGCTCGCCTTCAGCGTCGAGCCGACGGGCGGATCGACCCAGCCGACCGCGATCTTCGCTCAGCTGCCGCTCGACTGACATGTTCGCGGCAGCGAGCACGTCATCGGCGGGTGCCGATGACGACCGTCGCGTCGGCCTCCTCGGAACCCCGCGTGTCGGCGTCCAGTCCGGCCCGGGTCATGAGGTCGCGCACGACGGGCGCCTGCGACGCGGCCGACTCGACGAGCAGCGACCCACCCTCGGTGAGCCACCGGCCCGCGCCGGCGACGAGCCGGCGATGGACGTCCAGTCCGTCGGGTCCGCCGTCCAGTGCATGTCGCGGCTCGCTGCAGCGCGCCTCCCGCGGCATCGACCCGATCGACCCCGACGGCACATAGGGCGCGTTGGCGACGAGCACGTCGACGCGACCGCGCAGCGTGCCCGGCAGGGCGTCGAACAGATCGCCGTCGAACACCCGATGGGGCGGCAGGTTCAGGCGGGCACACGCGGTGGCGACGGGATCGATGTCGGTCGCGTAGACCTCGCAGTCCTCGACGGCGGTGGCGAGCGCGGCACCGACGGCACCGCACCCGCAACACATGTCGACGATCACGGCACCGGGCCGCGCGAGTTCGATCGCGCAGTCCACCAGATACTCGGTGCGTCGGCGAGGGACGAACACCCCCTCTCCCACCGCGATGCGCCTGCCGTGGAAGAAGACCTGCCCCAGTACGTGTTCGAGCGGTTCGCCGCCGACCCGCCGCGCGATGAGCCGCTCCAGATCCGCGGGTGTAGGAGCGGCTTCGACGAGCAGCTGCGCTTCCTCCTCGGCGAACACGCACCCGGCTGCTCGCAGTGCGGAGACGACGTCGGCGTGGGTCCGGGGTGCGGAGACCATGCGGCACCCTACCGCGCGCGCTTCGGGCGGATCTTCTCGTTTTCCGGAGAGGGTGGCAGCTCACATCCGGTGGAGGGGTGGACTCTCCCGATCCTGGGTACCCCCGGGGCTGTCACGAGGAGTGCTGTGCGAACGAACGATTTCGAGCAGGAGCCGGCGCAGGGTCGCCGGGTCCGACACCGCGACCGGAGAATCACCGCCGGGCGCGTCGTCGCGTTCGAGTTCGATCACCCGCCGATAGGCGTCCACGCCCGACGGCGTGATCTCCACCCGCATCCGGCGCTCGTCCTCCGGATCGACGGTGCGCGTGACGAAACCGCCGCGGACGAGATGGTCGACGGTCCGGCTCATGGTCTGGTCGGTCACCCGGCACGCGCGCGCCATCTCCCGTTGCGACAGCGGGGCGTGGGCCACCGCGTGCAGTGCGATCACCCCCGCGTGGGTGAGCCCTCGCCGTCGCAAGGACTGCTCCCAGGCCTGCTCGACGAGCCGGGCCGCGGTGGACAGCAGACGTCCGGTGGGCCACTCGTCGAGGTCGTCTCCACCCCCATCGTTCAGCACGCTGAATAATCTAGTTCCGACACATTCGCTCACGCCAGGAGGAATCTTGAGCACTGCTACCGAGCCCCCACGCAGAACCAGCCGATGGCGGTGGCTCCTACCTGCCCTGTTGCTCATCGCGTGGCTCGTGGCCGCCGGTGGCGGCGGTCCGTTCGCAGGCAAGCTCAGCGAGGTCGCCTCCAACGACGCGAGCACCTTCCTCCCGGCTTCCGCCGAATCCACCCGCGCGGACGAGCTGTACGCGCAGTTCAACGAGAGCGAGTTCATCCCCGCGATCGTCGTCGCCGAACGCGACGGCGGGATCACCGACGAGGACCTCGCCTTCCTTGCCACCGAATCCGCAGGACCGCCGCCGATCCCGGCCGAGGACGGCGCAGCGGCGCAGATGATCGTGCCGCTCGACGCCTCCGGGGAGGTCCAGGAGGCCGTCGAGGAACTCCGGACTGCCCTCGAAGGCGCACCGGACGGCCTGACCGTCTACGTCACCGGCCCCGCCGGGCAGGCCGCCGACCTGTCGTCTGCCTTCGGCGGCATCGACGGACTGCTCCTGCTCGTCGCGGGCGGAGTCGTCCTCGTCATCCTCATCGTGGTCTACCGCAGCCCGATCCTGCCGTTCGTCGTCATCATCTCGGCGGTGTTCGCTCTCGCGCTGGCCAGCCTGATCGTCTATCTGCTCGCCGATGCCGGAGCCATCGCCCTCAACGGCCAGAGCCAGGGCATCATGTTCATCCTGGTCTTCGGCGCCGCCACCGACTACGCCCTGCTGCTGGTCTCCCGGTTCCGGGAAGAACTGCGCATCGAACAGAACAAGTACGCGGCGATGCGTGCCGCGCTGCGTGGTGCGATCGAACCGATCGCGGCATCGGCCGGCACGGTGATCCTCGGTGTGCTGTGCCTGCTGCTGTCGGACCTGAACTCCAACCGCGGCCTCGGCCCGGTGGCCGCCATCGGCATCGCGACGTCCTTCCTGGCGTCGCTCACCTTCCTGCCCGCCGCTCTCGTCCTGCTCGGTCGCGCCGCGTTCTGGCCCAGTCGGCCCCGCTTCGAGCCGGACACCGATCGCAGCGATCTACAGAGCTCCCACAAGTTCTGGGGCCGCGTCGCCGGCTTCGTCGGATCGAAGCCGCGCCCCATCTGGATCGTGTGCAGCCTCGTGCTCGTCGCGTTCGCACTGTTCGCCCCGCAGTTCAAGGCGAGCGGTGTGGCCTCGTCGGATCTGTTCCTCCTGCAGACCGATTCGAAGTCCGGCCAGGAAGTGCTCGGTGAACACTTCGACGCCGGCACCGGTTCGCCCAGCATCGTCGTCGCCCGCGAAGGCGCGCTCGAGGGTGTCGTCAGCGCCACCGAGAGCGTCGAGGGCGTGACGACCGTCCAGCCCGTCCCCGGCCCCGACGGCGCACCGCGTGTGGTCGACGGACTCGTCGCGGTGCAGGCGACCCTGTCGGATCCCGCCGACTCCCTCGCCGCCGAGCAGACCGTCGAGCGCATCCGCGAGGCGGTGGGCTCCGTGCCCGACGCGGAGGCACTCGTCGGCGGACCCACGGCCGTCGACCTCGACACGAAGGACACCGCGACCCGCGACCGCACCGTCATCATCCCGGTGGTCACGATCGTGGTCCTGCTGGTGCTCATCGCACTGCTGCGGGCGATCGTCGCGCCGATCCTGCTGATGCTCACCGTGATCGTCTCGTTCGCGGCGACCCTCGGCGTCTCCTCGCTCGTGTTCAACCACCTGTTCGACTTCCCCGGTGCCGACCCGGTGGTGCCGCTGTTCGGCTTCGTCTTCCTCGTGGCGCTGGGCATCGACTACAACATCTTCCTCATGACCCGCGTCCGGGAGGAGACGAAGAGAGTCGGCACCCGCGACGGAACGCTGCGGGCCCTGACCGTGACCGGCGGCGTCATCACCTCCGCAGGAATCGTTCTCGCTGCCACCTTCTCCGCGCTGGCCGTGATTCCGCTGCTGTTCCTGGCGCAGATCGCGTTCATCGTCGCCTTCGGTGTCCTGCTCGACGCACTGCTCGTGCGGTCGCTGGTGGTACCGGCCCTGACGATCGACATCGGGAAGAAGATCTGGTGGCCGAGCAAGCTGGCGCGGACCGAACCGTCCGAGCCCGATGCCACCGAGGACGTCGCGACTGCGGGAGCGCCGCGCTCCTGACAGGCTCATGAGCGGATGAGAACGGCCGCGGGACCGGGAATGTGACCCGGTCCCGCGGCCGTTCGTCCCACGGCTGCCGCGTTTGCCCGTTACCGTTCTATTCCATGTCTGCGGATTCCGCCGCTCCTGTCGAGCGCCCGCGTCCGGTGGAGGACGCCCGACCGCCCTCACGGCCGTCGCTGACCGACCGCATCGGTGGACGTCTGTCCGCCGTACCGCACATCCTCGGCCTGATCCTGGGCGTCTACGCGGTCGTGGTCGCGCTGTGGTCGCTCTCGCCCACCTTGCGCTACTGGATCCATGCCCCGCGCGAATATCTCGACGAGTACTACTTCGACGCTCCCGACACGAGCCTGTCGTTCGCTCTCGTGCTCGGCCTGCTCGCCGGTGCCGTCGCCGGCCGCAAGCGCATCGCGTGGTGGATCCTCACGATCTACCTCGGCGGATTCACCATCACCAATCTCGTGATGAGCATCGTCGAGCGCGACCCGAACCACCTCGTCGCGTTGGTCGTCCACCTGCTGATCGTCGCGCTCCTGCTGCTGTCCTATCCCGAGTTCTACACGCGCGTGCGTCGCGGAAACGTCTGGGCCGCACTCGGTGTGCTCGTGGGTGGCCTGGTCGTCGGGACGCTGATCGGCTGGGGTCTGGTGGAGCTGTTCCCCGGCACCCTGCCCCCTCCCGACCGGTTCCTGTGGGCGCTCAACCGCGTCACCGCACTGACGTTCATCGACAACGACCAATTCGGTGGCCGCCCGAACGGGCTGGTCAACACGGTCCTCGGTCTGCTCGGTGCGCTCGCCGTGCTCGCGGCCGTCGTGGTGCTGTTCCGCTCGCAGCGAGCGAGCAACGCGCTCACCGGCAGTGACGAATCCGCCATCCGCGGCCTGCTCGCCCACAGCGACGATTCGCTCGGCTACTTCGCGACGCGCCGCGACAAGGCCGTCGTGTTCGCCCCCAGCGGCAAGGCCGCGGTGACCTATCGCGTCGAACTCGGGGTGTGCCTCGCGAGCGGTGATCCGGTCGGCAACCCCGAGGCGTGGCCGCACGCCATCGACGAATGGCTCGACCTCGCCCGCGCCTACGGCTGGACCCCCGCGGTGATGGGGGCGAGCGAGGACGGCGCGACGGCCTACCACCGGGCGGGGCTGAACGCGCTGCAACTCGGCGACGAGGCAGTCCTGCTCACCCGCGACTTCAGTCTCGCCGGACGCGACATGCGACCGGTGCGGCAGGCCGTCAACCGTGCCCGCAAACACGGTGTGACCGCGCGGATCATGCGTCACCGCGAACTGTCGCCCATCGAACTGTCGGCAGCGATCCAGCGCGCCGAGGCCTGGCGCGACACCGAGAACGAGCGCGGTTTCTCGATGGCCCTCGGCCGGCTCGGTGACCCGCTCGACGGCGACTGTCTGCTCGTCGAAGCGGTCGCGGACGGCAAGGTCGTCGCGATGCTCTCGCTCGTGCCGTGGGGATCGGACGGGGTGTCGCTCGACCTCATGCGCCGCGACCCGCAGGCCCCCAACGGCGTCGTCGAACTCATGGTCTCCGAACTCGCCTCACGCGGCGCCGAATTCGACGTCGAGCGGATCTCGCTGAACTTCGCGGTCTTCCGGTCGGTCTTCGAGGAGGGCGCACGGATCGGAGCCGGTCCGATCCTGCGGTTGTGGCGGTCGATCCTGCTGTTCTTCTCACGGTGGTGGCAGCTCGAGGCGCTGTACCGGTCCAACGTCAAGTACCACCCCGAATGGGTACCCCGCTTCCTGTGTTTCCGCGACAACCGGCTCATCCCGCGCGTCGCGCTCGCGTCGGCGATCGCCGAGGGCTTCCTCACCCTCCCCACCTTCGGTCGCCGGAACACCCAGCAGCACACGGGAACACACTCGGCGTTCCCCGAGGATCAGGTGGTCGCGGCGGAACTGCACGACGACGGCAGCGCACCCGGCGTCGAACTCACCGACGGCACGCCGGCCGTCGCGCACGGACGTCGCCGCCCCGAGCAGGTCCAGGTGCGGATGAACACCCTGCAGCGGATCGTCGAGCACGGTGTCGATCCCTATCCGGTCGCGCATCCCCCGACCCACACGGCCGCCGAGGCCCGGACCGCGAAGTCCGGCACCCCGGTGACCGTGGCGGGACGCCTACTGCGCATCCGCAACTTCGGCGGTGTGCTGTTCGCGGTGCTGCGCGACTGGTCGGGCGACATCCAGATCCTCGTCGACCGACAACGGGTTGCCGGACAACGCTTCCTGTTCGACCTGGGCGACCTCGTCGAGGTGTCCGGCGAGACGGGGCGCAGCCGCACCGGCGAGATCTCGGTGCTCGCCGATTCATGGCGCATCGACGGCAAGTGTCTGCACCCGCTGCCCGACAAATTTCACGGCCTCGTCGACCCGGAAGCCCGCGTGCGGCAACGCTATCTGCATCTCGCGATCGACCGCGGCGCACGCGACCACCTCGCGGCGCGCAGCGCGGTGGTGCGGTCGCTGCGCGACGAACTGCAGGCCCGCGGCTATCTCGAGGTGGAGACCCCGATCCTGCAGTCGGTGCACGGCGGCGCGAACGCCGCACCGTTCATCACGCACATCAACGCCTACGACGCCGATCTGTACCTGCGGATCGCACCCGAGTTGTACCTGAAACGGTTGTGCGTCGCGGGCATGGCGAAGGTCTTCGAGATCGGCCGGGTGTTCCGCAACGAGGGTGCGGATTTCAAGCACAACCCGGAGTTCACGATCCTCGAGGCGTACGAGGCACACAGCGACTACGAGAAGATGCGGGTCGTCGCACGCGAGTTGATCCAGGCAGCAGCCCGCGCGGCACACGGACGCGAGATCATCCTGCGGCCCGGACCCGACGGCACCCCGGTCGAGATCGACATCTCCGGCGAGTGGCCCGTCAAGACCTTCCACGACGCGATCTCCGAGGCGCTCGGGACGTTCGTCGACGCGCAGACCCCCGTCGACGTCCTGCGGCGCCTGTGCGACGAACACGAGATCCCCTACAACCCGGCCTGGGACGCCGGCGCCACCGCGCAGGAGATGTACGAGCACCTCGTCGAATCGAAGACGGAGTTCCCCACCTTCTACACCGACTTCCCGACCTCGGTGTCGCCGCTGACCCGGCCGCACCCCCGCAAGCCGGGGGTCGCGGCGAAGTGGGACCTGGTGGCCTGGGGTGTCGAGCTGGGGACCGCCTACAGCGAGCTCACCGATCCCCTCGACCAGCGTGCCCGCCTCACCGAGCAGTCGCTGCTCGCCGCGGGCGGTGACGAGGAGGCGATGGAACTCGACGAGGAGTTCCTCGAAGCCCTCGAATACGCGATGCCTCCCACCGGCGGCCTCGGCATGGGTGTCGACCGGATCGTGATGCTCGTGCTCGGAGGCAGCATCCGCGAGTCGCTGGCGTTCCCGTTCACGAAGCCGCGACGCTCCTGACGGGTGGTTTCACGTGAAACCGCTCCACCTGGCATCGTGAGGTCGTGCAGCTACTCCTGATCCGCCACGCCGAGCCGAACAACGCCCGCGCCGAGACCGGGGTCGCCGACCCGCCGCTCACGGAGACCGGTCGTCTCCAGGCGTCGCGGTTGCCGGACGCACTGTCCCCGTACAACATCACCCGCCTGTTCTCGAGCCCGCAGTTGCGGGCCCTGCAGACGGCCGAGCCGGTCGCGGAACGACGCGGGCTCGACGTGGAGAAGATGGAGGACATCGCCGAGTACGACTACGGCCACGACCACTACTTCACGATCGACGCCGCGAAGGACGTCGCACCGGCCGCCTACAAGCGCATCCTGGCAGGTCACCTGCCCGATTTCGTGGACGGGGACGCCTTCCGCACGCGGGTACTGCAAGGGATCGACCACGTGGTGGACACGTGCGACCACGCCGAGACCGTGGCGCTGTTCGTCCACGGCGGGGTCGTGAACATCGTGCTGCAGCACCTGCTCGAGCTGCCCCGGCCGTTGATGTTCCCCATCGAGTACGCGTCGGTGACGCGCATCCTCGTCTCACGCAGCGGCGCGCGCCGCGTCGCGTCGATCAACGAGACCGGGCACGTGCGCGACACCCTGCGCGTCTGAACCCCGGCAGCCGGCCGCGGGTGAGCCCCCAGCGCCCACCCGCGAGTCGTGGGTTCAGCGCCGTGCGCTCGCGAGGAGATCGCGGGCGGCGGTGCTGCCGTCGAGCAACCGCGACGTGCGGCGCACAATCTTCCAGCTGCCGTCGATCCGGGCGAGTTCGAAACGATTGGCGCTCACCCGCCACACCCGGAACGAATCCGAATCGGTGTTGCGGCGCAGCAGCAGGGAGTGACAGGTCGCGACGGCGGTGTCGCCGTCGACCCGGATGTGCACCGGGTCGAGCAGGTGACCACAGCCCTCCTCGATGTAGTCCTGGTGTGGCCGGGTGCGCACCATCTTCATGATGGCGTCGCGACCCTCCATCAGGCGGATGTCGACGTCGTAGATGGCGTCCTCGGCCCACAGTTCCCCCACCGCCTCGGCGTCACCGGCGTCGACGGCCGGGCCATAGGCCGTGAGGACCTCGTGGATCGCAGCCTTGTCCTCGAGGAGCTGCACGCGTTCGAGGAGGGAGGCCAGCAGGGCGGAGTCGGTCATCTCGATCCTTCCGGACGGGGGCGTCGCCACTCGTTCTACCGGGATCCGGAGCCCTGCCTCCCGGGCCGTCCCGGTGACCGGAAGCGCGGCCCTGACCAGGGGACGACCCAGGCGCCGACGTGATCTTCCCGCGCAGGATTGGTACGGTCACCGCCGGAGGTGCACCGGATGGATGCGGACAGGATCGACGAGCTCGTACAGGGCGGGATACGGACACAGGGCGAGCTCGAGGCCGTCCTGGGCATTCCGCACCCGGCGATCGTCGACAAGGCACGACCACACCTGACCCCGCTCATCAGGCATTTCTTGTCGCTGGCGCGGTTCTTCACGATCGCCACCGCCGACGCCGTCGGCAACTGCGACTGCTCGCCGCGTGGCGACATCGAGTCGGCGGTGCTCGTCCTCGACGACCACACGATCGCGCTGCCCGACCGGCCCGGCAACCGCCGCGCCGACTCGTACCGGAACATCCTCGAGAATCCTCACGTCGGGCTGCTGTTCTTCGTCCCCGGCGACGAGGAGGTGCTGCGGATCAACGGCCGCGCCACCCTGTCGACCGACCCCGACCTGCTCGAGAAGCTGTCGCTGCAGAACAAGCCGGCGCAGCTCGCTGTGATCGTGCAGATCGACGAGGTCTTCCTGCACTGCGCGCGGGCGTTGCTGCGCGCCAAACTGTGGGATCCGTCGACCTATCCCGACCGCGCGGCGGTCCCGTCGATGCGCGACATGCACGCCGAACTCCACTCGATCGAGATCCCGGCCGACGCCGAGCCGGGCAAGCGCGAGCTCTACCGCGAGTTCCTGTACTGACCGGACCACACGCGGCGAGTGCGTCACGATGGTGGGGTGCCCTCTCGGATCGCTCAGATACGCCGCTGGCGCGCCGGCGCTGCACTACGCAGCCGTCTGCGCGACTTGACCGGCGCCCTCGTCGTCGTCACCGGCGGCGGTAGCGGGATCGGCCGGGCGTCGGCGATCGCCTTCGCCGCCGAAGGCGCCATCGTCGTCGTCGCCGACAAGGATCTCGACAGTGCCCGCGAGACGGTGGCGCTCGTGAACGTCCCGGCTCCCGGCGCCGGCGGTTCCGAGGCCGTCTTCGGCGGCGCCGCCCACGCCTACGAACTCGACGTCTCCGACGAACAGCAGGTCCGGAAGTTCGCGCAGACCGTCCGCGAGCGGCACGGCGTCGCCGACGTGCTCGTCAACAACGCGGGCATCGGTGTCATCGGTGCCTTCGCCGACACCCCGCAGAGCGTCTTCGAGAACGTGATGGACGTGAACTTCTGGGGCGTGGTCTACGGCTGCCGTGCCTTCACCGAGCAGATGATCGAAGCCGGCACGGGCGGGCAGATCGTCAACGTCTCGTCGGCGGCGGCGTACATGCCGCAACGCAACCTCGCCGCCTACACGACGAGCAAGGCCGGGGTGTTCATGTTGTCGGAGTGCCTGCGCGCCGAACTGCTCGAACACGGGATCGGCGTGACCGTCGTGTGTCCCGACCTGGTGGACACCAACCTCACCCGGGCGACGGAGTACGTCGCGCCGAACAAGGAACTACGAGCAGCGCGACGCACCCGCACCCTCGCGATGTACCGGCGCCTGCACATCGCGCCGGAGAAGGTGGCCAAGGCGATCGTCGGGGCGGTCCGTCACAACAAACCTGTGGTGACGGTCGCCCCGGGTGCGAAGGTCCGCAAGTGGCTGATGCGCTTCGCGCCCCGTGTCATGCGTGTGGGCGCACGATTCGATATCGACTGATGGTCAGGCCTTGGAGGCGATCCAGTCGTGCAGCCACCGTGTGGCCGTCGTTCCGCGACCGTCGACCACGTAGTTCGAGTAGTCCTGGTGGATCTGCGACTCGTAGAAGGTGCGGATCTTCTGCTCGCGCAGCTCGTTCGCCTCGGGCGTGAGCTGCAGCTGCAGCATCGGGATGCCCCCGGCGGTCATGATGTCGTTGTAGAGCGCGGTCGCCTCGTCGCGGTAGTTCTCGAGCTGCTCGAACGGGCTGCCCGCCGAGATGGCGAGGAAGCCGGCCAGTCGCGTGACGAAGTCCTCCGGCGGCGTCGAGCAATAGAGGTCGCCCACCGCGCAGATGGTGCGCACGTTGGGCGTTACGAATCCGAAGCCTCCCGCGCGGGCACCTCCCGCACCGGTGCCGGCGACGGGCGGACCGACGAACGGGTCGAGTTCGGAGCGCCGCGGATCGGACAGCAGCCCCACCGCGACGAGGCGGTGCGGACCGATCACTCCCAGCCCGGTGCCGATCTCGGCAGCGAGATCGCCTGCGGCATCGGCACCCTGGCTGTAACCGACGAGGGCGAAGTTCGTGAGGGGGCACCGCTCGGCGGTGGCCGCGATGATGCCGCGCGCGTTGTCGACGGCGCGGTTGCGGGAGGCCGCGTACACGTCGCCCTCCCACGGGAAGGCGGTGGCGGGATACGCGACGTAGTCGACACGCGCCCCGGCGGGAAGATTGGACGTGACCTGGGCGAGCATGCCGTTCCCGCGGTCGGGGTCGGGGGTGTTCGAGGTCTCCCACGTGCCGGGCACAGCGACCACGTTCAGGGTCGGACATCCGGGCGGATTCGCTTGCGCTGCAGGCATTGCGACGAATACTGCTGCGCATGCTGCCACTGCGGCCACCGTTGCCGCCCACACTCTTCTCATAACCATGTCCCCGCCCCGCTACTGTCCTGGTGCCGCGTCCCTCCCCGGCAGTATCGAGTAGAAGGATGACATATTCGTGAACCGGATGTGATGTATCCGAGTCCGGAACGTTGTCGGGAAACGACGGCGCCGGCGGATCAGCCGCGGACGACGGTCACCTGTCCCCCGCCGATGTTCGTCACGAAGACGTTGCCCGTCCCGTAGTCGACCGCCGTTCCCGGGACCGGTCGCTCGACCACGCTCCCTTCGGCGGTCGAGGCGGGTTCTGCGACGACGATGTCGGGCCCGAAGAGGTTTGTAACATAGATGTTTCCGCTGAACGGATCGGTGACGACCGCACCCGGCGGAGGCGGAGGCGGGGGCGGGAGCTCCGCCGGCGCGACGGCACGGTCGACGACGGTGACACCGCCCGTACCGACGTTCGTGACGAAGACGCCGTCGGTTCCCGCGTCGAGGATCAGCTCCGGCATCCCGGGGATCGGGGCCTGCGCTGGTGCCGCGACCGGCTCGGGCGTGACCTCCGTCCGGTGCACCGTGACCGCGCCGGTACCGACGTTGGTGACGGCGACGTTACCGAGCCCGCCGTCGACCCGCATCTCCACGAGCGCGGTGGACACCTCGGTGCGTCCCGGGACGCGTCCCTCGGGGTGCGTGACGGTCACGGCTCCGGGCCCCACGTTGGTGATGCACGCGTTGCCGGCTCCGCCCTGGAGTCCGAGCAGGCGGGGGCCGTCGAATCCGAAAACCGGTGGGACGGGCTCGGCGCCGTCGATCGTCACGAGCCCACCACCGTTGCGGATGCACGCGTCCGCAGGGTCCGCGGCCGCGGCGGGAGCCGCCGCGACGGCGGCCACGACGGCACCCGCACCCATCACGACCATCGCCAGTGCCCGTCTCGTAGCCGTCATGCGCAGAACCATAACGGGTGCGACGCCCGGCGACACGGAAATATCACAGCGCAGCGCGTCCGGCGGTTGCTGTTGAACCGCGGAACGATGACCAAGCACCCTGTATGTAAGGGTAGGCATGCTTTACTTCCGCACGTGATGAACTCAGTGCGCCACTGGCCGGACCGTTTCGGCGACCACGCCGTCGCCGCCTTCCGCATCGTCGTCGGTTTCCTGTTCTTGTGCCACGGCACCACGAGCCTGTGGGCGTGGCCGACGGAACCCTACGGCGGAGCCACCGCACAACTCGGCGCATGGCCCGGCTGGTGGGGCGCGATCATCCAGGTCGTGTGCGGCACCGCCCTGATCCTCGGTCTCGGTACCCGGCTCGCGGCCTTCCTCGGCTCCGGATCGATGGCGTACGCCTACTTCTGGGGCCATCAGGCCGACGGCGCACTGCCCATCCAGAACGACGGTGAATCCGCCGCGCTGTTCTGCTGGGCGATGTTCGTCCTGATCTTCGTCGGCTCCGGATCGTGGGCCGTCGACCGCCTCCTCGCGCGGCGGCGCGAGGTGGCCACACCCGAACCGGCGCCGGCCACCGCATCCGACACCGATCCCGCGTCACTCGTCGACGCCTGACCTCACCCACGAACACCGCTGGGCCGCACACCTTCCGGTGTGCGGCCCAGCGGTCGTACCTCGTTCAGCGCTGCGACGCTGGAGCGCTCAACTCTCCGGCGCCACTCGGACGCCGGCAGATTCCGCGCTCAGCGCTGCGGCATCGTGGTGGTCGCGATCGGCGCCGGCAGTGCCGTCTCACCCTCGAGGAAGCGGTCCACCGCAGCGGCGCACGCGCGACCCTCGGCGATCGCCCAGACGATGAGCGACTGTCCGCGACCCATGTCGCCGGCGACGAAGACACCGTCGACGTTGGTGGCCCACTCCGACGAGCGGGCGACGTTGCCGCGCTGGTCGAAGTCGACACCGAGATCGGTGAGCAGACCGGGCTTCTCGGCACCGGTGAAGCCCATGGCGAGCAGCACCAGATCGGCCTCGAGTTCGAAGTCGCTGCCTTCGACCTTCTCGAAGCGACCGTCGACCATCTGTACCTCGTGTGCCTTGAGCGCGGCGACCTTGCCGTCCTTACCGACGAATTCCTCGGTGTTGACGGAGAAGACGCGCTCGCCGCCCTCCTCGTGCGCCGACGAGACGCGGTACATGAGGGGGTAGGTCGGCCACGGGGTGGACTCGGCGCGCTGCTCCGGCGGCCGCGGCATGATCTCGAACTGGTGGACGCTCGCCGCACCCTGACGGTGCGAGGTGCCCAGGCAGTCTGCGCCGGTGTCGCCACCGCCGATGATGACGACCTTCTTACCCTCGGCCGTGATGGTCGGGGCCGGCAGGTCGCCGAGCTGCACGCGGTTGGCGATCGGCAGGAATTCCATCGCCTGGTGGATGCCCTCGAGCTCGCGTCCGGGGATCTGCAGGTCTCGGGCGACGGTCGCGCCACCGGCGAGCACCACGGCGTCGAACTGCTCGCGCAGCTCGTCGGCGGTGATGTCGACACCCACGTTCACGCCCGGCTTGAAGACGGTGCCCTCGGCCTCCATCTGCGCGAGACGGCGGTCGATGAAGCGCTTCTCCATCTTGAACTCGGGGATGCCGTATCGGAGCAGACCACCGATGCGGTCGGCCCGCTCGAACACCGTCACGGAGTGACCGGCACGCGTGAGCTGCTGTGCCGCAGCGAGACCCGCAGGGCCGGAGCCGACGACCGCGACCTTGCGGCCGGTGAGCTTCGACGGCGGGACCGGCTTGACGCGGCCGTCGTCGAAGGCCTTCTCGATCAGCTCGACCTCGACCTGCTTGATGGTCACCGGGTCCTGGTTGATGCCGAGCACGCACGACGCCTCGCAGGGCGCCGGGCAGAGCCGGCCGGTGAACTCGGGGAAGTTGTTCGTGGCGTGGAGACGCTCGATCCCGTCCTCCCACTTGCCCTTGTAGGCGAGGTCGTTCCACTCGGGGATGAGATTCCCGAGCGGGCAACCGTTGTGGCAGAAGGGGATACCGCAATCCATGCAACGGCTGGCCTGGGTCTGGAGGGTGTCGAGCGGGAACGGCTCGTAGACCTCCTTCCAGTCGAGGAGTCGCAGCGGGACGGGCCGGCGGACCGGGGTCTCGCGGGAACCGTGCTTGAGGAAACCGGTGGGATCAGCCACGAGCAGCCTCCATGATCGCCTCGTCCACGTTCGCACCACGGATGGTGGCGTCCTTGATAGCCATGAGTACCTTCTTGTAATCGCGAGGCATGACCTTCGCGAAGTGGCTGACCTGTTGTGACCAGTCGGCCAGGATGCGGGCTGCGACCTCGGAGCCCGTTTCGTCACGATGCCGTTCGACGGCGCCCTTGAGCCACGCGAAGTCCTCGCCCTCGAGATCCTCGAGGTCGACGAGCTCGGTGTTCAGGTTGTTCTCGAAGTCCTTGTCCGGGTTGTACACGAACGCGACGCCACCGGACATGCCCGCACCGAAGTTGCGGCCGGTCTTGCCGAGGATGACGACCTTGCCACCCGTCATGTACTCGCAGCCGTGGTCGCCGACGCCTTCGACGACGGCCGTGGCTCCGGAGTTGCGGACCGCGAAGCGTTCACCCGCGATGCCGCGGATGAGGGCCTCGCCGCCGGTGGCACCGAACAGGATGACGTTGCCGGCGATGATGTTGTCCTCGGGTACGAAGCCCTCGGCCGCATTGTGCGGCGGGCGCACGATGATGCGACCACCCGACAGGCCCTTGCCGACGAAGTCGTTCGCGTCGCCATGGAGCCGCATCGTGATGCCGCGCGGGACGAACGCACCGAAGCTGTTGCCGGCCGAACCCGTGAAGGTGATGTCGATCGTGTTGTCCGGCAACCCTTCCGCACCGTACTTCTTGGTGAGCTCGTGGCCGAGCATCGTGCCGACGGTGCGGTTGACGTTGGTGATCGGGGTGTCGAACGAGACCGGCGTGCCCGACTCGAGAGCGGGCTGCGCCTTCGCGATCAGCTCGTTGTCGAGTGCCTTGTCGAGAGCGTGGTACTGCTCCTTGGTGCAGTGCATGTCCTGCTCCCCGTAGATCGGGGAGGTGACCTTCTCGAGCAGCGGCGACAGGTCGAGCTTCGACGCGCGGTAGTGCTCGACGGCCTTGCGGGTGTCGAGGACGTCCACCTGGCCGATGGCCTCGTCGAGGCTGCGGAAACCGAGCTCGGCGAGGTACTCGCGCACCTCTTCGGCGATGTACAGCATGAAGTTCTCGACGAACTCCGGCTTGCCGGTGAACCGCTTGCGCAGCACCGGGTTCTGCGTCGCGACACCCACGGGGCAGGTGTCGAGGTGGCACACGCGCATCATGATGCAGCCCGAGACCACGAGCGGCGCGGTCGCGAAACCGTACTCCTCGGCACCGAGGAGAGCGGCGACGACGACGTCGCGGCCGGTCTTCATCTGACCGTCGACCTGCACGACGATGCGGTCGCGCAGACCGTTGAGCATCAGCGTCTGCTGGGTCTCGGCGAGACCGATCTCCCAGGGAGCACCCGCGTGCTTGAGGGAGGTCAGCGGCGACGCACCGGTACCACCGTCGTGACCCGAGATGAGCACGACGTCGGCGTGTGCCTTCGACACACCCGCGGCGACCGTGCCGACACCGAGCTCGGAGACCAGCTTCACGTGGATGCGGGCCTTCGGGTTGGCGTTCTTCAGGTCGTGGATCAGCTGCGCGAGATCCTCGATCGAGTAGATGTCGTGGTGCGGCGGCGGCGAGATCAGGCCGACGCCCGGCGTCGAACCACGGACCTCGGCGACCCACGGGTACACCTTGTGCGGCGGCAGCTGGCCGCCCTCACCGGGCTTCGCGCCCTGCGCCATCTTGATCTGGATGTCGGTGCAGTTGCTCAGGTAGTGCGCGGTCACACCGAAGCGACCCGAGGCGACCTGCTTGATCGCCGAGCGCCGCCAGTCGCCGTTCTCGTCCGGGGTGAAACGGCTCGGGTGCTCGCCGCCCTCACCGGAGTTCGAGCGGCCACCGAGACGGTTCATCGCGATCGCGAGGGTCTCGTGCGCCTCGGCCGAGATGGAGCCGTAGCTCATCGCGCCGGTCGAGAAGCGCTTGACGATCTCGCTCGCCGGCTCGACCTCGTCGATCGGCACCGGTTGACGCACGCCCTTCTTGAACTCGAACAGACCGCGCAGCGACGCGAGTCGCTCCGACTGGTCGTCGACGAGCTTCGTGTACTCCTTGAAGATCGAGTACTGGCCGGTGCGGGTCGCGTGCTGGAGCTTGAACACCGTGTCCGGGTTGAACAGGTGGTACTCGCCCTCGCGACGCCACTGGTACTCGCCGCCCACCTCGAGTTCGCGGTGCGCGCGCTCGGACTGGCGGTCGAGGAAGGCCGTGCGGTGACGGGCCGCGACGTCCGCGGCGATCTCGTCGAGACCGACGCCGCCGAGCTGCGACTGCAGACCGGTGAAGTACTCGTCGACGAGTTCCTGCGACAGGCCGATGACCTGGAACAGCTGCGCACCGGTGTAGGAGGCGAGCGTGGAGATGCCCATCTTGGACATCACCTTGAGCACGCCCTTCGAGGCCGCCTTGATGTAGTTGGCGATGGCCTTGTCGAGGGTCATGCCCTCGGGCAGGTCGCCGTTCTGCAGCAGCTCGTCGATGCTCTCGAACGCCATGTACGGGTTGACCACGGCCGCACCGAAACCGCACAGGGCGGCGATGTGGTGGACCTCGCGGGCGTCGCCGGCCTCGACGAGCAGACCGACCTTGGTGCGGGTCTTCTCGCGGACGAGGTGGTGGTGCACGGCGGAGGTGAGCAGCAGCGACGGGATCGGCGCCAGCTTCTCGTCGGACTCGCGGTCGGACAGCACGATCAGGCGTGCGCCCTTCTCGATGGCCTGCGAGACCTGCTCGCGGATCGAGGCGAGCGCGCGACGCAGACCCTCACCGCCCTCCGCGACCGGGTACAGGCCGCGGATGATGACGCTGTTGAAGCCGGGGAACTGCTTCTCGTCGTTGACGTGGATGAGCTTCTGCAGGTCGTCGTTGTCGATGACCGGCGCACCGATGAGGATCTGCCGGCACGACGCCTCGGTCGGGTTCAGCAGGTCGCCCTCGGGGCCGAGCATGCCGCCCATGCTGGTGACGATCTCCTCGCGGATCGCGTCGAGCGGCGGGTTGGTGACCTGGGCGAACAGCTGCGAGAAGAAGTCGAAGAGCTGACGCGGACGCGACGACAGCACGGCGATCGGCGTGTCGGTGCCCATCGAGCCGAGTGCCTCGGCACCGGAGGCCGCCATCGGCTTGACGAGGAGGTCGACCTCTTCGCGGGTGTAGCCGAAGACCTGCTGCCGCAGCACGACACGCTCGTGCGACATGTAGGTGTACTTGCTCTCCGGCAGGTCCTCGAGACGGGTGACGCCGTTGGCGACCCATTCCTCGTAGGGATGCTCGGCGGCGAGCTCGCGCTTGATCTCCTCGTCCTCGACGATGCGGCCCTTGGCCGTGTCGACGAGGAACATGCGGCCCGGCTGCAGGCGGCGCTTGCTGACGATCTTCTCGGTGGGGATGTCGAGCACACCCACCTCGGAGGCCATGACGACGAGGCCGTCGTCGGTGACCCAGGCACGCGAGGGGCGCAGGCCGTTGCGGTCGAGCACGGCGCCGATGACGGTGCCGTCGGTGAAGCACACCGAGGCCGGTCCGTCCCACGGCTCCATGAGGGCCGCGTGGTACTCGTAGAACGCGCGACGGGCCGGATCCATCGAGTCGTGGCGCTCCCACGCCTCGGGGATCATCATGAGCACGGCGTGCGGCAGGCTGCGGCCACCGAGGTGCAGCAGTTCGAGCACCTCGTCGAAACGCGCGGTGTCGGACGCGCCCGGCGTGCAGACCGGGAAGATCTTCTCGAGCTTGTCGCGACCGCCGAAGACCTCGGTGTCGATGAGTGCCTCACGGGCGCGCATCCAGTTGGCGTTGCCCGTGACGGTGTTGATCTCGCCGTTGTGCGCCACGCGGCGGAAGGGATGCGCGAGCGGCCACGACGGGAACGTGTTGGTGGAGAACCGCGAGTGCACGAGGCCGAGGGCCGAGACGACGCGCTCGTCCTGCAGGTCGCGGTAGAAGCCCTTCATCTGGGGCGTGGTGAGCATGCCCTTGTAGACGAACGTCGACGCCGACAGGCTGGGGAAGTAGACGGTCTCGCTGCCGGGACCGTCCTCGCCCGCGCCGTGGTGGCCGAGCTCGTGCTCGGTGCGCTTGCGCACGACGTACGCGCGGCGCTCGAGCTCGAGGCCGGTGAGCGCGCGGGCGCCGGAGGCGACGAAGATCTGCCGGAAGGTGGGCATGGCGTCCTTGGCCATGGAACCCAGCTCGGACTCGTCGATCGGCACCTCGCGCCAGCCGAGGACCTCGAGGCCCTCTTCGGCGACGATGCGGTCGACCTCGGCGGCCGCGGCGTCGGCCTTGGCGGTGTCCTTGGGCAGGAACGCGATACCGGTCGCGTATGCGCCTTCGGCGGGAAGATCGAAGTCGACGACCTCACGGAAGTAGGCGTCGGGGACCTGGATCAGGATGCCGGCGCCGTCGCCGGTGTTCTGTTCCGCTCCCGCTGCACCGCGGTGTTCGAGATTCACCAGGGCGGTGATCGCCTTTTCCACGATGTCGCGACTGCGACGACCGTGCATGTCGACGACGAACGCGACGCCACAGGAGTCGTGCTCGTTCGCCGGGTGGTAGAGCCCTCGAGGCCCGGGGAGATGAGTCATACCTAGCCTTCGTTGATGCGATAGCACCGACGACCAGCAGCGCTGATGGCCATCTACTGCCGTAGACGGGTATCGGCCGGGTGCCCGATACCTTCGACATCGCCAGTATCCGCTCATCCGCGACGGTGCGGGTGCCTTTTTCGGCAGCACGAGCGTGGACCCGGCGACCGGTGGGACGTCGTGGTCCCACCGTCTTCGAAATGAACGATATGCCAGGTGGCAGGGGGTAATGCAAGCAAGCCTGCCCTATTCTCCCGCCCACCTGCGGAAACGCAGCCGTAACGCACCGGAATCGCGGGCGTCACCCGGCTGTGGGTAGCAACATGTGCACCATTCGGGACACGCCGTCGCGCGGGTCCGGTCCGTCGTCGTGCGAGGTGCAGCGATGCAGGATCAGTCCGTCCAGGTAGTCGATGAGAACCCGCGCGGCGGTGGCGGAATCGTCGACGCCGAGGCCCGCGAGCACGGTTCCGATCCATCCGCGCAGTTCGCTGCGGCGGGTCTCGACCCCGGCACGCAGTTCCGGCGTCGCCATCGCCTCGACGAACATCGCAAAGCGTGCGCGGGTTCGCACGAGGTCGTCCCCCGTCACGAACATCACATATCCGTGCATCAGGTCTTCGAGCTCACGCGCGTCGCCCGGCAACGCGGCGCCGATCGCGGCGAGCTGGATCCGGTCCTGCTCGAGGAGCCTGTCGAGCACCCCTTCTACGAGGGCCTGGCGGGTACGGAAGTAGTTGGACGTGGAGCCGGCGGGCACACCCGCGATGACATCGACGCGGCGGTGGGTGAGGGCGCGCAATCCTTCGGTCCCCACGAGTTCGATTGCGGCGTCGAGGACGGTGGCGCGTTTGTCGGTCACGAGAGGCATTCTACGAGGATCACTACAGGGGTAGTGACTGTCCACTACATACGTAGTACCGTCATGACATGACCGTGAAGCCAGGCAGTGCGGCGATCCTCGGCGGCGGAATCGGAGGGCTCACCGCCGCAAACACCCTCCTCCGCCACGGATGGCACATCGACGTGTTCGAACGATCTCCGGAGCCTCCGCGCACCGGCACCGCGCTCGGGATGTGGCCTCCTGCCCTGGCCGCACTCGAAGTTGCCGGCGTCGGCGGACGGGTGGAACAACTCGGCGTGACACAGCGCTCCGCGACGCTCAGACGCTGGGACGGTGTGGTGCTCGCCCACGTCGGGGACCTTCGTCGGGCACCGGTCATGGTTTCCCGGCCCGCCCTCCTCGACATCCTGCTGTCCGGCCTCCCCGACCACATCGTGAAGTTCGACGCCCCCGCGCCACCGCTCACGGCCCTCGCCGGATACGACGTGATGATCGGCGCGGACGGAATCGGCAGTGCGGTACGTGACGAGGTGTTCGGTCCGGCCTACCGGCCCGTGCACACCGGGTACGGAGCGTGGCGCGGCTGGGTCGGCGGCGCCACCACGAACCATGGAGAAACCTGGGGTCCCGGCGCGCTCTTCGGAATCACCGACCGCGACGGCGACCTCACCAACTGGTTCGCCGCCGTCCGCACCACCGAAGGCACCGGCGGCACCCTCGACGACCTGTACGGCCGCTTCCACGACTGGCACCCCGGCGTACGCGACATCCTCGGCCGCCTCGACCCCGACGACGTCATGTACCACGACCTGTACGAATCCCCCCGCCTCCCGTCGTACGTCCGCGGCAACACCGCACTGATCGGCGACGCGGCGCATGCGATGGCACCGAATCTCGGCCGCGGCGCATGCGAAGCAATCGTCGACGCCACGACACTCGCGACGCTGTTGTCCGAGCATCCGGTACCGATCGCTCTGCAGCGCTATGACCGTGCCCGTCGACGCCGCACCCAGCTCCTCGTGCCCGCGTCACGGGCGGTCGCCAGGATCGCGACCGCGTCCCGGCTGACATCTCTCCGCGACTCCTCCATCACAGCATTCGGCCGCATCGCCTGAAACGTTCCGAAAATCACCCGGTCGAGGGAACCGATCGTCACGCTGCTGCGTCCAACCCTGATGGAACGTCTGCCGGACAGGAGTTGGTGAGCTGATGTCAGCGCTGAAGGTCGACCCGGACTCGTTGAAGAGCCTGGCCCATGCCCTGGAGGGAGAAGCCGAGACCATCTACGCTTTGGAACCGTCCGCGGCGCTCGGGTCGGTAGCGGGCGCGATGCCATCCTCAGCGGTCGGTGGGGTCGCCGGACGCGCGGGAGCACCACTCGACACCGCCTACCGCGCTATGGCCAACTGCCTGCGACGCATGGCCGAGGCCACCGAAGCGGCCGCACGGAACTACGAGGTGGCCGAGGAGGAATTCGGCCGCCAACTCGCGGCCGTCGGATCCGACTTCGAAGGAACGGCCCCGTAGATGTTGTCTCCTTCCGCGATCCGCTCGCTCGATCCGGCTGCGCTCACCACGGCTGCCGACGCGGTCGAGTCCGCAAACAACACATTCCGGGAGTCGACCCACCGCGTCGACCGGAATGTGGATGCCACGTTCGGTGGATGGGACGGTGAAGGCGGGGCAGCCGCCGCGGCACGTGCGTGGAGTGATCGGGTGGCCGGCCAAGGCATCAGCCGCGCTGTCAGCGAGCAGGTCGACGCCCTCCGCGACGCTGCGAACACGCTCATTCCCGCCCGCGCCACCGTCGTCGGAATCGTCGACAATGCGGTTGCAGCCGGCTTCACCGTCCACGACGACGCGCGGGTCGAGGCACCCCGAACCCACACGGGCGACGCGCAGACCGACCTCGTCGTGCAAGCGGGTCTCGACGACACCGCCATGAACTTCGAGGTCCAACTGAAATCGGCGGTGCGCACATTCGACAAACTGGATCGAGACGCCGCCGCCCGACTCGAGCAGGTCAGCATCCGACTCTCCACGTTCGGCGGGGAATTCCGTTCCCAGAACACACATTCCATCGATGCTCCGGACGGTGCTGCCGACGCTGCGCTCCTAGCATCCGGGGCTGCACGCGATACCGATCTCGAACGCATCGGACGCACCCTGTCGCTACCGTCGGGTGCGAGCATCGAGTACCTCGACGCCTTCTACAACAGCCTCGACGAGGACGAACTGGCGAACCTGCACGAGACGTACAAGACATGGGAAGCCGAAGGCAACCCCGACGCGGCGCGCTGGGCCGACGGTCTCGGCAACGGTCTGCTCATCCTGTCGAATCCCGAATACGGCGGGTCGTGGGAGTCGGTGCCGCAGGACATCCGAGACACCATTCGATACGGCTACGAACCCGACCCGAACGCCGAGCACCCCGGTGAACCACTGGACCGGCTGGATCGACTCGGCGCGATACTCGGCGAGGCCAACCCTCAGTATCGACCCGGAACCGAGATGGGCATCGAGATGAGCCGGGTCGCCGGATATATGGCGGGCATCCCCACCTACGCCGATCCCCACATCATTCCCACCCCCGACCCTTCCTATTACGACCACACGGCAAGCACATTCCTCGACATCGCCACCCGGAACACCGACACGTCGTATCACCTGCTCACCGGCACCGACGTCGACGGCAGCCCTGCGGACTTCAGTAGGGACGAGGTGCTCGTTCCGCTGCTCACCCGCGAATGGGCCGACGACGGAGCAACTCTGGCCGGCCTTACGGATTGGATCGCTGCCGACGCGTTGCCCGCCGACCCGGGTGACCCCGTCGCAGTAATCCGAGCCGAACGTGCGGGCGAGGCAGCATTCGGTTTGGCCGAGGTGTTGTCTGCGCCGGAATCGGAGTGGAACTCCGACAACAACTTCAACCGTTTCCTCCATATGCCGGGTGCCTTCCGGGAGGAAACCGACCTGACCATAGGTGAAGTCAATCCTGTTGCTGTCCGTTCCTTCGCGACCGCCCTGTCACCGTTCGTCGGCGACATGGTCGGTTCCGTCGACGACGCCACCGCCACCAGCGGCTTCGGTGAACTCGGCCCCGTCCCGGCGACGCGCGTATTCACCCTCATGAACACCGACCCTGCGGCAGGTGCCCTTCTCAACGGTGCAGCAATCGCGCAGGCCACCGATTTCGACCGCCGGTTCGCTCTCGAACAACTCGACGGTGTGAACAAGTACAGCTACGGAACGTATTCGGGCCGGTTGCAAAGCCTCGTCGAGGTCGGTTTGAGCAGCACCTACGAGAACGAGAAGCTGGTCGAGCAGGCGGCGATCGACAACCGGAACCAGTCCAGAGCAGACGCGTATGCCGTGGCCCAAACCCTCGTCACCGGTGCGGTGACGGCGTTGCCGGGTGGCGTGGTCACGGGTCCGCTCGTGTACTCGACAGGGGTTCTGTTGCAATCCGAAATCGTCGATGCTGAAGGGCGATACGTGGGGCATCCGTCGGGGGTCGAGGGGTTCGATTCCGAAATGTATCTGACGGAGACGGGTGCTGAGAATACTCGGAGATACAACATGATCGGCGCGTTGGTCGATTCTGGCACAGTCGATCCGGCGAACCTCCCATTGGCATGGCACGAGAACGGCGTCCTCAAAGATCGCAACAACATCGGGGACGCTGCCTTGGCGAATATCGGGGATAACACGCTGGTCGAGTCAGGGATAGAACGGCATGCTATCGACGGCTATCTCCGTAGTTCCTTCTTGGGTCAGGGCGACCTCCGGAACATTGTCTACGCAGATCAAAGAGACGGTGAGGACAGTTTCCGCGACATTGTCGTGAACGATGTCGTTCCGCACGGAGGCGAACGCTGGAACTACGGTGCGTGATTTCGTGGCTGTATCTTCGTCGTCATCTTCACGAATACACGTTATCGAAAGGTCCGCAATGAATTATCCGCCGAGGCTATTCGTAGCGGTAATGAGTGCTCTTGCAATCGCTGCAACGGCATGTACAACCAACGAGATCACACCGGTCGAGACCAGCCGGCCTCCCGCCACGCCGACGATCTATCAGCCACCCGGACAGGTCCGAAACTCCACCTTCGTGTGGTCCGCAGAACCGGGAATCGACCTTGCGGATCAACGCGGCATCCTCACCCGAGCCGCGTACGAATCCATGATCATCGCCCACTACGGCGGACTCGATACCACCTATCCCGGGTTCGCCGGAGCACTCGTCCCTTCCTACGCACGCAAAGTCCCAACTGCGCTGGAAACGTCCCTCGTCGGAACATTTCGGGCGCACATCCTCCAGGTGCTCGATACGGCGGCTGGGTTCAAAGCAACCGTGTGCACCCAATGGTCGAAGGTGGGCATCAGGGTCCGAGACGGCGACTATCGCATCAACCAATTTTCCGGGCAGGAGGAATTTGTCGAGTTCACCCGTGACACCGAGGAACATCGGCTCGAAGGGCAACTCCACAGGCACGACCCGGAACCACCGACACCAAGCGATCAGTACCTGACTTCTCTCCCCACCACCGAGCACCAATGGTCCGCTCCTACGGAAGATCTGTTCACCGATACCGGACTCAGAATCGACTTCGGGGGCGACTTGGGCGAAACGATGTATCGATGCGAAGCATGGGGTCGCAGCATCGAACCCAGCTTGCCGCCCTACAGAAGTTCCGAAACCATCATCTCCCCCACCCCACCCGAAACCCTGCCCGCCTACCCGGGCTGGTGAGCACATGAACCGAATTATCTGCGCTGCAATAGCATTCCTTGTCGGATCATCCCTCCTTGCAAGCTGCACACCCGATCGAGCGCCGGCACCGGTTGCGCCCCAGACCATCATCACCGCCGAGTACGAACCACCCGGACAGGTCCGAAATACCACGTTCGTGTGGTCCGCAGAACCCGACGTCGACCTGTTCGATGAACGTGGCAGGTTGATTCGTGCAGCACAGGAATCGAAGATTATCGCCTACTACGCAGGAATCGATGTCACATACCCGGGCTTCGCCGAGGCGCTCGATCCACACTACGCAATCGGGATCAGTACAACACTGCAGACATCTCTCGCTGGCACCATCCGCGCACATATCCTCGAAATCAACGACATACACGAGGGATTCAAAGCGACCATCTGCAGTCAAGAATCGAATTTGGCCACACGAGTACGCGATGAGGACTATCGGATCAAGGTTTTCTCCGGCCGTGAAGAGTTTGTGGAATTCGGCCCGACAACCGAAGCGCACCGCCACGAAAAATGGATGCAACGGCACGAACCACCGCGCCCCGCGCCGGAAACACAATACTTGTCGGCGCTCCCCACCTCTGAGCATCGATGGTCTGCCCCAACGGAAGATCTGTTCACCGGAACGGGACTGACAGTCACCTTCGGCTCCGACCTCGGCGAGACGATGCATCGCTGCGAGGAGTGGGGTCGCAGTATCGAACCCGATGTGCCGGACAGAGGGTCCGAGCTCATCATCTCCCCCACCCCACCCGAAACTCTCCCCGCCTACCCGGGCTGGTGAGAAAGGAACCGTGTTGACGTATCCAGAAGAACTCTCTGTCACCGTCAGGCGTGTGCAGGACACGATCGAACGGATAGTAGGCAACGGATCGGTCCACGACATCCGTATCAGCGTCACCCCGACCGGCCGCATCGTCGCCCTCGAGATCCCGCCCGAGGCGTACAACTGGTCGCCGGACGTGCTCGCGACTCGCATTACCGCCGCCCACGACCTCGCATCCGCGGACGCCGACGAGCAGGCCCGCTACGCGCGCGTCGAGTTGGCCGACGACCCGCGTATCCGGCGCATCGTCTCTGGGATCGGGCAGCGCTGACCTCGAGGTGAACGGCCCGTAAATAACAACTGGCCGCAGCGATAAGAATCAGCTGCGGCCAGAGGTAACGAAAGAATAACTTGGGGCACCCGAAACCGTAAGCCCGTCTCAGGTGAGGTCTGTCACAAAGTGTCTCGTTCCCACACCCGGTGGGTACCGAGCAGATCGAGCACCTGCGTAACCGCCGTCTGGGGATCGTCCGCGACGACGACACCCGGTGCCGCCAGACCCTCGAGTGCCGCAGCTCCCGGACCCCACGCCGCCAGCGTTTTCTGGTGGCGGAACGTCTCGTCCACGAGGATCTGCACCCTCTTATCTGCGGGTGCAGCGGCCAGAATGACCGCGTCGAACTCGATCGAGCGGGCCGTGAGGAAGGTGCGCGAGATCGGCACGACTCCCCCGAGCATCCCACCGTGCGGGGCGACGACCAGCGGGACGCAGTCGGCCGCGTCCACGGCCTGCACGGCCGCGAGCACCTGGTCGACGTCGGTGGTGTCGTCGGCGACGATGCCGATCAATCGGCCCTGCACGGGCCACGTCTTGCCGACCTGCGCCAGCGCGGGGCTCTGCGGGAGATCGGAGACCTCGACGGTCGGCTTCGGAGCGGGCAGACCGAGACCGGCGGCCACCTTCTCGCACAGCCCGGTGTCGATGTTCGCCAGGATCTGCAGCTGCCGTTCCTTGATGGACTGCTCGTAGCACTTGCCCAGCTCGAAGGTGTAGGCGTAGGCCACGTGGTCCTGCTCGATCTCCGACAGGCTGAGGTAGAACTGGCGGACCTGCGTGTAGTGGTCGTCGAACGACCGGGAGACCTCACGCTCCTTCTTCGCCGCCGGCACCTCCACCGGCAGGTCGACGAAGGCACCCTCGGTGACGCCGGCCATGAACGGGCATCCCGCGTCGAGCGAGTTCGGCTTGTACGGAGCGACACCCGTGTGGACGGCGTGCTGGTGGAAGCCGTCACGGAACATGTCGTTGACGGGTGCGTGCGGACGGTTGATCGGGATCTGCCCGAAGTTCGGTCCGCCGAGTCGCGTCAGCTGGGTGTCGAGGTAGGAGAACAGACGGCCCTGCAGCAGCGGATCGTCGGTGACGTCGATGCCCGGAACGAGATGGCCCGGGTGGAAGGCGACCTGCTCGGTCTCGGCGAAGAAGTTGGTGGGGTTGGCGTTGAGGACCATCGTGCCGATGATCTGCACGGGAGCCAGTTCCTCGGGGACGATCTTGGTGGGATCGAGCAGGTCGATGCCCTCGAAGGTCTGCTCCGGGGTGTCCGGGAAGACCTGCACACCCAGATCCCACTCGGGGTAGGCACCGGCCTCGATCGCGTCGGCGAGGTCGCGGCGGTGGAAGTCGGGGTCGAAGCCGTTGATGAGCTGGGCTTCCTCCCACACCAGCGAATGCACGCCGAGGCGCGGCTTCCAGTGGAACTTCACCAGCGCGGTGTCGCCCTCGGCATTGACCACGCGGAAGGTGTGGACGCCGAAGCCCTCCATCATGCGGTAGGAGCGCGGGATGCCGCGATCGGACATGTTCCACATCGTGTGGGCCGTGGCCTCGGTGTGGAGCGAGACGAAGTCCCAGAAGGTGTCGTGGGCGCTCTGCGCCTGCGGGATCTCACGATCCGGGTGCGGCTTGCCCGCGTGGATGATGTCGGGGAACTTGATGGCGTCCTGGATGAAGAACACCGGGATGTTGTTGCCGACGAGGTCGAAAGTGCCTTCCTCGGTGTAGAACTTCGTCGCGAAACCGCGGGTGTCGCGCACCGTGTCGGCCGAGCCTCGGGAGCCGAGCACCGTCGAGAACCGCACGAACACCGGTGTCTCCACGTCCTTTTGGAGGAACTGGGCACGTGTGATCGAGCTCGCGGCGCCCGTCGCGCGGAAGACACCGTGGGCGCCGGCGCCGCGGGCGTGCACCACGCGTTCCGGGATGCGTTCGTGGTCGAAGTGGGTGATCTTCTCACGGAAGTGGTGATCCTGCAACAGGATCGGTCCGCGTCGACCGGCCTTGAGGGAGTGGTCGGTGTCCGTCAGCCGCGCACCCTGAGCCGTAGTCAGGTACTCCCCCTGCTGGGCACGACCGCGCGGCAGATCCGCGGGAGTACCGGTGGCCGTCCTGACCTCGGGCTCGGCCTGATCCGGCTTGGGCTCGGGCGGAGTCGTGGGCGTCGTGGGTTCCTCCACGGGCGGCACGGTGGACGAGGGAACACCGGGGATCTTCGGGGTGTCGGCGGGCATGGGAACTCCGATTCGTGGCTGTCGTCTGTCGAGTGGATATCCGGGGCTGGACACGTCTTTCCCCCGACTACCCGGGACGACGTAGATCAAACTCGGTCAGCGAATTCCGTCCCACAGCGTCCGCAGATCGGCCTCGTGGTCGTCGACGGTCGCACACGTGTCACCGAAGAGCATCTCGGTGCGTTCGTCCCCGTAGGGCGGCCATCCCGGTGAACCCGTGGTCGCGAAGTCCACCCACGCCCGGTGCATCCGCGTCGCCAGCTCCTGCGGAGGTGCGGATCCCGCGAGCGCCGCGGCCTGAGGGAGATGGAGATTGTCGAACACGAAACCGATGTCGAGCGCGTGGGTCGCGCCGAGCCGACCGTCGAACAGCGGCGACTTCCAATCGAACCGGTAGACATGGGTTTCGGCGTCGTGCACGGTACGCGCCTCGGCGACGCGGAGCACCGGGATGCGGTACATCCAGTCGCGCACGATGTGCATGGCCGTATCGCCGGGACGAGCATCGGGCCGAGCGCGACGGTAGGCGTCGAACGCCTCCGGATCGGTGAGTCCGTAGGCGGCGACGAGTCCGCGCGCAGCGGCCTCGTCGAGCAGTCCGTCGACCCCGAAGGGCACGAAGAACAACGTCATCTCGTCGTCGTTGTGGCCGATGAGCACATCGACGTCGGATCCCGCGCCCTTCCCCACGAGATCGATCGGCCGGCCCGGGAGCACGGTCCCGTCCACGCACGGTTCGAAGGCCATCGAATCGGTGGCGATCTCACCCCAGGTCGCCGGGTCGCGCTCACCGCGGCTCCGGGCCGTGAGACGTTCCTGCGCGTCGACGAGCACCTTCGGATCGATCCCGGCGAACGCCGCGCGGGTCGGGGCGACGCCGAGCATGTCGCCCAGCGCACCGGCGACCGTCCGCGCGGTGCCGGCCGACATCACCGAATGTCCGGCGCCGCTCTGGGCGATCGCGCGACGGAACAGCCCGCGCGCGGCGGGCATCGCCAGCAGCGAGACCACACTCATCGCCCCTGCGGATTCACCGGCGATCGTCACGCGGTCCGGATCGCCGCCGAAGGCCGCGATGTTGTCGCGGACCCATTCGAGCGCGGCGACCTGATCGAGGAGACCGCGGTTCGCCGGCGCGTCGTCGAGGAGCGCGAATCCCTCTGCGCCGAGCCGGTAGTTGATGCTGACGAAGACGACACCGTCGCGCGCGAAGTTCGCACCGTCGTACAGCGCCACCGCGCTGCTGCCGTGCACGAACGCGCCACCGTGGATCCACACGATCACGGGCAGCGAGCCCGAGAGATCGGGACTCCACACGTTGAGGCCGAGGACGTCCTCGCCCGGGATCGACGGTTCGTGCAGGAGCCGGTCGATCGGCGGGGCGTACGGCGCCTTCGGGGCGGTGGGACCGAACTCGGTCGCGGGACGCACGCCGTCCCATCGGGGAACAGGTGCGGGCGCCGCGAATCTCATCTCACCGAAAGGTGCGGCGGCGTACGGGACGCCCTTGAAGACGGCGGTGCCGCCGACGGTCGTACCGCGTACTCGGCCGCCGGTGGTGTCGACGACGGGTTCCATCCACGCTCCTCCTTCACCGGTTCCGGCGTCAGCATGGCACGGAAGACGTTCGCTCGAACCCGATTCGCGGCACGAGAACGGTCCGGCGGGTTGTCGTCACCCACCGGACCGTCGGGTCGTCACTGCGTCGTTCGGGTCAGAAGTCCTCGTCGATGCAGGCGAGCCGGTCGCCGGCCTGCCCGGCCTCACCCGGTGCGGTCATGGTGTGCTGAGCGTGGAGCACCACCGAGTTGGCCTCGCCGTCGCGGAACTCCCAGTCGACGGTCGTGGACGCCTCGGCATTGCCCTGCGCGTCGGTGGTGATGTCGAGCCAGATCTCGTTCTGCGGATTGGCGTAGGCGGGATCGGTGGACGGCGAGTCGGGGCTCGCCGCCGGGTCGACCTGGTTCTGGTAGTGCGGTCCCGAATCGGACGGGTTCGGCCCGCACGGCTGCGTGTGGACGTGCGCCCCGAAGTCCCGATCGGGTTGCAGACCCATCACCCTGAGAGTGACGGTGGTCCGGCCGTCCTCCTCCTCGGATTCGACGTCGAAGGTCGCGCCGACCGGCACGGCCGCTTCGTCGTAGGTGAAGGCGTTGTCGTCGTCGCCTCCCTCGTTCGGGAGACCGAAGGCGTCGCCGCTCATCCCGGGCAGCGGCGTGGGCATGGAGTCGGTGGTGGTGGTCGTGAGCGAAGTGGGTGGGGTCTCGACGGTGGTCTCGGTGTCGGTGGACGAGTCGTCGCTGCTGCACCCGGCGGCCACGAGCGTGGCGACGGAGAAGCCCGCGACGAGACATGCGTGGCGTGTGTTCATGACTTCGACATACCCCGAGGGGGCCGTCGGCGAACCTGGTCGCAGGGAACGTGCCCGCGCCGGGGGCGCGCAGGTCCTGCCCGGTGCTACGTCCCGGCCTCGCCGTCCTCGGCCTTCTGTGCCTCGACGATCGCGGCGAGATCCTCCGCGACCTTCTTCTCCACGGCGCTCCTGCTCACGCCGGCCGTCGAGAGCACACCGTCGCCGTTCTCGAGTTCGAGGAGCGCGAGGAGGATGTGTTCGGTGCCGATGTAGTTGTGCCCGAGGCGCAGGGCTTCGCGGAAGGTCAGTTCGAGGGCCTTGCGGGCGCCCGCGTCGTACGGGATGAGTTCGGGGACGTCGCTCGACGGTTCGGGGAGCGTCGCCACCGCGGCGGAACGCAGCGCCGCGAAGTCGACATCCTGGGCCGCGAGTGCGCGCGCGGCGAGCGACTCGGTGTCGACGAGCAGACCGAGGATCAGATGGACGGGCGTGATCTCGGGGCTACCCGTGGCACGCGCTTCGTTCATCGACGCCATCACGGTGTTCTGCGCGCGCGGTGTGAATCGCGAGAACCCCTGCTCGGGGTCGAGGTCGTTGTCGCTCTTCGACACGAACCGTTTCTGCGCGGCCTGCTTGGACACGCCCATGCTCTGGCCGATCTCGGACCACGACCTGCCGGACCGTCGGGCCTGGTCGACGAAGTGCCCGATCAGGTGATCGGCGACCTCACCGAGGTGCTCGGCCGCGATGGCGGCATCGGAGAGCTGTTGGAGTGGATCGTCGTGGACCTTCTTGATCGCATCGATGAGGTCGTCGAGCCGGATGGGATGGGAAGGACGAATGGGTTCCATGCGTCAACTCTAAGTTGACGCGTGGCTTCCGTCAACCTTGGGTTGACGATCAGGTTTGCGCGGTCGTCGTAGCAGAGAGCGTGACCTCGATGCGCGTGCCCTCGCCTCCCACCGCGAGCACGTCACCGAAGCCCTCCACCAGCGACTCGACGAGGACGGGCAGGTCGGGGACGGCGGCGGAGTCGGCGTTGATTCCGATGCAGCAGTGGCTCGTGTGCGACATCAGCGTGATGTTGACGGCCGAGCCGACGGTGGGAGCGAACGGGTAGTACCTCAGCACCTCCGCCCCGGCCATGTACAGCGGGATCGGGGAACCCGGGACGTTCGACGCGAGAAAGTCGATGTGCTCGAGGATCCCACCCAGCACACCGGCCGGGAGCACGTTCAGCACACCCGCGATTGCGGACGAGAGCGGCACGGCCGGTTCGTCCCGCCACGACCGGACGATCCGGCCCACCCGGTGCATCGACGCGACCGGATCGGCGACATCGAGGGGAAGAGCGAACCGCGCCAGGGTGATCCGGTTTCCTCCGATCGCGTCACTCTCGCGCCGGAGACTGATCGGCAGCGTCGTCCTCAGTTCGGCGACCTGCGCGCCGTGCCGGGAATGGTAGTGCCTCAGCCCCAACAGGATTCCGGCCAGGAAGGCGTCGTTGAGCGAGGAGTCCGCTGCCCGTCCGGCCTGCCGCAGAGCGTCGAGCGGCAGATCGAGGGCCGCGACCTCCCGAACGGTGCTGCGGCCGACCATCACCGGGGATAGCGTCGCGAACACCGGTTGCACGAACCGGGCCGTCGAGCGGGCCGTGTCCACCACGCTGCGCAGCGCTGCGACCGGATTCGTCACCGACCTCAGACCGGAACGCACGAGCCACGGCACACCCCTCCCCACCATCTCGCCGGCCGTCGAGAGGTACCAACCCACGGAATCGGCGAGATTCGATGCCGGAGCCGAGGTCGGCGGATCCTCGGGCAGTGGCCCGCGGTCGGTACCGTCGCGCTCGAAGTCGACCATCTCGTTCGCGATCTGGATGCCACCGATGCCGTCGGTGAGCGAGTGGTGCACCTTGAGAACGATCGCGGCGCGACCGTCGTCGAGGCCGTCGACGATCGTCGCCTCCCAGAGGGGACGGTCCTTGTCGAAGGCCGACATCGCCGCGGCGCGCACGAGCGGGAGCACGGCGTCCAATCCCCCGGGATGCGGGAGCGCGATGCGCCGCAGATGCCAGGACAGCTCGAAGTCGGGGTCGTCCACCCATCGCGGTGGGGTCCGCCCGAACGGGGATTCGACGAGCTTGCGGCGGAAGCTCGGCACCGCACGTGTTCCGCGCTCCATCATCCGGACGAAGCGCTCCTGGTCGGGTGACCGGTCGAGCAGAGCCACCGCGACGATCGTGGACCGCAGGACGGGGTCCTTCTCCATCCGCCAGGACATCAGATCCGGCTGCGACATGTGCCGACCGTCCGCACCCACGCGCACCACCTCCCCGGCCTCCGGTCTCCCTCGCACGGTAACCGCCGCGATGTGCGGATACCGGCGATATCGGCCCGCGAACAGCGCCGATTGGCCGGATCGAGGACCTTTCGCTCACGCTGACGCAAACCCTGGTTCCCCGCCGACGGATCGCACAGGATCGGTGACGACTTCGACGCCGTCGAAGAGCGCTCCCCATCGCCAGAACCGTGAGGAAGTCCATGCCCCGTCTACGTCGTGCCGGATCGACGGCCATCATCGCGCTCCTTCTGACCGCGGTCGCGGCATGTAGCTCCGGTTCCTCGGGCGACGGCCTCGCTTCCGACAGCGCGCTGCCCACGGAGATCCCGGCGGGCACCAAGCTCGTCATCGCCGACCAGGGTGAGCGGCAGCTGTCCCTCCTCACCGGCTCCGGACAGCTCGACGCGCTGCCGTTCGAGCACGAGTTCGCGACCTTCCAGGGCGCGCCCGCGATCCTCGAGGCGTTCCGCGCCGACGCGGTCGACGTCGCATGGGCCGGCGAGATCATGACCGTCCAGTCGCTGGTCGCCGGTGACGACGTGCAGGTCGTCGCGGCCATGCAGACGAACAACGGCCTCAACATGGGCATCGCTTCGAACGCTTCGGACATCGAGACGCTCGCGGACCTGAAGGGCAAGCGCATCGGCTACGCCGAGGGCACCTCGCAGCAGGCCTTCGTGCTCCGTGGCCTCGACAAGGCCGGCCTGTCGGTCGACGACGTCGAGCTCGTGTCGATGTCGCTGCCGGACTTCCCGGACGCACTGCGCTCCAACCAGATCGACGCTGCCCCGATGAGCGAACCGGTCTTCTCCCGCTACATGCAGACCCCGGGCGCGACGTCGCTGCCGCGCCCCGAGATCGAGGACCTCAGCGAAGGCATCTCGTACCTCTACTCGAGCAAGAAGGCCCTGTCCGACCCGGCGACCGCCGCAGCGGTCCGCGCCTACGTCACCGCGTACATCACGTCCGTCGACTGGGCCAACAACAACCGCGACGCGTACATCGACACCTACTTCGTGAAGAGCCAGGGCCTGACGGCCGAGGACGGCGAGCGCATCCTCGACACCTCCGGGATCACCACCTTCCCGCACCTCGACGAGGAGCTCATCGCGACCCAGCAGCACACCATCGACGTGATCGATGCCGCCGGTGAACTGCCCAAGCCCGTCGACGCCGCCGACGCCTTCGACCTGCGCTTCGACGAGGTCGTCACCGAAGCGGTCGCCGAGACCGGCGCCTCCCACACCCGCAGCTGACCTTCCGAGGGGAAATCCGACATGACGAACCGCCAGCTCAACCTCAACGCCTTCATCTACCCGACCGGCCACCACGAGGCCTCGTGGCGCCACTCCGGCAGCGTGCCCGAGCGTCTCTACGACGTCACCTACTTCCAGGAGCTCGCCCGCCTCGCGGAGAGCGCGAAGCTCGACGCGGTCTTCTTCGCGGACGGTCCGGCCCTGCGCACCGAGGTGAAGTACCGTCCGGACTACGGCCTCGAACCGATCACCACGCTGGTCGCGATGGCCACGGTCACCACGCATCTCGGGCTGATCGCCACCGCGTCGACCACCTATTACGAGCCCTACAACCTCGCCCGGTTGTTCTCCTCGCTCGACCACATCTCCGGTGGCCGCGCCGCCTGGAACATCGTCACCACCGCGACCGACGCCGCAGCGGCGAACTTCGGGTACACCGAACACCCCGACGTGCACGAGCGGTACGCCCGGGCACGCGAATTCGTCGACGCCGCGATCAAGCTGTGGGATTCGTGGGAGGACGACGCACTCGTCCTCGACAAGGCCGCCGGCGTCTACGCCGACCCGGACAAGATCCACCGCATCGACGTCGAGGGTGACTACGTCAAGGTGCGCGGCCCGTTCGGTTCGGCCCGCTCCCCGCAGGGACGACCGGTGCTCGTGCAGGCCGGCTCCTCCAACGACGGGCGCGATTTCGCGTCGACCTACGCCGAGGCGATCTTCACCGCGCACCAGCGCATCGAGGACGCCCAGGCCTTCTACACCGACATCAAGACCCGCGCAGCGGCATTCGGGCGCAACCCCGATCACGTGAAGATCCTTCCCGGCCTGAGCCCGTTCATCGGTGCGACCGAGGCCGAGGCGAAGGAACTGCAGCGCGAGTTCAACGAGCTGACCATCGTCGAATACGGCCTCGGGCAGCTCCAGAAGATGGGCCGCATCGACGTGTCCCGACTCGAGCTGGACGAGAAGGTGCCGGTCGAGTTGTTCGCCGGCGCAGGCGACATCACCGACAACAACAACAGCCGCCGCCTGGTCTTCGCGAAGATCGTCGAGCGCGAACAGCCGACCCTGCGTCAGCTGCTGCACAAGCTCGCCGGCGCACGCGGCCACAACGTCGTCGCGGGCACGCCGGTGCAGATCGCCGACATCATCGAGGAGTGGTTCACCAACGGTGCCGCGGACGGCTTCAACATCATGCCGCCGCAGTACCCGCAGGGCCTCGAGGCGTTCGCTTCCCAGGTGGTGCCGATCCTGCAGGAGCGCGGCCTGTTCCGGACCGAGTACACCGGCACCACGCTGCGCGACCACTACGGCCTGCCGCGTCCGGAGAGCCAGTACGCACACGAACTCGCTCCGGCCGGCGCCACCGGCGACTTCGCACTGTCCGGCGTCTGATCGAACCGACGAAAGGACTGGAGCCATGAGCGTCTCCGTCGAACCCCGGCGTTTCGGCAGTGGCCTGGCCGGTGACGCCGACACCGACCAGAAGCCCGATCCCGGCGCGACGGCCGACCTGTCGCCGCGCACGACCCGCAGCCGCCTCGCTCCCGGCAAGCCGATCAAGTTCGGCCTGGCGATCGGCCCGGCGCTGCTGCTGGTGGCATGGATCGTCACCTCGGCCACCGGGGTACTCGATCCGAAGACCCTCTCGGCGCCGTGGACGGTCGTCACCACCGCATGGGAACTGATCGGCGACGGGCGACTGCAGTCGAACCTGTGGACCTCCGTCCAGCGCGCCCTGATCGGCGGGGTCATCGGCGTCGCCCTCGGACTGGTGCTCGCCCTGGCCGCCGGCCTGTCGCGCATCGGTGAGGCGCTGATCGACGGTCCGGTGCAGATCAAGCGCTCCATCCCAACCCTGGCGTTGATGCCGCTGGCGATCCTGTGGTTCGGCATCGGCGAGGAGATGAAGATCCTGCTCATCGCCCTGTCGGTGTTCGTCCCCGTCTACATCAACACCTATTCGGCGCTGCGCGGCATCGACGCCCGCTACGTCGAACTGGCCGAGACGCTGGATCTGTCCCGCGCCCAGTTCGTCCGGCGCATCGCCCTACCGGGGGCGCTGCCCGGTTTCTTCACCGGCCTGCGCCTGGCGGTGACCATCGCATGGCTGGCCCTGGTGGTCGTCGAACAGGTCAATGCCTCGAGCGGCATCGGCTACCTGATGTACCAGGCCCGCAACTACGGCATGACCGAGATCATCATCGTCGGACTGGTGGTCTACGCGATCCTCGGATTCGGCAGCGACCTGCTGGTCCGTGCGGCAGAGAGGAAGGCGCTGGCATGGCGCAGGACGATCGGCAACTGACCGTACGCACCCGGGGCCTCAGCCGCGGCTTCGACGGCCGGGCGGTGCTGAACAACATCGACCTCGAGATCGCCCCCGGCGAGTTCGTGGCACTGCTCGGCCGCAGCGGCTCGGGCAAGAGCACCCTGTTGCGTGCCCTGGCCGAACTCGACCACGGCGTGCCCGGTTCCGGCACCCTCGAGGTGCCCCAGAAACGGGCGGTGGTCTTCCAGGACTCGCGACTGCTGCCCTGGGCTCGGGTGCTCGACAACGTGATCCTCGGTCTCGACGGCGACGACGCCGCCGAACGCGGCCGCACCGCCCTGGCGGAGGTCGGGCTCGCCGGACGCGAGAAGGCCTGGCCCACCGAACTGTCCGGTGGTGAACAGCAGCGGGTGTCGCTGGCGCGGTCGCTCGTGCGCGAACCCGAACTGCTGCTCGCCGACGAGCCGTTCGGCGCCCTCGACGCACTGACGAAGATCAAGATGCACGGACTGCTGCAGGAACTGTGCGCCAAGCACCGGCCCGCCGTGCTGCTCGTCACCCATGACGTGGACGAGGCCATCGCTCTCGCCGACCGCGTGCTCGTGCTCGACCACGGCTCGTTCGCCGTCGAACTGACCATCGACCTGCCGCACCCGCGGGCCGATCACGTCGTCGAGATCGCGGAGTACCGCCGCACCCTGCTCGAGGCACTGGGAGTCGAGGTCTCCGTCTGAGCGATCCGCTCCGGAGCGACCGGTGAGAGAGAATCGAATCGTCGCTCCGGAGTCGCCGACGGGAGATGCATCGTGTGTGGACGCTATGCCAGCACCAGTACCCGCGGGGATCTGCTTGCGGCCTACGACGCCGTCGAGGCCGTGGGTGAGGAACTGCCCCCGTCGTACAACATCGCGCCCACCCAGCGCGTGAACGTCGTGCTCGAGCGAGCGCCGCGCGAGGAACCGGACGCCGAACCGATCCGGATCGTGTCCTCGCAGATCAAATGGGGACTCGTGCCGTTCTGGGCGAAGGACCCGAAGATCGGGTCACGGATGATCAACGCCCGCTCCGAGACCATCACCCAGAAACCCGCCTTCAAGGCGGCCGCGGCGAAGCGTCGGTGCGTGCTGCCGGCCGACGGGTACTACGAGTGGATGAAGGGCGAGGACGGGAAGAAGATCCCGTTCTTCCTGCACGCGGACGGACCGATCTCCATGGCCGGGCTCTACGAGCTGTGGCCGGACCCGGAGTTGCCGGAGGACCATCCCGACCGCTGGTTGTGGACGTGCACCGTGCTCACCCGTCCCGCGACCGACGCCGCCGGGCACATCCACGAACGGTCGCCGGTGATCCTGCCCGACACCTTTGTCGATCCGTGGCTCGATCCCGAGCTGAACGACCGCGACGACGTCGACGCCCTGCTGAATTCGATTCCCGAACCGACCCTCGAACCGTACGAGGTGAGCACCGCGGTCAATTCGCCTCGGAACAACAATCCCGACCTGCTGCGACCTGTCGATTCGTGACATTCCGACCGTATGGCGTTCCCCACGTCGGACCGGAACGATTATCGGAATTGACTAAAGTTGCCGGGTGCGACAATCACGGCAGACTCCGATCGGTTCGACGACGCCTCCGTTCCTCACCGGACAGCGCGGTACCGCCGTCGCGGTGATCGCGTCGCTCGTCTCCGTGGGTGTGCTCGTCGCGATCCTCGTCGGGAGCGAACTCATCGACTTCCTGGTCTACCGGATGGGCGCGCGGGTCCTGCTCGACGGCGCCGACATCTACGGGCAGATGCCTCCGGTGACCGACGACTTCGCGTTGCCGTTCACCTACCCGCCGCTGTCGGCGATGCTCTTCGCTCCCCTGGCGCTGATCCCCGTGACGTTCGGCAAGATCGTCTTCACCCTCGTCTCGGTCGCGGCGCTCGTCATCACCCTGCGGGTCGTGCTGGATCGGCTCCGCCCGGACTTCGAGACGCGGACGGCGTGGATCGTCACGGCGGTCGCGGTCGCCGGAGCACTGTTGCTCGAACCTGTGCGCGAGACGATCTCGTTCGGGCAGATCAACCTCGTCCTGATGGCGCTCGTCGCCCTCGACGTCCTGGTGAAGACCCCGAAGTGGCCGCGCGGACTGCTGATCGGACTGGCCGCCGCCGTCAAGCTCACGCCGATCGCGTTCCTGCTGCTGTTCCTGCTGCGACGCGACCGGCGGACCAGCGCCACCATCATCGCGTCGACCTTCGGTTTCACCGCCCTCGCGTTCGCCGTGATGCCCGCGACCTCCACGAAGTACTGGCTGGACACCCTGCCCGACACCGGCCGGATCGGCGCGGCGTACTTCGCCACCAACCAGTCCTTCAAGGCCGTGATCTCCCGCTTCGGGCCGCCCGAACTCATGGGTTCCGTGCTGTGGCTGCTCGCCGTCGCGGTGATGCTGCTGGTCGCGGTGGTGGCCATCCGGCGTGCCCTCGAGCAGGGCGATCTCGTGCTCGCCCTGTTCGCGAACGCGACGGCTGTGCTGCTGGCGTCGCCGGTGTCGTGGTCGCACCACTGGGTGTGGGTCGCGCCGGCACTGTCGGCCCTCGCGCTCGCGGCGTGGCGCGCAACCGATGCGCAGAGGCTCACGGCGGTCGCCGCCGGTGTCGCGCTCGTATTCCTGATCGGCCCGCACCACCTGTTCCCCACGGGTGGCGATCTCGAACTCGGCTGGGCCGCATGGCAGCACCTGCTCGGCACGCTCTACGTCACGGCCGGATTCGGATTCCTGCTCTGGCTCGCCTTCGGTCGGCGGACCGATCCGGACTCCGCCTCGCCGGAACAACTGCCGAACGCGGAGACCGCGAGCTGATCGTGTAGACGGTGCGCCGGTTGTCGGGCATCCGGGTCGTTGTTCGCGAAAGGCCGACGGGAACCCGGAAAGAGCGTAATAGTGAGAGGGATGTCGCCGCCGCACAGGACGGTCGACAACTCGATTACGAGAAAGCCCATCAACTGCATCCGAGGGGAGAACACCGTGACCGATGTTTCGTCGCAGGGCCCGGCCCGGAGAGACGACCGACGTGTGTTGACCAACCGCCAGGGCCACCCCGTATACGACAACCAGAATCAGAGGACGGTGGGCCCACGCGGACCCGCGACGCTGGAGAACTATCAGTTCCTCGAAAAGATCAGCCATTTCGATCGAGAACGCATTCCGGAAAGAGTGGTGCACGCGCGCGGTTTCGTCGCCTACGGATATTTCGAAGCCACCGGGAAATGGGGCGATGAACCCATCACGAACTACACGCGCGCGAAACTCTTCGCCGAGCCGGGGAAGCGGACCGACGTCGCCATCCGGCTCTCCACGGTCATCGGTGGACGCGACTCGTCGGAAACCGCCCGCGATCCACGAGGTTTCGCGGTCAAGTTCTACACCGAGGACGGTAACTGGGATCTCGTCGGAAACAACCTCGCGGTCTTCTTCATTCGCGACGCGATCAAGTTCCCCGACGTCATCCATTCGCTGAAGCCCGACCCCGTCACTTTCCGGCAGGAACCCGCACGCATCTTCGACTTCATGTCGCAGACACCCGAAGCGATGCACATGCTGGTGAATCTGTTCAGTCCCCGGGGCATTCCGGCCAATTACCGGACTCAGCAGGGCTTCGGGGTCAACACCTACAAGTGGGTCAACGCCGAGGGTGTGACACACCTCGTGAAATACCATTGGATTCCGAAGATCGGTGTCAAGAGCCTGACAGAGGACGACGCGGCGGCCATTCAGGCGCACGATCTCGGGCATGCCAGCAAGGACATGTACGAGGCCATCGAGCGCGGTGACCACCCCGAATGGGAACTGCGCGTACAGATGATGAGCGACGACGACCATCCGGAGTTGAACTTCGATCCCCTGGACGACACGAAGGTCTGGCCTGAGAACGAGTTCCCCGCCAAGCCGGTGGGCAGGATGGTGATCGACCGCAACGTCGAGAACCACTTCCTCGAGAACGAACAGATCTCCTTCGGCACCGGCGTCCTCGTCGACGGACTCGACTTCTCCGACGACAAGATGCTCGTGGGACGCACGTTCTCCTATTCCGACACGCAGCGTTACCGGGTGGGTCCCAACTACCTGCAACTTCCGGTCAACTCGGCGAAGAACGCCCACGTGGCCACCAATCAGCAGGGCGGACCGATGGCATACGGCGTCGACGATGTCGGCGACAACCCGCACGTGAACTACGAACCGTCCATCACCGGCGGTCTGCGCGAGGCCGAGTTCCCGACCCACGATGATCAGGGGCCGGAGATCCGGGGTCGTCTCACGCGCAAACGTATTCCGCGTACCAACGACTACGAGCAGGCCGGTCAGCGCTACCAGCTCATGGAGCAGTGGGAGAAGGACGACCTGGTGAAGAATCTCGTCGGCGGTATCGGGCAGGCCGTCCGCGAGGTGCAGGAGCGGATGGTGTGGCATTTCTTCATGTGCGACGACGAGCTCGGACAACGCGTCGGCGACGGACTCGGTATCAGTGCCGACGACGTACGGGATCTACCGCCGTTGCAGAGCCAGACCCTCGATGAGGACGAACTGCAACGCGCAGCGAATCTCGGCAAGAACGGTCCCCGTGATGTGACCGGATTGCAGATGACGCATTGCGTGCCCAACGAGCGCGAGGTCCACGCGTCCTCGTAGCGTCCGTCCGTCTCGGCCCCGGTGGGCAGTCACTTGTCGAAGTGGCTGCCCACCGGTCGTTCTCCGGAACCGTTCTCAGGCGGTGACGTCGACGACCACCCGGCCGCGCACCTTGCCCGCCAGGATCTCCTCTGCGAGTCGCGGGACGTCCGAGAGCGGTTCGACCCGCGACAGCGAATCCAGGGTGCTCGCAGGCAGATCGCGGGCGAGACGATCCCACGCCGACCGGCGCAGCGAAGCCGGCGCCATCACCGAGTCGACGCCCAGCAAGGCGACGCCGCGCAGGATGTGCGGCATCACCGTGGCATCGGGCATCGACGGCGACTCCGTGAGACCGCACGCGGCAACCGCGCCGCCGTAGCGGATCTGCGACAGCACGTTCACGAGCGTCGAACCGCCCACCGCGTCCACCGCGGCATCCCAGCGTTCCTTACCCAGGGGCCGGCCCTTGCCCTGCAGTTCGGCGCGGTCGACGAACGACGACGCACCGAGTTCGCTCAGGAAGTCGTGGGTCTCGGGACGGCCGGTCGCGGCGACGACCGTGTGTCCCGCGGCAGCGGCGAGCGCGACGGCGATCGACCCGACGCCACCGGCCGCGCCGGTGACGAGCAGTTCCGCGTCGGATGCGATCCCGTACCGTTCGAGCGCGTCGAGGCACAGGGCAGAGGTGTAGCCGGCGGTGCCGATGGCCATGGCGTCGCGGGTGGAGAAGGCGTCGGGGATGCGCACGAGCCACTCGGGCTTCACGCGCTGGCGCCGGGTGTACCCGCCCGACTGGGTCTCGGACAGACCCCAGCCGTTGACGACGACGCGGTCGCCCGGCTTCCAGTCGGGGTTGCTGCTCTCGAGGACGGTGCCGGCGAGATCGGCTCCGGCGACCAGCGGGGTGCGTCGCGCCATCTTCTGCGGTCCCGCGATCACGAGACCGTCCTTGTAGTTCAGCGAGGAGTACTCGACCTCGACGAGGACGTCGTGGTCGGGAAGGTCGGTGTCGGTCAGTTCGCGGAACTGTGCCACCTGGCCGTCGTCGGTGTCGTCGACGACCAGGGCACGGAAGGAGGACGGCTGTGTCATGGATCCGATCCTGACAGGCCGTCCTCCTCGTTGCAGCCGAAAACGGTCAGGCTGCGTGTGCGCGGAACCGTCGCAGTCGCAGGCTGTTGGAGACCACGAACACCGACGAGAAGGCCATCGCGGCACCGGCCAGCATCGGGTTGAGCAGGCCCGCGGCCGCCAGCGGCAGAGCCGCGACGTTGTACGCGAACGCCCAGAACAGGTTGCCCTTGATCGTCGTCAGCGTGCGACGTGACAACCGGATGGCGTCGACCGCGACCATCAGGTCGCCGCGGACCAACGTCAGGTCGCTCGCCTCGATCGCGACGTCGGTGCCCGTGCCCATCGCCAGACCCAGGTCGGCCCGGGCGAGCGCCGCAGCGTCGTTGACACCGTCGCCGACCATCGCGACCACCGCACCTTCGCGCTGGAGTCGCTCGACCACGTCGACCTTGTCGGTGGGCAGCACGTCGGCGATCACGTCGGCCTCGTCGATGCCGACCTCGGCCGCCACGGTGTGCGCGACGGCGGCGTTGTCGCCGGTGAGCAGAATCGGACGCAGACCGAGTTCCCGCAGTTCGGCGACGGCCTTCGCAGAGGTCGGCTTGACCGCGTCCGCCACGACGACGATGCCGCGGGCCTTGCCGTCCCAGCCGACGGCGATGGCCGTGCCACCGGACTTCTGGGCCTGCTCGAACGCCTGCTGCAACTTCTCGGAGAGATGCTGCGACCAGTCGGCCAGCAACTTCGGGCGTCCCACCAGCACGGCGCGGCTCGTGTCGCCGTCGACGAGCACTCCCTGAACGCCGAGACCCTCGACGTTCGTGAAGTCCTCGACCTCGGGCAGACCGCCGAACCTGTCCGCCGCATCGCTGACGGCACGTGCGATCGGGTGTTCCGACGCCGACTCGAGTGCCCCGGCGTACCGCAGCACGTCGTCGGCGTTCTCACCGTCGTCGGCGACGACCTCGCGCAGGGTCATCCGGCCGGTGGTGACCGTACCGGTCTTGTCGAGGACCACGGTGTCGACCGAACGGGTCGACTCGAGGACCTCGGGTCCCTTGATGAGGATGCCGAGCTGGGCGCCGCGACCGGTACCGACCATCAGCGCGGTCGGGGTGGCGAGGCCGAGGGCACAGGGGCAGGCGATGATCAGCACCGCGACCGCCGCGGTGAAGGCCGCCGCGGGTCCGTTGCCGGTGCCGAGCCAGAAACCGAGTGTGCCGGCGGCGATCAGCAGGACGATCGGCACGAAGATGCCGGAGATCCGGTCGGCCAGGCGCTGCACCTGGGCCTTGCCGTTCTGGGCGTCCTCCACCAGCTTCGCCATCTGCGCGAGCTGGGTGTCGGAGCCGACGCGGGTCGCGCGCACCACGAGTCGTCCACCCACGTCGACCGTGCCGCCCACGACACTGTCGCCCACACCGACCTCGACGGGAACGGATTCACCGGTCAGCATCGACGCGTCGACCGCCGACGTGCCCCGCTCGATCACACCATCGGTGGCGATCTTCTCGCCCGGCCGCACGACGAACAGATCCCCGACCACCAACTGCTCCACCGGAACCCGGGTCTCGGTGGTCCCGTCCGGTCCGAGGACCGCGACGTCCTTGGCACCGAGTTCGAGCAGGGCACGCAGGGCGGCGCCTGCGCGTCGCTTCGACCGTTGCTCGAAGTAGCGTCCGGCGAGAATGAACGTCGTGACACCGGCCGCGGCCTCGAGATAGATGTTGCCGCTGCCGTCGCCCCGCGCGATGGTGAACTCGAACGGGTGGACCATCCCCGGTTCACCCGCCGTGCCCCAGAACAGGGCGTAGACCGACCATCCCAGGGCGGCAAGGGTTCCCAGCGACACGAGGGTGTCCATGGTGGACGTGCCGTGGCGCAGGTTGATCCACGCCGCCCGGTGGAACGGCCACGCACCCCACACCACGACCGGGGCGGCGAGGGTGAGCGAGAGCCACTGCCAGTTGGTGAACTGCAGGGCCGGGATCATCGCCATCGCGATCACCGGCACCGTCAGGATCGCCGAGACGACGAGCCTGTGACGAAGCGCCGCAACGGGATCGGCTTCGGGCACGTCATCGGTCCGGTCGGCCGCCTGCGCGGGCGGCGGCGGCAGTGCGGCGCCGTAGCCGGCCTGTTCGACGACCGTGACGAGATCCTCGGGTGTCACGTCGTCGGAGTAGGTGACCTTCGCCTTCTCGGTGGCATAGTTGACGGTCGCGGTGACGCCGTCGAGCTTGTTGAGCTTGCGCTCGATGCGATTGGCGCAGGATGCGCAGGTCATGCCGGTGATGGCGAGTTCGATCGATTCGGCGGCGACCGGCTGACTCTGCGTGGTCATGTGCATCTCCTCGGGAAAAGGGCCGTCAGCGGCCGGAATGGCTGTGGTCACCGTGCGCGCCGGACCCCGACTGCACCTCGCCGGTGCCCCCGGCGGTGAGGGTGAACGCCGCGGTGCGAACCACTCCGTCGTGCTGGAAGTCGAGATAGAGGTGATAGGTGCCGGCACTCGGGACGGAGGTGTGGAAGACGACCTCGGGACCGGGTCGTGTGGTGCCGTCGCCGGGTGTCCCGTCCGGGTGGACGTGGAGATAGGCGAGGTCGCCGCCGCGCAGTGCCACCAGGTGTCCATAGGCACCGAGATAGGGCTGCAGGTCGGTGATTGGCTGTCCGTCCTTGCTCACGGTGAGGGAGAGCATCGCGTCGCCACCCGACGACAGGTCGCCGTCGAGGGTGACCTCGTAGCCGTCGACGGTCGCGGTGCGGTTGTCGGCTTCCGTTGGGGCAGGGACGAATTCGCCCGCCACCGCGAGGTCGGTGCCCAACGTGAGCGCCTCTCCCCCGGTGGGCGTGAAGTCGGTGAAGACCCGCCACGTGCCGGGCGTGAGGTCGACGTCGACGGACCATATGCCGGTGTTCTCGTCGAGCACGGGATGGACGTGCTGGAAACCGGTGAAGTCGCGGCGCACGGCGATCAGATGCAGCTCTTTGTCGTGGGTGACGTCGAAGTCGGTCACCGGCGTGCCGTCGGGACCGTTGATCGCGAATGTCAGGTTCCTGCCCTCACCCGACTCGAGATTCTTCTCGGCGAGCGCGAGGGTATAACCGTTCCGATACGTCATCAGAACTCCCGGGATGTCTTCCACAGCAGGTGTTTCCGCGGCAGGTGTTTCCGCGGCACTGCCGGTGGCGGTGTCCTCACCGTGACCGGCGTCGTGGGCGCTCGCGGCCGGATCCTCGGTCTGCTCCTCCACCGGGCCGACGGTCGCGCCGACGAGCAGCGCGATACCGAAGACCGCGGCTACGGCGGCGACGAAGCCGGTGAGCTTGGCCGGGGTATTCATGCGAGGTTGTAACCGGCCTCCTCGACGGCGGCCGCGACGGCGGCATCGTCGAGGGACTCGGCGCTCGTGACGGTGACGGCACCGGTGGCCAGATCGACCGCGACGTTCTCGACGCCCGGGATCTCCTGGACCTCTTCGGTGACCGACGCGACGCAGTGCTGGCAGGTCATGCCGGTGACGGTGTAGGTGCTGGTCTGGCTCATGGGAACTCCTCGGATACGGGTCGTGAACGGGTCTGGACGATCAAGAACGGACGAGTCGCGCGATGGCGTCGCTGGCTTCCTTCAACTTGAGGTCGGCTTCGTCGCCGCCGGCGCGCACGGCACCGGCCACGCAATGCGCCATGTGTTCGTCGAGCAGACCGAGCGCGACGGCCTCGAGAGCTTTCTTCATCGCCGCGATCTGCGTGAGGATGTCGATGCAGTACTTCTCTTCCTCGACCATCCGCTGCAGGCCGCGGGCCTGCCCCTCGATGCGGCGCAGTCGCTTGAGGTAGTCGGCCTTGGTGTTGTTGGCGATGTAGCTGTGCTGATGTGCGTCGTCGTGTGCGACGGCATCGGTGTGCACGGTTTCGCTCGGAGTATTCGGCATCGGAGTCGTCCTTGTCGCTTCGGTCGTCCTGCCGGATACCATACCCCCCTAGGGTATGTACGGCAACCGGCTGGTGGGAACGCCGGAAACAAAAGGATCGGCCCCACATCCCTCGGGATGCGGGGCCGATCCGAAGAAGGTGTCCGACTCGTCAGATGACGGCACCTTCGAAGATGACGCTGTAGAGCCCTGTCAGGACGAACGCTGCGACGTAGAGCGGTCCCCGGATGGGGTCTCCCGCTTCCGCGCCCTCTTGAAGCCAGTTGATGATCTCGATCGATCCCATACGCACTGCTCCCGTCTCGAGGAAAACAACCACTCGAATGTCCGACACGCGGGTGTGTACGTCAAACGGAGGACACGCCCGTGCAGGTCACGGCGTGGTCGATCTCTCGGGACGTGTGTCAGGGGACATGCATCATCTTCCCGGCGAGGGTGAACAGCCGGCGGGAGAGCCGGATGACGGGGATGCCCAGCGGAATCAGCAGGATCGTCACGCACAACACCGCACCCAGGAGCATCACCACCGCGGCGACGATCCCCAGGACGGTGCCGAGCAGGGCGGTGAGAAGTCCGAGCACGACATCCAGTAGGCCACTCAGAGCACGCATGATGACCTCCTACCCCTACCCCCATCCCCCATTATGCGCCGGTCGCAGGCGTTCACTTCCTCCAGAACAGGTGATGCACCACCCCGCTCGCGCTGGGCACGACCTCGAGGTGGAAACGGTCCCGTAGTTCGTCCGGGGAGTCCCAGAGCTTCAGACCGGTGCCGTACCGCACCGGCGCCACCACGACGTGCATGGTGTCGACCAGATCGGCCTCCAGGAACTCACGGATGGTGGAGACGCCACCTCCGAGTCGGACGTCCTTGCCCTCCGCGGCGGCGCGAGCCTGTTCGAGCACCGCGGCCGGTTCACCGTTCACGAAATGGAAGGTGGTGTCGGAGAGTGCGAAGGACGGACGTTCGTGGTGGGTCAGAACGAACACGGGGGTATGGAACGGCGGCTCGTCACCCCACCAGCCCTGCCATTCGTGGTCCTGCCACGGACCCCGCTGAGGACCGAACTTGTTGCGTCCCATGATCTCCGCACCGACATTGCAGGAGAAGTCCCGGATGAAATAGTCGTCGAGCCCGCGGCTCCCGCCGGGTTCGGTGCGCAGGTGCCAACTGGCCGTGGCGCCGGCCCACTCGAACATCGGACCCGGATCCAGGCCGAAGGGACTCTCGAAGCTCTGGTCCTCCCTCGCGCCGATGCCGTCGCTCGACACCGAAAAGTTCTGTACTCGCAGCAACTGGCCCACTTTCTTCTCCTCACATCCCGATCGACCGGTACGAAGAGGAAGACCCCGTGAACCACGCGAAGTCATCGGACACTGCCCGGATCACGGAGACGGAACCGGCGCCGTTCCCACCCGGGCGAGAAGCACGAGAGCGACTCCACCGACCGCAGCGACGACCAGGGCCACCGGCGCGAGACGGTCGACGCCGGAACCGACCACCACGCCCCCGAGAGCGGCACCGGCGGCCACTCCGAGATTGAAGGTCGCAACCACCACCCCACCGGCGGTCGTGCGGAATCGCGCGGATGCGAGTCGGAGAACCCGGACCTGCATCGCAGGCGGGAACACCCCGGAGACGAGTCCCCACAGCACGATCGCGATCACGAACAACACCGGCACCGTCGGCGCGACGGTCACGATGACGAAGGCCGTGAGCAGGGCGAGGACCGTGGCGGGGACGGTTGCTCTCGGCCAGCGGTCCGACAACCATCCGGAGGCGGTGACACCGACAGCGCCGGCCGCTCCGAACACCGCCAGGAGAGTCGCCAGGGATCCGGATCCGAACCGAGCCTCGTCGGTGACGATCATCGAGATGTAGGTGAACACCACGAAATGTCCCAGGAGCACGAGTGTTCCTGCCAGAGCCGTGCCCGTCGACGAGATCGCGCTGCGGTCCCAGCCCGATCCCGAGGTGCGCTCGTCCGCCCCGAGGCTCCCACCGCCTCCGGTGGTTCTTCCGGGGTCGGTGAGGATCAGTGCGAGGGCGATCGCGGTGACAGCCAGGACCGCCGACGCCCCACCGAAGACGCCGCGCCAGCCCACGACGTCGACCAGTGCCGCCCCGATCGGAAGACCCACCAGTCCCGCGACCGCCGGACCCGCGAGCACGATCGCCAAGGCCCTCCCGATCCGGTCGGGTGCCACGATCTCGGAGACGTACACGACGATCACCGCCCAGAACACGCCGTGTGCGGCCGCGGAGACGATCCGGCCGGCGAGGGCGATCTCGAAGGTCGGAGCGAGCGACGTCGCCAGCACCGCGGCAGCCACCACCGCCAGCGCGGCCGGGAGCAGCCGGGTCCGGCGGACGTTCCGCGTGACCCGGACGAGCGGCATGCTCGTCACGGCGATCGTGAGCGCCCACGCGGTGACCAGACCTCCCACCACGGCAGGCTCGACACCCAGGCCGCCTCCGATCTGCGGTAGGAGGCCGGACGGGAGCATCTCCACGGTCACCGTCGCGAAGGTCGAGAAGGACAGGGCGATCAGCGTGGCCCGGGGAAGTGTGTGATCGGTCGAAGAAGCGTTCGACATCGTCGTCGCCGTGGGAATTCCCGTCGGTTCACGTGCGTCGGTATCGGTCATGGCACCATGCTGAACGTTGACATCAGTGTCAAGGTCAAGCCCGAAACGGGGAGAGTCATGCGAATCGGCGAGCTGTCCCGGCGAACCGGCCTCAGCACCCGGATGCTGCGGTACTACGAACAGGAAGGCCTGATCCATCCCGAACGGGGTGCGAACGGTTACCGCGACTACACCGACCACGACGTGTCACGCGCGAAACTGATCCGCGACCTCGTCACCTCGGGCGTACCCACGCGGCTGGTCGCGATCGTCCTCGAGCAACGTGACGACCGCGAGGGAACGTGGACGAACAAGTGCGACAGAGATTTCGCCGCTCGTCTCGTCGACGAGATCGAAGATCTCGACGGTCGGATCGCCTGCCTGACGCGTAGCCGTGACGCCCTCGGCGAGTTGCTGCACCTCACCCTGACGCAGGCGGGGTCGCGCGAAGCGAGCGTCTGAACGCGGGGTCTTCCCAGGTTCGACGACAGCCGTCCGGCCCGCTGACACCGCGCGTGCCTGCTGGTATTTTCGTGTCCAGTGATCAGCACCGTGTATCCGTGAGACAGATGTCCCGCGCCATCCGCGAACCGCGCCTGCAGGCGGCGGTGATTCCGTGTGCCCCGAAAGGGAACCCGCGCCAGGGTTCCCCGATCCCGTCATGCATCGGAATCGACTCTCGGAGTTCACATGCTCACCCCATCACTTCACTCGTCCCCATCACCGACCGTTCACCGATCCGATCTTCGGGGCGACTGCAGCCGTTGCTTCGCACTGTGTTGCACGGCTTTCGGATTCACGAGGTCTTCGGACTTCGCCGAGGACAAGCCTGCCGGGTCGCCGTGCCGGCATCTCGATGCGTCCTTCTCGTGCACCATCCATGAGACGCTGTCGTCCCGCGGCTTCCGCGGCTGCACGGTCTTCGACTGTTTCGGTGCGGGACAGGTGGTCTCCCAGCAGCTGTTCGCCGGCGTGAGTTGGCGGGACCGACCCGAGACCCGCGACGGGATGTTCTCGGCATTCGCCGTTGTGAAAGAACTGCACGAGATGATGTGGCACCTGCTCGAAGCCCAGCAACGTACCTACGATCCGGATATCGCCGACGACGCGCGGGAGCTCGTCGAATCCCTTGCCTCCCAGACCCGCCGGAGCGTGGACGAACTCGAGTCCCTCGAGACCGACGAGATGCGTGCATCCGTTCGACCGGTCCTCATGGAGGTCAGCGCGGAGGTCCGGGGGTCGTACTTCGCGGACGACGGATGGACGAATCCGGATCTGGTCCCGGGCGCCGATCTCGCCGGCACCGATCTGCGTGGCCACCGGTTGTGCGGCGCCGACCTCCGGAATGCACTGCTCATCGGCGCCGACCTCCGAGGATGCGTCCTCGCGGGAGCGGACCTGCTCGGCGCGGATCTCCGCGGCGCGCGGGTGGAGGACGCCGATCTGTCCCTCGCGCTGTATGTCACCGGACCGCAACTCGCCGCCGCGCGCGGCAATCGACGGACGCGAGTACCCACGGGCGTGCCGGTACCGCGGAGTTGGTCGAGCGAGTAGCCGGATTGGGAAGGGCGCGGCCACTCTGCGCCCTTCCTTTCGCTCAGGGAAACCCGATGCGGCGGCACACCAGCATGTGGTGGGCGCCCTTCTGGAATCGGTAGTCGACCTCCACGACCTCACCGTCGATGCCGTGTTCCCGGAGGTCGTCGAGCAGTTCGTCCAGATACGGACAACGGACCGAGGATCCGGACTCCACGAGCGGGAAGATGCGCAGTTCCTCACGGGCGACACGCATCAGTTCCCGGATCGCGTCGAGGTGGAAGGTGCGGTCGAGTCGGTCGGCGTAGCTGAACAGCAGGTGCGAACTGAGCACGAGATCGAAGGCCGCATCGGGGAACGGCAGGGACGGCAACCGCCCGGCGACATATCGGTGCGGATGCCGACGGATGTCCTCGGCGAAATCCCGGACCGCCTGCCGCCGCACCCGTGCGTGTTCGTCGGGGTCGGCGAAGAACGTCCAGTCGTAGTTCTCGGCGTGGTCCCGGATGTACCGGTTCCCGCGCTCGGTCTCAGCAGCGGCAACGACGGCGAGGTGCTCCGCGTCGGAGTCGGAGTAGGCCGTGTCGCAGGCCGTCACGTCACCACCGAGGCGGTTCACGGCGCCGGTGAACCCCGCCGCGCCGGCCGGGCAGTCCAGGATCCTCCGTGACAGATCGTCGTCGGAGAGGTCGAACATCGACCGGTATTCGTCCAGGGAGCGCGAGCTGATGAGGATCTCGCCGATATCTGCCGGGAAAGCGGTGTCACTGTCATGGGACACGGTGGTGGTTCCTCTCGGATCGAGGCCGGCAACGACAGCGGGCTCGGGCAAACGAAAACGAGGTCACGATCTCCGAAGAGTTCGTGACCTCGTCCGTCGCAGTTCGTGGAACTGCACTGTGGGCGAAGGGGGACTTGAACCCCCACGTCCCGAAGGACACTGGCACCTGAAGCCAGCGCGTCTGCCATTCCGCCACTCGCCCGAGCAACGCCGAAAACAGTAACACACACCGGAGCCAAACAACTATTCGCCTGGTCAGAGGGCTGCGAGCGCCGTCGGCCCGATCGCCGAGCACATCCGTCGGAGACGTGCCGAATACCGCAGGGTCGAATCCGAGGAAAAGTGGATACCATGCAGTGACGAGATCTGCATTGCGACACGCTGAGTACGGAAAGGGGGTCGCCATGGGTATCGCCCAGCGCTTCGAGCGCAAACTCCAGGCCGCGATCGGCGACGCTTTCGCCCGCGTGTTCGGCGGCGGCGTCGTGCCCCAGGAAGTCGAGGCGGCGCTGCAGCAGGAGGCAACGGACGGCGTCCAACAGCTCGATCGGGGCCACATGCTCGCCCCCAATCACTACGTCATCACGATCAGCGAAACCGATCACGACGCCCTCGCAGCGGATCGGGACTTGACTGTGAAGGCATTCTCCCGTCACCTTGAGGACTTCATCCGAGAACAGGGATGGCAGACATACGGTGAGATCCAAGTCGTCTTCGAGTCGTCGTCGGCACTGCACACCGGGCAGTTCCGGACTCGCGGCTCGGTAGATCCCGATGCGGGGCGCTCAGCGACGCGTGCTCCGTCACCGCGGAACCCACAGAACCGCCCACCCGTGACCTCTGAACCAGGAGCTGGCCCAATGACGCAGAACCCCGGCTACGACCCCAGCCGTGACCCCGCCGAGGCGGAACCGCAGTACGCACGCAACGGTCACGCGCACGTCGGCCAGGAGCAGCGCTACAACCAGGGCTACGGCAACGCCGGCTACGACCAGGCTCAGGGGGGCTACGACCAGCAGGGTGGTTACGACCAGCAGGCGTACGGCCAGGCCTACAGCGAGCAGGACTACCAACAGGGCGGCTACGACCAGGGCGGTTACGACCAGCAGGCCTACGGTGCCCAGGGCGCCCAGCCGCAGGCGTACAGCCAGGACTACGGCCACGACTACCCGCAGCAGGGTGGCTACGACCAGCAGGCGTACGGCCAGCAGGGTTACGCGCAGCCCGGTTACGACCAGGGTTACCAGGACCAGGGCTACCAGCAGGGCGGCTACGACCAGCAGGCCTACGGTCAGCAGAGCTACGCACAGCCGGGCTACGACCAGCAGTACGGCGCGCAGCAGGGCGGCTACGACCAGAATTACGCCGCCGCGGCCCCCGGCTACGACCAGGGCTACCAGCAGGCCGGCTACCAGTCTCCGACTGCCGGTCGCGTGCTGACCGCGACGCTCCAGCTCGAGGACGGCAGCGGTCGCTACTACCAGCTCCGCGAGGGCAGCAACATCATCGGTCGCGGCCAGGACGCACAGTTCCGCCTGCCCGACACCGGCGTCTCGCGTCGCCACATCGACATCCGCTGGGACGGCCAGGTCGCGATGCTCTCCGATCTCGGGTCGACGAACGGCACGACGGTCAACGGCGCCTCGGTGCAGGACTGGCAGCTCGCCGATGGTGACGTGATTCGCGCCGGGCACTCCGAAATCCTCGTGCGCATCCTCTGATCAGCCGGTATCGAAGGACCGACCGGACCCGTTCATACCGTCCGACGCGTGTGACAGCGCGTCGGACGCTGCATGGAGTCGTCCGGTGTCCGTATTGTGAGTGACCGCACGACCAGGAACACGACCGGTCGACTACCCCGAAGGAGGATGCACCGTGCAGGGGCTGATTCTGCAGCTGACCCGAGCGGGATTCCTCCTCCTGCTGTGGTTGTTCGTATGGGCGGTGTTGCGCACGCTCCGGTCCGACATCTACGCCGGTGCCGCGCGACCGCTCCCGCGTTACTCCCCCAAGCAGTCGGTGCTGCCGACGCTGAGCCGTAACAAGACCGCCAAGTATCTGGTGGTCACGCAGGGCGCGCTGGCCGGCACGAGGATCACACTCGGCACCCAACCGGTTCTCATCGGCCGTGCCGACGACTCCACACTCGTGCTGACCGACGACTACGCGTCCACGCGCCACGCACGCCTCTCGCCGCGAGGTTCCGACTGGTACGTCGAAGACCTGGGGTCGACGAACGGCACGTATCTCGACCGCGCGAAGGTCACCACCGCTGTCCGTGTCCCGCTCGGAACCCCGGTCCGTGTGGGCAAGACCGTGATCGAGCTCCGCCCGTGACCCTCGTACTCCGATATGCCGCCCGCAGCGACCGCGGCCTCGTGCGCTCCAACAACGAGGACTCCGTCTACGCCGGTGCCCGCCTGCTCGCCCTCGCCGACGGCATGGGCGGCCACGCAGCCGGTGAGGTCGCCTCGCAACTGATGATCGCGGCGCTCGCCCACCTCGACGACGACGAGCCGGGCGGCGATCTCCTCGGCAAGCTCGCCGCGGCCGTCCGCGAAGGCAACGCCTCGATCGCCGACCAGGTCGAGGAAGAGCCCGAACTCGACGGCATGGGCACGACGCTCACGGCCATCCTGTTCGCCGGTAGCAAGCTCGGCCTCGCGCACATCGGCGACTCCCGCGCCTACCTCCTACGCGACGGTCAGCTCACCCAGATCACCCGCGACGACACCTTCGTGCAGTCGCTCGTGGACGAGGGCCGCATCACCCCGGAGCAGGCGCACACGCACCCGCAGCGGTCGCTGATCATGCGCGCGCTGACGGGCAGCGAGGTCGAACCGACCCTCACCGTGCGCGAGGCCCGCGCCGGCGACCGTTACCTCGTGTGCTCCGACGGCCTGTCCGACGTCGTCAGCGACGAGACCATCGCCGACACCATGCGGCAGGGCACGCACGACGAGTGCGCCGACAGGCTCATCGAGCTGGCGTTGCGCAGCGGCGGCCCCGACAACGTCACCGTCGTCGTCGCCGACGTGATCGATCTCGACTACGGCCAGTCGCATCCCATCGTTGCCGGTGCGGCATCGGCGGACGACGACGAGGACACTCCCCCGCCGAATACCGCAGCGGGTCGCGCCGCTGCGATGCGACCGCCGCGCGCCACCCCCAAGCGGGTCATCAACAAGGCCCCGGAGCCCGAGCCGAAGAAGAAGCGCAGCCGCCTGTGGTGGCCCGTCGCCGCCATCGTGGTGATCGCAGTGCTGGTCGGCGGTCTGTTCGTCGGCCGTCAGTTGATCCGCAACAACTACTACGTCGGCGCCGACGACGGTCGTGTGACCGTGCTGCGCGGCATCCCCGGCGACGTCTTCGGCTATTCCCTGCAGGAGCCCGCGCGCGTCGGGTGCATCACCGACGAGGGCGACCTCACGCTCGTCGACCCCGCCAGCGCGTCGTGCCGGGTGATGCTCGTCGACGATCTGTGGCCCGCCGCCCGCGAACAGGTTCGTGCCGGTCTTCCGTCGGGGTCGCTCGACGACACCCGCGAACAGATGCAGCGGCTCGCCGAACTGGACCTGCTGCCGGTGTGCACCCCGGAGGAACCCGAGCCCACGCCCGGCACACCGGCCCCCGGTCCGGGAGAGCCGACGCCGGCTCCCGGACCGAACGGCACCCAGCCCACCGAGACACCCGCGGTGCAGCCGCCGGCGCCCGGTGAGCCGCAGCCGGGCGAACCGGCACCGGCCTCCCAGCCCGGCGAACCGCTCCCCGGTGAGCCACAGCCCGGTGAGCCGACTCCCGGCGAACCCGCTCCGAACATGGAGCCGGCTCCCGAGCCCGCGCCCCAGATCCCCGGTCAGAACTGCAGGGTGGGCGCCTGATGTCGGTGTCCCATGGTGTGGGGGCCTTCCCGAGCCCTCCGGGAGGTTTCGCCCCGGCTCCCGTCCAGTCGACCCGGCGCAACACCGAATTGGCTCTGATCATCGCGGCCATCGGTGTCACGACCGTGTCGCTCATGCTCGTCGAGGTCTCGATGGAGCAGGCGCTGACCCTCGACCTGCTCAAGTACGGGGCGACCTTCGCGGCGCTGTTCCTCGCCGCGCATCTCGCGGTCCGGCGCTTCGCGAAGTACGCCGATCCCCTGCTGTTGCCGATCGTCGCGCTGCTCAACGGTCTCGGACTCGTGCTCATCCACCGGCTCGACCTGTCCGACCAGGAGAACGCCCGCTACATGGGCCTGCCGCCGCCGTCGCCCGATGCGACGCAGCAGGTGCTGTGGACGGCGCTCGGCATCGCGCTGTTCATCGTCGTGCTCGTGTTCCTGCACGACTACCGCCTGCTCGCGCGGTTCAGCTACACGCTCGGTCTCATCGGCCTCATCGCACTCGCGATCCCGGCCCTGCTGCCGAGCAGGTTCTCCGAGGTCAACGGCGCCAAGATCTGGATCCGGCTGCCCGGTTTCAGCATCCAGCCCGGTGAGTTCGCGAAGATCCTGCTGATCATCTTCTTCGCATCGGTCCTCGTGGCGAAACGCGATCTGTTCACCACCGCGGGCAAGCACTTCCTGGGGATGGATTTCCCCCGTGCCCGCGATCTCGGCCCGATCCTGGCGGCCTGGATCATCTCGATCGGTGTGATGGTCTTCGAGAAGGACCTCGGCACGTCGCTGCTGCTGTTCACCACCGTGCTGGTGATGCTCTACATCGCGACCGAACGCGTCGGCTGGCTGATCATCGGATTCTCGCTGCTCGCCGTCGGTTTCTACGCGGCGTACCAGATGTTCGGTCACGTGCGGGTGCGTGTGGAGACCTGGCTCGATCCACTCGCCGACTACAACAACACCGGCTACCAGATCTCCCAGTCGCTGTTCGGTCTCGCGACCGGCGGAGTCGCCGGCACCGGCCTGGGCAGCGGACGGCCGGGGCAGGTGCCGTTCGCGAAGACCGACTTCATCGTCGCCGCGATCGGTGAGGAACTCGGCCTGATCGGCCTGGCCGCCATCCTGCTGTTGTTCCTGATCCTCGTCGTCCGCGGCATGCGCACGGCGCTGGCGGTGCGCGACAGCTTCGGCAAGCTGCTCGCCGCCGGCCTGTCGTTCACCCTCGCCGTCCAGCTGTTCGTGGTGGTCGGCGGTGTCACGAAGTTGATCCCCCTGACCGGCCTGACCACACCGTTCGTGTCCTACGGTGGTTCGTCGCTGCTCGCAAACTATCTGCTCCTGGCTCTGTTGATGAAGATCTCGCACGCTGCCCGCCAACCCGCGATCCCCCGTAAGAAGGCGCCCACGCCGATCGCCGAGGCCAAGACGGAAATGATGGGGCGCGAATGAACGGTCCGCTCCGCAAGGTCGCGATGGCCGTGATGTTCATGGTCGTCGCGCTGCTCGCAAACGCCACCTACGTGCAGGTCATCAAGGCCGACGATCTCCGCACCGATCCGCGCAACTCGCGTGTGCTGATCGACGAGTACTCCCGTCAGCGCGGACAGATCGTCGCGGCCGGTCAGGCTCTCGCGGTGTCGGTGCCCACCGACAGCCGCTACAAGTACCTGCGCGAATACCCGGCGCCGCCGACCCAGCCGATGAGCCCGCTGGCCTACGCGCCGGTGACCGGTTTCTACTCGATGCAGTACGGCAGCACCGGACTCGAGCGGTCCGAGGATTCGCTGCTCAACGGTTCCGACAACCTGCTGTTCGGACGTCGCCTGTTCGACCTGGTGTCGGGCCGCAACCCGCGCGGCGGAAACGTCGTGTCCACGATCGATCCGGTCGTTCAGCAGGTGGCCTACGACGAGCTGACCTCGAAGGGTTACACGGGCTCGGTGGTCGCGATCGAACCGAGCACCGGCAGGATCCTCGGGATGGTGAGCACTCCGAGCTACGACCCCAACCGGTTGTCGGGACACGACGGTGCCGCGACCTCACAGGCCTGGGACGAGCTCAACGCCGATCCCGAGAAGCCGATGCTCAACCGTGCGATCTCCCAGACCTACCCTCCGGGCTCGACCTTCAAGGTCGTCGTGACGGCGGCGGCGCTCGAGAACGGCGTCACCCCCGACACGCAGTTCACCGCGGCACCGCAGATCACCCTGCCCGACACCGCGACGACCCTCGAGAACTACGGCGGAGCGGCGTGCGGCGACGCACCGACGGTGACGCTGCGGGAGGCCTTCGCGCGGTCGTGCAACACGGCCTTCGTCGAGATGGGCATCGACGACGGACGCGAGGCCCTGGTCTCGCAGGCCGAGAAGCTCGGCATCGGCGAGACCCTCGACGTGCCGCTGCCCGTCGCGGCGAGCACCGTCGGGCCCATCCCGGACGGCGCGGCACTCGGCCAGTCGAGCATCGGCCAGCGTGATGTGGCCCTCACTCCGTTGCAGAACGCGTCGATCGCCGCGACCATCGCAAACGGCGGGGTGCGCATGAAGCCGTATCTCGTCGACCGTCGGCAGGGACCCGACCTGACGGTGCTCGAGGAGACCAAGCCCGAATCGCTGGGCCAGGCGATCTCGCCGGAGGTCTCGGCGACCCTCACCGACCTGATGATCGGTGCCGAGAACAATGCCGGCGGTGGCGGTGCCATCCAGGGCGTGCAGATCGCGTCGAAGACGGGCACCGCGGAACACGGCAACGATCCGCGGAACACCCCGCCGCACACCTGGTACATCGCATTCGCACCTGCACAACAACCCCGCATCGCCGTCGCGGTGATCGTGGAGGACGGCGGCGACCGAGCTCTCGCCGCGACCGGCGGCTCGGTGGCCGCCCCGATCGGACGGGCCGTCATCTCGGCCGGATTACAGGGAGGCTGACATGGCTCTGAGCAGCGGCGCCATGATCGCCGACCGTTACCGTCTCCAGCGACTCATCGCGACCGGCGGAATGGGTCAGGTGTGGGAAGGACTCGACACCCGGCTCGACCGGCGGGTCGCGGTGAAGGTCCTCAAGGCCGAGTTGTCCGGCGACGAGGATTTCCTCGCCCGGTTCCGCTTCGAGGCCCGCACCACCGCCCAGCTCAACCATCCCGGCATCGCCGGGGTGTTCGACTACGGCGAGACCACCGACGCCGAGGGCCAGTCCATCGCCTATCTGGTGATGGAACTCGTGCACGGCGAACCGCTCAACGCCGTCCTGTCGCGGCTCGGACGCCTGTCGCTACCGCACGCGCTCGACATGCTCGAGCAGACCGGACGCGCCCTGCAGGCCGCCCACAACGCCGGCGTGGTGCACCGCGACGTCAAGCCGGGCAACATCCTCATCACCCCGACAGGCCAGGTGAAGATCACCGACTTCGGTATCGCGAAGGCGGTCGACGCCTCCCCGGTCACCCGCACCGGCATGGTGATGGGCACCGCGCAGTACATCGCTCCCGAGCAGGCACTCGGCCAGGAGGCGACGTCCGCGAGCGACGTGTACTCGCTGGCCGTCGTCGGCTACGAGGTGCTGTCGGGACGCCGCCCCTTCCTCGGCGACAGCGTCGTGACGGTCGCGATGAAGCACGTCCAGGAGACCCCGGCACCGCTGCCGACGGATCTTCCGCCCGAGGTGCGCGAACTCATCGAGATCTCGATGTCGAAGGACCCCGCCTACCGCTATTCGAACGGCGGCGAGTTCGCCAACGCCGTCGCTGCGGTGAGGTCCGGACGACCCGTGCCCCCGCCCGGCAACGTGCCGCCGGTGACCAGCGCCAACCGGGTGCTTCCGCCCGGCGTTCCCGGGACCACGGCCCACACGTCCTCGACCCGTGCCCTGCACCCGACGCAGTACGACCAGACGGCCTATTCGTCGGTTCCCCGCTCGGCCCAGCCGCCCACGGCCGGCCGGCCGCCGGTGGCAGGCCCGCCGACCGCGGGAGTGCCCGCCGACGACGACGGACGACGGTCGCCGAGCCCCACCGCGCTGGCCTGGGCTGCAGGTGCGGCAGTGGTGCTCGCCCTCGTGACCCTCGGAATCGTGCTGTTCAGCAGCGACGACGAGGAGACCCCGCGCGCTCCCTCGCCGACGACGCAGCTCACCACGACCCGCGCGACCACCACGACGACGCGTCCGCCGCAGACCACGACGACGTTCGTGCCGCTGCCGCCGCCCGTCGAGCCGGAGACCTTCACTCCCCCTCCGACCACGACGACGCCGGAGCCGACGACGACCACGCCGGAACCGACGACCGAGCCGACCACGACGCAGCAGCCCACCACGACGACGGCCCCGACCACGACGACGGCAGCGACCACCACCACAGCGGAGGACACCGGTGGCGGCGATGGCGGCACAGGCGGCGCGGAGGGTGACGGCGACAACGAGACCGACCCCGAGGCCGCCGGTGGAGGGGACGACAATTCATCCGAAACCAGCAACGGTACGAACAATCAAGGAACGTCATGACCACACCCCGCAAGCTCTCCTCCCGCTACGAGCTGGGTGAGATCCTCGGCTTCGGCGGTATGTCCGAGGTGCACCTCGCGCGGGATCTGCGGCTCGGCCGGGATGTGGCCATCAAGGTGTTGCGTGCCGACCTCGCACGCGACCCCACGTTCTACCTGCGCTTCCGGCGCGAGGCGCAGAACGCCGCTGCGCTGAACCATCCGGCGATCGTCGCCGTCTACGACACCGGTGAGGCCGAGACCGAAGCCGGGCCGCTCCCGTACATCGTCATGGAGTACGTCGAGGGCGACACGCTGCGCGACATCGTGCGCGCCGACGGGCCGATGACCCCCAAGCGGGCGATGGAGATCATCGCCGACGTGTGCGCGGCCCTGGACTTCAGCCACCGCAACATGATCGTGCACCGCGACGTGAAGCCGGCCAACGTCATGATCAACAAGGCCGGCGCGGTGAAGGTCATGGACTTCGGCATCGCCCGGGCCATCTCCGATGCCGCGAGCCCCATGACGCAGACCGCCGCGGTGATCGGCACCGCGCAGTACCTCTCCCCGGAGCAGGCGCGCGGCGAACAGGTCGACGCCCGGTCCGACGTGTACTCGGTGGGCTGCGTCCTGTTCGAGATCCTCACCGGCGAGCCCCCCTTCAAAGGCGACTCGCCCGTCGCGGTGGCCTACCAGCACGTGCGGGAGGATCCGCCGCTGCCGTCGTCGGTGAATTCGTCGGTGCCGCCCGAGCTCGACTCGGTGATCCTCAAGGCGATGGCGAAGAACCCCGCGAACCGCTACCAGTCGGCCGCGGAGATGCGCAGCGACCTGATCCGCGTGCTGAGCGGGCAGCGTCCGAGTGCGCCGATGGTGATGACCGACGAGGACCGCACGACGCTGATCGACTCCGTCGACAACAACACGGGGCGGCACAGCCGCGTCGCGGCCGCCGGTGCCGCCGGGGCACCTGCCGAGGATTCCGGCGGCGGCTCGGTTCTCAAGAAGGTGCTGCTCGGCATCGCCGCAGTCGCCGTGGTCGGTATCGTCGGCGTCTTCCTGTGGTCGCTCGGCCCCGGTTCGACGGCCGCCCAGGTCGCGGTGCCCGACGTCCGCAACATCTCCGCCGAGCTCGCCGAGAGCCAGCTGCAGAACGCCGGCTTCCGGGTCTCGATCCAGCAGAAGAGCGATCCGGTCGTCGCGAACGGCAACGTCATCAACACCCGTCCCGTGCCCGGGAGCCAGGCCGAGGAAGGTTCGACCGTCACCCTCGAGGTGTCGAGCGGACCGGAACAGGTGCAGATCCCGCGGCTCGAAGGCATGACGCAGGAACGCGCAGCCCAGGAGCTGTCCGCCGTCGGTCTCCGGCTCGACCCGAACGTCGGACGCGCTCCGTCGGATGCCGACGACGAGGACCTCGTCGTCGACCAGAGCCCCGGTGCGGGAGCCAGCGTCGACCGCGACAGCCCCATCACCATCACTTTGGGATCCGGCCCCGAACTGGTGCGCGTCCCCAACGTCGTGGGCCAGACCGTCGAGGTGGCGAGCGACAACATCGAGGGCGCCGGTTTCAAGGTCGTCGTCGAACAGATCGATTCCAGCGAGACCGAGGGCACTGTCGTGTCGACGAGCCCGGCCGGCGGTGCCTCCACCGAACAGGGGTCGACGGTGACCGTGCGGGTGTCCAACGGCGACCGCATCGAGATGCCCGTCATCACCAACCGGTCGGTCTCGGACGCACTCGCTGCCCTGCGCGGCGCCGGTTGGACGGGCAACGCCTCCCAGCTCCAGCAGACGCGTGAGGCGACACTCGACGTCGATCTCGTCGGCACCGTGATCACGCAGGCCCAGCCGCCGGGATCGGAGATCTCGAAGAACCAGCCCATCTCCGTGGGAGTCGGTGTGCTCGGCATCCGCTGAGCGAGCTGACGACGAGAAAGGCGCCGGTCCTCGAAGGACCGGCGCCTTTCTCGTCGGATACGGAGTGGGTCAGGCGGCTCCGCCGTCGAGCGCGCGTGCCATCTGCGCCTCGAGGCGCGCGACGAGCGTCTCGTCCGGCGCCTCGCCGCAGGCCGCGAGCCAGTTCGCGAGCATCCGGTGACCGCCCTGGGTGAGCACCGACTCGGGGTGGAACTGCACACCGTGGATCGGCAGCTCGGCGTGACGCAAGGCCATGACGATGCCGGTCTCCGTGTGGCCGGTGGGCTCGAGTTCGGCGGGCATGGTCTCGGGCAGCACGGTCAGCGAGTGGTAGCGGGTCGCCGTGAACGGGTTGGGCAGACCCGCAAGAACTCCGGCACCGTTGTGGCGGACCAGGCTGGTCTTGCCGTGCAGCAACTCGGGGGCGCGGTCGACGATCGCGCCGAACGCGACACCGATGGACTGGTGGCCGAGGCACACACCGAGCAGCGGCGTGCTGCTGTCGGCACATGCCTTGACCAGGTCGATGCTCGCTCCGGCGCGTTCGGGTGTGCCCGGACCGGGGCTGAGGAGGATGCCGTCGTACTCCTTCGCGACCCGCGCGAGAGCACCCGGTGCGGTGAGCCGCTCGTCGTCGTTGCGCCACACGTCGGCCGTCGTTCCGAGCTGCCCCAGATACTGGACCAGGTTGAAGACGAAGCTGTCGTAGTTGTCGACGACGAGAATGCGCATGAGACGAGGGTACTCAGTGGTCGGTAGAGGGCGACCCGCCCGGTGTCCGATTCGGGCAATGGACCCCGGCACGTCTCAACGCGCGGACGAACTACCGGTGTAGGCGGGGACCGACAGATCCTCCGACGCCTGCTGCGTGTATCCGAGTTGATAACGGGCCGCGTACTGCTTGTAGATGCGGATACCGGGTTCGGCGTCGAGCGCGGCCTGCAAGCGTGCCGGGTCGCCGAGTGCGGTGACGACGTAGGGCGGTGAGTAGGTGCGTCCGTGCAGCAGCAGCGTGTTGCCGATGCAACGCGGTGCCGACGTCGCGACGATCCGCTGGTCCTGCATGGCCACGGCCTCGGCACCGCCGGCCCACATCGCGTTGAGCACGCTCTGCACGTCCTGCTGGTGCACGACGAGATCATCGGGTGAGGCACCGGACGGATAGCGCCCGTTGGCGTCGCGGGGCGCGTCGGTGAGGGTGACCGTCACGCCCGGCCCGCTCCGGGCCACGAGTCCGGCCGGGTCCTCGATCGCGGACAGGTCGTCGAGCACTGCGGCGACGTCCTCGTCGTTCACCGCGGCACGGTCCTGGAGTTCGTCGATGCGGGCGGTGAGATCGTCGCGGCTGGCGGCCAGTTCGTCGGCCTTCTCCTGCGCGGCACGAACGAGATCGGACAGTCGCGGGGAGTCGCCGGCGCGCAGTTCGTCACCCTCGGACACTCCGCGGGTGGTGCCCACGAGCAGACCGGCCACGAGGCACACGACGAGGGTCGCGACACCCCACACGGGCGCGCGCAGTCGTCGTTCCGACACGTCGTACCTCCGATCCTGGCCTTACGTTAGCGTGATCTCAACAGGTAGTTGACCGACCACTCCATCCGTAAGCGACGGGTGGAGACGTGAGAACGAGGACACCATGCCCAAGTCGAAGGTTCGCAAGAAGGACGTCTCCGCGACCCGGACGGTGAGCCGCACACCGGTGAAGGTCAAGGGCACGCCGTCGAGCACGTTGTACGTGACGGTGATGCTCGCCCTGATGGTCATCGGGCTGCTGTGGCTGATCGTCTACTACCTCGCGGCCGAGCAGATCACGTGGATGAACGATCTCGGCGCCTGGAACTTCCTGATCGGGTTCGGGTTCATGGTGGTCGGTCTGATCATGACGATGAACTGGCGCTGACCCCACCCACGTTCGGGTTACACCGATGTTATTCATCCCCACCTGGGGATAACACTGTGCACAACCCCGCGGCAGGTCCCCGGGGAACGGATCGGAAGAGGACGCAGATGCCCGACGACACACCGCCGCGGTGGGCGACACCGCCCGCCGCGATCGCGGCGTTGTCGGTCGCCGGTATCGCCCTCGCCGTGACGGCCGCCGTCGCGGTTCCCGACGCGGCCGGTCGCGTGCTGGTGGGGTTCGCGGCGCTGCTCGTCCTCGTGACGGTCGCGCTCGCATTGCGGCAGCGGCCGCGCCTCGAGGTGCTACCGGACGGGGCAGGGATCGCGACGATGCGGCTGACGGGTCGTCGCGAGTTCCCGCGCGCGGCGTTGCACCGCGTGCGGATCGTCGAGTACCCGCGCTTCGGGCGGCGCGTGCCGATGCTCGAGGTCGACACGATCGACCCCGCGACCGGCACGGAGAACCTGATGATCTTCGGCCGGTGGGATCTGGGCACCGACCCGAGGAACGTGCACGCCGCGCTGGCGGTGCGCGATCTCGCGCCCGATCAGACGCCCAGCTGATCGCGTAGCCGCACCACGGCGAACACGATCGCAAGCAGCGTCACCACCACGATCGCGACCAGCGCGATCCAGCCGGTGCGCACGATGCGGTCCCGGTCGGTGCCGGCACCGAGATACTGCGGGGCGTAGAGCAGGGCCGCGGTCGCGGCGGCACCGGCGACGAGACCACCCAGGTGACCCCACAGGGAGATGCCCGGGATGGTGATGCTGATTATCACGTTGAGGCCGACGATGGTCAGCACGGGTGCCGGGCTGCGACGCAGGCGCAGCAGGATGACGGCCTGTGCGCCGAGCAGACCGAAGACCGCTCCCGACGCACCGGCGGTGACCGCTCCGGTCTCCATGAACATGACCGCGGCGGACCCGCCGAGGATCGACACGAGGTAGACCGAGAGGTACCGGGCGCGCCCGAGCACGAGTTCGGTGTCGCGGCCGATCACCCACAGTGCGAACATGTTGACGGCCAGGTGGACCAGACCGAAGTGCAGGAAGCCACTGCCGAGGATCCGGATGTACTCGCCGTGCGCGGCGATGATGGGCGGCCACAGCGCCCAGTCGAGGAACAACGCCGAGCCCTGCTCGTTGGTCATCACGCTGCCCGACTGCGCGGCGGTGATGCCGAAGACGAGCACGTTCAACGCGATGAGCACGTACGTCACGATCGGCGAGGGCCGATCGGAGCGGACGGGTGCGCCCGCGATAGTGCGGGCCTGCGGTGTCGACCGTTCGGCCGCGGCGACACAGTCGACGCAGTGCTGTCCGACCGAGGCGGGGCGCAGGCACTCGGGGCACGCGGGCCGGCCGCAGCGGGAGCAGGCGAGCAGGGTCGGGCGGTCGGGATGGCGAACGCACCGCGGCTGAGGCTGCGGGCCACCACCCTCGGCCGCGGAGCCCCAGCCGGGGTTCGTCATGGGAACTCTCTCAGGAGATGGTGATGCTGTTGATCACGACGTCGTCGACCGGGCGATCGGCGCGGTCGGTGGCGGTGGTCGCGATCGCGTCGACGACCTTCTTCGACTCGGCGTCGACGACCTCACCGAAGATGGTGTGGCGACGGTTGAGGTGCGGGGTCGGGCCGACGGTGATGAAGAACTGCGAGCCGTTGGTGCCCGGACCGGCGTTCGCCATCGCGAGCAGGTAGCCGCGGTCGAACTGCAGCTCGGGGTGGAACTCGTCGCCGAACTGGTAGCCCGGACCGCCACGGCCGGTGCCGGTGGGGTCGCCACCCTGGATCATGAAGCCGTCGATGACGCGATGGAAGACCGCGCCGTCGTAGAACGGACCGCTGGTCTCGCCCTTGGCGTTCTGGGTCTTGTACTCCTTGGTGCCCTGAGCGAGGCCGACGAAGTTCTCGACCGTCTTCGGCGCGTGGTTGCCGAAGAGGGCAATCGCGATGTCGCCGCGGTTCGTGTGAAGCGTGGCCGTTGCTGTCTGATGCGGTGAAGTCACCCCACCATGGTGCCATTGCCCGCTTCCCGGGCAGGGCAGGCGGCGCGGGACACGCTCCTCCGGTCACGACCGCAGGTCCCGGGTGGTGTGGAAGAGTGGACGCATGAGCAAGCTGATTCATGCCGAGACCGACGACGTGTGGCTTCCGGCATTCGTGCGACGCCACGACGAATCCGGCAATCTCGCGGGTGCTCTCCGCGTGGCCGGCGAGGGTGCGGTAGCGCTCGCGCAGGGCTCGAGTGCGGCCGGACTGTTCGCAGCGCGCAAGGGTCTGGACGTCGCGGGCGGACTGCTCTCGGTGGTTCGGCGGGCCGCGGCCGAGCGGTGTGCCACGAAGTCGTCCTCGCGGCCGGAGCGCACGGGCAGGCGGGTCGGTCTCGTCGTCGCCGGCGCGGTTGCCGTCGTGGCTGCAGGCGGGGTCGTGTTCTACCGGCGACGCCGTCCGGCTCACCCTCCGATCGCTCCGGAACCGCCGCGTGTGCGGCCGGCAGAATCTGCCGCGACGACGACCGGCGAGGCCGCGTCGACGCCGGTCTCCCCCGAGTCCACCGACACCTCGGAGGCCTGATCGCCGGTCGCGTTGCCGAATTCTCGTTCCGCGGATCGGATCTCGTGGTCCACGATGAGGCGCGCCGCGAGGTAGAGCGCGCCGAGGAAGGTGAGCAGGACGGGGACGAGGGCCAGGAATTCCATGGCCACCTCCGTTCCGATCCGTCGTAGGGATCGGCGAGTGACGGGCGGGGCGCGTCGTCGGTGACGATTCGAGCGTAGGCGCGTCCGGGAGTACCGGCACGTCCCCGACGACCTCCTCGTCAGTGATCTCGTTCACATCCCGACCGCTTCATGATCGACTTGGCCGAATCTGTGATAAGCGACACATCCGGGTGCATACTCACCAGTAGGCACGCGACCCGGAGGCAGTCATGGCAGACAGCGCCGATGATCGAACCCCACAGGTCACCGAGCGGCAGGCTCACAAAGTAACCGAGCGGCAGGCTCGCGAAGTAGCGGAGCAGGCCCGCGAATCCGAGTGGAACAAGCCGTCCTTCGCGAAGGAACTGTTCCTCGGACGGCTCACCCTCGACCTCGTCCACCCCTTCCCGCGACCGACGCCCGACGAGGACTCCCGCACCGAGGAGTTCCTCGCACGCCTACGCGCGGCGTGCAGTGCGATGGACGGCGGCCGCATCGAACGCGACGCGCGGATACCCGACGAATACGTCCGTGAGCTGGCCGAACTCGGCTGCTTCGGCATGAAGATCCCGCAGGAGTACGGCGGCCTCGGCCTGTCGCAGGTCGCCTACAACCGGGCCTTGACGGTCGTCGCCTGCGTGCATCCCAGCATCGGCGCGTTGTTGTCGGCCCATCAGTCGATCGGTGTGCCGGAACCGTTGAAGCTCGCCGGCACCCCCGAGCAGAAGCAACGCTTCCTGCCGCGATGCGCACGCGGCGCCATCTCGGCCTTCCTGCTCACCGAACCCGACGTCGGGTCCGACCCCGCGCGACTCGCGTCCACCGCCACTCCGGTCGAGGACGGCAGCGCCTACGAACTCGAGGGCGTCAAGCTGTGGACGACCAACGGGGTGGTGGCCGAACTGCTCGTCGTCATGGCCCGCATACCGAAGAGCGAGGACCATCGCGGCGGGATCTCCGCTTTCGTCGTGGAAGCGGATTCGCCCGGCATCACCGTCGAGCGCCGGAACTCCTTCATGGGTCTGCGCGGCATCGAGAACGGCGTGACCCGGCTGCACAAGGTGCGGGTTCCGAAGGAGAACCTGATCGGGCGTGAGGGCGACGGGCTGAAGATCGCGTTGACGACGCTCAACGCCGGTCGCCTCGCCATCCCCGCGATGTGTTCGGGTGCCGGGAAGTGGGCGTTGAAGATCGCTCGCGAATGGTCGTCGGAGCGGGTGCAGTGGGGCAAGCCGGTCGGTGAGCACGAGGCCGTCGCCGCGAAGATCTCGTTCATCGCCGCGACCACCTACGCACTCGAGTCCGTCGTGGAACTGTCGGGTCAGATGAACGACGAGCAGCGCAACGACATCCGCATCGAGGCGGCGCTGGCGAAGTTGTGGGCGAGCGAGATGGGATGCCTCATCGCCGACGAGCTGGTGCAGATCCGCGGCGGGCGCGGATACGAGACCGCCGAGTCGCTCGCGGCGCGCGGCGAACGGGCAGTTCCCGCAGAGCAACTCGTCCGCGACCTGCGGATCAACCGGATCTTCGAGGGGTCGAGCGAGATCATGCGTCTGCTCGTCGCCCGCGAGGCGGTCGACGCCCACCTGCGCGCAGCCGGCGAACTTGCCGACCCCGATTCGACGGGCAAGGAGAAGGCGCAGGCCGCGGTACGGGCGAGCGGGTTCTACGTCCGGTGGCTCCCGAAGCTCGTCGCCGGCAAGGGACAACTACCGCGGACCTACAACGAATTCGGTTCACTGGCAACGCATCTGAGGTACATCGAACGCAGCTCGCGCAAGCTCGCCCGCTCGACCTTCTACGGGATGGCCCGCTGGCAGGCCGGACTCGAGAAGCGGGAGAACTTCCTCGGCCGGATCGTCGACATCGGAGGCGAACTATTCGCCGCGACCGCCGTGTGCGTGCGCGCCGAACGGCAACGCGTGGACGGGCATCCGGGAGCCGACGCAGCCTTCGAACTGGCCGACGCCTTCTGCAAGCAGTCGCGGCTGCGCGTGGAGAAGTTGTTCGACGCCCTGTGGACGAACACCGACGCCGAGGACCGGCGCACCGCGGCCGGCGTTCTCGAGGGCAGATACGAGTGGCTCGAGCGCGGCGTGCTCGATCCGAGCGAGGGCACCGGCCCGTGGATCTCCCGCTGGGAACCGGGCCCGTCGACCGAGACGAACGTCGCGCGCCGGATCATCGACACCCGACACTCGGTGTAGTCCCTGCACACGGATCCGGCCCGCACCCCCGGAAGGGAGTGCGGGCCGGATCGGCTGCGGATTCGAAGGAGCGTCAGAAGGCTCCGCAGTTCGACGGTGCGGGCTCACCGCGCAGTCGCGCTTCGATGTACGCGACGGACTCGGGCAGCCCGCCGATCATCGGCACCGCGTGGTTGATGATGAAACCGGGCAGGATCGGCGGCGTCGTGTTGGGCAGGAACTGCACCGTCGCGCCCTTGTCGCACCAGTCCAGCGCCAGCTGACGGCCCTGACCGTAGGGGACGGTGTCGTCCTGTGTGCCGTGCTGGAGCAGGACGGGCACGGCCGGCGTGCGGTTGCCGATGCGCTGCTCCGCGAGGATCTTCTGGACCTGCGGCAGGCGGTCGAGCACCACGTCGAGGGGCTCACCCGTGCGGGTGTAGTCGCCGGTGCGCTGGAACGCGAAGTTCGCGACCGTCTCCGGGACGCACTGGTTCGCCACGGCAGCGAGCATCTCGCGGCCGCGATCGCTGACCTCGGCGTCGATCTCGTCGCGGATCTCCGGGTAGGCGTCGGCCAGGCCGTTGATCGTGTACCCGATGGCACCGGTGAGCAGCGTGCCGTCGATCTGCTTCAGCGTGGCCACCAGGTCGGCGGGCGGAGCACCCACGTAGGCACCGACGAGGTTCAGTTCGGGGGCGTACTCGGGAGCGAGCTCTGCCGCAGCGCCCGACGCGCCGCCGCCCTGCGAGTAACCGAACAGGCCGACCGGGCTGTTCTCCGTCACCGACGCGTTCTCGAGCTTCAGTGCCGCACGCACCGAGTCGAGCACCGCGTGGGCCTCGGCGGCGCGATTCACGTAGGTGTGGTGCCCCGGCGTACCGAGACCGTCGTAGTCGGTGACGACCACGGCGATGCCGCGCAGCAGCAGCGCGTTGATCGACAGCACCTCGTATTCGGTGAAGAAGTCGAGGGGCGGGTTGTAGTTCACGAGCGCCCCGAGATTGCGGGACGGTGCGCACTGGTCACCCTGACCGTGGGTGCCGATGGCCAGCGCGACGAGCGGACGGTCGCCGGGACCGTTCCACGGCGTCGACGGCTCGATGTAGGTGCCGCTCACCGCGTTGGGCGCGCCCTTGGCGTCGTTGCTGCGATACAGCAGTTTGGTGCCCTGACCGGGGAAGACGCCGTCGGCGACCGGCGCGCGCAGCGCCAGATCGGACGGTGCCGTGCGCAGGACGTCGCCGGGGGCACCCGTCGGCAGCGGTTCGGGCGGGAGATAGAAGTCCGTTTCGGCTCCCGCTGTCGTCGCGGTTCCGAGAAGCCCGCCCACGAGGACCGTCGACGTCACCGCCGCGGCCATCCACTTCCGAGCACGCCCCACCATGTTGTTCCTCCACCTGGATCCACCGGAGCCGTGTGTCCCTCGTCACGGCGGTACGGACTGTAACACGTACTTACCGGAAAGTAAGATCGGCACTTCCCTCCCTGTCTGCCACAATCGTTCTTCGCGCCCGAAGCGGTGCATTTGTCCGGCGCACCCGGAGCGAGTCGGGTCCTCGGCAGCAAGACGGACGAGCAGCCTCTCGAGGAAGGGAAGACATGGCAATCGGTGTCGGCCTCCGGATCGGGCGAGTCGTGTCCACGGCGGTCATCGCATCCAACGAACCCGGCACTCCCGACCCTGTCGTCCTCGCCCGCGACTCCGTCCTGCACGTCGACCACGACGGCAACACGTCGCTCGGCAGCGTGGCGCACGGGGACGAAGCGCGCACGATCGCGGGCTTCCTCACGCGGGTCGGCGACGCCTCGGGCATCACCGCGAGCGACGGTCGCATGTACCGCGCCGAGGACGCGATGGCCACCGCCATCCACTGCCTGCTGCGGGAGTGCCACCCACTGCCGACCTTCGGTGGCATGGACCGCGACAGCGATCCCGGCTACGCCGCGACCTACCCGTCGCACTGGGATCCGCACACCATCGCGACATTGCGCGCGGCCCTGGACTACGCGGATCTGCGCCACGTCGACCTCGTGTCCGACGCGCAGGCGGCCGCCGCCTGGTACGCCTCCGAGATATCCGAGACCCCAGGACAGCTCGTGGGGGTCTTCCATCTCGACGACGGCGGCTCGACCGTCACCCTCGTACGTTCGGGCGTGCCCGCCGGCAAGGCCTACCGCACCCCCGCTCAGGGCGCTCCGTCCCCGGCGGCCCAACTCGCCACGGCCCTCGGATCGTTCGGCTGGATGCCGGACAATCTCGAGGCCGTCGTCGTCATGGGCGACGGTCTCGTCGCCCGCGACCGCACCCACATCCAGGAGATCGCGAACAGCCTCGCCACGAAGCTCACGGTGCGCAGCCTCGTCGGGCCGGGCCCGGAGCAGACCGCGGCGCTCGGCGCGGCAATCCTCGCGGCCGGGTTCACCCCGGCGCGGGAGACCAACAAGACCCGGATCGGACTACCACCCTCCTACGACGAAACCGACGTTCTCACCGGTGGTCTCGCGCGACTGCGGGAACTCGAGGAGCGGCGTGTCGAGGCCGAGGGCGTCGCGGACGTGCGCGGCGCCGCGGAGGAGTCCGCGCCCGTTCCCGTTCTCACCGCCGACACCGAGGAAGAGAGCAGCAGCGGCGGCAACACGAGAACGGTGGTCGTCGGGGTCGTCGCCGTTCTCGTGTTGATCGCGCTCGTCGTCGGCGTGCTGCTCTGACTACTGCCCCGCTCGCTCCGCGGGGGCACGATCGGGAGTGGGTACCGCGGCGAGCGCGGCCGCGTCCTCGTCGCCGAAACGTTCCTCGAGCACCGCGGGAGCGTAATCGAGGTCGATCTCCTCGAGCGGACGTCCGCGCGCGGATTCGATTGCGCCGAGCCGCCTCTGGGCCCGGTCCGCCGCGTAGGAGATGAACTCGTCGTTGTCGAGACCGTAGGGCTGTTCGTCGAACTGCTCGTTCTGCCACTGGATCATGCCGGTCGCGAGGGGAAGCAGTTCCTCCATCCGCTGCAGCACGACGTTCCAGTTCGAATCGTCCGCTGCCACATGCCGTCTGCAGGTGAACGTGCCCCAGGCCATGTGCCGTCGCTCGTCGGAGCCGATGCGCCGGATGATCTCCTGCATGCCCGGCAGGATCCCGAACTTCGTGCACACCTTCTGCCACGCGTAGTACCCCGTCAGCGCGAGGCTGCCCTCGATGACGTGGTTGTAGGTGACGCTCGCGCGGACCTGGTTGGCCGGCGACGGATCGCTCTCGAGGATGCGCAGGCTGTGCGGTAGTTCCTCGTAGAACAGCTTCCGGTAGTAGGGATTCTCGGCGACGAAGGGATGCAGGTCGGACGTCAGTCCCACGGTATCCATCCAGCGACGGAACACCTGGACGTGCTTGGCCTCCTCGTAACAGAACTGCGTCAGGTACATCTCGTCGCCCAGCCGCCCTTCCACCTCCATCGCGCGGAGGAACGGGAGGATGTCCTGCGTGACGGCCTCCTCACCGGCGACGAACAACGCGACCAGATAGGTCGAACTGCGGCGCTGCTCGGAGTTGAGCGAGGCCCAGTCGTCGGCGTCGTGGGAGAAGTCGATGTCCATCGGGTCCCAATGTGCTGCGTTGCCCTTCGCGAACAGACGCAGCGGGAAGGCGTCCCAATTCAGACCGCCTTCCCGCAGCGACGCGAAGCCTTGACGTATCTGTGTAATCTCGGTCACACAATCGAGGCTAGACCTCGATTCCACATCCGTCGCGGACTTGTCTCAGACACCCAGCAGGACGTCACCGGGATAGCCGTCGGGACCGAAACCCGGCGGGAGGAGGAAGACGGCCGACCCGATCGGGGTGATCCACGGATTCAGCGCGTCGTGTTCGGCGAGGCGCTGCTGCACCGGGACGAACTGACGCTCCACGTCCACCTGGTAGGCGGCGAACAACAGTCCGGCGCCGTCCTGGTCGTCGTAGTTGTACCCCCGTCGCAGGAACTGCTCGTCGCCCGTGCGGGGACGCGCCCGCGCGACGTGCGATTCCGGTGGGATCACCGGGATGCCGAACCGGTCGGTCGCCTCGAAGTCGGCATCGTCGTGCTCCTCCGAGCCCGTCAGCGGAGCACCGTTCGACAGTCGCCGGCCGACGGCGAGTTCCCGAGCGGGACGGTCCAGCTCGTCCCAGGTGTCGAGTTCCATGCGGATCCGGCGTAACACGAGCGAGGTGCCACCGGCCATCCACGGCGGGTCGCCCGGATTCCACACCTGCCGGTCGAAGTCCGGGCTGTGCGGCGCGGGATTGACGGTGCCGTCGACCTGCCCCATGAGGTTGCGCATCGTCGTCCCGTCGGGTCGCGTGCCGGCCGCACGCCGGAATCCGCGCTGGATCCAACGGACCGTCGCCACCGATCGCACACTCTTGGTGAGTGTGCGGACCGCGTGCGAGACGGTCACCGGGTCGTCGGCGCAGACCTGCAACAGCAGGTCGCCGCCCGACCATCGTTCCTCGAGCCGGTCGATCGGGAAGGCCGGCAGCGGCTTCAGCCACGCGGGTCGCCGGTCGGTCAGGCCCGCGGCGTCGAAGACCGCGGGACCGTAGCCGACGGTGACCGTCAGCCGGGCCGGGTCGACGGCGAGTTCGGGTTCGGTGTCACCCAACGCCGGTGTCCCGGTGGTGAGCCGCCGGGCGTCCTCGGCCCACACCCGCATGATCCCGACGAGCCCGTCACGATCGACACCCTCGGCGAGGTCCAGTGCCACGAACGACGCGAACGACTGCGCGGAGGTGTCGATACCGGCCTGATGAGCGCCGTGGATCTCCACGGTCCGCGCGCCGATCGGTTCGGGGATGCGGGACGCGACCGCCGTCCCACCTCCGACCGCGCCGAGTCCCGCGGCACCCAGTGCTGCGACACCGCCCCCGAGCAACGCGCGTCGGGTGAACCTAGCCATCGTGCGCCGCTCCGTCGGCCGGCACGTATTCCTCCTGCGCTCCGGCGAAGTCGCGGACCTGGGCGGTGAACTCCTCGGTGGAACCGTCCGCGAACTCGAGCGTGAAGCTCACCGTGCTGCCGGGCCTCAGAGGTTCGGCGAGGTCCATGAGCATGAGGTGATCACCGCCGGGAGCGAGGGTGTGGGTGGTCCCGGCAGGAACGACGAGCCCGTCGCCCATCTCCTGCATGACCATCGAGGTGCCCTCCGCGGACACCATCTCGTGAAGTTCGGTGGAGGCGGACGAGGGGCTGGACGCGCCCACGATGTGCACGTCGCCGCTTCCGGTGTTCTCGATCTCGGCGAAGGCTCCGGTCATCCCGGTGTCGGAGGCCTTCACCCAGGCATCGGCGACGACGACGGCATCCGCCGAGGTCGTGGTGGTCTCGGATCCGCAGGCGGTTGCGAACAGTGCGGTGGCGACGGCGACGCTCGCGGTGCAGAGCAGGGTCTTCTTCATGATTCTCCGTGGATCGGTGGCGGCATACGGGCACGCCGAACGAACGGTCGTCGAGAGACGACCGAATGAGGGACCTAGCGGAGAACTGCGGGTGGCCCGCGACTTCCCACCCCGCCGACGAGCAGGACCCCCGGGCCCACACGGGGCCGGTGGGCGATGCGGGTGGGTTCCGTGACGGCCACGGGCAGCGCGCGGAACAGCTCGGGGACCATCCGGTGCAAGGCCGCGAGCGCCACCTCGCAGCCCTTCTCGGCGCCGCGCAGGAGCAGAGCCGCCACGGCGACCGCGGCGACGTGGGCGACGAGCATCCCGGCTGTCGGGGTGTGCAGATGGCCGTCGTGCAGTCCGAGCACGAGGTGCCCTGTCACCTGAGCGAGGACGAGGAGCAGCGGCACCGGAAGGCGGGTCTCCGCGGCGAGCAGACCGGAGGCGACAGCCGAACCGGCGAGGAACACCAGCACGTCCTGATGCGGCACGGCACCGCCCGCGACGGCGTGCGCGGCGATGCTCAGGGTGACCGATATTGCGCCCACGAAGACCGCGCGCATGCGCCTCACGGTCTCCACGTCGACGGCCATGGGGTCAGAATACTTCTCTCACCTGCAATTACTACCTAATGTAGTAACAGTCACATAAAGATGCCGACAGCATGTCGGTAAGATATCGACGTGCCGTCGAGAAGATCGGGGGTACCTGTCCGGTCCAGCCCACGAAGGACTCCGCATGTTTCTTGCCCTGCGCGAACTGTGGTTCGCGCGTACCCGCTTCCTGTTGATGGGCGCCGTCGTCGCGCTCATCTCGATCCTCATGGTCATCCTGTCCGGCCTGTCGTCCGGCCTCGTCGTCGACGGTGTCTCCGCCCTGCAGCGCACACCCGTCCAGGCGTTCGCCTTCGCCGAGGGGACCAAGACCGACTCCGCGTTCTCCCGATCCGTGGTCACGGAGGACCAGGCCGACGCCTGGCGTGCCCGCCCGGACGTCGCCCGGGCCGAACTGTTCGGCAACACCATCGTCAACGCCAAGACCGACAGTGGGGTCCCCGTCGACCTCACCCTGTTCGGCATCCGGCCGGGCTCGTTTCTCGAACCCTCGGTCGCCGAGGGGACACCGATCGGCGGTGACACCGACGTCGTCCTCAGCGACAGCGCCCGCGACACCGGCGTCGAACTCGGCGACACCATCGTCATCGATCGTCTCGGCACCCGGTTGACCGTCGTCGGCTTCACCTCCGACAAGCGCACCTTCGGACACGTCGACGTCGCCTACCTGCCACTGAACACCTGGCAGGAGATCCACGCCGGCGTCCGCCTCGGTGAGCAGGTCCCCCCGAGCGCGTACACCGAAGCCAGCGTGGTCGCGATCGAGGGCCTCGGCGGAACGCTGCCCGACCTCGCCGCCGGCGACACCGAGGCCGGTACGGCCGCGAAGACCCTCGAGGAATCGTTCGACGCCTCCCCCGGCTACAGCGCCGAGATGATGACGATGTCGATGATCATCGCGTTCCTCTACGCGATCTCCGCCCTCGTCGTCGGAGCGTTCTTCACGATCTGGACGGTGCAGCGCAGCCGGGAGATCGCCGTGCTCCGCGCGATGGGTGCCTCCACCGGCTTCCTCCTGCGCGACTCGCTCCTGCAGGCCGTGATCGTGCTCGTCGGCTCCGTGGCCGTCGGCGTACTCATCGGACTCGGTCTCGGATCGGGCCTCGAAGGCAGCGGCATGCCGTTCGTCCTCGAGACCGGGCCGATCGTGCAGGGCGCCGTCCTGCTCGTCGTCCTCGGCCTCGTCGGCGCCGCCCTCGCCGTGACCCGCATCGTCCGCGTCGACCCGCTCGCAGCACTGGGAGAGAATCGATGACCGTCACCACCACGGGTCTGGACCTGGCCGACGTCTGTCTGTCCTTCGGCGACGGTGACAGCACGGTCCACGCCCTCGACCACGTCGACCTGGATGTCGCGCCGGGCGAACTCGTCGCGATCGTCGGCCCGTCCGGCGCCGGCAAGTCGAGCCTGCTGGCGGTCGCGGGCGGCCTGAGCCGACCCACCTCCGGCACCGTGAAGGTCGACGGGATCGACCTGACCGAGCTCGACCGGAAGGCCACCACGAAGCTGCGGCGCGAACGCATCGGTTTCGTGTTCCAGTCCGGCAACCTCCTCCCCGCCCTCACGGCGCGCGATCAACTGCTCCTCGTCGAGAAGATCACCGGACGGCCCGGGCGGAACCCCGCCGAACTGCTCGCCTCGGTGGGCATGGAGCACCGCGCCGACCGTCGTCCGGGACAGCTCTCGGGCGGTGAGCGTCAGCGGGTCGGCATCGCACGTGCTCTGATGGCCGAACCGTCGCTGCTGCTCGTCGACGAACCCACCGCGGCCCTCGATCGCACACGCAGCCACGAGGTCGTCGAACTGCTGGCACGGGAAACCCACACCAGCGGAGTGGCTACGATCATGGTCACCCACGACCACGAAGTCCTGCGGCACTGCGACCGCGTGCTGGAGATGGTCGACGGAAGACTTCGACCACACGACTGAGTGATCGACACCTGAACGAGGAGGGCCGGCGGTGCCGAAGATTTCCGCAGCGACGGTCGCGGAGCATCGCGCCGCGCAGCGCCGTGCCCTCCTCGACGCAGCGCTCGAACTCCTCGCCGAGACGCCGGAACAGGCACCTTCCCTCGGCGACGTCGCCCGCCGTGCCGGTCTGGCACGGTCGAGCGTCTACAACTACTTCGATTCTCGCGACGACCTGCTGCACGCAGTCGTCGTCGACCTGTTCCCCCGCTGGAACGAGCGCGTGGTCGAGGCGATGGACAAGGTCTCCGATCCGACCGAGCGGGTGCTGACGTACATCGACGTCAACCTGCAGCTGGTCGCGGAGGGGGAACACGCGATCGTCGGTGCTCTCGCCACCTTCACGCCCCAGGCGTTCAGCGACGAGAGCATGCACGCGATGCACCAGGATCTGGTCCTCCCCCTCGTCGAGGCGCTGCGCGCCCGAGGAGTCGCGGATCCCGAACTCGACGCCGAACTCGTCACCGCCCTCGTGCACAAGGGCACGGAACTGATCGAATCCGGCCGCAAGCTCGACGAGGTGCGCTCCTCGATCCGCAGGGTTCTCACCACCGCGCTCTCCTGATGTTTCACGTGAAACGGACCGTCGATTCGGGACCGTTCACGATCACCTCGGGATGCCAAGCTCCCGGAGCGGGTCACCACCGTCGACGAACAGGCGCGCCTCCGGCCGTGTCGCCGCCGCGATCCGCTCCAGAGCGACCCTGCCGGCTTCGGGATGCCGACCGTCGAGTGCACCGACCCTGATCGCGAAGACGAGGTCGAACGGCTCCTCCCCCTCCCCTACGACGAAGTCCTCGATGGCGACGTGGCGCGCACTCAGCCGCCCCGACGCGATGAGGTCGCCGGACGAGGCGATCAGTTGGTCGATCGCCGTGCGGGAACGGTCGACGGCGAGGATGTGTCCGGTGGTCAGCCGTTCGGCGACGGCCCGTGCTGCGGCACCGGGACCGCACCCGATCTCCAGCACCCGCAGGTGCGGCTCCAGCGGCAGCGCGGCGACGATCTCGGCGAGTCGCGGAGAGAGGCGGGGTGTCACCCTTCGAGTGTGGAATGTGGGCACACGGGCCGGGGAAGCAACAGAGAAAGGGCGCTTCCGAAATATCGGAAACGCCCTCTACCTGTATTCATGTGATTGTGGAGCCTAGGAGATTCGAACTCCTGACATCTGCCTTGCAAAGGCAGCGCTCTACCAACTGAGCTAAGGCCCCGTCCGCCGCGTCAGCGACTGGGAACCGCGTGCCATTCGTCTTCGCTCCGAAGCACGCGAGCGATTCCGAGAACGATCAGAATCCCGGTTCCCACGAGTGCGAGAACCTTCATTCCGATCACCCTTCCGGCACGGGAGTGGGCCTAGGAGGACTTGAACCTCCGACCTCTTCGTTATCAGCGAAGCGCTCTAACCGCCTGAGCTATAGGCCCTCGAACCGAGATGGAACACTACCCCACCGGGGCCGCCGGAAACAAATCGCCTCGGCGGGGCAGCGTTCCTGCAGGTCAATCGGGGTCTGCGAGGGTGGCCTGGACGCCGCCCACTAGATCGGTGCAGAGGTTGTAGATGAACGCACCGAGGGTCGCGAGAGCCGTCAGCAACACCGTGTTGGCGATGCCGATGATCGTCGCGTAGCCGAACACCTGGCCGGCCGAGACGAGCGCACCGCTACCGGCGTCGGAGACGATGTCGGTGAACGCACTGTTGAGGCGTTCCCACACCCCCATGCCGGCCAGCACGCCGTAGAGCAGGCCGACGGCAATCATCCACACGAAGAACAACGACACCGAGATCACCGACGAGATCTTCAGCATCGACCAGGGGTCGATACGGCGGATCTGCACGGTGGCCCGCAGCGGTCCGGTAGCGGGGATCGCCGTGGGAACCGCAGTGGTCGAAGGAGCACTCACCTGCGGGGTCTCCCCCGTGCTCGGCGAACCGGCCGACGGATGCTTCACCGCGGACAGATCCGGCAGGTCCTTGGCGAGATCCTTGCGCTCGATGTGCCGCGTCGGGCCGTCGATGACCGCCGACTTCGCCTTCGCCGCAGCAGCCCGATCGCCCGCGCCACCGGCCGGGCGAGCCCCTCCGGCGGCCTTGGGAGCCGCTGTACCCGTCACGACGGGACGCGTCGACGGCGCCGGGCCTCCGGACACGGAACCCTTGGCCGAGGCCGCAGCGGGACGCTGAGGCGCGCCGGCCTGCTTGGACAGACCCGGACCCACACCCGGAACGTTCGTCTGCGGAGCGTTCTGCGGAGCGCCCGACTGCGACTGTGCCGACGCCGTTCCCCGCTGCCAGGGAGGGGTCGGGCCGCCGGAGCGGGGCATCTGCGTGGTGCGCTGCTGACCCGTGGCTTGCTGATCGGCCGCAGCCGACCCGTTCTTGCCGTCCGCCGAGGCACCACCGGACTTCTGGGAGCCGCCCTGAACAGGCGTGTCCTGCGCTGCTTTCGCCGTCGGCTCGGCGGCCTTCTGCCCTGCTGCGGGCGGCTGGTCGGCCGCACCCTGCGCGGGTGCCGGGTCCGCCGGTGCCCCAGGAGCCTGCGAAGGCTGGGCCGGTGACGCCTGCGACGGCCGGTTCTCCGGCGCCGGTTTCTGCTCCGAGGCCGGGCCCTGCTGCGTGCCCTTGTTCTCGGGCTTCACCTCGTTCTCTGTACGGTCCTCCGGCTTCCGACCGGGTTGCCCGCGATCGGCCCCGTTCGGTCCCTGGGGAGTGCTCACTTACGACTCCTTAGCTCCGGCTGCGTCGGCTTCGTCCGGCTCGTCGGCGTTGCGCGCGATCGCGAGCAATGTATCGCCCTCGGCCAGGTTCATGAGCCGCACGCCCTTGGTCTGACGGCCTGCCTTGCGCACCTGCTTCGCCGCAGTGCGGATGACACCGCCGCTCGAGGTGATGGCGTACAACTCGTCGTCGTCCTCGACGATGCGCGCCCCGACCAGGTTGCCACGCTTGCGGTCGTACTGGATGGTCAGAACACCCTTACCGCCGCGGCCCTGGACCGGGTAGTCCTCCATCGGGGTGCGCTTGGCGTAACCACCCGAGGTAGCGACCAGCAGGTAGGTGCCCTCCTTGACGACGTTGAGCGAGAGCAGCTTGTCCTCACCGTTGAACCGCATGCCCTGCACGCCGGAGGTCGCGCGGCCCATCGGACGCAGCGCCTCGTCGGTGGCCGAGAAGCGGATCGACTGGCCCTGGTGCGAGACGAGCAGCAGATCGTCGTCGGCGGAGCACAGCACCGCGCCGACGAGCTCGTCGTCGCCGCGCAGGTTGATCGCGACGATGCCGCCCGAACGGTTGGAGTCGAAGTCCGACAGGCGGGACTTCTTGACCAGGCCGTTGCGGGTCGCGAGCACCAGGTACGGCGCATCCTCGTAGGTCTTGAGTCGGATGACGCCCTGGATGCGCTCGTCGGGCTGGAAGGCCAGCAGGTTCGCGACGTGCTGACCACGCGCCGTGCGGTTCGCTTCGGGCAGCTCGTACGCCTTCGCGCGGTAGACGCGGCCCTTGGTGGTGAAGAACAGCAGCCAGTCGTGCGTGGACGTCACGAAGAAGTGCTTGACGATGTCGTCCTGCTTGAGCTCGGCACCCTTGACGCCCTTGCCACCGCGCTTCTGCGAGCGGTACAGGTCGGTGCGCGTGCGCTTGGCGTAGCCGGTCTCGGTGATGGTGACGACGACGTCCTCGCGTGCGATGAGGTCCTCGTCGTTGACATCGCCGTCGGCCGCGACGAGTCGCGTGCGACGCTCGTCGCCGTACTTGTCGACGATCTCCTTGAGCTCGTCGCGGACGATGGCACGCTGCCGCTCGGGGCGGGCCAGGATGTCCTTGTAGTCCTCGATCTCGCGCTCGATCTCGGCGAGGTCGTCGACGATCTTCTGACGCTCGAGGGCGGCGAGGCGACGCAGCTGCATCGCCAGGATGGCGTCGGCCTGGATCTCGTCGACCGTGAGCAGCTCGATCAGGCCGGCACGCGCGATGTCGACGGTCTGCGACGCGCGGATGAGCGCGATGACCTCGTCGAGCGCGTCGAGGGCCTTGACCAGGCCACGCAGGATGTGGGCGCGTTCCTCGGCCTTGCGCAGCAGGTACCGCGTACGCCGGACGATGACCTCGATCTGGTGGTTGACGTACAACCGGATCATCTGGTCGAGGCGCAGCGTGCGCGGCACCCCGTCGACGATCGACAGCATGTTGCAGCCGAAGCTCGTCTGCAGCTGCGTGTGCTTGTAGAGGTTGTTGAGAACCACCTTGGCCACCGCGTCGCGGCGGACGGTGACGACGATGCGCATGCCGACGCGGTCGGACGACTCGTCGTGGATGTCGGAGATGCCCGCGATCTTGCCGTCGCGGACCTGCTCGGCGATCGACGTGATGAGGTTGTCCGGGTTGACCATGTAGGGCAGCTCGGTGATGACGATGCTGGTGCGGCCCTTGGAGTCCTCTTCGATCTCCACGACGCCGCGCATCTTCACCGATCCGCGACCGGTCGTGTAGGCATCGTGGATGCCCTGCGAGCCGGTGATCAGGCCGGCGGTCGGGAAGTCCGGTCCCTTGATCCGCTCCATCACGGCGGCGAGGGTGGTCTCCTCGTCGGCCTCGAAGTTCTCGAGCGCCCAGTAGATGGCCTCCGCCACCTCGCCGAGATTGTGCGGCGGGATGTTGGTGGCCATACCGACCGCGATACCGCCCGAACCGTTGATCAACAGGTTGGGGATACGGCTGGGGAGAACCGTCGGTTCCTGCGTGCGGCCGTCGTAGTTCGGCTGGAAATCGACCGTCTCGTGGTCGATCTCCCGCAGCATCTCCATCGCGAGCGGCGTGAGCCGGCACTCGGTGTACCGCATGGCGGCGGCGCCGTCGTTGCCGCGGGAACCGAAGTTGCCCTGGCCGTCGACGAGCGGATAGCGCATCGACCACGGCTGTGCCAGACGCACGAGCGTGTCGTAGATCGACGCGTCGCCGTGCGGGTGGTAGTTGCCCATGGTCTCGGCAACCGCGCGCGCCGACTTCACGTACCCGCGGTCGGGACGGAAGCCGTTGTCGAACATCGCGTAGAGCACGCGACGGTGCACCGGTTTGAGACCGTCACGCACGTCGGGCAGAGCACGGCCCACGATCACGCTCATCGCGTAATCGATGTAGCTGCTCTGCATCTCCTGCTGGATGTCGACGGGCTCGATGCGGTCGTGCCCCGGCCCCTCCGGAGGCAACGTGGTGTCGGTCATGAGCTCCTTCTTCTACTCGGCTCGCACGCCCGGCTCCGGCCTTCGGCCCGACGGACGTCTCGCAACCACACGAGTCTATAGGTGCAGGTCAGACAATGCCGAGAAGGACAGGCACTTCACATGCCGAGATCCGTCCGGAACCGAGCTCTCACATGTGGGATCCGGTGACCGGGTCGCGGTCCACCTGCCGTTCCACCTCCGACGCCCACTGCTCGAGCCGGGCGTCGCGCACGGCGTCCTCCGGGTCGGAGGCGAGCAGCAGCGCGGTGATCGGCACGGCCAGGACGATGATGCCGAGCACGAACGCCGGGAACAGCAGCGACATCACGGTCATGCCTTCCGGCGCGGCCATGCTCGGATCGAGGGTGACCCGCACGCCGGCCATGCCGGTGTAGTGCAGTGCCACGACCGCGCATCCCATGACGAAGGCCGCGACGACGCGGATCTCGAGACGCCGTGCGCGGCGGGCCAGTGCGAGAGCGGCCGTGGAGGCGACGACGCCGATGATCACCGATGCGATCACGTACCCCGTCTCGTGTGAGATCGTGCCCCGGATGCGGATGGCGAACATGCCGCTGTAGTGCATCATGCTCACCGCGGCGCCCATCAGCAGACCACCGATGAGCAACCGCACCGATTCGGGTACACGGTGCTTGCTGACGTCGTGCACGTCGGCGATCCGCAGGCCCACGAGCGTCGCGACGACGGCGAGCACGACGGAGAAGACCGTCGGTGCCAGTTCGTATCGGATGGTCGTACCCGGCACGGAGAAGCCCATCATGCCGATGAAGTGCATGAGCCAGATGCCCACGCCGCCGATGGACAGCGACGCCATGAGGAGCCACCAGTTGCCGCTGCGCCGCGGCTCTTCGAGCGACCGCCGGACGCAGGACAATCCGACGAAGGAGCCCATCACGGCGGTGGCGTAGGAGAGGAAGAATACCCACATCCCCATGGAGAAATGGTGTACGTCGTGCGACACGTGAGGTCCTCACAGCGGCGCGCTGTCACCACCGCGCTCGGAGGGCGCGCGCCACGACCTACCCGATGCGAGCTGCACCCCGACTGTCCAGCAGCGTAAGAGACCTTATCGCACTGTGGGCGTTCACATCACATCACCGTTTCACATGTCGCCCGTGAGGACGGGAGACCGTCTCGGGGCCGTCCCCACCGAGCCAGGTCGCCACTTCCCGCTCCTGCTCGAGGTCCTGAGTGCTCGCCGATGCCATCAGAGCCACGACCGGCACCGCGAGCAGCGCGACGCCGATGATGAAGCCGGGGAACAACAGGGTCATGATGGTCATCCCCTCCGGATTCGGAGCGGACGGATCGACGGCCACCGCGATCCCGGCCATGCCCGTGTAGTGCAGTGCCACCACGGCACATCCCATGACGGCGGCGGCCGGGATCCGCACGGCGGGCCGTTCCGCGACCCGCGACAGCCACAGCGCGACGATCGATGCGACGACACCGATCGCCACGGACGCCGCGACGTACGACCGCCCCTGCTCGAGTTCGCCCTGGATCCGTACCGCGGCCATACCGCTGTAGTGCATGCCGGCGACGGCGAAGCCCATGATCACGCCACCGATGAGGAGCCGGACGTCCGACGGCAACGCGCGGATCCACTGCACGTCGGTGTCGAGGATCCGCAGTCCGAACAGGGTGGCCGTCACGGCGAGCGCGACCGACAGCAGCGTCAGCCCGAGGTCGTAACGGATGGCGGAACCGGGTACGTCGAAACCCATCATCCCGATGAAGTGCATCAACCAGATTCCGACGCCCCCGATGGACAGGGCTGCCATGAGTGTCCATCGGGTCCGGGCGACCGGCGTCCATGCGTTCGCAGCCTTGCGCGCACAGGACAGACCGGCATAGCACCCGACTGCGGACGTGATGTAGGCGAGAGCGAAAAGCCAACCGCCCATGGAGAAATGGTGAACCTCGTGCGACATGTTGCCCCCAGGAAGCGGCACGCACGGCGCATCGGTCCGTGTCGTGCCGAGTAGACCGACAGCGACCCCCGACGCTGCGCAGAAGGTTACTCCACTTCCGGGATTTCAACCAGATATGTTGACTTACAACATGTTCTGACGATATTCAGAAGATCCGACCGTCGACGGGTTCTGCCGGGCCGTCCGCCGCCCACCGCTCGGATTCCTCTTCCAGCTCCGCCGCAAGACGATCCGGAGCCTGGAGCACCAGGACGATCGGAACGGCCAGCAGCAGCAGGCCGACGACGAAGAGCGGGAAGAGAATCGAGAAGACCTCGATCCCACCGGAAACCACCACGGCGGGGTCGATCTCCACACGGACCGACGCGGCGGCGAGGAAGTGCACCGCGATCACGGCGGCACCGGCCAACGCGCTGCTCAGCAGGCGCTTGGGCCACGTGTCCGCGGTCTTCACCTGGGCCAGGAAGCCCACGGCCGTCGCGATCGCCAGCCCCACCGCTGCGGCGACCCAGAGCGGATCGAAGGTCAGCGACCCCTGGATCCGCACCGCTGCGAGGACCGAGAACGGCACGCCCGCGAGGCCGGCGCCCAGCACGAGAGCACCCGTGACCGTCCGGACGAGGGTGGCGGGAGCGTTGTTCGGGATCGCGACGAGCAGCGCCACGTACACCGACACCAGCGCGACGAGCATCGAGAACACGATGGTGACGGTGTCGAACCGCACCACGCTGTCCTCGACGTTGAAGCCTGCCATCGGCAGGAACATGGCGAGCCAGACACCCACGCCACCGCTCACCAGAGCCGCGAGAATCATCCAGTACGAACGCAATCGGTCACTGGAGGTGGTGCGGACCCGTCGAGCACCGGTGACCCCGACGAACACCCCGATCGCCGAGGTCAGATAGGCGAGGACCGTGACCCACGAGCCCATCGTGAAGAGTTCGAGGCCCTCCCCCATTACTGGGTCACCGGCTGGTGCAGCTTCCGCAGGGCGTATTCGGTGACGGTGACCAGAGCCTGCTTCGCCGACTCGCGTGCGCGCGCGTCGATCGACACGATCGGCACGTCCGCCGAGATCGCCATCGCCTGACGGATGTCCTCGAGCGGATACCGGGGAGCATCGTCGAATTCGTTGATGGCGACGATGAACGGGAGATTGCGCGCCTCGAAGAAGTCGACGGCGGCGAAGCTCTCGTCCAGGCGACGCGTATCGATCAGCACGATCGCACCGATGGCGCCGCGGATCAGGTCGTCCCACATGAACCAGAAGCGGTGCTGTCCGGGCGTGCCGAACAGATAGAGGACGAGGTCGTCGGCCAGACTGATACGACCGAAGTCCATGGCGACCGTGGTGGTCGCCTTCTGCGGTGTCGCAGAGAGGTTGTCGACGCCGTCGCTGGCGTTCGTCACGAGCGCCTCGGTACGAAGCGGCACGATTTCCGACACCGCCCCGACCAGAGTCGTCTTACCGACGCCGAAGCCTCCGGCGATCACGATCTTGGTCGAGGTCACGCGCTTCGTGGCGTTAGAGTTCGCGAAGTCCACTGAGGACCCTTTCAATCAGCTCACGACGCTCCGCGTCGCTCGAATCGTCTTTCAGCGTGGCCAGGATCTGTACGTGTCCGGCTTCGACGAGATCGGCGACGAGCACGCGTGCCACGCCGATCGGCACCCCCACGCGCGCGGCGATCTCCGCGACGGAGGGTGATTCCTTGCACAGCTCCAGGATCGTGGCGTTGATGTTGTCCAGATCCCGGGACCGATCGTCGGTTCCCGGAATGGCCTGGATGAGCGCCTCCAACGCCAGTTCGACCGCAGGACTCGTACGTCCCGAAGTCAGGGAGTAGGGCCGGACCAGACTGGGCTGGTCCGGCACCGACTCCGGCTTCCGCGATTCCATGGCCACCTCGACGTCAGGACCCTAGACCGACCCGCGGGGTGGCTTCGACCGAAGCACCCACTCGATCGACCAGGAGCGCCATCTCGTAACCGACCTGTCCGATGTCGCACTCGGAGGCGGTCAGAGCCGCCAGGTGCGAGCCGTCGCCGACGCTCATCAGCAGCAGGTAGCCGTGCTGCATCTCCACGACGGACTGCAGCACACCCCCACCGTCGAACAGCTGCGACACACCGTTGGACAGGCTGGCCAGACCCGAGGTCACCGCAGCGAGCTGCTCGGCACGATCCACCGGGAGGTGGGCGCTGGCGGCCATGAGCAGACCGTCGGCGGACACGAGCACGGCATGCGAGACACCCGGGACTTCGCGCGCGAAGTTGGAAACCAACCAGTCCAATGGACGAGCTGCGTCGGATCCATGATCAATATTCATCGAACTCCCTGTTCGTCGTTCTCGCGATTGCTGGAATTCGCCGAGGCGCGTCCGTTGCGGACACCCTGCTGATGGCGGCTCAAGTTGGCCCGGATGGCTTCCGGGTCCCGACGTCGAATGGTCCTCGGCAGCTCACCCGTTGCCGGTGCCCGAACGGCACCCGGCACCAGACGTTCACCGGGAGCGCGCCGCGGAAGACCCGCGGTGGTGTGCTCCTCCACGGGGGCCTCGGTAGCACGCTGTGCGGCTTCCCATCCCGCGTCCGCGGCGGAGTGCCATTCCCGCTTCCTGCGGTCCTCCGGAAGACTCGTCGGGTCGACGAGCCAGTCCGACATCATCGTGGTGAAGATCGGGGTGTTCGCCGGCTGCGGACGGGCCGACGCGAGGTCGGACCGAGGCTGGAAGAACGATGCCGTCTTCGCCGAGTTGGTTCGGTAACGATGGCGGGCCGCCTGCTGTGCATCGCTGTGCGGCGAGACGGAGCCGCCGTCGGCGATGCTCGGACCGGAGACCGTTGCGGCCGAATCGGGTTCGGAACCGTTGGTGGCCGCAGCGGGTCGCTGCGGAAGCCCCGGTGTGCTCCCCGGCTGACGACGCGGCAGACCGGGCGTGCTGCCCGGACGGCGCTGCGGGAGACCCGACGAGGGTTCCTGCTGCCGGCGGTCCGCGTCCTGCGCGGGTGCGCGCTGTGCATCCTGCGCGGGTGCGCGCTGGGGCAGGTCGGGACGGTTCGGTGCGTCCGGCCGGCCCACGGAGTCGCCACCTGCGAGCGGTCCCGCCGACGGCTGCTGCTGCAGCCGGTTCTGCGGAACGGACGGGGACGATCCGGCAGCCCGTCCCGGCAGGCCGGGAGTTGCACCCGGCCGGCGCTGCGGAAGACCGGGGGACGCGGGTCGCTGCGGCGGGGCCGGTGCGCGATGCGCCGAACCCTGCTGGGCGTCCCGTCCCTGCGGCTGGTCCTGCCGCGTGTCGCGGGTGGGTGCGGAATCCGTCGGCGGCAGACCCGGTGTGGAACCGGGGCGACGCTGCGGAAGACCCGAAAGTCCTTCCCGGCGGCCCTGATCGGCGTCGGGTCGCGGACCGGCACCGATGCGGCCGTCGCCGTTTCGTCCATCACCGTTGCGGCCGTCGAACGAGTGACCGTTGGTCTCGTCCGGTCCGCGACGAGGACCGCGCGGAGGCAGTGACGACGCGAAGGCTGCTGCGGCATCCGGTTCGATCCGGCGCGGCTGCGGCGACCGGGGCGGAGTCGGAAGACCCGGCGTCTCGCCCGGCTGACGCGTGGGCAGGCCCGGGGTTCCACCGGGGCGACGCTGCGGAAGACCCGACGGACCGAACTCGCGGGATGCCGGCGGTACCTGATTGTCGCGGGGCGACGGTGCCTGATTGTCGCGGGGCGACGGTCCCTGCGGGTCGCGCGGCGGCGGGCCCTGAGGCTCGCGGGACGGCGGTGCCTGGAACGACGACGCGGACTGCGCGGACTGGGCGAACTCGTTCCGTCCCGCTTCGCGCTGCGGCTCGTCGCGTCGCTCGTCCTCGTAGGACGGCTCCGTATCCCGTACAGCGGAAGCGCTCTCGTCGACATCGTCGGCGTAGCCGTTGTTCGCGTAACCGTTGTCGGCGTAGGCATCCTCGGACTCGTCCGCACGGACGTCGTCGACGGAGCCGGCCTGCGATGTCGCGTATTCGTGCTGTTCGTCGCCCGCGGGCAGACCCTGCTGTGCGACGGGCGCCGAGAGCGCCGGCGGTGCCGAGTACTCCTCCGCCTCGATCTCGATGCGAGTCTGAGGACCGGTGTGCGACAACGCCAACGGGGAGACCAGCAGGACGTCCGGGATGTGGACGCTCGCGGTGATACCCGGGTTGCGTGCGGTGTCGAAGGTCGGGCGCAGACGCACGGTGAGACCGTGCCGCTCGGCGAGTCGCGACACCACGAACAGACCCATGTGGCGTGCGGTGTCCGGACCGACCTCGCCGCCCTTGGCGAGACGCTGGTTGATGACCTCGAGTTCGTCGGCCGGGATACCGATACCGCGGTCGGCGATCTCGACGAGCAGACCGCCGTCGACGGCACGCGCGAAGCTGAAGGTGACGTTGCTGTCGGGCGGTGACGCACGCAACGAGTTGTCGACCAGCTCGGCCAGGAGGTGCACGATGTCGGTCGCGACCGCGCCACTGAGAGCACCGTCGGGCGTCGAGCCGATCTGCACGCGCTGGTAATCCTCGACCTCCGACATCGCGGCGCGCAGGATGTCGCCGAGCTGAACGGGCGCGGAGTGACCACGACGCATGCGCGTACCGGAGAGAATCAGCAGGTTGTCGCCGTTACGACGCATACGCGCGGCGAGGTGGTCGAGACGGAACAGGCTCTCGAGTCGAGCGGGGTCCTTCTCCTCGTACTCGAGTCGTTCGATGAGACCGAGCTGCTGCTCCACGAGCGACTTCGACCGACGCGCGAGCGTCTCGAACATGTCGCTGATCTGCAGACGCAGGTGGGCCTGCTCGCCGGCGAGGCGCAGAGCCTGCCCGTGCATGTCGTCGACCGCGCGAGCGAGCTGCCCGATCTCCTCGGTGGTGTGCACCGGGACGCGGGTGAACTCGATGTCCTCGATGTTGTCGCCGACCTTGATTCGGTCGATCGCCTCGGGAAGCTCCTGCCGCGCCACCTTCAGGGTGCCGTAGCGCAGACGACGGATCGGCCCGACGAGCGAACGCGACACGAGCAGTGCGAGCACGAGTGCCGCGAGCAGGGCCGCGAGCACGATCGCGGTATCGCGGAGCGCAGCCGAGCGGGTTTCCGCCGCGCGTTCCTGAATGGTGGTGCTGACCTGGTTCGACGCTTCTTCGATGATGGTGCCGTAGATGTCGACACTGTTGAGCAACGACGCGCGGAGGTTGAGAATCGGGAGCGGGCCCGAACCGGCCGCGTCGACCATGTCGGCGCGCTCCTGGACGCCGGACCGGAGTTCCGCGATCTGCGCGTCGGCCATGGGGTAGGAGCGGGCGAGCAGATCGAGCATCGCGAGCTCGGCACCGGACGCCGACACCAGGGCGGTGCCGGGCTGGGTCGGGTCGCCGATCAGCTGGAGCAGACCGAGAACCTGACCGAAGAGGTAGCGCTGCGAGTACCACGCGTTGATCAGCTGGTCGCCGTAACCGATGATCTCGCGGTCCTCGACCTCGCCGAGGATGGCCTCGACGATACGGTTGAGGCTGTCGCGCACCTCGTTGGTGACGGCACCGATCTCCTCGATCGGCACCGGACCCGCCTGGATCTTCGTGTAGAGCGACTGGGCCGTGGCGGCGGTGCGGCTGAGGTCGGCGGTCACGGCGGGATCGAGCTCGGGGTTCTCCGTGATCGAGGCGATCGTGCCGAAAGCGTCACCGAGAGCCGCCATTTCCTCGGGGGTCGCCGTTCCGACCGCGGCATCCGCGGTGGCGGTGGCGAACGCCGTCGAGAAATCGACGATGTCCGGCACGGCCGCAACCTGATCGGCTGCGGACGAGAAGTGGACGGCGTTGCTGAGCTCGTTCTCGACCCGAAGACCACCGAGGACCATTGCCACGGTCACGGGGACAGCGAGAACAGCGGTGACCTTCCTGCGAAGACCCCACCCCTCGATGTTCCACCACCGCTGCTGGGGCGGCGACTTGTCACTCATGGATCACAGCTCTCCTTCCACCCCGTCCGCGCCGGGCGACGAACACCAGTCGGCACTGCACTCCGATGAGCGCGTTTTCGATCGAGTGCAGTCGAACGAGACGTTTCGGGTGAGGGCACCATATCGGGACATACAGCGGATACGGAAGAGTGAGTTCTTCCCGTACCCCCGCGCTGCCCCGGCCCCCTCGTCGGCAGCCACACGTACAGATGGCCGATAGGAGTGTACTCACGAGTAACGAAGAAGGCTAACGGCCCTTCCCACTTCCGGGCGCACGACATGCGAATCCCCGCCGTGATGTACGACACAGCGGGGATTCGCATGCAGTTCTCCGGCGGGGCCGGCCGTGATCAGACGTCGAGGAAGCGGACATCCTTCGCGTTACGGGTGATGAAGCTCCGTCGTGCCGCGACGTCCTCGCCCATGAGGACGCTGAACAACTCGTCGGCCGCGGCGGCGTCGTCGAGGGTCACCTGACGCAGGACGCGGACGCTCGGATCCATCGTGGTCTCCCACAGTTCCTTGGCGTTCATCTCACCGAGACCCTTGTAACGCTGGATACCGTCGTCCTTGTTGATCTTCTTGCCCGCGGCGAGGCCCGCCTCGAGCAGGGCGTCGCGCTCACGGTCCGAGTACGCGAACTCCGGCTCGCTGCGCTGCCACTTGAGCTTGTACAGCGGCGGCTGCGCCAGGAAGACGTGACCTTCCTCGACCAGCGGGCGCATGAAGCGGAACAGCAGCGTGAGCAGCAGCGTCGCGATGTGCTGACCGTCGACGTCGGCGTCGGCCATCAGGACGATCTTGTGATAGCGCAGCTTCGCGATGTCGAACTCTTCGTGGATGCCGGTACCGAACGCCGTGATGATCGACTGGACCTCGGCGTTCTTGAGCACCTTGTCGATACGGGCCTTCTCGACGTTGATGATCTTGCCGCGCAACGGAAGGATCGCCTGGTACATCGAGTCGCGACCCGACTTGGCGGACCCACCTGCGGAGTCACCCTCCACGATGTAGATCTCGCACTTGCTCGGATCCTTCGACCGGCAGTCGGCCAGCTTGCCGGGCAGACCACCGATGTCGGTCGCGCTCTTGCGGCGGACGAGCTCGCGCGCCTTACGGGCGGCGACGCGGGCGTGCGCCGACGACACGGCCTTGGTGACGATCGTCTTCGCATCGGCCGGGTTGGCCTCGAACCAGTGCGAGATGTGCTCGTTGCACGCCTTCTGCACGAAGGACTTCACCTCGGTGTTGCCGAGCTTGGTCTTCGTCTGGCCCTCGAACTGCGGCTCACCGACCTTGACGGAGATGATGGCCGCGAGACCCTCGCGGATGTCGTCGCCCGTGAGGTTCGGATCCTTCTCCTTGAGGAGCTTCTTGTCCTTCGCGTAACGGTTGACGACCGTGGTCAGCGCCGCACGGAAGCCTTCCTCGTGCGTGCCGCCCTCGTGGGTGTTGATGGTGTTGGCGAAGGTGTGGACGGATTCGGAGTAACCCGAGTTCCACTGCATCGCGACCTCGAGTTCGTGACCGGTGCCCTTGGCGGTGAACCCGACGACCGAGTTGTGGATCGGCGTCTTCGTGCGGTTGATGTGGCGCACGTAGTCCTCGAGACCACCCGGGTAGTGGTAGGTGCGGACCTTGACCTTGTGCACCTCGGGCTCGGCGGCCTCGACGGCCTGGTCCTCGGCGGTCTTCGGTGCCTCGGCGGTCTCCGGGACGTCCTCGTCGGTGACCTCTTCGGGCGCGACACGCTCGTCGGTGAGGGTGATGGTCAGTCCCTTGTTGAGGAACGCCATCTCCTGCAGGCGACGCGCGACGGTCTCGAAGTTGAACGTCGTGGTCTCGAAGATCTCCGGGTCCGGCCAGAAACGGACGGTGGTACCGGTCCGCTTGGTGGCCTCGCCGCGGACGAGCTCGCCCGGCTTCGAGGCGGTGTACGTCTGCTCCCAGTGGTAGCCGTCGTTGTCGATCTCGACCTCGAGGGTCGTGGACAGGGCGTTCACCACGGAGATACCGACACCGTGCAGACCGCCGGAGACGGCGTAGGCATCGGAGTCGAACTTGCCGCCGGCGTGGAGCTGGGTGAGGACGACCTCGACCGTGGGGGCGCCGGAGGCGTGCATACCGACGGGGATACCGCGACCGTCGTCGACGACCTGGACGCCGCCGTCGGCGAGGAGGGTGACCTCCACCTTCGACGCGTAACCGGCCATGGCCTCGTCGACGGAGTTGTCGACGACCTCCCAGATCAGGTGGTGCAGGCCACGCTCTCCGGTGGAACCGATGTACATACCGGGGCGCTTGCGCACCGCCTCGAGACCCTCGAGGACGGTGATGGACGACGCACCGTACTCACTCTTGTTGTTGTTCGACTTCTGGGCAGCCACGGGTGGGTAGCTCTCCTTCTCCGATCGGCCCCGCGCACGCGCGCGACGCATTCCTGTCCATCCTACGTGCCCGTGAGCCTTGTGCCGGGGTGGACACGAAAGCGGGCGTTCCGCACCGCTGACGTCCCCGTAGCGGCCCCTTTGCGACCCGGACAGCGTGATTTCCTACGCGCTCCGATTTTCGCCCCTCGTACGGCCCGGGAGCGAGCCCGGGATCACCCGTAGGTGTCGCGTGGTCCGCGGCCGCGGATGTGGCGTTCGCCCTTCCGCCAGCTCGGCGCCGTCGGGCCGGTGATCCGCAGTTCCTTGACCACCCCGTGCCCCACGGCCGCGGCGATCTTGGCGAGGATCTGCGACTGCATCATCCGCAGCTGCGTGGCCCAGGCCGTCGACTCGGCCGAGACGTGCAGGATCCCGTCGCGCAGTGTGGTCGGCTGGGCATGGCTCGCGATGTCGTCGCCGACGACCCGCGCCCAGCTTCCCATGACGGTGCCCTCGGACACGTGCGCCGACCAGCCCCGCTGCTTGGACAGCGACTGCGCGAGCGACCCGAGGGTCTGGGGATCGCGGTCGTCCGGGCCGGGCCCCGACCAGCCACGACGTCGGCGTTTCGGGCGCAGCGGGCCACGCGACGCGCGTCCCTGGCCGACGGCCTTGCCGCTCGCCTTCGCGGCAGCCCGAGCCTCCTCGAGCGCGCGGCGGGCCAGATCGATGCCCTTCAGCTCCGGCTCGCCCGCACTGCGCTCCGATTCGGCACCGCGTTCGGGACCTGCATGTTCGTCGTTCATCCGACCTCCCCGGTGATCGGGTCCGTCTCCCGTTGCACCGATCCCAGCACAGAGATACGACCATCTTCGGTGTCCTCGGCATGCACGGGGAATCGGGCACCGTTCAGCTCGGCCGGCACGTCCTCCGGCACGGCCGCCGTGATCAGCACCTGTTCGGCCGTCGCGGCCACCTCGGCGAGGGCGGAGCGGCGTCGTCGATCGAGTTCGGCGAAGACGTCGTCGAGCATGAGGACCGGGTCGGTGCCGTCGGTACGCAGCAGGGCGAACGCGCCGAGCCGCAGCGCGAGCGCGAAGGACCACGATTCGCCGTGGCTCGCATAGCCTTTCGCGGGTTCGGCACCGAGCATCAGGTCGAGATCGTCGCGGTGGGGTCCGACGAGGCAGACACCGCGTTCGATCTCCTTCGACCGCACCTCCGCGAGGCGGTGGAGGAAGACGGTCTCGAGAAACTCCCAGTCGTCCGGCGCCGGTGTCCGGGCCGGGTCGGAGAACTCCGGCGGCAGCGCGTCGGCGAGGCTGCTGCGATAACGCAGGCTCGCCGGACGCGACTCGGGCGCGATCGACCGGTACGCCTCGGAGACGTGCGGGGCCAGTTCGTGCAGCAACGTGATGCGCGCGGCGAGCAACTCGGCTCCATGGGCGGCGAGATGGCCGTCCCACACGTCGAGGGTCGCCAGAGCGCTCGCCCCGTCGCTCGAGCGGCTCCCGCGCCGCAGTGCTCCACCCGCCGTCTTGAGCAGGGCGGATCGTTGACGCAGCACCTTGTCGTAGTCGGCCCGCACCCCGCTCATCCGCGGGAAACGTGTGCTGAGCAGTTCGTCGAGGAACCGCCGACGGTCACCCGGGTCGCCGCGCACGAGCGACAGATCCTCCGGGGCGAAGAGCACCGTGCGGAGGATGCCGAGGATCTCTCGAGGACGCCGGGCCGGCGACTGGTTGATCCGCGCCCGGTTCTGCTTGCCCTCGTTGATCTCGATGTCGATGCCGAGCTCACGACCGTTGTTGACGACCAGCGCCCCGGCGAACGCCCGCGACGTGCCGGCCCGCAGCAGCGGACCGTCGGAGGACACTCGGTGCGACGACAGCGTCGACAGATATCCGAGGGCCTCGAGCAGGTTGGTCTTCCCGTGTCCGTTGCGCCCGACGAAGACCGTCGCCCCCGGAGCGAGGTCGACGGAAACCGTTCTCCACGATCGGAAGTCGCGCAGCGAAAAGGTGCGAACGTACACGGGGGTCCAGTCTCGGGGCCGGTCAGCCCGGCAGGCGCACCGGCATCAGCAGATAGGTGTAATCGCTGTCCGGAGCGGCGAACGTACCCGAGGAATCCGGCACGGGCTCCTCGTCGAGCGCCGGCCGCAGCACGGCCGGACGACTCGAGGTGGTGAACCCGAACGAGACCTTGTCGGTGTGCAGCGACGTCAGGCCGTCGAGCAGGTAGCCGGGGTTGAACGCGATGATCAGCGGCTCACCGAAGAACTCCGCGGGATGCGATTCCTCGGCGCGGCCGGCGTCGTCGCCACCGGCCGACAACATCACGCTGCCCTCGGTGAACTCGAGTCGGACCTGCGCACCGCGCTCGGCGACCAGCGCGACACGCTTGATCGCGTCGACCAGCGGCGCGATCTCCACGGTCGCCATCGCGGTGTGCTCGTTGGGGAGCAACTGGCGGAACTTGGGGAATTCGGCGTCGAGCAGGCGCGTGGTGGTGCGGCGACCCTCGGCGACGATGCCGAGCAGACCTTCGGCACCCACCGACGACCCGCTGCCGAGAGCGAGCTGGACCGGGGAGTTGGACGAGCCGCCAACGGTTTTCGCGGCCTCGGAGAGGGTCTTGGCGGGCACGAGCACGGCCGAGCTGGTGGACTCCGCGGTGGGCATCCACTCGAGCTTGCGCACCGCGAGACGGAACCGGTCGGTGGCCGCGAGCACCATGTCGGTGCCCTCGATCTCCACCCGGATGCCCGTGAGCATCGGGAGCGTGTCGTCCTTGCCGGCGGCGACCGCGACCTGGCTGATGGCCTCGGCGAACAGATCGCCGGACAGCGCACCGGTCTGCTGCGGGAGCTCGGGCAGCTGCGGGTAGTCCTCCACAGGCATGGTGGGGAGCGAGAACTTGGCGCTACCGCACGTGATGAGCACGCGGGTGCCGTCGAGCACGACATCCACAGGCTTGTGGGGCAACGCGCGGGTGATGTCGGCGAGCAGCTTGCCGGACACCAGCACCTGGCCGGGGGTGATGACCTCGGCCGAGACGTGGACCTGCGCGGATACCTCGTAGTCGAAGCCCGAGACCGTCAGCCCGCGCTCGTCGGCTCCGAGCAGGACACCGCCCAGGACGGGCACAGGGGGTCGCGACGGAAGGCTTCGGGCAACCCATGCAACGGAATCAGCGAAGTCCTCGCGAGGCACACGAAACTTCATACTTCCCAGCTCCATCGCCCGGTGGATCCCTTCGATCGTGGTCTCGACAAGTCTACGAAGTCTGTCACAGAACCCCGACACCGATGAGGCGGAGCCGGGGGATGCGGGTCCACGTTATGCCTTCCCTCGCTGCTTGGAAAGCCGGGAGGCTCGAGGCGTGAGCCTCACTCGAGGGCCTGTGGACCGACGCTCTCCACACACCTGTTTTGAAAGAAGATTTCTGAAGAGAACTCACAGAAGTAGTAATAGGGCCTGTGGAATCTGTGGACGAACGACCGTCTAGGCTGGTGGGGCGACGTTCTCGAGGGGGTCGAACTCGAGGATGAACTCGAGGAGTTCTTGAGGACGAATGTGGATTCCTCGAGACTGTTCATTCTTTGTCCACCGTTCGTCCACAAAGATCCCACGTTCTGCACACCCTTGTCCACAGGTGTGGGGACCGGAAATTTCTCGAGATATAGGACAGGGAGCGCCCTGTGGACGCTCCCTGTGGATGGAAACTCGAGGCTCGAGGAATCAGCGCTTGGACCGCTGCTTGATACGCGCGGTGAGCTCCTGCACCTGGTCGTAGACCTTGCGGCGCTCGGTCATCTCCTTGCGAATCTTCTTGTCCGCGTACATGACTGTGGTGTGGTCACGACCGAAGGTCTGCCCGATCTTCGGCAGCGACAGATCGGTGAGCTCGCGGCACAGATACATCGCAATCTGACGTGCCTGCGCCAGCGGCCGTGCCTTTCCGGGCCCGCACAGGTCGTCGATCGACGTTCCGAAGTACTCCGCGGTCACGGCCATGATCGTGGCGGCGTTGATCTCGAGAGCCGAGGAATCCGGCATCAGATCACGCAGCACGACCTCGGCGAGGGTGAGATCGAGCGGCTGCCGGTTGAGCGACGCGAAGGCCGTCACACGGATCAGGGCACCCTCGAGTTCGCGGATGTTGCGTTCGATCCGGCTCGCGATCAGCTCGAGCACGTCGTGCGGCACGTTCAGGCCGTCCATGCGCGCCTTCTTCGACAGGATCGCGATGCGCGTCTCGAGTTCCGGGGGCTGGACGTCGGTGATGAGGCCCCACTCGAACCGGGTCCGCAGTCGTTCCTCGAGCGTCGCGAGCTGCTTGGGCGGCCGGTCGGACGAGACGACGATCTGCTTGTTGGCGTTGTGGAGGGTGTTGAAAGTGTGGAAGAACTCCTCCTGGATACCTTCCTTGCCTTCGATGAACTGGATGTCGTCGACGAGGAGGATGTCGGTCTCGCGGTAGCGCCGCTTGAACGCGACCTTGCGGTCGTCGCGGAGGCTGTTGATGAAGTCGTTCGTGAACTCCTCGGTGGAGACGTACTTCACCCGCATGCCCGGGAAGAGTCGTTGTGCATAGTGGCCGGCGGCATGCAGCAGATGGGTCTTCCCCAGGCCCGAGGCGCCCCAGATGAACAGCGGGTTGTAGGCCCGGGCCGGTGCCTCGGCGATCGCCACCGCCGCGGCGTGCGCGAACCGGTTCGACGCACCGATCACGAAGGTGTCGAAGGTGTACTTCGCGTTGAGGCTGCTGCTACCGATGGGCGGCGTCTCGGGCGGCGGGGGCTGGGTGAAATAGGACGGCCACGACTCGCGGACGGCGGTCATCGCCTCCCGGTCGTCGTCGACCTCCTCGAGTTCGCCGTGGTCCGCCTCGAGCATGTCGTGATCACGCGACGGGATCATGCGACGTCGATAGGCACCTTCACCGGGGAACATTCCGTCCCGCTGGTATCCCCCGTCCCGCGCGGCGACGGCATCCCCGGATCCTGCAGGATCCCTGGTCACAGCGCCGTCGCGCGGTCCGACGCCGTCGCGGGGCATCGGAGGATCGCGGCGCAGATCACGACTGCGGGGCTCTACCGTGCGCGGGTCACGGTTGCGGGCCTCCGCCGTGCGCGGATTCACAGGCTGTGCATCTTCGGGGAGACCCTCGAGAGGCAGTGTGTCGCGGGGTTCGGCGTAGGGATCCTCGGCGGGGTCGTCCACGCGTTCCCGCGGTTCGACGCGCACACCGAGACCCTCGACCCGGTGACCGAGGTGCCGGTTGAGGGTGCGGAGGATGGGTTCGCGCAGATCACGTTCGATCGACTGCTGGGCGAGGGTCGACGGCACCGAGAGCAGGGCGAATCCCTGTGCGAGCGTGATCGGTTTGACCAGCGCGAGCCATGCCTTCTGGCTCTTCGTCAGCATTCCGTCGTCGATGGTCAGCTCGGATACGACGTCCGTCCACACATCGGCCAGCGCGTTCGGCTCGTCGCTCACGCAGCTTCCCTCCCTTTGATCACCGGTTTTCCACACGATTATCCACAGGTGTGGACAACCGGGGGAATCACCCGGTGGATGTGTGGATGGGAGGTGTGTATTCGCTCGGCGGGGCTCGTGGGCCCGGGCGGTCTGCGGGGATCAGTGTGACACACGATGCGACGCGATCCGACTCCGTGTTCGGTGAACGCGCCCGGAGGAGCTGCGCGACGGCGCCCGAAGGAGCGTGGGGCAGCGGGCCGTCACCGGCCGGCACATCGTCGTCGAACGGAGCGTGACGCGGGACTGCACAGGTAGTCGCGATGCGCCGTCGAAGACATGGCCCACAGCGTACCCGAGCTGTGCTCTGGATCACATACCTTCTGGGCGAGTAGTTTTCGCCGAACGCGTCCGGCGTGTCGCGTTGATCGCCACTGTTCGTCGCGGTTTGATTTCGCGCCCGCGTCCGAGTAGCCTCGAACAGTCACTCATACCGAGGTGACGGGTTCGTCCTGCTCGAGTCGAGCAATACGGATCCTGCGAATTCACGTACACGTTGGACGACGGTGCTTGCCGCGCCGTCGCAGAATTATCGAGGAGTGTCGACCGTGGCCAAGGGCAAGCGGACGTTCCAGCCGAACAACCGACGCCGCGCGCGCGTTCACGGCTTCCGTCTCCGGATGCGCACCCGTGCGGGTCGCGCGATCGTTTCGGCGCGTCGCCGTAAGGGCCGCGCTTCTCTCACCGCCTGATTCCCTAACGGGAGCTCGGGGTGCTACCTGAGCCGTATCGACTGCGGCGCCACTCGGATTTCTCGGACACCGTCCGCCGAGGGCGTCGTCAGGGGCGGCGGGATCTGGTCGTTCACGTTCTCGAACGCGATCGCACCGAGTCCTTGGTGAGTGTCGGCGGTCCGCGTTTCGGACTGATCGTGAGCAAGGCTGTCGGGCCGGCGGTGATTCGACATCGAGTCGCACGCCGGCTTCGTCATATCTGTGCAGGTCTCGTCGAGGCTCTGCCCTCCGAGACCGACATCGTGCTGCGCGCACTACCCGGTGCTGCCACCGCGGATTCCCGCGAGCTCGACAAGCAGGTGCGGTCGGGCCTCGCCCGCCTCGGACTGTTCGACGCCGCTGCTCCCGCCTCGCGTGGGAGTGCTCGCGCATGAACGAGCCCGAGCAGAGGTCGTGGTGGCGGTCCCTGAGGTCCGCCCCGGCCCGGGCACTGATCTTCTGTATCGAGCTCTATCGCACCTATGTGTCGCCCACACGGATGCCGACCTGCCGATTCACCCCGACCTGTAGCGAGTACGCCGTGGAGGCGCTGCGCACGCGGGGTGTCGTCGTCGGTTCGGTCCTGGCATCGGTGAGACTGCTCAAGTGTGGCCCCTGGCACCCTGGTGGGTGGGATCCGGTACCCGAACGGAAACATCGGTCGTCCCCAGTGGGTACCTGACCGGAGCCGAGACCCGAGACCGACGCCTCTTCGTGGCGATCATGGACGACCAGAGGAGTACATAGAGCCGTGCTCGACTTCATCTACTATCCCGTGTCCTGGATCCTGTGGGTCTGGCACAAAGTGTTCTCGTTCGTGCTGGCACCCGACAGTGGTTGGGCATGGGCGCTGTCGGTGGTGTTCCTCGTGTTCACGCTGCGCGCGATCCTGTACAAGCCGTTCGTCAAGCAGGTCCGTACGACCCGCCAGATGCAGGAACTGCAGCCCCAGATCAAGGCGCTCCAGAAGAAGTACGCCAAGGATCGGCAGCGCCAGGCGCTCGAGATGCAGAAGCTCCAGAAGGAGCACGGCTTCAACCCGTTGATGGGATGTCTGCCCGTCCTGCTGCAGGTTCCCGTCTTCATCGGCCTGTTCCACGTGCTGCGGTCGTTCAACCGCACCGGCACGGGTGTCGGTCAGCTCGGCCTGAGCCCCGAACAGAACGCCCAGCTCGGCAACTACGCGTTCAGCCCGGAGGATGTCCAGTCGTTCCTGAGCGCCCGCCTGTTCGGCGCTCCGATCTCGTCGTGGATCACCCAGCCGATGGCCTCTCTCGAGGCGTTCGAGCCGTTCGGTGGCATTCCCACGCGCTGGCAGATCGCCGCTGTCGCCGTGCCGCTCATGATCGTCGCGGGCATCGCCACGCACTTCAACGCTCGTGCCTCGGTCGCCCGCCAGAGTGCTCAGGCCGCCGCGAACCCGCAGGCCGCGATCATGAACAAGCTGGCCCTGTACGTCTTCCCGCTCGGTGTGCTCGTCGGTGGTCCGTTCCTGCCGATCGCCGTCATCATCTACTGGGTCAGCAACAACATCTGGACCTACGGACAGCAGCACCTCGTCTTCCGCCGTATCGACAAGGAGGAAGAGGAGAAGAAGGCTGCGGCTCTGGCCCGCCGGAACGAGAACGCACCGAAGCCGGGTGCTCGCCCCGACAAGGCCAAGAAGAAGGGCGCGGCCGCAGCGGCAGCGTCCGACGCCGTCGACGCCACGGTCGACGAGACCGGTGAGGTGTCGCTGCAGAAGGACTCCGCGGCCGGCGACGGCTCCCCCGCGGCATCGAAGTCCGGTGCGTCCGCTCCCAAGCCGGGCAGCCGTCCCAAGAACTCCAAGCGCAAGCGGCGCTGACCGAAGTAGAAGAGAGCTGAAACATGGCCAGTGACCTGGACAAGGTGGAAGAGGACCTCGCGGTGGCACCCGAGGAGAGCGACGCTGCTGCGGACGCCGATCTCGATGACGACGACTACCTCATCGAAGAAGGCGAGATCGCCGGCGACTACCTGGAGCAGTTGCTCGACGTTCTCGATTTCGACGGCGACATCGACCTCGACGTCGAGGGCGACCGCGCGGTCGTGAGCATCGACGGTGGCAAGGATCTGACCAAGCTCGTGGGTCGCAACGGTGAGGTTCTCGACGCTCTGCAGGAGCTCACCCGTCTCGCCGTGCAGCAGGCGACCGGCGAGCGCAGCAAGCTCATGCTCGACATCGCGGGATGGCGTGCGGGCAAGCGCGCCGAGCTCTCCTCGCTCGGCACGTCGGCCGCGAAGCGCGTGCTCGAGACCGGTAAGCGTGAGGAACTCGAGCCGATGACGCCGTTCGAGCGCAAGATCGTGCACGACGCCGTCGCGAAGATCGACGGTGTGTCCAGCGAGAGCGAGGGTGCGGAGCCGCACCGCCGTGTGGTGATCGTCAAGGATTGAGTCGGCCCACGCCGACCGAAGAGGGACTCTGCGTCGTCAGGGTCCCTCTTCGCCTTTTCGGAACTGATGCTGTGGGCCCCGATGTTGTTTCGGGTGAGCCGACAGGAAAGGATGTTTCACGTGGAACAGCACGAGGCGGAACTGTCGGCGGTCGCGCAGAGGGTGTTCGGGGATCGGATCGAACTTGCCGAGCGGTACCACCATTCGTTGTCGACGGCAGGTGTGGAGCGCGGACTCATCGGACCGCGCGAGGTGCCGCGCCTGTGGGAACGGCACATTCTCAACTGCGCTGTGGTGGGCGAACTCATTCAGGACGGTGAGACGGTCGTCGACGTGGGCAGTGGCGCCGGTCTGCCGGGCATTCCTCTCGCCCTCGCCCGTCCCGACCTCCAGGTCACTCTCGTCGAACCGCTGCTGCGCCGCACCGTCTATCTGGCGGAGTTCGTCGAATCCAACGGGATCGAGAACATCCTCGTGGTCCGCGGCCGCGCCGAGCAGCCGAGCGTCCTCCAGGAGGCCGGCGGCGCAGACGTCGTGACCTCCCGTGCCGTCGCACCTCTCGCCAAGCTCGCCAAGTGGTCGCTCCCCCTCGTCCACGAGGGCGGCCGGATGCTGGCATTGAAGGGTTCGTCTGCTCGAGAAGAGATCGACCGCGATCACGACGAGCTTGCTCGTCTCGGTGCCGGCAATCTCGAGGTGCTCGAGTGCGGAGGCGATCTCCTTCCGACGCCGACGATCGTCGTGAAGGCCGAGCGGATTCCGCGGCCGGCGCGGCGTCGCAAGAAGCGCTGACCGAATCGGCCGGCGCGACGATCGCCCCCAACGCCCTCCCCTCCCCCCGCCGGGTCGGGAGGGTGTTGTCGTTTCCGAGACATCTTTTTTCGACTCGAGGAATCTACTCGAGTACTTTTCCGGTGCGAAACGGTTGTTTCGGGCGTTGTCACACCAGACCCAATCACCCCAGCAAGTTTCGTCACTGTGATGTTTCAGACGTCACGATATTTGGCTATCGTGAATTATCGTCCTGTGCAATGCAATTGAAATTACAGAATGTGAATTAGTTTGCGGGGCAAAGAATTTCTACCTGAAGGTTCGCTGTTCTCGAATGCGCCCTATGCGGGTCGGCAGTGTTTCACGTGAAACCGTCGCGACCCCTCGTGGGCCTGTTTCACGTGAAACAACTCCGCGTGTCGTTTCACGTGAAACGTCACCCGGCCATGTCGCCGACGGAACCTAGAATGCGGATGGGATACTGAACCAACCGAGAATGCGTGCGCGTGGTCGGGAGGCCGGGGACAGCTCCGGGCCCGGGACTCGCATTCTCTTCGGCGCCTCGACCCGGCCTTCGAAGTCGCGACCGGGAAGCGACGAGGATGTAGCGTGCGAACCGAGCGGATCTACGTGTAAGGAGTGTTCTATGACGGGTGGATCTGAATCCGCTGTTTCACGTGAAACCGGAGGCGTCGAGGACGACTTCTCCCCCGTACCCTTCGACGGTTTCTCCACCGTCGACACCCCGATCGGCGCGGCTGCTCATCGCGCCACCCAGGTTCTGCATCCGAGCGACGCCAACGCACTGCCCAAGCCGCGCGAGCGTCGCGTCTTCACGATCGCCAATCAGAAGGGCGGGGTCGGTAAGACCACCACGGCGGTGAACATCGCCTCCGCACTCGCCGTGCAGGGATTGTCGGTCCTTGTGGTCGACCTCGATCCGCAGGGCAACGCGAGCACCGCGCTGGGTGTGCCGCACTACTCCGGTGTGCCCTCGAGCTACGAGATCCTTCTCGGCGAGATCAATGCCGCCGAGGCCGTGCAGCAGAGCCCGCACAACGAACGTCTCTTCTGCATCCCCGCCACGATCGATCTTGCGGGTGCCGAGATCGAACTTGTCTCGATGGTCGCGCGCGAGAACCGTCTCCGGAACGCCCTCACCAAGGAGGCGCTCGGCGACCGCGAGTTCGACTACGTGATCATCGACTGCCCGCCGTCGCTCGGCCTGCTCACCGTCAACGCGCTCGTCGCGGCGAAGGAAGTCCTCATCCCCATCCAGTGCGAGTACTACGCACTCGAGGGTGTCGGGCAGCTCCTGCGCAACATCGAGCTCGTCCAGTCGCACCTCAACCCTGAACTGCATGTCTCCACCGTCCTCCTGACGATGTACGACGGTCGCACCAAGCTGGCCGATCAGGTCGCCGCTGAGGTGCGTGCGCACTTCGGCAGCGCGGTGCTGCGTTCGGTCATCCCCCGCAGCGTGAAGGTTTCCGAAGCTCCCGGTTACGGGATGACGGTTCTCGACTACGATCCTGGATCGCGCGGCGCGATGAGCTACCTCGACGCCGGGCGCGAGTTGGCGGCACGCGGGGTACACGAGAATCAGGGGAACGGATGAGCGCGACACGTAAAGGCGGGCTCGGTCGAGGTCTGGCAGCACTCATCCCTACCGGTCCTCCGGTAGACGCAGAGCAGAAGCCCACGACGGCCTCCGGCTCCATGGCCACCGCACCCACGGCCACCGCACCCGCCAAGACCGCGGCTCCGGCTTCCCCTGCGCCGGCCAAGTCCGCACCGGCGGCGGGTGCACCCTCGAAGCCGGCTTCGGGCGGGCAGTCCAAGTCGGCCGCGTCGCGTCGCCCGGGCTCCTCGGTCCTGAACCTCCCGTCGTCCGGTCTGGGCACAGCAGCCGCCGATCTCATCATCGGCGACGGCAGGACGCCGGGGCCCGCGTCCCCGGCGGAGCCGGTCGAGGCCGACGCGGCACGAGCGTCCGGAGCGACGTCCGAGAGCGAACCCCTCCCCTCCCCCACCGGAGCGGTGTACCTCGAGATCCCGATCGGGCGGATCGAGCCCAACCCGAAGCAGCCGCGTCAGGTCTTCGACGAGGAAGCGCTCGCCGAGCTCGTCCACTCCGTCCGCGAGTTCGGGCTCATGCAGCCGGTCGTGGTCCGCCGTCTCGAAGGCGACCGCTTCCAGCTCGTGATGGGTGAGCGTCGCTGGCGTGCCGTCCAGGAGGCCGGGCTCGACACGATCCCCGCGATCGTCCGCGACACCGAGGACGAGTCGCTGCTGCGCGACGCGCTGCTCGAGAACATCCACCGGGTGCAGCTCAACCCCCTCGAAGAGGCGGCGGCCTATCAGCAGTTGCTCGAGGAGTTCGAGGTCACCCACGAGGAACTCGCGAGCCGACTCGGACGGTCGCGTCCGGTCATCACCAACATGATCCGGCTGCTCAAGTTGCCGGTCGCGGTGCAACGACGCGTGGCGGCCGGAGTGCTGTCGGCCGGGCACGCGCGTGCCCTGTTGGCGCTCGAAGCCGGCGCCGACGCTCAGGAGGCACTTGCCGCACGCATCGTCGCCGAGGGTCTGTCCGTGCGCGCGACGGAAGAAGCCGTCGTGCTCGCCAACCGCAACGACACCCCCGACACTCCACAGCAGAAGCGTCGGAAGCCCATCCAGATGCCCGGGCTGCAGGACGTCGCGGAGCGCCTGTCGAACTCCTTCGACACGCGCGTGACCGTGAGCCTCGGCAAGCGCAAGGGCAAGATCGTGGTGGAGTTCGGTTCGGTCGACGACCTCGAACGCATCGTGAAGATGATGGAGTCGCAGACCGACCTTTCTTGACTCCTCGTCGGAGCAGGACAACAGTCTGTAGACGAAAGACGTGGAGGCGAGCTATCCCGTGTCGACCCGAGTATCACCGCTCACGCTGAGTGGGATCGAGCAGCTGCCTGCTCATGCGCGACGGTGCGTGTTCTGGGAGTTGGATCCCACCGCGGCGCCCGACGTTCAGCAATTCGCCGACCCCGAATTCGAGAAGGAAGCATGGCTGTCCATGGTCCTTCTCGAATGGGGGTCGTGCGGCCAGATCGCGACGATCGGCGACAAGGCCGCCGGGTGCGCGCTCTACGCTCCCCCGGGCATGGTGCCCCGCGCGCAGGCCTTCCCCACCGCACCCGTCAGCGCCGACGCGATCCTGCTGACGTCCATGCGGACCGAACCGCACGCGGACGAGCTGGATGTCGGTGCCGACCTCATTCGTGGGGTCGTCGCCGATCTCGTCCGCCGCAACGTCCGTGCCATCGAGGCCTTCGGGATCCGGCGCAACGCCGACGCGGAGGTGAGCGATGTGCCGCACGCGACGGCCGCACTCGGGTGCTCCGACACGGAGTGCATGATCGACGCCGACTTCCTCGAGGACATGGGCTTCGAGGTCGTCGCACCGCACTACCGCTACCCGCGGCTACGTCTCGAACTCGACCGCGACCACGAATGGAAGCTCGCCGTCGAGGCCGCCCTCGATCGGCTCCTCGAGGAGTCCTCCCTCACCGTCGCGGATCTGACCGCAGGTTCGGCGGTCGGCGCCCACTGAGGTCCTCGGAAACACTGAGGTCCTCGGAAACACTGACAAAAAAGGACCGCCCCCCGCAGACTCTGCGGGGGGCGGTCCTCTTCGTGCGTACGGGGTCGGCTAGCGGCTGTCGGAGATGGACAGCTCCTCGGCGAGCAACTCGGCGAAGGTGTACGTGCCGGTCGGCTGGTCGTCCTGGCCGAGCAGGTACAGCCGCTTCACCGCGATGAGGATCGCCTCGGCGATGATGTCGCGGCTGCGCGGATCGGCGAGCAGCGCGGCGTCGTGCTCGTTGGTGAGGTAACCGAGATCGATCTGCACCGTCGGCATGTTCGTCAGGCGCAGCAGATCCCAGGTGCGGCCGTGGCTGCGGCAGTCCTGCAGGCTCGTGCGGGCGACGATCTCGCGCTGGATGTAACAGGAGAGCACCTGGCCGATCATCGACTCGGACCCGTGCGAGTTGCCGTAGTGGAAGCTCGCGATGCCGTTCGCGGCGGGGCTGCGACTCGCGTCGCACCGCAGCGAGATCATGAGGTCGGCACCGAACGCGTTGGAGGTGCCCGCGCGTTCGACGTCGGTCGGATTCACGTGGTACGGCCGCGACAGGAAGGTCTCCATGCCCGTCGCCGCCATCCGGCCCTCGAGCCGGCGCGCGAGATCCCACAGGATGTCGGCCTCGGAGATCGGGCCGTGGGGGCTCGGCACGATGATGCCGTGGGTGTTGCCGCCGAGACCCGGGTCGATGACGATGCGCTTGCCGCTGAGCTGCGGCCCGGAGCGGCGCACGATCTCCTCCTCGGAGATCGCGTGGGGTGACCCGCCCGACACGCGCGTGCCGAGCAGTTCGAGCGAGCGCAGCGTCTCGGCACCACAGATGCCGTCGGAGGCGAGTCCGATCTCGCGCTGGAAGGAGCACAGACCCTCGTGGGTCTTGGGGCCGAAGTAGCCGTCCACGCGGTCGACGTAGAAGCCGAGATCCTGCAGACGGGTCTGCAGGGCCGCGACATCGTCGCCGTAGAGCGGAGCGGAGAGCTGATACATCAGGGTGCGCGCACCGAGCTTGTACGACGCTTCCTTCAGGGAACGGTAGGTCGCGGGTCCCACGATGCCGTCGACGAGCAGACCGCGCTGCTGCTGGAACGCGCGCACGGCTCCGTCGAGTTCACGATCGAAGGGGACGTCCGATCCCATCCAGTCGCCCGACTCCTCGGGCTCGTTGTGCAGGAAGCCCAGGCCGGCCAAGGTGCTCCGGATCTCGGCGACCGCCGGACCGTGGTCGCCGTGACGAAGAGGGCGCATGTATCGGGCCTTTCCGTGCTGACCGGATCGGTGCCCGGCGTGAGGGCTGGGCAGCATCGAACGGGGGTTGGATGAAGGATGTGCCCGTGAAGACGGGCTCACGGGCACATCCGAGAGGTTGATCCTGGGACGGTACTACAGGACGTCCGCGAGGTCCCGAAGCAACGCCGCCTTGCCCTTGGCCCCCACGATCGTCTTCGTCGGCTTGCCGCCGGAGAAGAGGATCATCGTGGGAATCGACATGACCTGGTAGTCGCGTGCGGCCGACGGATTGGCGTCGATGTCGAGCTTGGCGACGGTCAGCTTGTCGCCGTGCTCGGCCGCGATCTCCTCGAGAACCGGAGCGACCATCTTGCACGGACCGCACCAGGTGGCCCAGAAGTCGACGAGGACGGGCTTCTCGGACTGCAGTACGTCCTCGACGAACGACGAGTCGGTGATGGTGACGGTGTTCTTGTCGGCCACGGATGTCTCCTGAATCTCGGGATGGAATGTGGAACGGGTGGTGGGATCAGGCCTCGGCGAGCGTGGGCGCCTCGACCTCGCGGTTCGCGACGAGCCACCGCTCCGCGTCGATGGACGCCGAGCATCCGGTGCCGGCGGCGGTGATCGCCTGACGGTAGGTGTGGTCGACGAGGTCGCCCGCGGCGAAGACACCCGGAACGGAGGTCGCGGTGGACGGCGCCGAGACCTTCACGTAGCCCTCGTCGTCGAGCTCGACCTGACCCTTGACGAGGGAGCTGCGCGGGTCGTGGCCGACGGCGACGAACAGGCCGGTGACCGGCAGGTCGCTGCGCTCGCCGGTGACGGTGTCCTCGAGGACGAGGTTGGTGACGCTGTTCTCGCCCTGCACCTCGGCGACCTTCGCGTTGGTGACGAAGCGGATCTTCTCGTTGGCGCGGGCACGCTCGAGCATGATCTTCGAGGCGCGGAACTCCTCGCGGCGGTGGATGAGGGTGACGCTGCGCGCGAAGCGCGTCAGGAAGGTCGCCTCCTCCATCGCGGAGTCACCGCCGCCGACGACGGCGATATCCTGGTCGCGGAAGAAGAAGCCGTCGCAGGTCGCGCAGGCGGAGACGCCGCGGCCGAGCAGCTGCGACTCACCGGGCACACCGAGGTAACGCGGCTCGGCGCCCATCGCGAGGATGACGGCGTGGCTGCGGTAGGTCTCGCCGTTGGCGACGACCGTCTTGACCGCACCGGTGAGGTCCATCTCGTCGACGTCCTCGGTGCGCAGATCGGCACCGAAACGCAGTGCCTGCTCGCGCATCTGATCCATGAGTTCCGGACCCATGATCCCGTCCTTGAAGCCCGGGAAGTTCTCGACCTCGGTGGTGGTCATGAGTTCGCCACCGAACTGCGTTCCCTCGAAGACGAGCGGGGAGAGTTCGGCGCGGGCCGCGTAGACGGCGGCGGTGTATCCGGCCGGTCCCGAACCGACGATGATGAGGTCGTGAATCGTGGGCGAGGTCGTCATGCGGCGGAGCCTTCCGGTTGGGTGATCGGGGGCGCAAGGACTGCGGGCGGTCCGGCCGAAACCGGACGGCAGCCTACAGATACTGTCAACACCAGGGTAAACGGTGTTGTTCCCCTTCCGTCGTGCGTCCCGCCACAGACGGCCTGTACGGACCGGTCGGTCGCCCGACCGGCCCGCCCCCGATGCGAACCGGGACGGTCTCAGACCGCGTCGGGCACGTCCCGCAGCGTCTCGCGGATCACACAACGCGTGCCCGTGTAGATGGTCGGCATGCACTTGTTGCAGTGGATGCACAGACCTTCGTGTGCGGTCTTCTCTTCGAACTTGCGGACGAGATACGGATCACGCAGCAGCGCGCGTCCCATGGCGACGAACTCGAAGCCTTCGTCGAGGGCCGTCTCGATGGTGTCGAGCCGGTTGATGCCGCCGAGCAGGATCAGCGGGATCTTCAGTTCCTCCCGGAACTGCCGGGCCATGGGCAGGAAGAAGGCCTCCTCGAACGGGAGCTTCGGGAAGATCTTCGGTCCGTACACCTTCAGTCCCCAGCCGACGACCTTCGGCTGCGACTCCTGGAACTCCTTCATCGGGACGTCGCCGCGGAAGAAGTACATCCCGTTCAGCAGCGAGCTGCCACCGGTGAGCTGCATGGCGTCGATGGTGCCGTCGGATTCGATGAGCTTGGCCATGGGCAGCGACTCGTCGAGCCACAGGCCCTGGGGCACGCCGTCGGTCATGTTGAACTTCGCGATGACGGCGACCCCCTCCCCCACTGCCGTGCGGACGGCCTCGAGCACGCGACGCGGGAAGGCGGTGCGGTTGGCGATGCTGCCGCCGTACTTGTCGGAGCGCTTGTTGAGATTCGGGCTCATGAAGGAGCTGAGCAGATAGTTGTGGCCGAGGTGGACCTCGACGGCGTCGAATCCGGCCTCGACGGCGAGGCGTGCGGCGCGTGCGTAGTCCTCGACCACCCGGTCGAGTTGCTCGAGTGTCGCGCCGCGGACGAGCCCCATGGCGGGGGCGCTGATGCGCGTGGACGGCGCGAGCGTCTTCATCTTGTTGGAGATCTGGTTGGCGACGAGTCCGGCGTGGCCGATCTGCGCGGACGCCAGGCCGCCGGCGGTGTGCACGGCGTCGGTGAGCCGGGTCAGTCCGGGGACGGAGTCGGCGTCGAGCACGAGGGTGTCGCGGTGGACGCGACCGTCGTGGGAGACCGAGCAGTACGCGACGGTCGTGAGGGCGGTGCCGCCGCGGGCGACCTCGGCGTGGAACTCGACGAGTTCGTCGCTGACGGCGCCCCGGGGCATGACGCCTTCGAAGGTCGCCGCCTTGACGATGCGGTTGCGGAGGGTGAGCGGCCCGAGTCGGGCCGGTTCGAACACGGTGGGTCGCGGCGAAGACATGCCCCTACTTTCGATGCCAGTGGTACCGTAATTGCGTTTCGACTATAACGCTCGTCACACTCCGCGCCAGATCGATTCCCACTCGGTCCCGACATCACGGATCCCATGCCCAGCACCGCTCCGGGGCGTCCCCGCGACCCCCGAATAGACAACGACGTCCTCACCGCCACCCGCGAGATGCTCCGTTCCCACGGCTGGGACGGGCTGAGTCTGCGGGCTGTCGCCGCCCGCGCCGGTGTCGGCCGTGCCGCACTCACGCGCCGGTGGCCGACCAAGGCCCACCTCGTGCTCGACGCCTTGCTCGGCTCCGCACCCGATCTGACGCCCTACGACGGCATCGACCGCAAGGGCTGGATCGAATGGGTGGTCACCGGGAGTATCGAGTTGTTCTCCCGGCCCGAGGTGCGCGCTGCGCTCCCCGGGCTCCTCGCTGCACTGCGGGACCACGAGGACCTCCGCAACACGCTCTGGCGCACGTTCAGCGGCCCCAGCACCGCCCTGTTCGCCGATGGTGACGGTTCGGACGTCGAGATCGACGCCAAGGCGGTGCTCGTGATGGCAGCGGGGTCGGCACTGTTCGCCGGACTCATCGCCGCGGAGGACGACACGCCCGCGCTGCGCGCGCGGATCCTGGAACTGTTGTCGACCGTCGCGTAGCGCTCGGACCCGGGCGGCGGGTCAGCCGATCGTCTTCCGGGCGAGCGTCGCGGGATCGTCTGCGTCGCAGCCGGTTCCGACCACCAGTGCGGTGAGCGCCGGTGCGTCCGGCCCGCTCATCAGGACGAGGACGGCGTCGTCGCCGGCGAACCGCACCGCACGGGAACCGATCGGTGACCGGCCCGCAAAACCGTTCGCGTCCAAGCATTCCCGGAGACGATCGGCTCCACCGAGGAGGCCGGGATCGGTGTCGCCGATCATCGCCCGCAGGGTGGAGGGTTCGAACAGGCCCTCGTCCTCCGCTGCCGCGACGGGAACACCGGTCGGGTCGTCGCTACCGAAAGCCGTTCCGCGCACGACCACCACGAGCATCACCGCCACGGCGGCCGCGACCGCGGTACCGGCCACCGCCCACCGGCGACGCCGTGCGATCCGGGACGGAACGGACCGGACCTCGGACCGGTCCTCTGCGAGCGCGGCACCGATACGCGCGGCGATCTCGGGTGGAATCGTTTCCGTCGGTGGAGCGTCGCGCAGGGCCGACAACCGTGCCTGCGTCGCATCGAGACGTTCCAGATATGCGAGGGCCTCGGGATCGCGGCGCACACGCGGCCACAATCGGGCGGCGAGTTCGTCGTCGAGCACCCCGGCATGCAGATCGGCGAGCAACTCCGCAGAGTACGGCGGACGCACCCCGTCGGACTCCGACGGGCGCACCTCGGCGGAGTTCGACGGACGCACCTCGTCCTCGTTCATGCGCGACTCTCCTCCGCGGCTCGGCATCCCTCACCAGAGTAAGACGGAGGAGGGTCACGATCGGTTCCCCTCGGAGCGAAGGTCGTCGAGAAGAACTGCGAGCCGGCTCCGCGCGCGGGCGCAACGGCTCTTCACCGTTCCCTCCGGAACACCGAGCCGTCGCGCCGCCTCCCGGACGGAGAAACCTTCCACATCCACCGCGACGACGGCGGCCCGCTGGTCGGGTGGCAGTGCGAACAGGGCGGATTCGACGTCGAGGGCTATCTCGGTGTCGTGGATGGGATCGCGCGGGGTACGCAGGTCGTGCGAATCGTCCTCGAACAGCGGGACGGTCACGCGGACACGATTGCGGCGGATGCGATCGAGGCACGCGTTGACGACGATCGAATGCAACCAGCTGCGGACCGCGGCGTCCTCCCGGAAACCCGAAGCCCTCCGGTGCGCCGAGAGCAGTGCCTCCTGCAGCGCGTCGGCCGCGTCCTCGTTCGAGTAACTCGTCCGTCGCGCGACCTGCCACAGATGGTCGTGGTGTCGTGCCAGCAAGGCGGAGAAGGCATGCCGATCGCCTGCGACGTGTGCTGCGAGCAGCTCGGCATCCGACACCACCCCGTCCGACCCGCTCCCGCCGTCCTCGACACCCCCGTCGGGCACGGCGATTTTTGCGATCCCCCCGAAAATTCGCACGCGCGGATGGTAGCCGATCCGGACGATTCCGCCCGGCTGTCCGCGGTCAGCGTGCGGCTTCGAATTCCACTTCGGAGATGGAGCTCTTGTTGCTTCCGCCGCTCGAGCTCAGATCGGTGATCCACACCAGCACGTGCGAGGTCTGGCCGTCCGCCTCGACCGGGATCGTGGTCTCACCGGAAGCCAGTGTGCCCGAACCGATCACCTGCGTCTGATCGAGCGACGTCGACTCGGACGGTGCGCTGCGCACCTCGACGACCGTGCCCGGGGTGTCGGTGGTGACCTTCACCGCGGACAGCTCCGACGCGTCGGCGAGCGTGAACAGAAGTCCGACACCGTTCTTCAGCGACGGGAACGGATCGAAGTAGGCGTCGGTGCTCCACGAGGTGGACGGATCACCGTCGATCGCCTGCGAGGCGGTGGCGGGCGAATCGGGTGTGCCCTGGGGCGAGAACACCGAGACGGAGGTCGCGGAGACCGGAGCGCTCGCCGCGGGTCGCGGCGGCGCGGCCTCGGCCTGCTCGTCGCCCGCCCCGTCCTCGGCGGGTGCCTCGGCGGTGGGGGTCAGGCCGAATTCCTGGCTCGTCAGCGGGGCATCGTTGGCATCGCCGGCGAGCAGGTTCGCGATCCACCATCCGATGAGCGCGAGCAGCAGCACGGTGGTGGCACCGAGGGCGGCCAGGGCGATGAGCATCCGCTGCGAATGCTTCTTCTTCTGTTCCAGCGCTTCGGGATCCGCGAGTGCGTGCGTCTCCGCGGCGGCAGCGCGCTGCCCGATCCGCAGTGCCGGGATCATCTCGGTCTTCTGGTCGACGACCGACGCCTGGTCGAGGATGTGCTGCACGGTCGCGGCGGTCCGGATACCGCCGTCCTCGGACAGGGCACGCACCGCGACCGCCGAGATCTCGAACGGCACATCGGGGCGCAGGACGCGCGGCTCCACCGGCACACCGTCCTTGCGGTCGGGCTCCGGCATTCCTCCGACGGTGGCACCGCTGTGGTGCGCGACGGGAGCGCCGCCCGGAGCCGACGGCTCGCCGAGCGGCCACCGTCCGGTGATGAGTCCGTACAGGCTCGCGCCGAGGCCGCGCACGTCGGACATCGCGTCGGAGTCGGAGAACGTCGCGGGGAAGGCCAGCACGGCGTCGCCCGCCACGCTGATCCGGATGCGGTCGGGGTGATCGATCGACAGGGCACTGCCCGCACGGTGCGACGCCTCGGCGGCGGCCGCGAGCGCGCGGATCGCGCGTGCCGCACCGATCGGCGACGGCTCGGTGGTGGACATCTCCTTCAGCGACCGGCCGGGGGTCCACTCCGAGACGACGATGCCGCCCGAGCTGCCGCGCACCACGTCGAGGACGCGGGCGAGACCGGGCGAGTTGATGCGACCGAGGCGCAGGGTGCGCGAGAGCACGGCCTGCGGCGAGTCGGGACCGGTGCCGTCGGCCGCGCGCTGTTCCGCGTCGACGAAGGTCAGCGCGACCTCACGATCGAGCTTGACGTCGAGTGCCTGCCAGAAACGCAGGCCCCGCGCGCCACCGTGCGGGGCGAGCAGACGGTAACGACCACCGGCGACCGAGGCACCGGCGATGAGATCGGGGCCGCGCATCGGACGGCGCGGCTGGGAGGCCGGACCCGCGACACGCACCGGAGGCAGCTGCGGGGATCCGACCGGGATGACACCCGTGTCGAGGTTCGGATCGCGCGGCGGGCGCTTGCCGTCCTTGTCGGCGGACTTCTGCCGTGCGGCGGCATCGATGGTGGACTTGCCGGCAGCGTGGTCGTCGCTCACCCTCACTCCTTCGTTGTCGACTCGTCCACTTCCGGTGTGCAGACGCGGGTCGCCGCTGGGGGCCGCGAAGAACCGTGGTCGACGGCTCCCGGACCGTACCTGCTGCTGATCAGGGTACGGGAGTTGTCCGTGCGCATTGTTGCGACCGGGCACGTCCCTGATGGCGGGCATGACCTCTGTGATGGCGTCATAAGGTCCGACGCCGTACTCGCCGTAGTCGATACGCGGCAGGATGACGGTCTTCTCGGCATCCGATTCGGCGTAGCGCGGACGCGGGACGGGGGCGGGAACAGGTGCCTCGTCGGAGGTGGTTCCGGTCTCGGGTTCGGCGGGGACCTCCTCGACGGGGGCGGTGCCGCGCAGCGCCGCGACCTTCCGTCGCACGGCCGCTTCGATCGCGAGGATCTCGGGCACCTTGAGCAGGTACATCCCGACCAGCGCGACGAGCACCATGAGCACACCGTTGAGCCCGACCCGCACGAGTGAGCCGATGCCCCCGAATCGGTCGGCGAGCACGTCGAGCTGTAGCAGACGGTCGGTGACCAGCACGACGACCGCCCCGGCGAGGGACGCGAGCACGACGTGCCAGACGGTGCGTCCGACGTTCGCCATCTGCAGGTTGCCGAGTGTGCGGTGCAGCAGATAGCCGCCGATGAACGCTCCGACGGTGAATGCGACGCCGGTGGCCGCGCCGAGGAGCAGCACCACCTGCTCGTCGTCCGCCGCGACGACGGGTGCCAGCGCGGACAGGCCGATCTTGACGGCGGTGATGCCGAGGATGATCCAGGTGGGGGTCCAGGCCTGTTCCCGGGCGTAGAACACGCGCAGGTGGATGAGCACCAGGGCGTACGGGATGAGCGTGAACGCCGACCAGCTCACCGCCTGGCCGAGGCGTTCGGCGTTGCTGCCGCCGAAGTTGCCGTAGCCGTACAGCGCGGCGCCGACCTGCGACCCCGCGATCGTCAGGAAGGTGACGATCGGGATGAGCGAGATCATGGTCAGGCGGGTCGCGACGGACAGGTCGTCGACGACGGCCGGGGTGTCGTCCGCGGCGGCGTTGCGGCTCAGGCGCGGCATGATCGCGGTGAGCACGGTGACACCGAGCACGCCGTAGGGCAGCTGCAGCAGGAGCCATGCGTTGTTGTAGATCGCCGGCCCGGCCTCGTCGGCCCCCGACGACACGCGTGTGGCGAAGACCATGCCGGCCTGGCTGATCAGCACGTACAGCACGATCGCCGCGGCCATGCCACCGAACTGCCGGAGCCGGTCGTCGAGACCCCACAGCGGCCTGAGGTTGATGCCCTCACGGCGCAGCGCGGGGACCAGGCACATCGCCTGTGTGACGACGCCGAGCAGCACACCGATGCCGAGGACGAGCAGTTTCGGATCGCTCATCCGCACCGGATCGAGGGTGATCTCGCCCGGCATCAGGTAGTAGATCACCAGGACGGTGAGCACCACGAGGTTGTTGCAGACCGGGGCCCAGGCGCCCGGCTTGAACACCTGACGGGTGTTGAGGATGCCCGTGAACAGGCCCGACAGGCCGTAGAACATGATCGCGGGCAGGAGCAGGTACGACAGCGCCGTGGTCAGCGACGTCGAGACCTTGCCGGACTCGTCGAGGAAGACGTGGGTGGTCAGCACCGGAGCCGCGGCCACCGCGAGAACGGTCGCCGTGCCGAGCAGCACCAGCGCCGCGGTGAACAACCGCCGGACGAAGGCCTCACCGCCGTCGGGGTCCTCCCGCTCGGCCCGCACCAGCACCGGCACGACGATCGAGGTCAGAACGGCGCCGAGCACCAGCTCGGAGATCATGTTGGGGATCTGGTGCGCGACGGTGAACGACGACGCGACGCTCGCACCGAGCAGGGTCAGGATCAGCAGCTGCTTGAGGAAGCCGGTGATGCGGCTGACCAGGGTCGCGACGGCGATGGAGCCGGTCGCCGCGAGCAGGCTCTGCGGCTTCCTGCGACCGGACGCGACGCCCGTGATGTCCGGCGAGGTGGTGGGAGAGTCCGACGGTCCCGGGTTCGGGTGTGTCTCCACGTCGTCCCGTGTGGAGTTCCCGGTCATTTCTCATACCCTTCGTCGGCTGGATCCGGCTCTCCCCGGAACCGGTGCAGAAGTCGTCTGCCCGCCAGGAACAGCAGGAGTGCTCCCGCACATCCCGTGACGACGGCGAGGATCTGGCCGTACGCATTGGAACGTACCGTCACCGTCGTCGAGCTGCCGAGAGGCAGGCCGGACTCGGTGGTGAGTGCGAACTCCAGCCGGAGGTTCCGCGAGTCGCTGATCTGCGCCGGCACCGTGAGGGTCCGGCTGCCGCGCGGCGGGAGCTGGGTGGGGCCGATATCGGTGATGTCCACCGTGTCGGGCGCGTCCACCTGCAGTCGCACGGTGATACCCACGGGCAGGTCGTTGCGCGCGGTGAGCAGCAGCGGACTCTGTTCGGACGTCAGGGTGTAGACACCGCCGGTCGAGATGACCGTCACGGCGTCGTAGATGTCGTCGACGGCCTCCCGCACCTCGGCGGCGCGGTGCTCGCCGGTCGCGTAGGCACCGTCGGCGTCGGCACCGCGACGACCGGCCAGGCTCATCGCGCGCAGCAGGTCCTCACGCAGCGGGGCGGTGAACTGCTGCGGGGTGAGCTGGGCCTGCGGGTCCTCGACCAGCGCCGTCTGGATCGCATCGAGTCGGCCGATCTGTTCCTCTGCCTCGGACACGACCGCGGCGGAGGCACCGTCGGTGATCGCCTGTTCGGGATAGACCAGCAGCGAGGCGGTCGGATCGTTCGCGGTGTTCGCGGCCGCGTCGACGAGCGCGGTGAGCGGTCGCGGCGTGGTCAGGCCCGAGCGGACGAGCGTGGAGAGCATCGACAGCACCGACGCGGCGTCGTCGGGCGATGCCGACCAGTTCTGCGGCGGCGCGAACAGCACCGATCGGCCCGCGGCCGGCGGTGCCGCCCCGGTGACCTCGCTGACCGTCGGCACCATGGCCGGCCAGGCCAGCGCGCCGAGGGCGTCCTGCAGGCGGGCCGTCGAGGAGTCGCGGGAGAGGTCGTAGCGCGCCGAGGAGGGGACGAAGGACGGCGTCTGCGGATCGGTGCCCATCCCCGCCAGTGCCGCGGACGCGGACGAGTCGAACAGGGCGGCGGTGAGGCCGGAGACACCGGAGATCCGGAAGCCGTTGCCACCCGGCGCGGTGGACGGCGTCGACGACGTGCCCGCGAGCAGGGCGCGTCCACCCTCGACGGCGTTGTCGGACACCAGAGCGGTCACCGGGCCGTCGGCGGCAAGCATCGATCCGGTCTTCTCGGTGAGCACGCCGGAGTCGGGCCACATCACGCCCGGAGTGGAGGTGACGCCGAGGATGGAGTCGACGATCGCCGCCGGCGATTCGAGCGCGGAGTCGGTCAGGGACGAGTCGGCGAGGTCGGCGAGCGCGGTCAGGTCGACCTGCGCGAACGGCACGGCCATCGTGCAGGTCGTCGCCGCGAGGGCACGCAACCGCTCGAGCCAGGCGACCGCGGCATCCGTGCCCGACCCCGGCCGCGCCTCACCGGTCGGTTCGTCCGGGTCCTCGACGACGAGATAGTCGCGCGTCATGTTCGCGACGGTCACGAGCAGATCCGGGTCGATCGCCAGGCACAGTCCCTCGAGGACGCGGGGCTCGGTGCGGGCGGTGTCCTCGACGGCGCGCAGCAGACCGTCCAGCCTGCCGCCCTCGGCGAGCGAGGTCGCGAGGTCGTCGTCGACCAGGCGTACCGGCTCGGTGCCGGAACCGGCCACGCCGGCGGCGAGCCTCGGCCGGTCGGCCAGCGGCCACAGCATCGTGACCGCGGCGGGACGGGACACATCGGGCGGTACGGCAGGGAACGCCTTGTCGTCGCTGTCGAGCAGGCCGTCGTCGGACGAGCGGGTCGTGCCGCGCGACCCGCCGTTGCCCGTCCGGGTGTCCCCTGTGTTCTCGGTGACCTCGCCGTCCTCGGTGACCTCGTCGCTCGCCGGGAGCGCGAGGACGGGCAACAGGAAGCGTGCGTCGTCGAGCCGGGCCGCGCCGCCGTACTCGGGGACACCGTTGACGTTCACCAGCAGCGGGTAGACGCCGGGAGTGTCGATGTCGAGCGACGGCACGAGATCGGAGCGCAGCGGCAGTTCGAGTTCGAAGTCGGCACGCTCGCCCTGCCCCAGCCGGTCGGCGACCTCCTCGAACTCACCGACCGTGTCGAAACCGGCCTGGTCGAGGGACAGCGAGGTGCGCAGCGCCGCGGAGTCGGAGACCACCGGTGCGCGCTGCAGCCGCACCCAGACGTCCTCGACGTCCCGGTCGCCGATGTTCGCCACCGTGCCACGGACCGTGACGACGGACTCGCTCGTGAGGGTCACCGTCTGCGGCGTCACCTCGTCGATGCTCAGCTCGAGGAAGCGCGGCTCGTCGGGGTCGGTCTGGGCTGCGGCCGGGTTCGCCGTGGCCGTCGGGAGAAGAGTCGTCGGCAGAAGAGGCGTCACGCCTGCCGTTGTGAGGACGAGTACGAGCACGGCGAGCACCGCGGCGCCCGCCCGGGACACCACCACCGTCATCCGCGTGGGGCCCCCGGTTCGTCGACGTCGGGGAGTCGTGTGTGGTCCATCTCGGCGATGAGCCGGTCGGCGATGTCGGCGAGCTTGCGTTCGTCGGCATACGCCAGGCGGGTCCGCAGTTCGCGCAGCGGCACCCACGCCACCTCGGTGACCTCGACGTCCGCGTCGGAGAGCTCTCCGCCGAGATAACGCAGCAGGTAGTGGTGCACGGTCTTGTGGACCCGGCGACCCTCGGTGACGAACCAGTAGTCGATGCTGCCCAGTTCGGCGAGCACCGAGCTGCGCACGCCGGTCTCCTCGCGGACCTCACGCATCGCGGTCTGCTCGGCGGTCTCGCCCTGCTCGATGTGCCCTTTCGGCAACGACCACAGCAGGCGGCCCCGCCGGTCGGTGCGGCCGATCAGGGCTGCGCAGAGTTTCTCGGGCGGACCACCGAGTCCGTCGACCACCAGACCTCCCGCGGAGGTCTCGCGGACGGTCCGCATACGAGGTCCGGGCGAAGCGGACGATCCGGGCGAAGCACCGTGTGCGGTCTTCTTTGCGCCCGCGCCACGCCGCCGCGAGCTGCGGCGGTTACGGTTGGCACGTTCGGCGGGCGACACCTCATAGATAGTAGATGGACCGACGTCGGTCCCGGCTCAACCACACGAACGCGCTGCTCGGTAAGGTGCAAAGACGTGAACTCCCCCACCGCAGACACCGACCGTCGTACCCGGCTGCTCGCCGGAGCCGAGGCCACTCTGCGCGACCTGTCCGACATCCTCGCCCCGCTGGGGGCGCGATTCGCCGAAGCCGGGCACGAGCTGTATCTCGTCGGGGGCAGCGTGCGCGACGCGGTGCTCGGTCGCCTCGGCACCGACCTCGACTTCACCACCGACGCGCGACCGGAGGCCGTGCAGGAGCTGCTGCGCGGATTCGTCGACCACCAGTGGGACACCGGTATCGACTTCGGGACGATCAGTGCGGTGAAGGGACTCGAGCAACTCGAGATCACCACCTTCCGCAGCGACGCCTACGACCGTGTCACGCGTCACCCCATCGTGAAGTACGGCACGAGTCTCGAGGACGATCTCGTGCGCCGCGACTTCACCGTCAACGCGATGGCCGTGCGGATCGGACCGGACGGTGCGGGCGAGTTCGTCGACCCGCTCGGCGGCATGGACTCCCTGCTCGCCGGCGTGCTCGACACCCCCGCGAAGCCCGAGGACTCCTTCCACGACGATCCGCTGCGCATGCTGCGCGCGGCGCGGTTCGTCTCCCAGCTCGGCTTCGCCCTCACCGAGCGCGTGCACACCGCGATCGTCGCGATGGCCGACGAGATCCTGCGGATCAGCGCCGAACGGGTGCAGGCCGAGCTCGACAAGCTCATTCTCGGCGACTACCCGATCGAGGGCATCGACACGATGGTCGAGACCGGTCTCGCGCAGCGGGTGATCCCCGAGATCCCCGCGATGAAACTCGAGATCGACGAGCACCACCAGCACAAAGACGTGTACTGGCACTCGCTGACCGTCCTGAAGCAGGCCATCGACCTCGAGGACGGCGATCCCGATCTCGTCCTGCGGTGGGCCGCGCTGCTGCACGACATCGGCAAGCCCGACACCAAGCGCAACGAGCCGCAGGGCGGCGTCAGCTTCCACCACCACGAGGTGGTCGGGGCGAAGCTCGTGCGCAAGCGCATGCGCGCGCTCAAGTACTCGAAGCAGATGATCGAGGACGTCAGCCGCCTGGTCTTCCTGCACCTGCGCTTCCACGGCTACGGCAAGGGACAGTGGACGGATTCGGCGGTGCGCCGCTACGTCCACGACGCCGGGCCGCTGCTGCCCAGGCTCCACAAGCTCGTGCGCGCCGACTGCACGACCCGCAACAAACGTCGTGCCGCCGCACTGCAGGCGACCTACGACGGTCTCGAGGAACGGATCGAGCGGATCGCCGCGGAGGAGGATCTCGCCAAGGTCCGGCCCGACCTCGACGGCAACGCGATCATGGAACTGCTGGGTATCTCCGCAGGTCCGACGGTCGGCAAGGCGTGGAACTTCCTCAAGGAACTGCGGCTCGACCGTGGCCCGCTCGAGCGCGACGAGGCCGAGGCCGCGCTGCTCGAATGGTGGGCGGAACAGCAGAAGGCCCAGCCCCCGAACGCCTGATCTCACATCGCCGTGACGGCGGCGTGAGCCAGATGTCACCGCGTGCTCACCGCGGGTGACGCCACCGCAACACCGCTTCTCCAGCATGGACACCGGCGTAGTCGAGACGGTGTCTAGGAGTTGCGGGATGCAGGACGAGATCACCACGGTGAAATCCACCTGCTCCTACTGCGGTGTGGGATGCGGGATGCTCCTCGACGTCGCCGTCGACCCGGAGACGGGCGACCGACGCGTGGTGAGGGCATACGGAGACAAGGATCATCCGACCAACAGGGGTCGGTTGTGCACGAAGGGCGCGACGAGCGCGGAGATGCTCGCGGCCGGGGGCCGGCTCGATACGGCGTGGATGCGTTCCGAGCGGGCGGCCGAGGTGGCTCCGCTCCCCCTCGACGAGGCGATCGCCGCGACCGCGCGGCGCCTGAGCGACATCGTCGCGGCCCACGGCCCCGACGCGGTGGCCCTCTACGTCTCGGGACAGATGTCGCTCGAGGCCCAGTACCTCGCGACGAAACTCGCGAAGGGATATCTGCGCACCTCGCACATGGAGTCGAACTCGAGACTGTGCATGGCCGGCGCCGCGACCGGTTACAAGCAGTCGCTCGGATCCGACGGTCCGCCCGGCTCGTACGAGGACTTCGACCACGCCGACGTGTTCTTCGTGTCGGGTTCCAACATGGCCGACTGCCACCCCATCCTGTTCCTGCGCATGATGGATCGGGTCAAGGCGGGAGCGCGATTGATCGTCGTCGATCCGCGGCGCAGCGCGACCGCCGACAAGGCCGACCTGTTCCTGCAGATCACGCCGGGCACCGATCTGGCGCTGCTCAACGGTCTGCTGCACCTGATCGTCGAGAACGGGCACGTCGACCGCGCCTTCGTCGAGGAGTACACCGACGGCTGGGACGCGATGGAGTCCTTCCTCGCCGATTACCCACCGCACGTCGTCGCCGAGGTCACCGGCCTGGCCGAGGCCGACATCCGCACCGCGGCGCAGTGGATCGGCGAGGCCGGCGAGTGGATGAGCTGCTGGACGATGGGGCTCAACCAGAGCACCCACGGCACGTGGAACACCAACGCCATCTGCAATCTGCACCTCGCGACCGGGGCGATCTCCCGCACCGGCAGCGGGCCGTTCTCCCTCACCGGCCAGCCCAACGCCATGGGCGGCCGCGAGATGGGATACATGGGACCGGGCCTGCCCGGTCAGCGCAGTGTCCTCTCCGACGACGACCGCGCGTTCGTCGAGGATCGCTGGTCGCTGCCGCGCGGCACGCTGCGCACCGAGGGCGGCGCCGGCACCGTCGACATGTTCGAGCGGATGGCCGCCGGCGAGATCAAGGCGTGCTGGATCATCTGCACCAATCCCGTGGCGTCGATCGCGAATCGCTCCACCGTTCTCGAGGCGCTCGGGAAGGCCGAACTGGTGGTCGTGCAGGACGTCTATCGCGAGACCGAAACTGCCTCGTACGCAGACGTTCTCCTCCCCGCGGCATTGTGGGCGGAATCGGAGTACGTTACCGTCGGATCAGACCGCACCGTCAATCTCCTGCAGCAGGCCGTCGAACCCGTCGGTGAGTCGCTGCCCGACTGGGAGATCATCGCGCGGGTCGCGCAGGAGATGGGTTTCGGCGACGCCTTCGACTATGCGAGTGCCGAGGAGATCTTCGAGGAGATCACCGGATTCGCCAATCCGCAGACCGGATACGACCTGCGCGGCATGACCTACGACCGTCTGCGGGAAGGGCCGGTGCAGTGGCCGTGCCCGCCGGAGTCGGACGAGACGCGTCATCCCGTCCGCTATCTCAACGACGGGGCGAGCCGGACGCCGGTGGTGCGCGAGGACGGTTCCCGTCCGCGACTGGCGTTCGCGACCCCCGACGGACGCGTCCGCTTCTTCCCGCGTCCGCACATGCCCGCCGCGGAGATGCCGGACGACGAGCACCCCTTCGTCCTGAACACCGGGCGCGTCCAGCACCAGTGGCACACCCTCACCAAGACGGGGAAGGTCGAGAAACTCACCAAACTGAATCCCGGACCGTTCGTCGAGATCAACCCCGCTGATGCACAGCGACTGTCGATCGTCGACGGTGACCGGGTCGAGATCGCGTCGCGGCGTGGCCGGGCCGTGCTGCCGGCCGTCGTCACCGACCGCGTGCTGCCCGGGAACTGCTTCGCACCCTTCCACTGGAACGACCTCTTCGGCGACGACCTCACCATCAACGCCGTGACGAACGACGCCGTCGACCCGGTATCGCTGCAGCCCGAGTTCAAGGTCTGTGCCGTGTCGGTACAGAAGGTCGCGGGTGCGGTCGAACCGGTACTCGAGAGCGGTTCGGTGCTCGACCGTCTCGAGTCGGCGCTGGGGCTCGAGACGATCCCCGCACCCACCTTCGACGACACCGAACGTGGTTATCTCGCAGGTCTTCTCGCCGGACTCAGGACGGCGGATGTCACTGCCGCGCCGACCCTTCCGCCGACCGCGCCGTTCCCGGCCGACAAGCGGGCCTGGGTCGACGGACTGCTCGCCGGGATGTACGCGCACTCGGCTCCCGTTCCCGACGCGACGCCCACCGAGGCGGTGCCGGACGGGCCGGCCGTCGTGGTGGCCTGGGCATCGCAGACGGGCAATGCCGAATCCTTCGCGGCGAGTTGCGCACAACGACTCCGCGACGCCGGTCGGGCCGTGCGGCTGACGGGACTGAACGAACTCGACATCACCGCACTGGTCGATATCGACGACCTCGTGGTCGTCACGAGCACCTTCGGCGACGGTGACCCGCCCGACAACGGCGGGTCGTTCTGGCGATCGCTCGCAGCGGACACCGCACCCGAACTGCACGGAACACGTTACGCAGTACTGGCTTTCGGTGACTCGAGTTACGACGATTTCTGCGGCTTCGGGCGTCGTGTCGATGACCGTCTGAGCACTCTCGGCGCGACCCGCCTGGCCGAGCGCGTCGACTGCGAACCCGGAGAGGACGAGCGCGCACAGAGCTGGCTCGACGCGCTCGTACCGCTGCTGGGAGGCTCGACGACCCCGGTCGCATCGGTCGCGCCGGCTCCCGCGTCCCCCGCCTACACCCGCAACTCGCCGCTCGTCACCCGGATCACCCGCAACATCGCACTGAGCGGTGCGGGTTCGGCGAAGGACGTGCGCCAGTTCGGATTCGAGATATTCGATCCCACATTCGAATACGAGGCCGGCGACGCCCTCGGCGTGATGCCGACGAACGGCCCGGAGGCTGTCGACGAATGGCTCCAGGTCACCGCCCTCGACCCGGAGACCGCCGTCGAACTCGGCGACCGTCCCACCGTGCCGCTGCGCGAGGCCGCGACCCGGCACCTCGATATCACCCGGGTGACACCGGAACTGCTCCGTTTCGTGCAGAAGCAGAGCGGCAGTGCCGAACTCGCGAAGCTGCTGCGACCGGGCAACAAGATCGAGCTGCAGCAGTGGCTGTACGGGCGGCAGGCGATGGACGTCATCGCCGAGTACCCGTTCAAGGCGCCCTGGGACGAATGGAAGGACCTCCTCGGCCGTCTGCGTCCGCGCTTGTACTCGATCTCGTCGAGCCCGAAGACGAACCCGCGCGAGGTGCAGCTGACGGTGTCGGTGGTGCGCTACGAATTCGAGGGTCGCTCCCGGGCGGGTGTGTGCTCGTCGTTCCTCGCCGATCACAGCAAGGGCGTGGACATCCCGATCTTCGTGCAGCGCAACGAACACTTCCGGCCGCCGGCGCCGGAGACCGACATGATCATGGTCGGTCCCGGTACGGGCATCGCACCGTTCCGCGGTTTCCTCCACGACCGTCGCGAGGCCGGGCACACGGGCCGCAACTGGTTGTTCTTCGGCGACCAGCGATCCGAGACCGACTATCTCTACCGCGACGAGATCGAGTCGATGCACGCCGACGGTTTCCTCACCGAGCTGGGACTGGCCTTCTCCCGCGACCAGCGGCAGAAGATCTACGTACAGGACCGGATGCGCGAGCACGGCGCGCAGGTGTGGAAGTGGCTGCAGAACGGTGCCCACTTCTACGTGTGCGGCGACGCCGGACGTATGGCGAAGGACGTCGACGCGGCCCTGCGTGAGGTGGTGCAGGCGCACGGACGGCTCGACCGCGACGCCGCCGCGGCGTACGTCGAGCAGATGGCCGCCGACAAGCGGTACGTCCGCGACGTCTACTGATCTGCTTGTCGGTCCGCAGATGCGGATATAGCGTGTTGTTCATGACGCATCTGCGGAGACAACTGTGAGCTCGCTCCGGATCCGCGACGCCGCGTCGTTGCTGGGGGTCAGCGACGACACGGTCCGTCGCTGGATCGACCAGGGGCTGCTGCACGCCGGTAAGGACCCCGCTGGGCGCAAGACCGTCGACGGTCGCGAGCTGGCGGAGTTCGCCCGCGCTCAGGCCGATGCCGGCCCCGATCCGCTCGGGGTGGGCAGTTCCGCCCGCAACCGCTTCGTCGGGCTGGTCACGCGCGTCGTCTCCGACACAGTCATGTCGCAGGTGGAGATGCAGTGCGGCCCCCACCGGATCGTCTCGCTCATGAGCACCGAGGCCGTGAACGAACTCGGTCTCGAGCCGGGCAGCGTCGGGGTGGCCGTCGTCAAGGCGACCACCGTCATCGTCGAGACACCCGGAGGGGACGGATGAGGCGCGGGGCGCTCGCCGCGCTCGCTGCCGGTCTCACCGCTGCGGCGCTGACGTCGTGCGGCACCGGCGGTGGCTCGGATGTGCTCACCGTCTATGCGGCGGCCTCGCTCCGTGCACCGTTCACCGAGATCGCCGAACGATTCGAGGAGGCGAACCCCGGAGTGACGGTGGAGCTCTCGTTCGCCGGCTCGTCCGATCTCGAGACCCAACTCGGGCAGGGCGCACCCGCCGACGTCTTCGCCTCCGCCGACACCCGGACGATGGACGCCGCCGTCGACGCCGGAGTCGTTGCCGGTGAACCGGTCCCGTTCGCGACCAACACACTCACGATCGTCACCGAACCGGGGAACCCGAAGAACATCACCTCGTTCGACGATCTCACCGGTGGCGGTCTCTCGGTGGTCGTGTGCGCCCCTCAGGTGCCGTGCGGGGCGGCCACCGAGCGACTCGAGGAGACCGCCGGTGTCGAGCTCGCGCCGGTGTCCGAGGAGTCGTCGGTGACCGACGTGCTCGGCAAGGTCACCTCCGGGCAGGCCGACGCCGGTCTGGTCTACGTCACCGACGCGACGGGCGCCGGTGAGAAGGTCACCGTCGTCTCCGTCCCGGAGGCCGCGGAGGTCGTCAACATCTATCCCGTTGCGACACTGTCCGATTCTCGCGATCCCGGTCGCGCGAACGCCTTCGTGCGCTTCGTCACCGGTACGGACGGCCGCGCCGTTCTCGCCGACGCAGGATTCGGTGCGCCGTGACCGCGACGGGACTGCCCCGGTGGTTGTTCGTTCCCGCGGTCCTCGGGTTGCTGTTCGTCGTCGTGCCCCTGGTGTCGATGCTGCTCACCGTCGACTGGACGACCTTCTCCTCGCTCGTGACGTCCCCGGCGTCCCTCGACGCGCTCGTCCTGAGTCTGCGCACCTCCGCGGCCGCCACGATCCTGTGCATCCTGCTCGGCGTACCTCTCGCAGTGGTGCTGGCGCGCAGTAGTTTCCGATGGATGTCGGTGATCCGCGGGTTCGTCCTCCTGCCGCTCGTGCTGCCTCCGGTCGTGGGTGGCATCGCCCTGCTCTACACCTTCGGTCGGCGCGGGTTGATCGGTGAGCACCTCGACGCGCTCGGGATCCACATCGCGTTCACCACCACGGCGGTCGTGCTCGCGCAGACCTTCGTCGCACTGCCCTTCCTCGTCACGAGTCTCGAAGGTGCGCTGCGCAGTGCGGGTTCGCGTTACGAGGACGTCGCGGCGACACTCGGGGCGCGCCCCACGACGGTCTTCCGGCGTATCACCCTGCCCCTCGTGCTACCGGGCCTGATCTCGGGTTCGGTACTCGCATTCGCCCGTGCTCTGGGCGAATTCGGCGCGACCCTCACCTTCGCCGGGAGCCTGCAGGGTGTGACGCGCACGCTGCCGCTCGAGATCTACCTGCAGCGGGAGACCGATCCCGACGCTGCCGTCGCGCTGTCACTGGTGCTGATCGGGGTGGCCGTCGTGATCGTCGTGGCCGTGTACTCGCGGCGGAAGGACCGGCCGCTGTGAGCCTGACGGTGCGGACCCGGGTCGCCGCACGCGACGTCGACATCGATCTCGAGGTCGCGCAGGGTGAGATCGTCGCGGTGCTCGGCCCCAACGGAGCCGGCAAGTCGACGCTGCTGGGGGTGGTGTCCGGTCTGCTGCGTCCCGATGCGGGTCGTGTGGAACTCGACGGTCGCGTCCTCACCGACACCGCGACCGGCATCGCCGTGGCTCCGCACGACCGGTCGGTGGTGTTGCTCGCCCAGCAGGCCCTGCTCTTCCCGCACCTGACGGTCGCGGGCAACGTCGAGTTCGCACCACGCAGCGCGGGTGCGGGCCGGCGGGAGGCCCGTGCCCGCGCCGAGAGGTGGCTGCGGAAGGTCGACGCCGCAGATCTCACCGATCGTCGTCCGCACGAACTCTCGGGTGGACAGGCACAGCGGGTCGCGCTCGCGCGTGCCCTGGCGGCCGAACCGCACCTGTTGCTGCTCGACGAGCCGATGGCCGCGCTCGACGTCACCGCGACTCCGGTGCTGCGGTCGTTGCTGCGACGCGTCCTGCGCGACAGCGGGCGCACGGCCCTGCTCGTCACCCACGACCCGCTGGACGTGCTCGCCCTCGCCGATCGGGTGATCGTGATCGAGGCCGGTCGGATCGTCGAGGACGGGCCGGTCCGTCGGGTGCTGACGCGACCGCGCAGCGCCTTCGCCGCCCGCATCGCGGGGACCAATCTCGTCACCGGAACCGTGCGACAGGACGCCTTGGAATCCGCGGACGGTCTCGTCCACGGCCGGGTCCACGACGACTGCGTCCCGGGTACGGCCGCCGTCGCCGTCTTCGCGCCGTCGGCGGTCGCCGTCTACACCGAGGCCCCGCACGGGAGCCCGCGCAACGCCCTGCGGGTGAGGATCGCGGAACTCGAGGCGCAGGGGTCGACGGTGCTCGTGTGGTCGGATACGGGTATCGCCGCGGAGATCACGACGGCGGCACTCGCCGACCTCGACGTCCATCCGGGCGACTCCGTGTGGTTCGTCGTCAAGGCCACGGAGGTGGGAATCCACCCGGCCGCGCTGAGCACGTGATCGCTGCCGCGCTGAGCGCGTGATCGCTACTGCTGTGGATGCGTGATCAGTACCGTGTGCGGCGCACGACGAGCACGGCGACGAGCCCGATCAGGTAGACGACCCCACCTGCGACGGCCAGTTCGGGCGTGCGCCCGTCGGGGTCGATGAGGAAGGCCGCCACGACGATCGCGCCGAGGAAGGCGATGTTGAAGACGGTGTCCTGCAGCGCGAAGACCCGTCCTCGGCGCGCGTCGTCGATGTCGATCTGCATGGCCGCGTCGCCGGTGAGTTTGATGGTCTGACCGGCGAGGCCGAGCAGGAAGGCCGCGACGAGCAGCGGCCCGGCCGACACGGTGGTGACGAACGCGAACTGCACGATCGCGGCGGCGATCAACCCGACGGTGACGGTGCGCGGCCGGCCCAGTCGCGGGATCAGGATCGGTGCGAGCACCGCTGCGAGGAGCATGCCGGCGGCGGTGCAGGCCACCGCGACACCGAACCCGGAGAATCCCCCGAGCAGGTCGGAGTCCTTCTCGTCGGCGCGCAGGACGAGCACCATGATGAGCGTGTCGATGCCGAACACGATGCGGTGCGCGCCGATTCCGAGCATCGCGATCGTCACACCCGGCGCTTCGAGGACGGCTCCCGCACCGGTCCGCAGACCCGACAGGACGGTGCGGATCACGTCGCGGGGACGTATTCCCTCGGGGCCGAGCGCATTCGCGGCGAATCCCGCTGCGGCGACCGCGCCGACGAGCGAGCCGCTCACTCCGAGAAGGACGGCCGTCCCGGAACCGGTGTCGCCCGCGCCCACGAATCCGATGGTCGCGACCGCCGTGGCGGCCCCGACCGCCGAGACACCCGAACCGACCGTCGCCAGAACGGAATTGACCGGGACGAGCCACGACTGGGCGACCACGTGTGGGAGCGAGGCCGAGACGCCTGCCAGGACGAATCTGCTCACGCCGACGGCGGCGAGCGCGAGCAGCATGAGTGGGGTCTGCGGTCCTCCGAGAAGCAACACGGCCGCGGCCGCCGCGATGAACACTCCGCGGAGCAGGTTGGCCCAGACGAGGACGAGACGTCGGTCCCATCGGTCGAGCAGGGCGCCGGCGAACGGACCGATCACCGAGTACGGCAACAGCAGCACGGCGAAGCCTGCCGCGATCGTGACGGGGTCGGTGTGACGCTCGGGGTTGAACAGGATCGCCCCGCCGAGTGCGGCCTGGAACAGTCCGTCGCCGAACTGGCTCGCGAACCGCACCCCGGTCAGTCGTACGAGACCCGGCGAGTTCCGCAGGGCGGTCGCGGTCGATCGCCACGCCCGCTGCCTGGACTGCTGCCCGGAGTCTCGCACAAGCACGACACTATCGGCTCCGCCACCATTCGACCGTGCGGGCGGCCGCCTCGTCGAGCGGGGTGGGTGACAGGCCGAGTACCTGTTCGGTGTGGGTCGAGTCCATGACGAACGGAGCGTCGAACTGGTAGAGCATCTCCGCGAGTTCCTTCATGTCCCGGTTCACGACGCCGCCGGCCCGCACCAGCCAGGACGGGATCGTCCCCACCGCGGGCGCGGGAAGGCCGGCCGCCCGGGTGAAGGCTGTGGCGATCTCCCGCTGTGTCACAGCCGGTCCGGTGGGTGCGTGGATCACGGTGTTCCACACCGCCGGCTCCCCCGCTGCCGCGATCATCGCCGCGGCCAGGTCGGGAACGTAGGTGAACGAGTGCGGGAGGTCGGCCGAGCCGAGCACCCGCACCTTCTTCCCGGCGAGCACGGTGGGCACCATGCGTTCTCCGGCCATCGCGTTCAGTGCCCGCGGACCGAAGAAGTCCGATGCCACGACGCTCACCGTCGGGGCGCGATGGGCGGCGCGGGCGGTGAGGAGTTGCCGCCGGACACCGCGCTTGCCGGTGTCGGCCTCACGGGGTGAGTCCTCGGTCATGACCCGGTCGGGCTCGCTGTACGAGTAGAGGCTCTCGGGGAAGACGACGACCATCTTCTCCGACAGGTTCGCGGCGGCGTCGAGAACGACCCGCTCGGCGACGGGAAGTTCGCGTGCCCACACGTCGGCACGGTAGGCCGACCCGTGGACGCACATGTACACGGCGTCGGCAACTAGTCCGTCCTCGTCGACGAGCGCTGCGGCCACGGCCTCGGGGTCGGTGACGTCGACGCGCAGGCGTTCGATGCCCGCGCCTTCCGGTCCGCTGCCCGATCGGGTCAGAACACGCACGCGATGTCCTTGTGCGGCAAGTTGTTCGGCGACGGTCCAGCCCACGGGTCCGGCTCCTGCGACCACCTGTAGATGCGACATGATTCCTCGATTCGAAAAGTGTGAGCACTGCTCTCTGATGGCTTCGACGATCCTCTGTGTGGCCGAGATTGTCAAGAGCACTGCTCTCGTTTGTTGACGGTGCTCTCTGTTCGACGCAGAATGGTCCGGTGACGACACCACGGGCACGCGCACGCGCACAGACGATGGCCGACATCCTCCGGATCGGCCGCGAGCATCTCGGCACCCACGGAGCGGCGGCGCTGTCGCTGCGCGCCGTCGCCCGAGACCTGGGCGTCGTCTCCTCCGCCGTCTACCGCTACGTCTCGAGCCGCGACGAGCTGCTCACCCTGCTCGTCGTCGACGCCTACGACGAACTGGGCGACAGTGTCGACCGTGCTGTCGACGCGGTCGACCCCTCCGACCACCGCGAACGGTTCCTCACCCTCGGCCGTGCTGTGCGCTCGTGGGCGCTGGCCGAACCGGCCCGCTACGGGCTGCTGTACGGAAGTCCGGTGCCCGGTTACGCCGCCCCGGCCGAGCGCACCACCGCACCCGGTATCCGCGTGGTCCTGCGACTGGCCCGGATCGTGGACGAGGCCTACGCTGCGGGTGTATTGGACGACGCGGCCGGTACCCCACCGCTGGAGAGCCTGGGGGAACCGCTGGGCCGGATCCGGGACGAGTTCTCCCTCACCGCCCCGGATTCCGTACTGGCACGCGGTCTCTGGGCGTGGCCGTCGCTGTTCGGGTCCGTGAGCTTCGAGGTCTTCGGGCAGTACGGCCCCGACACTTTTCCGGACCGCGAGGTCCTGTTCGAACATCATCTCGCCTTGTTGGCACAGACCGTCGGGTTCCACCCCACACGCCGCTGACGGCGGTGACAGAATGGCTGACGTGGCGCAGCATCAGGACGAACCCGAGGACCGCACCGCACCCTCGACACCCAGGGTGCGGGCCGGCAGCCTGCTCGTCTCCGCCACCGAACTCACCGAGCCGACCTTCCGCCGCACCGTCGTCTACATCATCGAGCACACCGATGCCGGCAGCTTCGGTGTCGTCCTGAACCGCATCAGCGACACCTCCGTCGACGCGATGCTGCCGCAATGGTCGTGGCTCGCCGCCGAACCGAAGACCCTGTTCGTGGGCGGTCCCGTCCACCGCAGTTCGGCACTGTGCCTCGGCACGCTGCGGGTGGGCGCCGACATCACCGATGTCCCCGGCATCCGTCACGTCGACGGCCGAGTGGTGATGATCGACCTCGACGCCGATCCCGGGCACATCGCCCACTACGTCGAGGGTGTGCGGATCTTCGCGGGATACGCGGGGTGGAGCGCAGGTCAGCTCGACGGCGAACTGCGCAACGACGACTGGATGGTGGTCTCGGGTCTGCCCGCCGACGTGCTCGCTCCCGCGCACCTCGACCTGTGGGCGAGGGTGCTGCGCCGGCAGCCGCTGCCGATGGCGTTGCTCGCGACCCACCCCATCGAGGTCGAACGCAACTGAGTTCCGTCGGGCGACCGGGGACCCGTCAGCGGGCGTCGGCGAGCGTGTTGAGCGCGCCGGCCATCTCCTCGGCCTTCGTTGCGGTCACGGTCAATTCGTGTCCCGACGCCGTGGTCACCACGACGGCAGGTCCGGTGCGCGTGACCAGGCCGTACCGCTTGCCACCCTTGGCCCGCAGCCCCCAGCCGCCCCAGTCCTGGAACGGGCGGGTCTCGGTGACCTTCGCGCCGACGATCTCGTCGAGGTCGTATCCGAGCGCGTCGGTGGCCAGATTCGACACCCGGATCCCGTCCGCGTCAACCACCACGGTGTAGCGCAGCAGACCCAGCACGAGCAGGGCGACGGGCGCGATCAGGCCCAGCGGCCACCAGCTCTGCGTCGCACCGCACACGACGAGCGCGGGGACCAGGACGAGCAGCGACAGTCCCGCAGTGGTGCCCGCACCGGTGCCCACCTGCTCGACGATCGGCAGTTCGGCACGACCGCGCGGCAGTGACGGATCCGGAGCCGCTGTCGCGGTCTTCCGCTCCCGGCCGTCGCGCAGCAGCCGTCCCCCGAACCAGCCCACCGCGATACCCACCCACATGCCGAGCACCGCCGGCCAACCCTCCAACGGGGTCTGCGTGGCGTCGGTCGTGTCGAGCTGCCCCGCGAGACCGGCGAGGAACAGCGCGGTGATCGTGCCGGTGACCCCGAGACCGATCGCGAGCATGTAGCGGCGCATGAGCAGCTGCGCCTGCGCGAGCGCGGCGATCGCGCAGCACCCACCCCCGACGAGCACGATCAACAGAGCGGCGGTCCACGCCGAGGTCATGGGCGAGCCGAACGAATCGGGGGCCGTACCCGACCAGTGCGTGGCGATCTCACCGGGCAACCGCGGGAGCCACGAACGGGTGAGCACGAGTACGGCCACGGCACACAGCAACGGAACGACCAGTCCGAGCAGCACACCCACGGGGTCGACCTGACGCGTCGTCGTCATGGGGGTCAGCCTAGGGTGCGGGCCTCCACCGGCGCCGTCCTCGTTCCGCTCTCGTCGAACCATCCGTCGGGTCGCAGGTCGCCACCGAACCGGGGCATGTACTCGGTACACGCGAGTCGCGAGACGAGGCTGCGCCGGCTGTTCACACCGGTCTTGGTGAAGATGTTCTTCAGGTGGTCCTGCACGGTGTACGGGCTGATGAACAACCGCTTCGCGATCTCGTTGCGCGACCGTCCGGCGAGCACTTCGACGAGCACCTCCGATTCACGGGGCGTCAGACCGTAGGCCGCGGTGACCAGCGTGACGATCTCGGGCAGGCGTGCCTGTTCGAGGGTTATGACGACGCGACCGGTCTCGTCGAAGATCGCGGCGCGCAACACCACCCATTCACCGTCGAGGGTGCGCAGGCGCACCGTCGCAGGGGCGGGTCGTGTCCTGCGGACCTGGCGGGCGATCACGTGCGCCGGCCCGGGACGGCCCCGGACGGGACTGCCCCAGCCGAGACGCTCGAACCAGACCGCCGCCGAGGCGGTCACGGAATCGAAGTCGTCGTCCGCCCCGATCACGACCACGGCCGGACCCGGACACCCGGCCGCAATCTCCGTGTGTCGCACCCGCGCCGACGCGTCCCGGATGAGTGTGGTGCGGAAACCGTTCGCGATGTCGCCGAGCACGTCGTCGAGCATCGCGAGTTCGGCATCGGTGAAGCCGCGTCCCGGTTCGCGCATCAGCTCTCCGACACCCCAGCACCGACGGTCGCCGTCCCGGAAGACCAACTGCAGTTCGTGTCCCATGCCCAGCTGCGACACGAGTTCGAGATAGCGGCGGTGTCCGTCTCGAGTCCCGTCGTCCGCCGGTTCGCCGATGCGGCGCAGTCCGGTCGGACGCCGGAGGAGCACGTAGAGACTGTCCGGATCGGGGTCCGGGCCGTACTCGATCTCGATCGACAACCGGAGGGCCTCGACCGGGTCGTCGAGACCTCGGGTGGTGAAGCCGGTGGGAACCACGACGGCAGGGTCGACGGGTGCCAGGCAACCCCCGTCGTACGGAACGAAGGCGCCGAGCACGTCCATGACGATCTCGCGGAACTGCGCGCCGTCCGCAGCCGCGGAGGCCGCGTCGTGAATGCCTGCCCTCAACCGCTGCGCAGAGCGCATCCCTCGAAGTATCCCCCTCGAATGTGGGATTGAGAACACCTCGCGCGGCGACGAGGCTCCATGGACACGGGGACATTCATACGGAAGTCGAGGTACCCGCCATGACCACCACTCACGCCACGCCGTTGTCCGCCGAGGATCTGGAGGTCGTGCATCTGATCCACTCCGCCCTGCGTCGGGACACCGAACGTCTCGCCGACTTCGCGCAGAGGTGGCGGACCGCCGATCCCGGCACGCACGATGCGCTGCTCCTCGGCTGGCACGGATTCAGTACCGAACTGCACACGCACCACTCCATCGAGGACGTCTACGTCTGGCCGTTCATGCGGCCTCGGCTCGCCCACGACACGGCGGCGATGGAGGTGCTCGACGCGATGGAGGCCGAACATGCCGTGATCGACCCGGCCCTGGCCGAGATCGAGACCGCACTCGACGACCGGGAGACCGCGACCGAGCGGCTCGGCGGTCTGCTCGACGGGCTCGTCACGTCACTGGGTGCACACCTCGCGCACGAGGAACGCGACGCCTTCCCGCTGATCGAGCAGACGATCACCAAGGAGGAATGGCACGACATCTCGATGCGCGCGTTCGCGCAGCTCGAGAAGCGCGAGGTCTCCGAGATGCTGCCCTACCTCTTCGAGGGGGCGCCGAAGGACCGCGTGGCCACGGTGGTGAAGAGCCTCCCGGTACCGGTGCGGGTGCTCAACCGGTTCTGGTGGACGCCGCGCTACGCACGGGAGCGCCGCTGGGAGTGAGGACTGCCGGTGGGAGGACCGTCAGGCGGTCGGCTCGCACGCCCCGCGCAGGCTGCACGCGCCGCACGAGGTACCGCAGCCGGCCGTCTCCTCCGGCTTGGTCGCCGCAGCGACGCGCGCTGCGACGGATCCGCCGGCTCCGGCGGTGATCAGGGCGGCCACCACCGTGACGACGACCGCGATGATCCCGGCGACGGTGGGCAGGGTCAGCGACGCGACTCCACCGAGGGCGAGGAGCACCGCGGACCCGAGCATGCTGGGTGCGGCGACCTTGTTGGCCAGTGCGAACGCGTCGTCGTCACGCAGCGCGTCGGGGGTGCGCACACCGGCCCAGCGGTTGCGTGGGAGCTTGCCGGTCAGTGCCGCGACACCCACCGCGCCGACGACGAGAGCGAGCACGAAGAGCAGGACAGCGACGATGAGCACCCGACCAGGATACGCGGCCGGTGGTGCCACCGGTCTGCGCGGGTGCGGGCACGTTCTACCCTGGTGGGAGCACTCACACGCCCGGCCGAGTAGATAGTGATCACCGTGACCCGTCCCGAACAGAACTCCCAGCACGAACCCGGCAGCACTCCGCAGCATCGGTACACCGCCGAGCTCGCGGGGCGGATCGAGCAGCGCTGGCAGGAGCTCTGGCGCGAGCGCGGCACCTTCCATGCCCCCAATCCGGTGGGCGATCTCGCCGGCGAGGTGCCCTCCGACAAGCTGTTCGTGCAGGACATGTTCCCGTACCCGTCGGGCTCGGGCCTGCACGTAGGGCACCCGCTCGGGTACATCGCCACCGACGTGTACGCGCGCTTCAACCGCATGCAGGGCCGCAACGTGCTGCACACCCTCGGTTACGACGCCTTCGGCCTGCCGGCCGAGCAGTACGCCGTGCAGACGGGCACGCACCCGCGCACGACCACCGAGGCCAACATCGGAAACATGAAGCGGCAGCTCTCCCGGCTCGGTCTCGGGCACGACGAGCGTCGCTCGGTCGCGACGACCGACGTCGACTTCTACCGCTGGACACAGTGGATCTTCCTGACGATCTACAACGCCTGGTACGACCGCGAGGCCGGACGGGCTCGCCGCATCTCCGAACTCGAGGCCGAGTTCGCCGACGGCACGCGTCGTCTCGAGGACGGACGCGACTGGGCGTCGCTGTCGGAGGGTGAGCGCGCCGACATCATCGACTCGTACCGTCTGGTGTACCGGTCGGATTCGCTCGTCAACTGGTGCCCGGGCCTGGGTACGGTGCTCGCCAACGAGGAGGTCACGGCCGACGGCCGTTCCGAGCGCGGCAACTTCCCGGTCTTCCGGAAGAACCTGCGTCAGTGGATGATGCGGATCACCGCCTACTCCGACCGTCTGATCGACGATCTTGAGCCCCTGGACTGGACCGACAAGGTCAAGTCCATGCAGCGCAACTGGATCGGGCGCTCGCACGGCGCTCAGGTGAAGTTCGCCGTCGCCGACCACGATTCGGCGATCGAGGTGTTCACGACCCGGCCCGACACCCTGTTCGGTGCCAGCTACGTGACCCTCGCTCCCGAGCACGAACTCGTCGACCGGATCGTCGGTGCGTCCTGGCCCGAGGGTGTCGACGAGCGCTGGACCGGTGGCGCCGCCGATCCGGCTGCCGCGGTTGCGGCCTACCGTGCATCGATCGCCGCGAAGTCCGATCTCGAGCGGCAGGAGTCGAAGGAGAAGACCGGTGTGTTCCTCGGCGCCTACGCCGTGAACCCGGTCAACGGCGAGCGACTGCCGATCTTCATCGCCGACTACGTCCTCACCGGCTACGGCACCGGCGCGATCATGGCCGTTCCCGGCCACGACCAGCGCGACTGGGAGTTCGCGACCGCCTTCGGCCTGCCCGTCCGCGAAGTCATCTCCGGCGGCGACGTCACCGCCGAGGCGTACACCGGCGACGGTGTGCTGGTGAACTCCGGCCTGCTCGACGGTCTCGACGTCGCCGAGGCGAAGAAGACGATCGTCGCGAAACTCGAGGAGGACGGCGCCGGACGCGGCACCATCCAGTACAAGCTGCGCGACTGGTTGTTCGCGCGGCAGCGGTACTGGGGCGAGCCCTTCCCGATCGTCTACGACGAGCAGGGACGCGCCCATGCGCTGCCCGAATCCGCTCTGCCCGTGGAACTTCCGGAGGTCGAGGATTACGCGCCGGTCTCCTTCGATCCGGACGACGCCGATTCCGAACCGTCCCCGCCGCTCGCGAAGGCGGTGGACTGGATGAACGTCGAGCTCGATCTCGGCGACGGCCTCAAGCGCTACACGCGCGACACCAACGTGATGCCGCAGTGGGCCGGCAGCTCCTGGTACCAGCTGCGCTACATCGACCCCACCAACTCGGAAGCCTTCTGCGACAAGGAGAACGAGGCGTACTGGACCGGTCCGCGCCCGGAACTGCACGGCCCGAACGATCCGGGTGGCGTCGACCTCTACGTCGGTGGTGTCGAGCATGCGGTGCTGCACCTGCTGTACGCCCGGTTCTGGCACAAGGTGCTCTTCGACCTCGGGTACGTCACCTCCTCGGAGCCGTACCGTCGCCTGTTCAACCAGGGTTACATCCAGGCCTACGCCTACACCGACTCGCGCGGTGTGTACGTGCCGGCCGAGGAGGTCGTCGAGCGCGACGGCACGTTCTACTGGACCGGCCCGGACGGTGAGCAGGAGGTCGCTCGCGAGTACGGGAAGATGGGCAAGTCGCTCAAGAACTCCGTCAGCCCCGACCAGATCTTCGACGAGTACGGCGCCGACACCCTGCGCGTCTACGAGATGTCGATGGGTCCGCTCGATCAGTCGCGTCCGTGGGCGACCAAGGACGTCGTCGGCGCGCACCGCTTCCTGCAGCGCGTGTGGCGTCTGGTGGTCGAGGAGGAGAGCGGCGCGCTGCGCGTCACCGACGAGACCCCCGGTGACGACACGCTGCGGGCGCTCAACAAGACGGTCGCGGGCGTGTCCGACGACTTCACCCACCTGCGCGACAACACGGCGATCGCCAAGCTCATCGAGTACACGAACCATCTGACGAAGCAGTACCCGTCGGGTGCGCCGCGCAGCGCCGTCGAACCGCTCGTGCTCATGCTCGGCCCGGTCGCCCCGCACCTCGCCGAGGAGATGTGGTCGCGTCTCGGACACACCGAATCGCTTGCGCACGGCCCGTTCCCGGTCGCCGACGAGAAGTGGCTCGTCGAGGACAGCGTCGAGTACCCGATCCAGGTCAACGGCAAGGTGCGCAGCCGCATCACCGTCCCGGCCGACGCCGCACCCGACGCGATCGAGGCCGCTGCGCTCGCGGACGAGAAGATCGCCGACCTGCTCGGCGGTGCCGCACCGCGCAAGGTGATCGTGGTTCCCGGCAAGATGGTCAATGTCGTGAAGTAGCAACACTTCCGACGAGCGAGACCCCGGTGCATCCTGTGCACCGGGGTCTCGTCGTCTGTGCTGTGCGCTCGGATTTCACCGAGAGCGACTCTCGCTCAGGGGTTCTTGTGTTCGATCTTCTCGAACTCGGCGACCTCGCCCGCATCGTGTGCGCGCTCCTCCGCCTCCTTCGCCTCGAGCTGCTTGGCGACGGCATCCTTGAGGGAGACCTTGGCGGGCTCGGCGGCCTCCTCCTCGGCCTTGCGGATGCGCTCCTCGTCCTTCTTCTTCGCCGTCTCGGCGGCACGGCGCTTCGCGGCGGCCTCCTGATCGGCCTTCGCGGTCTCGGCGGCCTTCTTCTGCTCGGCTTCCTTCTCCGCCTGCTTCGCGCGTTCCTGCGCACGCTCGCGGGCCTGCTGGACCTCCTTCTCACGGTCGCGCCGTGCGGCTTCCTGCTCGGCCTCGGCGCGCTCACGCGTCCGGCGGAGTTCGGCGTCCGCCGCGCGATTCTCGGCCGCGGCCTGGGCGTCGAGTTTCTCGGCGCGCTTCACCGCATCGGCACGTTCGGTGGCGAGTGCCCCGCGCGTGGCGATCTCCTGGTCGTCAAGCACACTGCCGACGATGCCGTCCAGCATGCCCAGTCCCCGCTCGTACATCAGGCGCGGCGGGGCGTCGGTGGGCAGGAACCGCAACTGCTGCTCGATCAACCCCAACGGGAAGCGGGCGATCTTGTACTGCAGTCGCAGAACGCTCTTGGGCAGAGTGGTGAGGTTCATGGGCGCATCTCCAACTTCGATGGGGGTACAGCTCCGGTAGGGAATGTCGGTGGTGTTCGTCAGCGATCCGGCTCGTCGGTCAGCGTGCGTTCGAGGGCTTCGGCCTTGCGGCGTTCCTCCTCGGCCTGCAGGCGTGCACGTTCGGCGTCGTGGGAGGCGCGTCGGTGGTCCTCGTCGGCGGCCGCGACCTCTGCCGCGGCATCCGTGACCTGGTCGTTCTCCTCACGGCGTGCCTGCTGCTCGGCGGCTGTGGCATCGCGGACGGCGTCGGACCGCCCTCGGACGATGTTCTCCTGACATTCGAGGTCGGCGGCCTGTTTGCGGACCCGTGCCTCCCGCTCGGCCTGCGTCTCGACGGCGTCGGTCCGCTGCTGCACGGTCTCGCGTTCCTGCTGTCCGGCCTCGCGGACGGCGTCGAGCTGCTCGACCGCCTCGTCGCTCTCGGCCTCGGCCATGTGCGAGAGGGTGTCGGCCTTCCTGGTCTGCCGGGCCTGCTCCTGCTCGAGTCGGCCTTCGGCGGTGAGGGAATCGTTGCCGGTCAGAGCGCCGGCGACCTCCTTTGCCTTGCCGAACACCGTCTGCTTCAACCCGAGGCGTGCCTTGTCGGCCGGGCCAGGGCGAGCCCTGTCGGATGGGCTGTCTTCGACCACGGTCATCTCCTTCCGTACGGGACACGAAGGGGACGGCCCCATGGCTTGGGGTAGCCAGGCGCGGTCGGCTTCAATCCTCGAGAGTCTCGAGAGGGTGCATATGGGTGCCGACGAAGTCGACGACATCGCCCAGGACCTCGTCCCGATTCGTCTCGTTGAAGATCTCGTGCCGTGCCTCGGGATAGGTCTTCGACGACGACCCGCGACCTGCCAGCGACGACCATCCGGTGGCGGTGCCGTCGAGGGGAACCAGCCGATCGTCCTCACCGTGGAGCCACAGCACGGGCACGTCGTCGACGGCACCGGCGGCGGTGATCGTGTCGATGCAGGTCTTCAGCGCCTGCACGGTGGTGCGCTTGAACGGGCCGTGCCAGACGAGCGGGTCGGCCACGTAGGCGCGACCCACCTCGGGATCACGGGAGAGGGTGGACGGATCGATGGGGGTGTCCGGGATCTCCTCGGCCGTGAGCAGGGCGTCGACCGCCGCCCATCTGCCGAGGACCGGGCCGGACAGGACGACCGCGGCCAGTTCCGAGCCGTATCGCTGCGCGTACCGGGCGGCGATCATGCCGCCCATCGAGTGTCCGACGAGCACGACCGGCAGGTCGGGATGCTCGCGTCGCGCCGTGAGATCGAGCAGGCGGAAGTCGTCGACCACCTTCTCGAAGTCGTCGATGAGGACGCGTTCGCCGTCGCTGAGGCCGTGACCGATGTGGTCCACCGCGTAGACGGCGGCGCCGTCGGCGACGAGGCGCGCGGCCACGTATTCGTAGCGTCCGCAGTGCTCGCCGTAGCCGTGGCACAGCAACGCCACGTAGCGCGGGGTCTCGCCGACCCATGTGCGCGCTGCGAGGGCGCCGGCGTGTCCGTCGAGGGTGAAGGCGACAGCGTCGATCATCGGGTCTCCGATCGTTCCGGGTGATGGCGATGTCATCGTCCTCCGACGCGGGGTCTTCCGAGTGGGAATCGCGAGTGCATCCGCGGATCCGGCCCACTACCGTCGAAGTGAAACGTGTTCCAGATTCGAACGAAGGAGACCTCATGGCACCGAGTCGGGACGCGATCCGCGCCACCGTCGAGAACTACGTGAAGTCCGTTGCCTCGGGCACCGTCGACGACGTCCTCGCTCTGTACGCGCCGGGCGCGACCGTCGAGGATCCGGTCGGCACGCCGGTCCGCGCCACCGAGGCCGAGATCCGCGAGTTCTACGGAGTGGTCGAACCGCTCGCGCAGACCGGTGAGGTGATCACCCTCAAGATCGCGGAGAACAACGCGGCTTTCGTGTTCCGCCTGGTCACGCACCTGGGTGAGCAGGATCTGGTCATGGAGGTCGTCGACGTGATGACCTTCGACGACGACGCGAGGATCACGAGCATGAGGGCGTTCTGGAGCCAGGAGGACATGCAGACCGTCCCCGCTTCCTGATGGGCAGCCGCATCGTCGAGGTCGATGGTTTCACGTGGAACATCGACGATCGGGGTGACGGGCCCGCGGTCGTCATGTGCCACGGATTCCCCGGCCTGGGGTACAGCTACCGGCACCAGTTCGCGCCGCTCGTCGACGCCGGATACCGTGCCGTCGCCCCGGACATGCCCGGTTACGGCCGCACCGACCGGCCCCGGGAGGTCGAGGAGTACACGAACGTCGCGGTCGCCGATCGCCTCGTCCGGCTGCTCGACGTCCTCGGGATCGACAGCGCGATCGTCGTCGGTCACGACTTCGGTGCGCCCGTCGCGTGGACGACGGCGCTGCGACATCCGGATCGCGTCGCCGGTCTCGTCCTGCTCGCCGTGCCCTACTCGCCCGATCGGATGCCGGCACGACCCAGCGAGATCTTCCGCGGTCTCGCCGACAAGCATTTCCTCCACCTCCACTACTTCCAGGAACCGGGGGTCGCGGAGGCGGAACTCGATCCCCGCCCGCGCGAGTTCCTGCAGCGGCTGTTCTTCGCGCTGTCGGGCGGATACCGCTATCTCGACGTGTGGTCGCATCCGTCCGAGGGACGCGGATATCTCGACGTGCTGCCCACCGCTCCCGAGCTGCCGTGGGACTGGCTCGACGACGACGAACTCGCGCACTACGCGGCCGAGTTCGCCCGCACCGGATTCGGCGGGGGTCTGTCCTGGTACCGCGCCTACGACGCGAACTGGGAGGCGTCGCGTCCCTACGAGGGCGCGAAGGTGCAGGTACCGACGCTGTTCGTGGCCGGCGACCGGGATCCTGTCGTCGCGATGTCGGGGTCGTCGGCGCTCGAACGGATGCGTGCCTTCGTCCCCGATCTGCGCGGTGTCCACCTGCTCGAGGGCGCGGGGCATTTCGTACAGATGGAACGTCGCGACGAGGTGAACGACCTCCTCCTGCGTTTCCTCTCCGGGATCCGGATACCGACGAGAACCGCCGAACAGCACTTTCACCGGCGATCATCGACCTAGCATGACGGCGTGGCCAGCGACACGGTTCGTGGATTCGGTCTGGCACTCGCCCTGACGGCACTGGTGGCGGGTGCCTGCTCGTCGGGCGGTTCGGTCGAGACGACGACGCCCGTGCAACTGCATGTCGCCACCGCCCAGGACGACCCGTGGACGCCGCGTCTCGTGCCGCCGCAGGTGCCGGTCGCGGTGCCGCCCCCACCTCCCGAAGTCGTCGAGGACGGCGGCGACCCGGTCACCGCGACCGCCGGGACCCCGGCCGTCCCCGGTGACCGGCCGGCCCTCTACGGGGGCAGTCTCGACCGGCCCCTGTGCGACCGCGAAGGACTCATCCTTCATCTGGAGGAGGACCCGGCCAAGGCCGAGGCGTGGCGCGGTGTCCTCGGCGTGCCCGACATCCGCGGGTACACCGACACCCTCACGGCGGTCCTGTTGCGCGCCGACACCCGGGTGACCATGCACGAGTACCGCGACGGTGCCGCGCGGCCCGTGCAGTCGCTGCTCGAGCGCGGCACGATCGTCCTCGTCGACGAACTCGGTGTTCCGCGCGTGCGGTGCGTGCGCGGTAATCCGTTGTCCGCGCCGGTGCTCACCGGCAACGACGAACTCGAAGGCCCGAAATGGCCCGGACTGAACGCCGAGCGGATGTTCGTCGTCCAGCCCGCCGCGACTGCCGTGCGGGAGTTGGAGGTCGTCGACATCACGACCGGTGCGATGGTCCCCGTGCCGGTCGGTGAGGCCCTGCCGAAGACCTCGGCTCCGGCCGCACCGGAGACCACGGAGGAGTCCCGCCCCGAGACCGAGGCGCTGCAGGTACCCGTTCCCGCGCCGCGGCGCGATCCCGTGCCGGAAGCCGCGGCACCGCCGCCGCCTCCTCCCCCGGAACCACCACCGCCTCCGCCTCCGCCCGCTCCGGAACCGCCGCCACCACCGCCGGCTCCGGAACCCGCTCCTGCGCCGGCACCGGCACCGGCACCCCCGCCGGCGCCGCGGGCTCCCGCGCCTCCGCCTCCGCAGATCCAGATCCAGATCCCAGGCGCTCCCCCGGTAGTGATTCCGCTGCCGTTCTGAGCCGTCAGCCGTTCCGAGCCGTCAGCCGTTCCGAGTCGTCAGCGAGGACGCAGAACGACCTCGGTGGGGTGGGCGTCGACCGGCGCCTCGACGACCTGCCGCACCGCGCGCGCCACCGTGCCGGGGCTGAGGAACTGCGACGGGTCGTACTCGCGGCCTTCCGACGCGACGATCGCGCGTTGCATGTCGGTGTCGATCCGGCCCGGGTGGATCGAGGTGACCCGCAGCGCGGGTTCCTCCTCGCGCAGTGCGTCGCCGAACGCCCGCAGGGCGAACTTGCTCGCGGCATAGGCACCCCACCCGGGGCGAGCACGCAGACCCGCCCCCGAGTTGATGAGCACCACGTGGCCGTTCGCCGCGCGCAGGGCCGGCAGTAGCACCTGCGTCAGGGCGACGACGGCGACGACGTTCGCCTCGAACGTCTCGCGCCACTGCCGGGGCTCGCTGTCGGCGATCGTGCCCAGTTCGGCGACGCCCGCGTTGTGGACGAGGACGTCGAGCCGGTCGATGTCGGCGGCGGCCGCGGCGACGGCGTCGTGGTCGAGCAGGTCCACGGGCCACGGCGTGGCGTCGGGTAGTTCCTCGAGGATCGCGTCGAGCGACTCGCGACGCCGGCCGCCGAGGAGCAGATCGTGGGTGGGAGCGAGTTCGTGGGCGATCGCGGCACCGAGACCGCGACCCCCTCCGGTGACGAGAGCTGTGGGGCGCATGATCACGAGCCTAGGAAGCAGACGGTGGGGCGGCCACCGCACCGTGCTCGAGACCGGCCAGGATCTCGGCGAGCCGGTCGTCCGGCGGGGTCTCCACCGCGGGGTCGCGCGGGAACCGGAGTTCGAGGAACGCCTTGGGGCGCGACAGCACGTACTCGCGTGCCAGATTCCTCAGCCGCGTGCGCAGTCGCACGTCGTTCGCGGCGCGGACTCCGGCGATGTCGATGCCCGCCCGCCGGCACAACGCCACTGCGCGCGGAAGGTGGAAGGCCTGGGTCGTGATCAGTGCCTGCCGCACGCCGTAGGTGGCGACGGCACGCCGGGCGGTGTCGTAGGTGTCGAGACCGTACGGGTCGGCGACGATCCGTTCCCGGTTCACGCCCTGCTCGACGAGATACGCGATCATCGCCTCGATCTCGTCGCCCGAGGTTCCGGCCCCGTCGCCCGAGACGAGCACGGCCTGCACCCGTCCCCGCTCCATCAACGCAACCGCGACGTCGAGGCGGCTGCGGAGCACCCGCATCGGACGGCCCTCGTGCACCCGCGCGCCCGGCACGATCACCACCGGGGCGGGCGGCGCGTCGTCCACCTCGTACATGAGGTCCTTCGCCTCCGACGCCACGCGGGCGGAGACGAGTGTCAGCGCGGACACGGCACCGACGACCAGTGCGGAGACCGCACCGAGGGGGGACGACGACCGGACGGATTCGAGCATGCGTCCCAGATTACGGACGCCCGGCGGCCACAATGGAGGGGTGGACCCCGTCGACGCACTCCGCGAAGTCGCCTTCTGGCTCGAACGCGAACACGCCGACACCTACCGCGTGCAGGCCTATCGTCGCGCGGCGGAGGTGCTCGCCGAGGTGAGCGACCACAAGCGGGAGGTGCTGCGGAAGACCGACTCGTGGACCGATCTGCCGGGTGTCGGGAAGAAGACCGCGACCGTCGTCCGGGAGTCGTTCGACGGAGTGCCCGCCTATCTCGAGCAGTTGCGCGAGGAGGCCGACCCGATCGGCCGCGGCGGCCGCGACCTGCTCGAGTCCCTGCGCGGCGACCTGCACACCCACTCGAACTGGTCCGACGGCGGCAGCCCCATCGACGAAATGCACCGCGTCGCGTCGACGATGATCGGGCACGAGTACTTCGCCCTCACCGACCACTCCCCTCGCCTGAAGGTCGCGAACGGCCTCACCGCGGAACGGTTGCGCTCGCAGCTCGCCATCGTCGCGGACATCAACGAGAACAGCAGTGGTGCAAGGATTCTCACGGGTATCGAGGTCGACATCCTCGACGACGGGTCACTCGACCAGGACGAAGGACTGCTCGCCGAACTCGACGTCGTCGTCGCGAGCGTGCACTCGAACCTGCGGGCCGACCGGTCGGCGATGACGAAACGCATGCTGCGTGCGGCGGCGAATCCCCACGTCGACGTCCTCGGGCACTGCACCGGCCGTCTCGTCGCCGGAGGTCGCGGAAGTCGTCCGGAATCGAAGTTCGACGCCGAGAAGGTCTTCGCCGCGTGTCGCGACCACGACACCGCCGTCGAGATCAACTGCCGGCCCGAACGCCGCGACCCGCCGTCGCGTCTCATCGACCTCGCGCTCGAGACGGGCTGCCTGTTCTCCATCGACACCGATGCGCACGCACCCGGGCAGCTCGACTGGCTCGGGTACGGTTGCGAACGTGCCGTCGAGCGGGGTGTCGAACCCGAACAGGTGATCAACACCTGGGAGGTCGACGACCTGCTGGCGTGGACCGACAGGTAGGGGATGCGCGTGGAACACGTCGACGTACTGATCGTGGGAGCCGGACTGTCCGGCATCGATGCCGGCTACCGGTTGCAGACGCAGTGCCCGGATCTCGGGTACGCCATCCTCGAGAGTCGCGACGCGATCGGTGGTACGTGGGATCTGTTCCGCTATCCCGGGATCCGATCGGACAGCGACATGTACACGCTCGGATTCCCGTTCCGCCCGTGGCGGGGTGAGAAGTCCATCGCCGACGGCCCCGACATCCTGCAGTACATCCGCGACACCGCTGCCGAATTCGGTATCGACCGGCGGATCCGGTTCGGTCACAAGGTGATCGATGCATCGTGGTCGTCGGAGGACGCCCGGTGGACGGTGCGTGCCTCGACCGGGCAGGGCACGGTGGAGATGTCCTGTTCCTTCCTCTACCTCTGCAGCGGCTACTACAGCTACGAGTCCGGTTATCTCCCCGACATCCCGGGCCTGCAGGACTTCGCGGGCACGATCGTGCATCCGCAGTTCTGGCCCGACGACCTCGACTACGAGGGGAAGAAGATCGTGGTGATCGGCAGTGGCGCCACGGCCGTCACGCTCGTGCCCGCACTCGCGGAGAAGGCCGAGCACGTGACGATGCTGCAGCGCTCCCCCACCTACGTGATGTCGCTGCCCGCGCGCGACCCGATCGCGACGCGGATACGACGCCTGTTGCCCGACAAGCCGGCCCACCGCGCGGTGCGGACGAAGAACGTCATCGTCAATCTCGGCTTCTACCAGTTCTGCCAGCGGTTCCCCTCCGCCGCGAAACGCGTGCTGCGCACCCTCACCGAACGTCGTCTGCGCGGCAGGATCCCGGTCGATCCCCATTTCTCACCGCGCTACGACCCGTGGGATCAGCGACTGTGCGTGGTCCCCGACTCCGATCTGTTCCGCACCCTGCGCGCAGGGAAGGCCGAGATCGTCACCGACCGGATCGACACCGTCACCGAGAAGAGTGTCCGCCTCGAGTCCGGTCGCGAACTCGAGGCCGAGATCCTGATCCCCGCAACGGGTCTGCAACTGGTGCCCGCCGGCGGAATCGAGTTCGTCGTCGACGGGGAGAAGATCGACCTGTCCACCCGGTTCATCTACCGCGGCATGATGCTCGACGGCCTGCCCAATGCCGCGATGTGCCTCGGCTACACCAACGCGTCGTGGACCCTGCGTGCCGATCTCGCGTCCCTCTACGTGTGCCGGTTGCTGCGGTACATGCGCCGTAACGGTTACCGCTCGGCGATGCCGCGATATTCGGGCGACGGCCGCACCCGTCCACTGCTCGGTCTCGACTCCGGTTACATCCACCGCGCGGAAGGTGCTCTGCCCAAGCAGGGTTCGCGCAGCCCGTGGCTGATGCGGCAGAACTATCTCCTCGACCTGCCCACCATGCGGCTCGGACGTATCGACGAATCGATGCAGTTCACACCCTGACCGTCAGCGCCGGCGCGCCGCCAGGTGGACGTCGGGGAAGCGATGGTCGGCGTCGGGGCGGCTGACCGTCCGCCACACCTCGTCGAATCCGGCATCGGACAACGCCGTGGCGAGACGATCCGGGTGCCATCGCCACGCCGGCGCCACCGCGTGGTCGAACTCGATCACTTCGCCGGGGGTGTCGGTGGTCTGGCCCGCGACGAGCACCACGCCGCCGGACGGAATCCGCTCCGCCCACCCGTCGAGGATCCCGGGGATCTCGGACGGCGGAACATGGATGAGGCTGCACCGCGCGATGATCGCGCTCGGAACCACTTCGCGGAGTTCGTCGGACCCGAGTCGTGCATCGTCCCGGACGAATCGCAGCGCGGAGTGTGCGCCGCGCGCGATGCGCAGCATCTCGGTGCTGGGATCGAGGCCGATCACGTCGAGTCCGCGTTCGGCGAGGTCCGCGGCTACGTATCCGGGTCCGCAACCCACATCCAGCACGACGCCCTGCACCGGGCTCTGCCGCACCATTTCGGCGAAGGCGGCGACGGTGTGGCGTTCGAGGGGCGTCAGGTACGGATCGGGGAACAGCTCGACGTACAGATCCGCGAGGGCGTCGTATCCGGGCTGGGTCACTCCGGCATGGTACGACGGTGTCGCGATGAGTTCGACCGCGTTCGCAGGTCCTACCCACCACGAGGCAGTGACCACGGGAGGGGATTCATGATCATCGTCGCAGGACATCTCACCGTCGACGCCGACAGGCGTGAGTTCTATCTGGCGACCTGCAGGTCCGTCGTCGAGGCCGCCCGCAGAGCGCCGGGCTGCCTCGACTTCGCTGTCACCGCGGACCTGATCGAACCCGACCGCGTCTGCATCTACGAACGGTGGGAGTCACGGGCACAGCTCGACGACTTCCGCGGCAGCGGACCCGACGACGATCAGGCCCGGGAGATCCGGTCGATGGAGGTCTCGGAGTACCTCGTCCCGGACGTGCAGCCGTCGAACGAGTAGTTCTCGTCGCAGATCCTGCCGGAGATCGACAGGATCTTCGCACGCGGTCAGCGTTGTTCGAGCTGCTCGTCGGGATACCGCGCGAACCGGCCGGCGTCGCGGTCGTGCACGGGACCGTCGCTGTCCCACGGCCATCCACCGAAACCGGTGCGACGGTAATCCTCGAACGCCTGCCGGACACCCGCCTCGTCGTTGAGCACGAACGGGCCGTACGAGACGACGGGTTCGCCGATCGGGCGACCCTGCAGCATCAGGATCTGCGTGCCCTCGTCGCCACCGGTGAGGTGCACCGGCACCGACGCGTCGACGACGACCCCGTGCCCGGACTCGATCGTCCGGTCACCGATCCGCACGGGGGAACCGTTGTACACGTACAGGACCCGTTGCGTCTGCTCATCGCGCGCGGCCGGCAGTTCCCAGCGCGCACCGGACGACAGGTCGATGTTCCAGATCGCCACATCGGTGCCGGGTCGGGACGCCCACGAATTCGGCGGGGGCGGCGGCGGAGTCGCGCCGTCGAGTTCACCGGCGATGACGCGGACGGAGACGGTGCGCCCGTCCTCGTCCGTCACCGTCACGGTGGGGGTGTCCTCGTTCCACAGCATCGAGAAGTGCGGGTCGACGGTCTTCGACTCTGCAGGCAGGTTCAACCAGATCTGGAACAGTTCGAGGGGATTGTCCGAATCCTTGTTCAGCAGAGGGAACATCTCGCTGTGGACGACCCCGTTGCCGGCGGTGAGCCACTGCGTGTCACCCTCACCGAAACGCGCCGCCGCACCCACCGAATCGGAGTGGTCGACGAAACCCGAGCGCACGAAGGTCACCGTCTCGAAGCCGCGGTGCGGATGACCGGGGAATCCCGGGACGGTGGTGCCGTGGTACATGCTCCAGCCCGCCGGGTTGCCGAAGTCCTGGCCGAGCGGGCGGCCGTCGAGCGACGCGTCGGGTCCGAGCTCGTCGTTACCCGCCGGATACGCGTCGACATGGTGCGCGACGAACAGGAACGGATCGATCGTCTGCCAGGGCATACCGAGCCGGAAGACCTGGAGTACCGGAGTAGGGGCTGCTGACGTCATGCCCCGTGCAACTCCGTGCCCGTGCTCTTTGTTCCGGGCGGTGTAGTGGCCTCGCTGTCGTCCAGGACCCGCGCCCCGGCGGCGAACTTCCCCACCTGGTCACCCAACTTGATCTGTGCGGGGACGGCCCCGCCGAGCAGGTCGCGGGCCAGGGCCGGGGAGTCGCCGAGCGGCAGGTCGCTGCCGGCGATGACGACGTTGCCGTAGCGACGACCCTTGAGCATCGCGGGGTCGGCGATGATCACGGTGTGCTCGAAGACCTCACCGATCGTCGCGGCCTCACGTTTCGCGACGGCCAGGTCGCGGAAGTCGCCGCAGTTGACGACGTAGACGCCACCGGGCGCGAGCACGCGCCGCGCGTGCTGCGTGAACTGGAGGGTCGTGAGTGCGACGGGAGTGCGGTTGTAGGCGAAGACATCCCGCACGATCACGTCGCGGCTCGCATCGGAGAGCGAGGTGAGGACCTGGCGGGCCTCCCCCACCCGGATGCGCAGCAACGGGGCGCGGGGCAGGTCGAACCAGTGGCGGACGAGTTCGGCGAGGCGACCGTCGATCTCGACGACCACCTGCCGCGCGTCGGGGTAGACCGCGGCGAAGTAGCGTGCCATCGTGCACGCACCCCCACCGAGGTGCAGCACGCGCAGTCGCGAGTCGCGTTCGAACCTGCTCTCGACGAGCATCGCGATCCACCGCATGTACTCGAACTCGAGCAGGGCCGGGTCGCTCAGATCGATGTGCGAGCTGGGCACCCCGTTGATCTCGAGTACCCATCCGTCGGCGAGATAGCGGTCCTTGACGAGCTCGCACGTGCCCGTGTCGATGTCGTAGAGCCCCTCGACCGGGCCGCCCGGTGTACCGGTCTTCTCCTTGCGCGGCGACGATGCGGCGCGGCCACCTCGTTGCCTGCTCATACGACGAGCCTAGTACCGGCTCCGTCACCTCCGATCAGAGGTGGAGGTCCTCCCTGCACATCATCGAGGTCGCAACGACGCTGATCACGGACGTGAGGACGAGATAGCCGCAGGCGAGCCACGGACCGCCGGCCACGGCGATGAGCGCGGTGAGGATCATCGGGGTGATGCCCGACGCGTAGATGCCGGAGAACTGGTAGACGACCGACAGGCCCGTGTAGCGGATCTCCGCCGGGTACAGGCTCGCGTACAGCGTTCCCTGCGCGCCGTAGAACAGGGCGTGGACGACGCCGAACACGAGGATCATCGCCACGGCGAACCAGAACAGGTTGTTCGTGCCGAACAGGGCGAAGGTCGGGAACACCGCGATGCCGTAGGCGGCGATGCCGACGGTGTAGACCTGCTTCGCACCGAACCGGTCGACCAGGGTGCCCGACACCGGGAGCAGCACGGCCATGACCAGCGCGGCGAGGGTGACGACGAGGAGCACCGGCACCTTCTCGAAGTCGAGGTCCTTGGTAGCGTAGGTGATGGCGAAGACGCCCCACGTGTTGAACGCCGCGCCCTCACCCCACCGCGACAGCAGACCGAGAACGGTGCTGCGACGCACGCCGGTCCGGAAGACGTCCACGAGCGGCGCCGACGACTTCTTCGCGAGCTCCTGCACCTCGCGGAAGGCCGGGGTCTCGTCGACCTTCAGGCGCACGACGAAACCGACGGCGACGAGTACGAGGCTGAGCAGGAACGCGATCCGCCAGCCGTACGACAGGAACTGCTGCTCGTCGAAGATCACCTGCAGCGCCGCGAACACCGCGGTGCCCAACGCGAGACCGAGCGCGAGGCCGACCTGCGGGATGCTGCCGAACAGACCGCGCTTCTTCCCCGGGCTGTGCTCGACGGCGAGCAGCACGGCCCCGGCCCATTCGCCACCGAGGGCGAAGCCCTGCAGAATGCGCAGCAGGAGCAGCAGGATCGGCGCGACCACACCCACCTGCGCGTGGGTGGGCAGAAGGCCCATCAGCGCGGTGGCGACGCCCATGATGAACATCGTCAGCGCGAGGGTCTTCTTGCGTCCGATCCGGTCACCGATGTGGCCGAAGACGACACCGCCGATGGGGCGGACCACGAAGCCCACCGCGAAGGTCGCGAAGGCCAGCATCGTGCCGACGAACGAACTCTGGTCCGGGAAGAACAGCTGGTTGAACACCAGGCTCGCAGCCGTCGCGTAGAGGAAGAAGTCGTACCACTCCACCGTGGTGCCGAGCAGGCTCGCCGCGACCACGGTGCGTAGTCTCCTGCGGCGATCGAGATCGGACTCGGGTGCGGAACTGGGCTGTGACAGCGTGGTCATGGACTCGATTCCCGGTGGTGGACAGCGTGCAACCCGGCGACGCTAACCACGCCCGACGCATTCACGCACGGGTTCCGATCATGCTGATTGCAAATGTTGCCGGGACCCCTCGGCGGCTGTTCTCCTGGATGTCACGCTTGCCTGTCGTCGACTCGAGGACTTCGTCTTGTCTCTGCATATGCACTGGTTCCTGCCCACCTACGGCGACTCGCGAAACCTGATGGCAGGGGGCCACGGCAGTTCGATGTCGGGCGATCGGCCGGCGACGCTGCGCTACCTGAACCAGATCGCCGCCGCCGCGGAGTCGAGCGGATTCGAATCGGTCCTCACCCCCACCGGCGCGTGGTGTGAGGACGCGTGGCTGACGACGGCGATGCTGATCGACACCACCGAGACCCTCGAGTTCCTCGTCGCGCTGCGCCCCGGGCTCATCAGCCCCACGCTGGCCGCGCAGATGGCCGCGACCTTCCAGTGGCAGTCGCAGGGACGTCTGCTGCTCAACGTCGTCACCGGCGGTGAGGACCACGAACAGCGCACCTTCGGCGACTTCCTCGACAAGAACCAGCGCTACGCACGCTGCGGCGAGTACCTCGACGTGATCAAGCGCCTGTGGGCGGGCAACGGCCCGGTCGACTTCAAGGGCGAGTACATCCAGGTCGAGAACGCCCAGCTCCAGCGCATCCCCGATCCGGTGCCGCCGCTCTTCTTCGGCGGATCCTCCCCCGCTGCCGGCACCGTCGCGTCGCAGTTCTGCGACACCTACCTCACGTGGGGTGAACCGCCGGCCGCCGTCGCCGACAAGATCGCGTGGATCCGCGGCCTCGCCGACATCCAGGGCCGCACCCTCGACTACGGCATCCGCCTGCACGTCATCAGCCGCGACACCTCCGAGGAGGCGTGGGCCGAGGCCGATCGTCTGCTCTCCGCACTCGACCCCGCGACGATCGAGAAGGCTCAGCAGAGCCTGGCCCGTTCCGGTTCCGAGGGGCAGCGCCGGATGGTCGAGCTGCACGGCGGCGGCAGCGCCTACGCTGCGAGCAAGGACGCCCGCAGCCTCGAGGTCTCCCCCAACCTGTGGGCAGGCGTCGGACTCGTCCGCGGTGGCGCGGGCACCGCGCTCGTGGGTTCCCACGAGGAGGTCGCCGACCGCATCGCCGAGTACGCCGAGATCGGACTCGACCACTTCGTGCTGTCGGGCTACCCGCATCTCGAGGAGGCCTACCGCTTCGGTGAGGGTGTGCGTCCGATCCTCGAGCGTCGCGGCCTGCTCGCCCTGGCCTCCCACCGCCCGGGCGACCTGTCGGGTTCGACGGCCTTCCTGCCCTCCGCGCACTGATCACCATCTGACAGCTCGATACAGCACAGCTCGACACAGCGCCGGCACGAAATGTGTCGGCGCTGTTACAGCTGCGGCCCTCGTCGTGCGGATCCGCCCGCAGCACAGAGAATGGGGCCATGCCGGACCGAGGATTCACGCCCACACAGCTCGCCGCACGCGCGGCGTACCTGTTGCGTGGGAACGACCTGGGCACCATGACGAGTGCCGCTCCCAAGCTTTATCCACACATGTGGAGTTGGGATGCGGCGTTCGTCGCCGTGGGGCTCGCGCCGCTGAGTGTCGAACGGGCGGTGGTCGAACTCGACACCCTGCTCTCGGCGCAGTGGAAGAACGGCATGATCCCGCACATCGTCTTCGCCAACGGTGTCGACGGCTACTTCCCCGGCCCGGCACGTTGGGCGGTGTCCGAACTGGCCGCGCACGCACCGGCGCAGGTGCAGACCTCGGGCATCACACAGCCTCCCGTGCACGCCATCGCCGTGCAGCGCATCCTCGAGCATTCACGGCGGCACGGTCGTTCGACACGTGCTGTCGCCGAGGAGTTCCTGGATCGCCGGTGGGCGGATCTCGTGCGCTGGCACCGCTGGCTCGCGCACGCGCGCGATCTCGACGGCAACGGCCGCATCGCGCTGTACCACGGGTGGGAGTCGGGTATGGACAACTCCCCGCGCTGGGATACGGCATACGCCAATGTCGTCGCCGGTCCGGTACCGCCCTTCCATCGTGAGGATCTCGAGCACGTCGCCGACGCCACCCAGCGACCCACCGACCGTGAGTACGCGCGCTATCTGTGGCTGCTCGAGGAGATGAAGACGGCGCGCTACGAGGACGGCGTGCTCGCGAAGGCCATGAGCTTTGCGGTCGAGGACGTCTTCGTCAGCGCGGTGTTCTCGCTCTCGTGCGAGGTGCTCGCGACCATCGGTGAGGAACATTCCCGTCCCAATGCCGATGTGCGCGAGTTGTATTCGTGGTCCGAGCGGTTCCGGAAGGGTGTGATCGCCACGACCGACCCGCGCACGGGCGCGGCGAAGGACTTCGACCTGCGCAGCGGGAAGTGGGTCGCCACCGACACTCTCGCGATGTTCGCCCCGCTGCTGTGCGGTGGTCTCGACCGGCAGGCCGAGCGGGCGCTGCTGCGCACCTTCGAAGGGCCGAAGTTCTGCGGGCATCCGGATCTCCGCTATGCGGTGCCGCCGTCGACCTCCCCCGTCTCGGGCGACTTCCGTCCCCGCGAGTACTGGCGCGGGCCGGTGTGGCCCGTGATGACGTGGCTGTTCTCATGGGCGTTCGCCCGTCGCGGTTGGGCCGAACGGGCGAACGTGCTTCGCGCGGAAGGGCTCCGGCAGGCGAGCGACGGCACCTTCGCCGAGTACTACGAGCCGTTCACCGGCGACCCGCTCGGCAGCATGCAGCAGTCGTGGACCGCCGCAGCGGTACTGGACTGGCTCGGATGAGCCGTGCGTGGTTCCGGTAGCGAGCGCAGTAGTGAGCGCAACCGGAACCACGCACGAAGACGTCAGACCCCGATGCGTCCGCCGTCCGACTTCCATGCCGCGACCACGGCGGGACGCGGCTGGGAGTCGCCTCCGTCGGGCCAGTGCGAGGCCGGCGACGCCCACGACGCCTCGTCCGTCTCCCCGGGATGCTGCACGCACACCACGACCCGGCCGTCCTGCACGATCGGACCGCACGTCTCGGCGCCGATCGGCACGGTGAGGAACTGCTTCGTCTCACCGCGGCGCGGTCCGTCGAGGACGACGCTGAACAACCCGTCGTTGGAGCCGAGTGCGTTGCCGTCGGTGGAGATCCACAGGTTGCCGTAGGAATCGAAGGCCAGGTTGTCGGGGCACGAGATCGGGCTGACCTGCGACTTGTCGAAGCCGCCGAAGTAGGTGTCGGCCTCGTTCGGGTCCCCACACACGAGCAGCAGCGTCCACGTGAAGGACGTACCCGCGTGGTCGTCGTCGATCTCGAGGACCTGACCGTTCTTGTTGTTCTCGCGCGGATTCGCCTCGTCGGCCGGGGCGGCGCCGTCGACACCACGCTTGGTGTTGTTGGTCAGGGCGACGTAGACCTTGCCGGTCACCGGATTCGGTTCGAAGTCCTCGGGGCGATCCATCTTCGTCGCCCCCACCCGGTCGCCGGCGAGGCGGGTGAACACCGCGACCTCCTCGGCGTTCATGCCGTCGACCAGCGACTCGGCGCTGCCGTCCTCGTTCGCGCGCAGCAGCGGGATCCACTCGCCGCTGCCGCGGAACTCGCCGGCCTCGGGAAGTGTTCCGGATCCGTCGATCTCGTCCGGATGGTCACCGCTGAGCTTCGCGACGTACAGCGTGCCGGCGTCGAGCAGGGTCATGTTGTGCCGCATCGCCGCTCGTGAGTTACCGGGCTGCATCTTCCGCGACGAGACGAACTTGTACATGTAGTCGAAGCGTTCGTCGTCACCGCTGTACGACACGACGGTGCCGTCGTCGGTGATGTGGACGGTGGCCGCTTCGTGCTTGAACCGTCCCAGAGCGGTGTGCTTGACGGGCACCGAGTTCGGATCCCACGGATCGATCTCGACGATCCACCCGAACCGGTTGACCTCGTTGGGTTCCGTGGCGATGTCGAAGCGCCGGTCGAATCGTTCCCACTTCCGTTCGGTGTCCGCGCCCTCGAGTCCGTACCGGGTGAGACGTTCGGCGGCGACCGGGTCGGTCACACTCTCGGCGTTGGCGAAGTACTGGTCGAAATTCTCCTCGCCCGACAGCACGGTGCCCCACGGGGTGAGCCCGCCGGCGCAGTTGTTGAACGTTCCCGCGACCCGCGTGCCCGTCGGGTCGGCGGTGGTCTTCAACAGGTCGCTGCCCGCGGCCGGTCCGGTGAGGAGGAACTCGGTGGTTCCGGTGATACGACGGTTGTACTCGCCGAATTGCGGTGTCAGGCGGCCGGTCCCGGGTTCGCCCTTCACCTGGACGACCGACATCCCGTGACCGGCGATGCCGATGCGCACCTGTTCCTCGGTGGGGTCGTCCGGGTCGTAGTCGGCGAACATGAACGGTTCGGTGGTGTATTCGTGATTGACGACGAGCAGGTAGGTGTCGGGTCGGCCGTCCACCGGGAGCAGGCCGGCGAAGTCGTTGTTGAACCCGAACTGCTTCTCCTGCGCGGTCGCCGTCTGGTTGCCGATGTCGAAGGCCGGGGCATCGGGCAGCACCGGATCGCCCCAGCGGATGACGACGTCGTTCTCGTATCCTTCCGGAACCGTCACCGCGTCATCGGTGTTCGGTGCGACCGCCGTGAAGTTCGTGCCGTCGGGCGCCGGTCCGAGATCACCGGCCGCCGCGGCGTCACTGCCGGCGGCCGCGGCGGAATCGTCCGCACAGGCCGTCAGGACACCACCGGCGCCGACGGCGAGCACGGCCATGGCACCGCCCCGCAGGACCCCGCGACGCGAGACGGCGGCGCGCACGATGTCGCCGAAGTATTCACCGCCGGAGGTGTTCGGGACGGCGTGCGAACAGGCATCCCCGCACTTGTACTTGCACGTGATGTTCGAGCGCGATGATATGCCGTCGTGCGTGACGAACAAGGGCAGGACTCTACGGGCCACAACGTTCTCCTCGGAATCGGTTCGACGCCGGAACCGTAGGAGCGCCAGGCGAGTCGGACGGAACGAGAAGGTGAACACCCGATGAGCATTCTGCGGACGTGAGACGGCGGTCACAGAACGGGTCGAGGTCAACCCGGGGCGATGCGGTCGAGATCCACGATCGGCCGGACACCGGGACGGTCGACATCGGAGAACTCCCCGTCCTGCGATTGCTCGTCCTCGTCCTCGACCTCGCCGGGCCTGCCGTCGACGAACGGCACCACCCGATCGGTGATCGCCGTGTTGTATTCGGCGGGAGCCTGGATGGGATTGGCGTGGCCGGTGCGGTCGAGTTTCGACACCAGCAGCGTGCCGTCGACACCGCCGGACTGGTCGATCAGGATCCGGTGGCTGTACTCGACGTCGACGACGTTGTCGGACAGTGCGTTCCGAGGCCGGAGGAACACCACAGCGGGACGGATTTTGTCGTCGCGTTCGTCGGCGAGTGCCCGCAGGTTGTCGATCGCACCGGATGCGACGATCGCCCGGAACTGCGATTCGATCAGCCCGTTGCTCGCGGCGTCGGTGGAGAAGATCTTGTCGTTGAGCACCTCGACCGCGACGTCGCGCAACTCCTCGGTGTCGATGCGTCGGTACCACCGGTCCGAGGGGAGTACGAAACGGTCCATGCGGGCGACCACCTCGACGAGCATGCGCATGCTGCGGCTCTCCCGCGCGCCGGGCAGCCAGCCGATCCACCGCAACAGGTCCTCACCGGCACTGCGCGCGTCGGCGCGCACGGCATGCAGGTCGAGTGGGGTGCAGTCGAGGATCACGCCGGTCACCTCGAGATCGGTGTCCTGGTACAGGTGCTGGGCGACCTCGAGGGCGATGATGCCGCCCATGCTGTGCCCGGTGAGCACGATGTTCTCGATCCCCGACCACGCCGCACGCTCGTGGATCAGGCGGCTGACGACGGCGGTGTCGAGACCGCTGTTGTCGTACTCGACCGCCCACACCTGCCCGAGTTCGCTCAGCGCGGGCAGTGCCGTGGCGGTCTCGGTCGCGTCGAGATTGCCCAGGCCCACGAGGTCGACGACCGCCGTGTCGCGGTCCTCCCGCGACGCCGCGTCGTGGATCGGATGCAGTTGCGGCTGCGTGAGAGCGAGTCGCTCACGGACCGGCGCGACGTCCCATGCCCAGTACTGGGTGAACAGGGCGACGAGCGGGAGCGCCGCGACGGCCGTGCGTGCGAGGGCTCGGCGGAGCCGGCCGAATCGCACCCAGTGATGACCGGTGCGGGTATCGCGGAGACGTCGCCACCGACGACCGTCGTCCCAGTCGTCGGCGGTGCAGGGCGGTAGCCATGGTGCGTTCGACATGCACCACCGATGCTACCGACGTGCTGTGCTCGGTTCAGGGCCCGTCGGCACGGGCCGGGATCAGCTCAGGCCCGTCAGTGGGGGTGCGGAGTTGTCGTCGCGCCACGCGATGGCTTCGCGCAGTTCGGTGAGGTCGTAGTCGGGACCGCCGGAACTCACCGTGAACTGCGTGATCCCCAGTTCGACGTAGGACGGGGCCGCGTCGGCACCGGGCCACTTGGTGGACCGTTCGATGTCCTCGGGGCGACGGCCGGCCTCGGCGCAGCGCTGCGCGAGGATCCCGGACTTCTCGGCGTGGGTCTCCACCTCGTCGAAGCTGTGCCAGATGTCGGCGTACTTCGCGACCATCGGCAGCGTCTTCTTCGGGCCACTACCACCGATGAGGATGGGAATGTGCCGGGTGGGCTGCGGGTTCAGCTTGCCGAGTCGGTTGACGATGCGGGGCATGTACTCGGCGAGCAGGTCGAGGCGGGAGCCCGCGGTGCCGAATTCGTAGCCGTACTCGGCGTAGTCCCGTTCGAACCAGCCCGAGCCGATGCCGAGGATGAGACGGCCGCCGCTGATGTGGTCGACGGTGCGGGCCATGTCGGCGAGCAGGTCGGGGTTGCGGTAGCCGCCACCGGTGACCAGTGCGCCGATCTCCACGCGTTCGGTCTGCTCCGCCCAGGCGCCGAGCATCGTCCAGCACTCGAAGTGGGCGCCGTCGGGGTCGCCGTAGAGCGGGTAGAAGTGGTCCCAGTTGAACACGATGTCGACGCCTGCGTCCTCGGCGCGGAGCACGGTGTCGCGGATGACGCCGTAGTCGGGTTGCTGCTGGGGCTGTAGTTGGAGTCCGATGCGAATGGGGCGCGTCATGGAGTCCACGTTAAGGCAACATCTCGTATCGTCGCCCGAGTTCCCGCAGGAAGGACTCGAGAACGAGGTCGAAGCTCTCGGCGTCGATCTCGGCTGCGTACTCGCGGAGCCGATGCGCCTGCGACAGATGCGGATACCGCTCGTTGTAGGTGTCGATGTGATCGTCGAATCCGCCCGCGAACGAGGTGATGGCGGAACCGATGACGATGTACTTGATCGAGGCGCCGATCATCGTCGCGAAGCGGGGCGGCCAGCCGGCGCGGGTGAGGCCGCCGTGGATGGCGTCGGACGCCTGGAGGGAGACGGGTCGGGTGCCGGGGCTCGAGGCGAGGAAGGGCACCATGTTCGGGTGCGCGGCGAGCGCGTCCCGGTAGGTGCGGGCCCAGCGTCGGAGCGCTTCCTGCCAGTCATCCTCGGCGAACCCGCTGACGTCGACCGATTCGCCGATGGCGTCGGCGATGTCGTCGAGCAGTTCTTCCTTGGTGGCGTAGTGGCTGTACAGCGACGGTGCGCGAACACCCAGTTCGGCGGCGATCCGACGCATCGAGACGGCGTCGAGGCCGTGCTCGTCGACGAGTCGCAGCGTGACGTCGCGGATGAGTTCACGGCTGAGCAGAGGCGTGCGCGGGCGCGCCATCCATCGTCCTCCTTCCGGCCCGGCCTGGACGAGCTAACAATGTAAGGTTAGTTTGGAATCGCGAGAAGCGCTACGGCGCCGGCATCCCTGGAAGGCCCCTCCATGAACCTGAAGCTCACCGAGGAGGAGCGTGCGTTCCGCGACGAACTGCGCACCTTCTTCACCACCGAGATCCCCGCCGAAGTGCGTGCGAAGACCGCCTCCGGTACCCCGCTGGGCAAGGACGACTACGTCGCCGTCCAGCGCATCCTGCATTCGCGCGGCCTCGCCGTTCCCAACTGGCCCGTCGAATGGGGCGGTCAGGACTGGACGCCGATGCAGCGCAACATCTGGCTCAGCGAGCTGCAGCTCGCGTCGGTGCCCGACCCGCTGCCGTTCAACGCCTCCATGATCGGGCCGGTCATCGCGCAGTTCGGCTCGCAGGAGATGAAGGAACGCTTCCTCCCCGCCACCGCCAACCTCGACATCTGGTGGTGCCAGGGCTTCTCCGAGCCCGAGGCCGGCTCCGACCTCGCGTCCCTCAAGACCCGCGCCGTCCGCGACGGTGACGACTACATCGTCAACGGGCAGAAGACGTGGACGACGCTCGCGCAGCACGCCGACTGGATCTTCTGCCTCGTCCGCACCGATCCGAACGCGAAGAAGCAGGCCGGCATCTCGATGCTGCTCTTCCCGATGGACACCCCGGGCGTCACCCGCCGTCCGATCAAGCTGATCGACGGCGGCTACGAGGTCAACGAGGTCTTCTTCGAGGACGTGCGCGTTCCCGCCGAGAACCTCGTCGGCGAGGAGAACACCGGCTGGACGCAGGCGAAGTTCCTGCTCGGCAACGAGCGCACCGGCATCGCACGGGTCGGCGCCACCAAGGTCAAGCTCGCGCGGGCGAAGTCCCTCGCGGCCGAGACCCGCTACGGCAGCGGCTCGCTGCTCGACGACCCGATCTTCGCGGCACGCCTGGCCGAACTCGAGAACGAGCTGCTCGCTCTCGAGCTCACCCAGCTGCGCGTCGTCGCCGGTTCGGCCGACGGCAAGCCCAATCCGGCATCGTCGCTGCTCAAGATGCGCGGCTCCGAGCTGCAGCAGGCCGCGACCGAACTGCTCGTCGACATCGCCGGTCCCGATTCGCTGCCCGCCGGCGAGGCCGACATCGACTCACCCGACTGGGCGCAGCTGACGATGCCGACCTACCTCAACAACCGCAAGGTCACCATCTACGGCGGGTCGAACGAGGTTCAGCGTTCGATCATCGCTTCCTCGATTCTCGGACTGTGAGGCCCCGGACATGAATTTCGAACTCGACACCGAACAGGACATGCTCCGCGCGACCGTCCGCGACCTGCTCTCGGGTGCGTACGACGTCGAGTCGCGCAACCGGGTGGCCGAAGGTGACCTGGGCTGGAACCGCGACGTGTGGAAGCAGCTCGCCGAACTCGGCGTGCTCGGCCTGCCCTTCGCGGAGGAGCACGGCGGCATGGGCGCCGGACCGGTGGAGGTCATGGCCGTCATGACCGAGATCGGCCGCGCGCTCGCACCCGAGCCCGTGCTCGACTGCGTCTACCTGCCCGGCCGGCTCGTCGCCGAGGTCGGCACCGACGCGCAGCGCTCCGACATCCTGCCGCGACTGTCCGAGGGCACCGTGCTCCTCGCGTTCGCGCACGACGAGCCGGGCAGCCGCTGGCCGCACACCGAGGTGGCCACCACCGCGGCGCGCGACGGCGACTCGTGGACCGTCTCCGGTCGCAAGAACCCTGTGCTGCACGGTGATTGCGCCGACACCTTCATCGTCTCCGCGAAGCTGCCGGAGGGCGGCGTCGGACTGTTCGTCGTCGACGCATCGGCCGACGGTCTGGTCCGCACTCCGTACCGCACCCACGACGAGCGTCGCGGTGCGCAGCTCGTGCTCGACGACGTCGCGGCCACCCCCCTCGGTGAGGCGGCCGACGCGTTCGCAGCCATCACCGCGGCGCAGGTGCACGCACAGGCGGCACTGTGCGCCGAGGCGGTCGGTGCCCTCGACTCCTCGGTTCAGCTGACGACGAGCTACCTCAAGCAGCGCAAGCAGTTCGGTGTGCCGCTGTCGATGTTCCAGGCGCTCACCCACCGTGCGGCCGACATGTACGTGCTGTACGAGCTGGCGTCGAGCATGAGCCTGTACGCGACCATGGCCCTCGCCGACGGCATCGTCGACCCGACCATCGCGTCGCGCGCCAAGCTGCAGGTCGGCCGGTCCGCACGGAAGATCGGACAGGAGTCCGTGCAGATGCACGGTGGCATCGGTGTCACGGCCGAGCACTCCATCGGCCACTACCTGAGCCGCCTGACCGCGATCGAGCACACCCTCGGCACCATGGACGATCACCTGCGGGTGCTCGCCGGTGGCGTGAAGGACTACGAGCTCGTGGAGATCGCCGGAATGTGACCGATCGGGCTCACTCCCGGGGCAGCAGTGTCCCCAGCGGACCGAGATCGATGTTGAGATCCTCGGGGGTGAGCCCGAAATGGTCGCGCAGTTCGCCCATGCGCTGTTCGAGCAGCATCAGTGTCGTGCCGAGACGTTCGATCTGCTCGTCGCTGAGATCCCCCGCATCCATGCGGTGCAGGGCCTGACGCTCCATCAGCTGCCGGAGCAGTTCGACGAGCGTGAGCACCAGCGTCACAAGGCCCCGTTCCACGGATTCGGGATCGGCGTCGATACGCGACGGGAAGTTCACCGGCTCGCTCACGAACCCTCCCGGGCCCCGCGGGGAACGGGGACGTCGACGCCGGGCAGCGACAGGGTGCTGATCGACGAGATCAACGCACGCAACGAGATCCGCACCAGGTCGATCTCCGCGATCGACAACGTGATGTCGCCGGTGATGACCACGCCGCCGGACAGCACCCGGTCCAGCAGGTCGATCAGAGCGATCCGCCGTTCCTCGTCCACCGATCCGTCGGCGTACCTCACGGCGAGATCCGTTCTGCTCCGGCGAACGAGTAGGGCGGCCACGGACCGCTCGTCTCGAGCCTGATCCCCTGATTCAGCGACCCGAGTTCCTCTACCTCGGAACGGAATTCGTCCGTCCTGTCGTCGTCGACGAGGTATGTCCCGTTGAGCAGCATCCACTCGTGGCTGCCGCTCAGTGCCGGATCGGTCGGCGCGCCCCGGCGACCCGCAGCGGATACGCGCAGCAGCCGCTCGTGGATCTCGGAGGCGCGTTCGGCCGCGTCGCGTTCGACGCTCTCCTGCGCCGCCAGTTGCGCGCGACGACGCAGCAGATAGGCCGTGCCCGCACCGGAACCCGCCCCTTCCGCCTGCGCTTCGGCGACGGCCGCGGTCAGCGCCTTGCGGTCGGCGAACGCCTTGACCCCCCATTCGGTACGACCCGTCACGAGTGCGAGCGCCGACGAGAACTGCTCCCGGTGCTCGGTGAGCAGGGCACGGACCCGTTCGTCGTCGAGGCAGACGGTCGCGAGTCGCAGCGGTACCACGGAGACGTGCCGTGCCAATCCGGCGACGACCGAATCGTGGGCGCGGGCCACTCTTTCCAGCCAGTCCAGGTCTTCGAGATTGCGTGCCAGTGCGGCCTCGCCGAAATCGTCCAGGGGCACCGTTCCGACCACGGCGGTCAGCCCACCTTCCTGCACCGTGCGGACCTGCTCGCCGGCGACACCGGAGGCGCCCTCGGTCTCGTGGCCGACGAGCGTCCCGTCGGTCACGGCGTACATCCAGATCCCGGTCGTGTCAGTCACGGTCCTCCTCGTCCACGATCTCCGCCGGTTCCGGCTCCAGCTCCTCCGCTCGGGCCTCGAGTGCGGCCAACCGCTCACGCAGCTGCCGGTTCTCCAACTCGAGTTCCGCCCGGCTCGAATCGACCTCGGGTGCACGGGCCTTGCTCGTCAACCACGGATCGCTCTCCCACCAGTCGATCCCGACGGCCTTGGCCGTCTCGAGCGATGCGATGACGAGACGGAGCTTGATCGTGAGCAGTTCGATGTCGAGCAGATTCACCTGGATGTCGCCGGCGATGACCAATCCCTTGTCGAGGACACGCTCGAGGATGTCGCCGAGATTGGTCGACCGGCCTCCGCCCCCGTAGGGTTGCGGCGACGACGTGCCGCCTCCCCCACCGACCACCGTCATGACCCGGTCCTCGCGCCGATGTCGCTGCTACCGCGTCCGTAACGCCGGGTCCGCCGGTACGCGAGCAGATTCCCGTCGAGGTCGATCTCCACCTCGTAGAGCGCGAGCATGTCGGCGGACGACGGAATCCGCCTGTCCTCCACGACCTCCACCTCGACGACCCATCCGTCCTCGGTGGGTTCGACGGAGGTCACCCCCTGAGCTTCCTTGGAGGTCAGTTCCTTCAGATGTGTGAGGGCCGCCGATGCGGCCTCGGCCGCCGAGATCGCGGGCGGGCCGGTGTCCTGCGCCACGGCATCACTCCTTTCCCTCGGCGGAACCGGAGCCGCCCCGGGAGATCATCCGGTTCAGCACGGCCTGCTGCGCCTCGTCCTTCTCCTCGGGCGTCAGCTCGCCCGCCTCCGCCGCTTCCTCGATCTCCTCGAGTTCGCGCCGCACATTGGCGGGATCGTGCAGTTGCTGTTCGACCTGCTCCTGGATGATCTCTCCGAGCCACATCACTCCCTTGACGGGAGCGAGGGGCAACGTGAGCAGGGAGGTCAGCAGACCCATCATCAACCTCCTTCACCGGGATCGGATTTCGCCACGAAGTCGTAGGCCGCCATCGGACCGAGCAACGAGATCTCGACCCGGCCCTCCCACTCCCGGCCCAGTTCCTGCAGGGTCTGTTCGAGCTCGTCCTGCCGTTCGAGTTCGACGAGGACGGCGATGTGCACGGCATCCTGCTCGTGCGTGGGTTGCCGTTCGTTGACCATCGGTTCGAGCGACGACAGGGCCTCGACCGTGTGACGGGTGTCCTCGTTACGTTTGGCCTCGATCGTCGCGTTGATGATCTCCCCGAGCGCCATCCGGGCCTCGCGGGTCGCGTCCTCGGATTGCCCGCGGATCTGTTCCCGCAACTGCGCCGCCTCGGAGTTCTCCTCGAGGATCTCCTGCAGGATCGCCCTCTCGTCGTACCGCCCCTTCACGACGAACTGGGCGAGCCCGTCGAGTTGGTCGAGGGCCGAGGCGAGTTCGTCCTCGTTCCCCTCGAGCAACTCCGCGGCCACCGCATCCCGATCGGTGAGGACCGCACCGAATCTCAACGGGAGCACCGGGGCAACCGTCACGGTCCCGTCGAGCAACGCGGCGTGGGCCTTGAGATCGTCCGGTGTGCCGAGGGCACGATCGGTCGGGATCTCGCTCACCAGCGCAGCGATGCGACCGGACTTGACGACCGACACCTCGGCCGGCGGATTGCCCACCCCTTCCGCGTGATCCTCCGGTTCCACATCCGACGGGACGATTCCGTAGACGTAGACCGCAGTGGTCGTGGCGGTTTCGTCGCTGTCACCCTGCTCGGGCCGTTCGGTCTGTTCCGTGGACATCAGTCCTCACCCCTGCGTGATCGTCGAGCGGGCTCCCGCTGCTCCTGGACGTCGCCGAGGAACTCGCTGACCTTCTCCCCCGCAGCCTCGAGTGCTCCCTTCGTCTTGTGCTTGGAACCGCCGGAAGTGATGTCGCCGACGAGATCCGGAAGGCCCTTCGGCTCGTTGTCGGAGATTTCGAGCCGGTTCACCGCCTCCGCGAAACGCAGGTAGGTGTCGACACTGGCCACGACGACGCGGGCGTCGATGGTGAGCAGTTCGATACCGACGAGCGAGACACGCACGAACGCGTCGATGACGAGACCCTTGTCGAGGATGGTGTCGATGACGTCGGCGAGGCCGGACGAATTGGGACGGGCCATACCGCCCCCGCCGCCTCCACCGCCGCCCCCTGCAGGTTGGATGGTCATGACCGGGATCCTCTCGAGCGGGCCGAGCGCGTACCGGTGGACTTCGTCGCGCGGGTCCGTTTCGCGGGCGCACGCTTCCGGGGCGGTTCGGGCTCGTCCTCTTCGTCGTCGGGTTCTTCGCCGGAGGACTCGTCCTCCTCGGTCTCGTCCTCCTCTTCGGGATACTCGTCCTCGAGATCCTCCTCATCCTCGGGCGACTCCTCGTCGCCTGTGTCCTCGGGTGACTCCTCGTCGCCTGTGTACTCGGCCGACTCCTCGTCCTCGGGCGCCTCGTCCTCGTATTCGCCCTCGGACGGTTCACCCTCCTCGAAATCCTCGTCCTCGTCGCGGATCTCGTCCTCGTCACCGGAGGTGTCGGTCTCCCCCTCGTCCCCCTCCTCGCCGTTCTCGCGGGCGTCCTCCTGCTCGCGCTCCTCTTCTTCCTGACGCGCGGTCTCGTCGTCCTTGACGACCTCGCTCTCGCGGATCTCGCCGTGCCAGCCGACGATGTCGTCGGGATGCAGGATTGCCTCGGTCATGGCGTAGCGCCGGAAGTGCTTCAGCTCCAGGCGTGATCGGCGGCCGACCGCCCGCCACAGATTCGCGGTGCGCTCGAACAGACCCCGGGGGTGGTACTCGAGCACCATGAGGATCCGGGTGAGATCGGGTGTGAGTTCGTGGAAGGTCACCGCGCCGTCGATGTATCCCTTGCCGCCCTTGGACCGCCACACGATCCGTTCGAACGGGACCTGTTCGAGGATCGTGGACTCCCAGTTCCGGCGCGACCAGAACACCTTGCCGGTCCAGTGGAGCTTCTCGTCCTGGACCTGCTCGACCTGTTCGACCTTCTTCATGAACTTCGGCCAGTCGGCGAACTGGGTCCACAGGTCGTAGGCGAGGTCGATCGGCACACCGACGTCGATGCTCTCGACGATGTTGGTGAGCTTGAGTTTCTTTCCGCCCCCGCCCTTGCCTCCGCCACCGCCGGTGACGGACTCCTTGACGTCCTCGAACTTGTCCTTCGCGGTGTTCTTCAGGTTCTCGAATCCCGAACTCGCCGCCGCCTTCAACGGCGAATCGCCCTGAGCGAGCTTGTCGACACCGGTCAGCGCACTGGCCAGATTGCCGCCCTTGCCCTCGGAGTAATCCTGTAATCGTCCTGCCGTACCGGTGACCCTGTCGGACAGGCTCGACAGCGCATTCTGCGCGACGGTTCCTGCGAGGCCCTGCAACGACTGCTGCAGACCGCCGGTCAGTCCGCCCGTGGCCTTCCCGGCCGTGTCCGTGGCGCTGCGGCCGGCCTTACCGGCGGTATCGGTCGCGGTCTTCCCGGCCTTGCCCACCGCGTCGGCGACTCCGCCCGATACATCGCTCAATCTGGCCATCGCTCTCACCGCTTCGTTCGACGTACGGGCGCACGACCGGAGGAAGAGGACGACGCAGTGCTACGCGCTGCGCGCTTGCGCGGCTTCGGAGGTGCCTCCTCCGAGTCGTCCGAGTCCTCGTTGTCGGCTGTCTTCTTGCTGCGGGAAGTCCGCGGACGGGATGTGGCGCGGGCTGCACGGCGCCGCGGTGCGGGACGCTCGGGTTCCGGCTCCTCTTCGTCGCCCGAATCCTCCTCGTCGGAACCCTCTTCGTCCGTCTCGTCGTACTCCGGCTCCTCGTCGCGATTCCGGCTGCCGCGACGCCTGCCGCCGCGACCTTCCTCCTCGTCGCGTGATTCGTCGTATTCGTCCTCGTATTCGGCGTCCTCGGGTTCCTCCTCCGATCGTCCGCCGCCACCGCTCGCGCGGGACTGCAGACGTTCGTTGAGGGCGTCGATCCGGTTGCTGGCCGCGGTCACAGCAGCGGCACGAGCCGCATGCATGAGTTCTCCGCGAACGGATTCGGTGATCTTGTTGATCTCGGGAGACGAGCCGAGCATCGAGGCGCTGCGCTGCAGGAGTTCCTGCGGATTGCTGGGCAGTTTGCCGGTCATTCCGGCGCCGGCGAGCATCATGGCCACCCGCATCTTCTTGGTACGGCCGAGGAAATATCCGATGCCCACACCGAGGGCGACTCGTGCTCCGGGTTTCATCACCGTTCTCCTTCGTATGCCGCGCGTCGTGTGGCGTGCTCGGAAGGGGCCGGGGAGGTCTCGGTACGGTACGCAGCCGATGCGCGTCTTTGTGTGATGCAAACCACAGTACGTCACTCGAGGCCTTGATTCGCGTGCTTCGTCGGCACACGGATTCCGGAGTGGACGACGGGCTCGAAAAGTACCAATCAGTATGTTGTGCAGCAGGATACGAGGCTTGCTACAGATCTCGACCGGCCGTCCGCGGGCATGCCAAAGAAAGGTTCTCGAGCCGGTAAGGATTCCGAAAACCGGAGGCTATCGCCGCGGATGCACCGGGGTGGCGATCCCTGTCGCCTGCAAAGCGAATGCTGCTTCCGGACCGATGATTTCGCCGACGAGTGCGAGGAAGCGGTCGACGAAGGCCGGCCCGTGGGCCCCCTCGGTGGCGTCGTCGGGATCCTGCGGATCGAGATGGTGCGCGAGTTCGTGCAACACCACCATCTCGCGGAACGCCCACGCGGTGTTCACCCGGTGCTCGGGAAGAGCGATCGTCGCGCAGTCGCGTTCGTAGTGTGCGGCCGCGTTGCCCGCACGGGCCCGCACGCGCACCGGCACGGCGGCGCGCTCCCACCGGGTGCGTACCCAGTCGAGGGCGAGCACGGCGTCGATGTAGTCCTGGACCGAGGCGATGGAGGCGAACCGTCTCTCCACCGGGAGCGTGACGTGGGAACCGGCGACCTCGACGGTCCGCAGACCGCGCTCGTCGGCGCGGTCGAGCATCTTCCGTACGATGGACTCCGCTTCGTACACAGCGGTTCTGCGGGTGTCGCGCACCTTGGTCACCGTTCCAGCCTCCTCGGAGCCGACGGCAGTTCGGGTGCCGTTCCCAGCCGGGCCGCGCGTCCGGCGCGGTCGCCCGCGCGCCGGGCATCGGCCGAGCGCGCCGACGGGGCCCGGTTTCCCCGCCAACTGCCCCGTGCCTGCGACGTACTGCGGTAGAAGTCCTGCAGTTCCAGACTCTTCCCACGCAACACCAACGCCGTACCGGGCGCGGATGTTTCCACCTCGCGTTCGATCTCCTGCTTCGCCTCGGCCAGCCGGGCGCCGATGCGGGCGGCAAACGCCGACTGGAAGTTCAGCCGGGCCGTCACCGCGGCAACGGGCTTGCGCACGCGTGTGCGCACACGGCGGCCACCGCGTTCCTCGACGACGGTGCGCACCGTGGTCTCGTTCCGGTAGGTGCCCTCGCGCAGATATGCGTCGGACGCCCGCACCATCTGCACGAGCAGGGAGGAGTACAGCGCCTCGCACACGTCGATGTCGTCGGCGAAGCCGTAGGCGTAGATGACGGTGGAGTTCGCGGTGATGTCGCACTGCACGTCGTTGGCCGCCGCGATCGCGATGAACAACTGGGCGTAGGTGCGCAGTCCCTTCTTCCCCGTCTCGCCGATGGTGATCAGCCGCTGCACGGGAGTCGCGCGGCGTTCCTTCGCCGCCGTGTGACTGCGCGCGACCGCCAGATCGATCGAGGAGGACGTCGCGAGCCGCTGCGCCGCGGCGAGGAAGGCGTCGGCCTCGTGAGGGTTGTCGGTGGACTCCGCTTGGCGGAGCAACCCGCCGATACGGCTCAACATCTTGTCCGAACTCACCCAGCGAGCGTAGAGCGTGGCACCGACTCCGCCCACGAGACCGGGAACACGCACGAAATTCCTGCGAAACCGCCCGCGACCCACCAAGATCGTGCAGATGGACACTGCGGTCGATTTCGTCACCGATATCAACGACACGTTCTGGTATGCGGTGATCGCACTGCTCATCGGTTCGGGCCTGTACTACACGATCCGGTCCCGGTTCATCCAGATCCGGCTCCTGCCCGACATGCTGCGTTCCATCGTGGAGAAACCCGAGAGACAACCCAACGGCGAACCGGGCCTGTCCGCCTTCCGGGCCTTCTCCGTCTCGGCCGCCTCCCGAGTGGGAACGGGCAATGTCGCCGGTGTCGCGATCGCGATCAGCCTCGGTGGTCCCGGCGCGGTGTTCTGGATGTGGGCGATGGCTCTGGTCGGTGCGGCGACCGCCTTCCTCGAGTCCACCCTCGCCCAGCTGTACAAGGTGCGCGACGAGGACGGCACCTTCCGCGGCGGCCCCGCCTACTACATGCAGTACGGGCTGCGGAAGCGCTGGATGGGCATGATCTTCGCGGTCATCATCACGATCACCTACGGCTTCGTGTTCAACGCGGTGCAGACCAACTCGATCGTCGACGCCGTCGCGGGTTCGGTCGGGGAGAAGACCATGACACTCCAGGTGATCGTGGGCCTGGTCGTCGCCCTCATCGTCGGCGTGGTGATCTTCGGCGGTATCCGCCGCATCTCCGGCGTGTCCCAGATCGTCGTGCCGGTCCTGGCGTTCGTCTACCTGGTCATCGGCATCATCGTCGTGGTCCTCAACATCGGCGAGGTTCCGACCATGTTCCGCCTCATCGTCGAGAACGCCTTCGGTCTCGAGGAGATCGTCGGTGGTGGTTTCGGTGCAGCCTTCATGAACGGCATCCGCCGAGGTCTCTTCTCGAACGAGGCCGGCATGGGCTCGGCGCCCAACGCCGGTGCCGCCGCCGCGGTCTCCCACCCGGTCAAGCAGGGTCTGGTCCAGAGCCTCGGCGTCTATTTCGACACCCTGCTGGTCTGCTCGATCACGGCCTTCATCATCCTGCTGTCCGAGCCCGAATTCGGCAGCGGCCTGGAGGGTGCCGCTCTGACGCAGAACGCGCTCGCGCTGCAGCTCGGCGACTGGACGGTGCACTTCCTCGCCGTGCTGATCTTCTTCCTCGCGTTCACCTCGGTGATCGGCAACTACTACTACAGCGAATCCAACATGGAGTTCCTCACCGGATCGCGCCGCATCCTGCCCTACCTGCGCTCGGCGGTCGTGCTGTGCGTCTTCCTCGGGGCGATCGGTTCGCTGCCGCTGGTGTGGGCCCTGGCCGACCTCGCCATGGGGATCATGGCCACCGTCAACCTCATCGCCCTGATCCCGCTGTCGGGTATCGCCTACGCCCTGTTCCACCACTACAGCGCGCAGCGCAAGCAGGGCCGCGACGCGGTCTTCCGCGCCGGTGACGTCCCGGGCATCCGTGGGATCCAGGTCTGGAACGACGACGACATCACGCCAGTCGAGAGCCGATCGAGCGACGCACGGTAGATTCCCCTACCGCACGAGCGTGTACCGCTTCGGAAAGGATCTTTCGAGATGGCGTCGGTGACCTTCGACAAGGCCACGTGCCTGTTCCCCGGCTCGAGTACGCCCGCGGTCGACGCGCTCGACCTCGAGATCGAGGACGGCGAGTTCCTCGTCCTGGTCGGGCCGTCGGGTTGCGGCAAGTCGACCTCGTTGCGCATGCTCGCCGGCCTCGAGGAGGTGCACAGCGGGCGCATCCTCATCGGCGACCAGGACGTCACCGGGCAGGATCCGAAGGAACGCGACATCGCGATGGTGTTCCAGAACTACGCCCTCTACCCGCACATGTCGGTCGCGGAGAACATGGGCTTCGCGCTGAAGCTGGCCAAGACACCCAAGAACGAGATCCGCGAACGGGTCGTCGAGGTCGCGAAGATGCTCGACCTCGAGCAGTTCCTCGACCGCAAGCCCAAGGCGCTGTCCGGCGGTCAGCGTCAGCGCGTCGCGATGGGCCGCGCCATCGTCCGCCAGCCGCAGGTCTTCCTCATGGACGAGCCGCTGTCGAACCTCGACGCCAAGCTCCGCGTGCAGACCCGCACGCAGATCGCGCAGCTGCAGCGCCGCCTCGGCACCACCACCGTCTACGTCACCCACGACCAGGTCGAGGCCATGACGATGGGCGACCGCGTCGCCGTGCTCGAGAAGGGCATCCTGCAGCAGTGCGCGTCGCCGCGCGTGCTCTACAACAAGCCCGCGAACGTCTTCGTCGCCGGCTTCATGGGCTCGCCCGCGATGAACCTCTTCCGACTCCCGGTCTTCGACCGCGGCGCGATGATCGGCGACACCCACGTACCGGTGCCGCGCGACGTGGTCGGCCAGGTCACCGAGAAGGAGGTCGTGCTCGGGATCCGGCCCGAACACCTCGAGATCTCGAACGAGGGTCTGGCCATGGACGTCGACGTGGTCGAGGAGCTCGGCTCGGAGGCCTACGTCTACGGCCGGGCCGACGTCGGCGGGATCGTGCAGGAGATCGTCGCCCGCAGCGACTGGCGCAACCCTCCGCAGAAGGGCGACCGGCTGTACCTGCGCTTCGACCCCGAGCACGTGCACGTCTTCGGAACGTCCGACGGGAAGCGGATCGGCTGATCACCGCTCCGGGAGCGGTCGGGGAGTGACACTCGACCGATTCAGGATGGGCGGAATGCCGACTTTTACCGGTGCTGCGTGCCACAGTAGTGGCCGGTGTCGGTGCACCTGGGTCACCGACGTGTGTTTTTCGACCTCGAAATGGGGAGTTGTTGATGGTTCTGAATACGAAGGCGATGCGGAGGGCTGCGATCGCCGCTACGGCCGCGACCGCGCTCGTTCTCGCCGGCTGCTCGTCGGACAACGGTGGCGACGACACCTCGACCGGCGGCGAGGGCACCGCTGCTTCCGGTGAGGGCCGCGGCCCGATCACGATCGTCGAGGGGCAGGATCCCCTGAACGCGGCGCTCGAGAGCATCATCGCCGACTGGAACGCCGAGCATCCCGACGAGCAGGTGACGTTCAAACCGCTGGCCAAGGAAGCCAACGACCAGTACGACGACATCGCCCAGCGGATGCAGGCCAAGAGCGACGAGTACGACCTCATCGCCGTCGACGTCACCAACACCGCGGAGTTCGCCGCGAACGGCTGGCTGCTCCCCCTCGAGGGCGACCTGGAGATCGACACCGAGGGTGTGCTGCCCGCGACCGTCGAGTCGGGCACCTACAACGGCACCCTGTACGCCGCACCGAAGAACACCAACGGCGCGTTCCTCTACTACCGCACCGACCTCGTCGACGAGGCGCCCGCAACCTGGGACGACCTGAAGGCCGAGTGCCCGAAGGCCGAGGAGGCGGGTATCGCCTGCTACATCGGTCAGTTCAAGAACTACGAAGGCCTGACGGTCAACGTCACCGAGATCGTCAACGCCTTCGGTGGCTCCTTCGTCGGCGAGGACGGCCTCACCCCGGCCATCGACGAGCAGACCGCCGAGGGCCTGCAGTTCATCGTCGACAACTTCGAGGACGGCACCATCCCGGCCGCCGCGCAGACCTACACCGAGGGCGAGTCGCAGACCGCCTTCGGCAACGGCGAGGCACTGTTCCTGCGCACGTGGCCCGGCTTCTACACCGACGGTGAGAGCTCATCGGTCGCCGGTAACTACGGCATCGCCGTCCTGCCCGGCGTCGACGGCCCCGGCGTCTCGACGCTCGGCGGCTACAACGTAGGCATCAGCGCGTTCTCGGATGCTCCCGCCACCGCGCGCGACTTCCTCGAGTTCATGCAGACCCGCCAGTCGCAGATGTACTACGCGGAAGCGGGCGGCGCCCCGGTCCTCGCCGAGGTCTACGACGACGCCTCGATCCTCGAGCAGTACCCCTACTTCTCGACGCTGAAGGAGGCCCTCGAGGCCGCCAAGCCGCGTCCGGCGTCGCCGTACTACTCGGCCGTGTCGAAGGCGATCGCCGACAACGCCTACGCTGCGATCCGTGGCGAGAAGACCGTCCAGCAGGCGCTGGACGACACCCAGGCCGGCATCGAGACCGCCGGCAACTGATGCTCTAGGAGCAGTACATGGCTGACCCGCAGGTCGACAATCCCGCGGATCCGCCACACGCCCCCGCGGTCGGGACCGTCCCCGGTCCCGACCGCGGACGTGTCGGCGGACGTCACCGCGTGCCCGCACCTCCCGCCACGGCGGTGAAGACGCGGCGCAAGGTTCCGGTATGGATGTTCGTCGCCCCGTCGATGCTCGTCCTGGCCGTGATCATCCTGTACCCGCTCGGGCGAGCGGTGTGGATGTCGCTGCACGGTGACTCGAAGCGACTCGATCCCGAGACGGGCCGGTTCGTCACCGGCGGTTTCGTGGGGATCGAGAACTACACGCGCTGGATCACCCAGACCTGCAATACCGCCACCGGTTCGATCCCGTGCCCTCCGGGCACCCTCGGCTCCCAGTTCTGGCAGTCGATCTTCAACACCTTCTTCTTCACCGTCGTCACGGTCTCGCTCGAGACGGTGATCGGTTTCGCGATGGCGATCGTGATGGCCAAGTCGTTCCGGGGTCGCGGCCTGCTGCGCGCCTCGGTGCTCGTGCCGTGGGCGATCCCCACCGCCGTCACCGCCAAGCTGTGGTTCTTCATCTTCGCCAACGACGGTGCCGCCAACAAACTGCTCGGCACCGACTACCTGTGGACCGCCGATCCGTGGCCCGCGCGCTTCGCGATCATCGTCGCCGACGTGTGGAAGACGGCACCGTTCATGGCGCTGCTCATCCTCGCCGGCCTGCAGATGATCCCGCAGGACGTCTACGAGGCCGCGAAGGTCGACGGCGCGAACGCCTGGCAGCGGTTCAAGATGATCACGCTGCCGCTGGTCAAGCCCGCCCTCATGGTGGCGATCCTGTTCCGCACCATGGACGCGCTGCGCATGTACGACCTGCCCGCGATCATGATGGGGTCCAATCCCGCGACGTCCACGATCTCGGTGCTCGTCGTCGACCAGATGCGTCAGGGCTCGAACTCCGCGTCGGCCCTGTCGACGATCACCTTCCTGCTCATCTTCGCCGTCGCCTTCGTGCTGGTGCGGTTCCTCGGCGCCAACGCGGTGAGTACGCAGGAGAAGCAGCGTAAGGGGGAGGTCGTATGACCGTCACCACCGAGATTCCCCGCATCCAACCGGAGCCCGAACCCACACCGGTGCAGCCCCGCAAGGTGCCGTTCAAGCGCCGGCTGAGCACGGTCGGTACCTATCTGGGTGTCGCGCTGATCATCGTGTGGGGCCTCGCCCCCTGCTACTGGATGATCGTCACGGCCCTGCGCGACCCGTCGGAGACGTTCAGCACGACCCTGTGGCCGTCGAACCCGACGCTGCAGAACTTCGCCGACGCGCTCGACCCCGACGCCAAGGTCAACTTCTCGCGGGCGTTGCTCAACAGCGTCATCATCGCCGGCGCCACCACGGCGGTCGCACTGCTGCTCGGCGTGTTCACCGCCTACGCGCTGTCGCGGTTCGAGTTCCGCGGCAAGTACTTCGTCACCGGCATCATCCTCGGCGCGTCGATGTTCCCGGTCGTCGCGCTCGTGACGCCGCTGTTCCAGCTGTTCACCGACATCGGCTGGATCGGCAAGTACCAGGCGCTGATCATCCCGAACATCTCGTTCGTGCTGCCGCTGACCGTCTACACGCTCACCTCGTTCTTCTCCGAACTGCCGTGGGAACTCGAGGAGGCCGCCCGCATGGACGGCGCGACCCGCGGGCAGGCGTTCCGCCTGGTCATGCTGCCGCTCGCGGCACCCGCGCTGTTCACCACGGCGATCCTCGCCTTCATCGCGACCGTCAACGAGTACCTGCTGATGTCGCAGCTGTCGAGCGAGAGCACGGCCCCGGTGACGGTGGCGATGGCACGGTTCACCGGCACCGACCCGTACGTCACCCCGTACGCGTCGATCATGGCCGGCGGCACGCTCGTCATGGTGCCGCTCGTGGTGATGGTGCTGATCTTCCAGCGACGCATCATCTCGGGTCTGACCGCGGGTGGCGTCAAGTCGTGAGGAAGGTTCCGCGCCGGAACCGACTCGAGATGCTGCTCGGCCTGCTCACGGTGTTCACGGTGATGGCCGTGATCTCCGCCGTCGCCGAGCTGACGTCGCCGCAACCCGGCATCGTGCCGTCCCTCGTGCTGCTCGCATTCGTCGTGATGTGGGGGTTCGCGTTCCGCGCGTGGCGCCGATCGGGGTGAACCTGGGGTGACGTGAGAAGGAGCACCGTACCGGTGTTCCGGAGGCGTCGTGTGGTCGTTTCCGTACCATACGGTGGGCGGGTGACCCTCCCGTCCGGATTTCCGGTACCGAGAAAGTGGAACGAGTGACGAGCCCCAAAAGGTCGACATCCTCGCGCGCCGCCGCGGCCGCGGCGAAGAAGCGGAGGGGACGCATCGTTCGCTACGCCGTACTCGTCGCGTTCGTTCTCGCCGTGCTCGTACCGCTCGGAATCTTCGCCTCCGCCTACTACTCGGCGAAGGTGCCGACCCCGGCGGACATGAAGACGAACCAGCTCGCGCGGGTGTACGCGTCCGACGACGCCACCGAGATCACCCGGGTGGTCCCACCGGAGGGCAATCGTCTCGAGGTCGGCATCGCGCAGATCCCCGAGCACGTCCGCAACGCCGTGCTGTCGGCGGAGGACCGCAACTTCTACAGCAACCCCGGTTTCTCGATCACCGGTTTCGCGCGCGCGGCCCGCGACAACGTCATGGGCAAGGACACCGCCGGCGGTGGGTCCACGATCACCCAGCAGTACGTCAAGAACGTGCTCGTCGGCGCCGATCGCACGCTCGAACGCAAGATGCGGGAGCTCGTCATCTCCACCAAGATGGCGCGGCAGTGGTCGAAGGACGAGATCCTCGAGGCGTATCTCAACACCATCTACTTCGGTCGTGGCGCCTACGGCATCGGCGCGGCGTCCCAGGCGTACTTCGGCAAGCCCGTCGAGGAGCTGTCGGTCTCCGAGGGAGCCGTCCTGGCCGGGGTGATCCAGACGCCGTCGTCGCTCGACCCCGAGTTCAACCTGCCGGCCATCGAGGAGCGCTGGAACTACGTGCTCGACGGCATGGTCGAGATGAAGGTTCTCGACCCGGCCGAGCGGTCGGACCAGGTCTTCCCCCCGACCGTGCCGTCGGACACCCTCGTGCTGGCCACGGAGGCGACGGGCCCGGAAGGACACATCCGTACGCAGGTGCTGCGCGAGCTGTCCGCGGCGGGGATCAGCGAACAGGACCTCAACACCGAGGGTCTGCGCATCACCACCACCATCGACCTGAAGGCCCAGCAGGCGGCGATCGACGCCGCCCGGTCCACGTTGTCCGGCGAACCCGGGGAACTGCGCACCGCAGTGGTCTCGGTCGACCCCCGCTCGGGTGCCGTGCGCGCCTACTACGGCGGTGAGGATGGCGCCGGTTTCGACTTCGCGCAGGCCCCCGTCCAGACGGGTTCGGCGTTCAAGGTGTTCGGCCTGCTCGCCGCGCTCGACAACGGGATCGGCCTCAACGCGCGTTTCGACAGTTCCCCGCTCACGGTGGGCAACGTCCGCATCGGCAACGTCGAGGGCGAGTCGTGCGGACGCTGCACGATCGCCGAGGCACTCAAGCGGTCGCTGAACACGAGCTTCTACCGGCTCATGATGTCCATGTCGAACGGCCCGCAGAAGATCGCCGACGCCGCGCACGCAGCGGGAATCCCGTTGACGATCCCCGGGGTCGAGGGGCAGACGCTCAGCGAGAACGGCGGTCCGCCGGAAGGTGGCATCGTCCTCGGCCAGTACCAGGCGCGGGTCATCGACATGGCCTCCGCCTACGCGACGATCGCCGCGTCCGGTGTCTTCCACGAGCCGTACTTCGTGCAGAAGGTCGTCACGGCCGACGGTGTCGTGCTCCTCGATCGTCCGCCGTCACCCGGTGAACAGCGCTTCGACGCCGCGGTCGCCGACAACGCGACCCAGGCCATGATGCCGATCGCCGCCTACTCGCGTGGGCACGCGCTCGCCGGTGGCCGGCCGTCGGCGTCGAAGACCGGCACCACGCAGCTCGGCGACACCGGGTTGAACAAGGACGCCTGGATGGTCGGGTACACGCCGTCGCTGTCGACGGCCGTGTGGATGGGCACCCCCGACGCCGGGGCGATCACCAACAGCTGGGGTGGCTCGATCTACGGTTCCGGACTGCCGTCGGACATCTGGAAGGGGACGATGGACGGCGCGCTCGAGGGCACGCCCGTCGAGAGCTTCCCGTGGCCGGCGCCGATCGGTGGCCAGGCGGGTGTCCCGAAGGACGCCGGTATCGAGACCACCACCACTGCTCCCCCACCGACCTTCCAGTTGCCCGACCTGTCGAACCTGCCGCCGATCACGATTCCCGCGCCGCCGGTCGATCTGCCCGTCCCGGTGCCCTCGCAGATCGAGGTGTTCCCCGGCGTGACGATCCAGATCCCCGGCTTGTAGGTCCGTACTCCACCCATCGAGGGGGAGGTCGTGTGCGTTTTCCCGCCCGGGGACGCACACAACCTCCCCTCGTTGTCGAGGCGGTCCGCGTCTACGGCCCGTTCAGTACCGTCGGCAGCAGCGCGGCCGAACAGTCGACGACCTCGTCGACGCTCGGCGAGCCTTCGCGGAACCGGTCGATCGCCAGCGACTCCACGAATGCCCACCACGCCCGCAGCCGCATGCGGGTGACGGGGGTGTCGTCGCAGCCCAGCGCCGTGACAACCCGCTCGACCATGGTGTCGCGCATCGAGTCGTGGATGTCGCGGATCTGGGGGTCGGAGCCGACGCCGCTGTGGAAGAACGCCTGGAAGTTGTCGCCGTGGCGGTCGATGAACGACACGAATGGGTGCAGCACCGCCCGGAGCGGATCCTGCTCGTCCGGATCGGGGTCCGCCGCGCGGAGCAACCGGCGTGACGCGGCGCCGACGACGGCGACGTAGAAGTCCTGCTTCGTGGGGAAGTAGCGGAACAGCAGACCACGGGAGATGCCGGCGATCTCGGCGACGCGATCGATCGACAGGGCGTGGATCGGGCGCGTCGACAGCTCCTGCAGCCCGATCGCCACGAGTTGTCGTCGACGTTCCTCGGGCGGCAGACGACGCCGTCCCTTGGACGCCTCTTGTCGTGGGGTGCTCACACCGATAGCCTAACTGAGCATCGCTCAGTTACGACCGCCTGACCGGGCAGATTCCCGGTCGAACTCGACGGAAGGCACCCGATGGATTTCGCACAGTCCGAGCGCAGTCGCGACTATCTCGAACGCCTCCGAGCGTTCATCGCCGCCGAGGTCACGCCCGTCGAACAGCGACTGCGGGCCGAGCGGCGCACCGCGGGCGAGGGACGACGCGACATCGATGCCGCCGAGAGGTGGGCCGTCTCCCCCGAGTTTCGCGAGCTGCAGCGCAAGGCCCGCGCCGAGGGCCTGTGGAACCTCTTCCTGCCCGACGCCGAACTCGGCGCCGGACTGTCGAACGTCGACTACGCCCCGCTCGCCGAGGAGATGGGTCGCTCGCAGTTCGCCTCCGCGGTGTTCAACTGCGACGCCCCCGACACCGGTAACATGGAGGTCCTCTACCACTACGGCAGCGAGGCGCAGAAGGAACAGTGGCTGCGCCCCCTGCTCGACGGTGAAATCCGTTCGGCCTTCTGCATGACCGAACCCGAGGTTGCGTCGTCGGACGCGACGAACATGGCCGCGACCGCCGTGGTCGAGGGCGACGAGATCGTGCTCAACGGCCGCAAGTGGTGGAGCACCGGCGTCGGCCACCCCGACTGCAAGGTGCTCATCTTCATGGGCCTGACCGATCCGGAAGCCCACAAGTACCAGCGACATTCGATGGTCCTCGTGCCCTTCGACACCCCGGGTGTGAAGGTCGAGCGCATGCTCCCGACCATGGGCTTCTTCGACGAGCCCAGCGGCCACGGTGAGGTGTCCTTCACCGACGTGCGACTGCCGCTCGATGCCGTCATCGCCGGTCCCGGACGGGGATTCGAGATCGCCCAGGGCCGCCTCGGTCCCGGTCGCATCCATCACTGCATGCGCCTCGTCGGGCTGGCCGAGCACACCCTCGAACTCGCGTGCCGCCGAGGTCTCGAGCGCACCGCCTTCGGTAAGCCGATCATCAACCTCGGTGGCAACCGCGAACGCATCGCCGACGCCCGCATCGCGATCAACCAGTTGCGCCTGCTCGTCCTGCACGCGGCCTGGCTGCTCGACACGCAGGGCCTCGCCGGGGCGCGCTCGGCGGTCTCGGAGATCAAGGTCGTCGCACCGCGCGTCACCCAGCAGATCGTCGACTTCGCCATCCAGATCCACGGCGGCGGAGGACTTTCCGACGACTTCCCCCTCGCCGGTGCGTGGACGGCGGCGCGAGCCCTGCGTCTCGCCGACGGCCCCGACGAGGTGCACCAGGGGCTCGTCGCCCGGTTCGAACTCGGCAAGTACGCGTGAGAGGGAATTTCCGACGATGACCACCCTTCCCGAGAACGCCCGTACCGTTCGCGACGAGGACGCCTTCGACGTCGACGTGGTCGCAGCCTGGCTCGCCGAGAACGCGGGCATCGCAGGGGTGCCGGAGGTCCGCCAGTTCTCCGGCGGCGCATCCAATCTCACCTACCTGCTGCGCTATCCGGATCGCGATCTCGTGCTGCGTCGCCCGCCCGCCGGGGCGAAGCCGTCGTCGGGTCACGACATGGCACGCGAGTACCGCATCCAGTCGATGCTCGCGCCGGTCTACCCCTACGTTCCCACCATGGTCGGCCTGTGCACCGATCACAGCGTGCTCGGCAGCGACTTCTACGTCATGGACCGGGTTCCCGGCACCATCCTGCGTACGAATCCGCCCACGCAGCTCGACCTCTCCGAAGCGGACACCCGCACCCTGTGCCTACGCATCGTCGACCTGCTCGTCGAACTGCACGGCATCGATCCGGAGTCCGCAGGACTGTCCGGTCTGGGTCGCGGATCCGGCTACGTCGCACGGCAGGTCGCGGGGTGGACGTCGCGCTACGCCAAGGCCCGCACCGACAACGTCCCCGACTTCGCCCGCGTCACCGAGTGGCTGGCGGCGCGGCAGCCGCAGGACGTCGCGCAGACCGTCATCCACGGTGACTTCCGGCTCGACAACATCGTGCTCGACGAGAACGATCCGTTGAAGCCGCTCGCGGTGCTGGACTGGGAGCTTGCCACCATCGGCGACCCCCTGATGGACCTCGGCTCGTCGCTCGCCTACTGGGTCCAGGCGGACGACGACGACATGCTGCTGCTGACGAAGCGTCAGCCGTCCGATCTGCCCGGCATGCTCACCCGGCAGGAGATCGTCGAATACTATTCCGAGCGAACCGGACTGCCGGTGGACGGCTGGGGATTCTACGAGGTGTTCGGACTGTTCCGCCTCGCCGTGATCGCCCAGCAGATCTACTACCGCTACCACCACGGCCACACCACCAATCCGGCCTTCAAGGACTTCTGGATCGTGGTCGGCTACCTCGAATCCCGTTGCAGTGCATTGATCGATCGATACGAGAAGGAGAGCCGATGAGCCGCCCGCAGCGACGGAACATCCTCATCACCGGTGCGAGTTCCGGCCTCGGTGCCGGAATGGCGCGTGAATTCGCCGCTCGAGGAAGGAATCTCGCACTCGCCGCCCGGCGCGTCGAACGGCTCGAGGAGCTGCGGGACGAATTGCTCGCCGCGCACCCGGGTATCACGGTGAGCGTGCGCGCCCTCGATGTGAACAAGCACGACGACGTGTTCACCGTCTTCCGCGAGTTCGACGAGGAGCTCGGTGGTCTCGACCGGGTGATCGTGAACGCCGGCCTCGGCAAGGGACAACCGCTCGGTACCGGCTACTTCCGCGCGAACGCCCAGACGGCGAACACCAACTTCCTCGGTGCACTGGCGCAGAGCGAAGCGGCCCTCGAACTCATGCGGCCCCGTGGGCGCGGGCACGTCGTCCTCATCTCGTCCATGAGCGCGGTGCGGGGCATGCCACGCAACCTGACGACCTACGCCGCGTCGAAGGCCGCCGTCGCCTCGCTCGGTGAAGGGATGCGGGCCGACCTGGCGGACACCGACATTTCGGTGAGCACGATCTTCCCGGGCTACATCCGGTCGGAGATCAACGAGAAGGTGAAGAAGGTCCCGTTCATCGTCGACACCGAAACAGGGTGTCGCGCACTGGCGGCTGCGATCGAGAAGGAACCGGCCAAGGCGTACGTGCCGGGCTGGCCGTGGATTCCGCTCGGCTACGCGATGAAGGTGCTGCCGCTGTCGGTGATCCGGAAGATGGCGTAGGCGGGTCCGGAACCCGCACAGTGGGAACGACGAAGGCCGCACCCCGGTGAGGGATGCGGCCTTCGTCGGAAATACTGCCGGAGAACGACTTACGCGTCGGCTCCGATGATGAACGCCTCGAGCTCGGCACGAGCCTTGTCGTCGGCCATCTGGACCGGCGGGGACTTCATCAGATATGCCGAGGCCGGGAGGATCGGGCCGCCGATGCCGCGGTCCTTGGCGATCTTCGCCGCGCGGATGGCGTCGATGATGATGCCGGCCGAGTTCGGGGAGTCCCAGACCTCGAGCTTGTACTCGAGGTTCAGCGGGGCGTCACCGAAGGCGCGACCCTCGAGGCGGACGTACGCCCACTTGCGGTCGTCGAGCCACTGCACGTAGTCGGAGGGGCCGATGTGCACGTCGCGGTCGTGGACCTTGCCGGCGAGGGGGCCGTTGAGGTTCGACGTGACGGCCTGGGTCTTGGAGACCTTCTTCGACTCCAGACGCTCGCGCTCGAGCATGTTCTTGAAGTCCATGTTGCCGCCGACGTTGAGCTGGTACGTGCGGTCGAGCACGACACCGCGGTCCTCGAACAGCTTCGCCATCACGCGGTGGGTGATGGTGGCGCCGACCTGCGACTTGATGTCGTCGCCGACGATCGGGACACCGGCGTCGGCGAACTTCTGCGCCCACTCGGGGTCGGAGGCGATGAACACGGGGAGAGCGTTGACGAAGGCGACGCCCGCGTCGATGGCGCACTGCGCGTAGAACTTGTCGGCCTCCTCGGAACCCACGGGGAGGTAGGAGACGAGAACGTCGACCCGGGCGTCCTTGAGCGCCTGAACCACGTCGACGGGCTCGGCGTCGGACAGCTCGATGGTCTCGGAGTAGTACTTGCCGATGCCGTCGAGCGTGTGGCCGCGCTGGACGGGCACACCGAGCGGCGGCACGTCGGCGATCTTGATGGTGTTGTTCTCGCTCGCGAGGATCGCCTCGGACAGGTCGAAGCCGACCTTCTTGGCATCCACGTCGAACGCAGCGACGAACTGGACGTCGCGCACGTGGTAGGAACCGAATTCGACGTGCATCAGGCCGGGGACGGTGGTCTCGGCGTCCGCATCCTTGTAGTACTCGACGCCCTGGACCAGGGAAGAGGCACAGTTCCCCACGCCCACAATGGCCACGCGCACCGCGGTGCTGTTCTCACCCATGGTCGGGTTCTCCTTCTTTGTTGCGTGCTGCTGACGACTGCTCGGCGGCAATGAGTTCGTTGAGCCAGCGGACTTCGCGCTCGCTGGACTCGAGGCCGAGCTGATGGAGCTGACGGGTGTAACGATCGAGTGTGCCGCTGGCCCGTCCGATCGCATCGCGGAGCGCTTCTCTGCGCTCCTCGACCTGGCGGCGCCTGCCTTCGAGAATTCGCATCCGCGCTTCGGCGGGAGTGCGACCGAAGAAGGCGAGGTGCACGCCGAATCCGTCATCGGTGTAGTTCTGCGGTCCCGTGTCGGCGACCAGCTCGGTGAAGCGTTCTCGACCCTTCGGGGTGAGCTGGTAGACGCGGCGGGCACGTCGCTTCACGGGACCGGGAGTCCCCGAATCCTCTTCGATGAGGCCATCCGCCTGCATTCTCCGCAGAGTCGGATAGAGCGACCCGTACGAGAAGGCGCGGAAGGCCCCGAGAAGCCCGGTCAGACGCTTGCGCAGCTCGTAGCCGTGCATGGGCGATTCGAGGAGGAGCCCGAGTATCGCCAGTTCCAGCACGGGTCACCTCCTGTTTCCGTTCGAACCAACCGATTGATACGACGCAGAACTATATCGCGCCGATATATACGACGATACGCCCCACACGGTTCGTGTCACGTCCGGTTGCGGACGACCGCCCTCCTCGAGGCCCGATCGGAAATGCATCGGTACCGCCTCGACCACCCGACTTCGATGTCCGGTGGGCCACTCCGCGCCCATCGCCGCATCGCCCGCACGTACTCTGGAAGCCGTGCGAATTCAGCGGCAGGTGGTGGACTACGCGTTGCAGCGACGCTCGCTGCTCGCCGAGGTCTACTCGGGGCGGCGCGGAGTCAGCGAGGTCTGCGACGCGAGCCCCTATCTGCTGCGGGCGGCGAAATTTCACGGACGGGGCAGCGATGTGATGTGCCCCATCTGCCGTAAGGAGCAGTTGACCCTCGTCTCGTGGGTCTTCGGCGACAAACTCGGTCCGGTGTCCGGGTCGGCGCGCACTCCCGAAGAGTTGGTGCGTCTGGCCGCCAGCCAGGAAGAATTCTCGGTTCACGTGGTCGAGGTGTGCCGTACCTGCAGCTGGAATCACCTGGTGCAGTCGTACGTCCTGGGATCGCAACCCGCCCCCAAGAGCCCGCGTCGCCGGTCGACGGGATCGAGCCGTCGTACCGCCAGCGAGTGAAGGGGTACCGGCAACGTGCCCGTACGCTTTCTCGTGGAGTTCGCTCCTGGGTCCGACCCGCACGACCTGATCGTCGCGTCGTCCGCTGCGCACAATCGTGGATCGGCTGCCGTCCGCCGGCATCGCCGATCGGCCGTTCGTGGAGCAGTGTCGAGGCCGCGGCGTGATGCGTCGCGAGAACAGTTGGAGATGAGTACGTGAGTTCCCCCGACAACGAACCCGAGGACAACAAGGCCGTTCCGCCCCAGCGCGGCGGTCCCGCCGGGCCGCAGCCCGGGCAGCAACGTCCCGGTCCTCCTGCCGGTGCCGGTCCGGGACAGCAGCGCCCTGCCCAGGGACCGGTGCAGGGTCGTCCGTTGCCGCCGCAACCGCGACCGCAGGGTCAGCCGGGAGCGCAGGGTCAGCCGGGTGTGCAGGGACAGCCGGGTCGACCGGGCGGACAGCCCGGCCCCGCAGGTCAGCAGCCGCCGCGCCCCGGCGGCCGGCCGCCGTACCCGCCCCAGGGCCCCGGTCAGGGGCAGCGTCCTCAAGCCCCCGGTCAGGGGCAGCGTCCTCCGGCTCCCGGTCAGGGGCAGGGACCGCAGGGTCCGGGCCCCCAGCAGGGCCGGTCGGGACAGCCGTACCCGCCGCGCGGACCGGTACCCGCTCCGGGCGCCAACCAGCCGCGCAACCCGAACCAGTCGTTGCCGCCGCGTCCCGGCACGTTGCCGCCCGGCGCGGTGCCTCCCGTCCAGCGCACGCCGCAGGCCGATCCGACCGTCGCCATGCGTCCCGGAGCGGACGCACCAGGTGCGCAGCGTCCCGGAGCGGATGCCCCGACGCAGCGGGTCTCCGCTGCGATGGGTGCGAGCGCTGCAGCGGGTGCTGCAGGGACTGCGAGCGCTGCGAACGATGCACCCACGACGCGCGTCGCCGGCGGCCCGCCCGCAGGCGGACCTCCCACCGTTCCGCCCGGGGGCGGTTCGGGTGGCGGCGCCGGCGGTGGAAAGGGCGGCGGCAAGAGCAACCGCTGGCGCACGATCCGCCGGATCGGGTACGTCGTGGTCGCCGCCGGCATCCTCGTCCCGATCCTCATGTTCATGTTGGCGTACGTCGTCCAGGACGTGCCGCGCCCCGGTGAGCTGCAGACGAACCAGGCCGCGACCATCTACAACTCCGACGGCGAGGGCGTCATCACGAAGGTGATCCCGCCGGAGGGCAACCGCAGCGAGGTCGAACTCGACGCGATTCCCGTGCACGTCCGCAACGCCGTGCTCGCCGCCGAGGACCGCGACTTCTACAGCAATCCGGGCTTCTCGGTCACCGGTTTCGCGCGTGCCGCCCGCGACAACGTGCTCGGCCGAGACAGCGCCGGTGGTGGTTCGACCATCACCCAGCAGTACGTGAAGGTCGCTGTCGTCGGTTCCGAGCGGACGTTGACGCGAAAGCTCAAGGAGCTGGTGCTGTCGACGAAGATGGCGAACCAGTGGGCCAAGGACGACATCCTCGCGGCCTATCTCAACACCATCTACTTCGGTCGCGGTGCCTACGGCATCGCTGCCGCGTCGAATGCGTACTTCGGCAAGCCCGTCGGTGAGCTCACCGTCGAGGAAGGCGCCGTGCTCGCGTCGTCGATCCAGCTGCCGTCGCTGCTCGATCCCGAGCAGAACCCCGAGGGCGCGGAGGCGCGCTGGAATTACGTGCTCGACGGCATGGTCGCCGCCGGCACGCTCGATGCGGCCGAGCGGGCGGGCATGAAGTACCCGGCCTACGTGCCGATCGCGGAGCTCGACAACGGCGACCAGTCGTCCGGCCCCGAAGGCCTGATCAAGAACCAGGTGCTGGCCGAGCTGTCCCGCGAGGGCATCGACGAGAACCTCCTCAACACGGCCGGTCTGCAGATCACCACGACGATCGACGCGCAGGCCCAGCAGTCGGCGGTCGAGGCGGCGCAGAGCAATCTCGAGGGTGAACCCGAGGAGTTGCGTACCGCGGTGGTGTCGGTCGATCCCCGGTCGGGGGCGATCCGCGCCTACTACGGCGGTGAGAGCGGTGTCGGTTACGACTTCGCCCAGTCCGGTCTGCAGACGGGTTCGTCGTTCAAGGTGTTCGGCCTGGCTGCCAACCTCGACCAGGGTGTGCCGTTGTCGAAGACCTACGACAGCGGTCCGCTGACGGTCAACGGCATCAAGATCGGCAACGTCGAGGGCGAGTCGTGCGGGCAGTGCACCATCGCCGAAGCACTCAAGCGGTCTTTGAACACGAGCTTCTACCGGATGATGCTCGAGATGGACAACGGTCCGCAGGCCATCGCCGACATGGCGCACAAGCTGGGTATCGCGAAGGAACTGCCGGGCATCGGTGAGACGCTCACCGAGCCGGGTGGCATCGGTCCCAACTACGGCATCGTGCTGGGCCAGTACCAGTCGCGTGTGCTCGACATGGCCTCGGCGTATGCGACGCTCGCAGCGTCCGGCCGTCATCACGAGCCGTACTTCGTGCAGAAGGTCGTGACGTCCGACGGTGAGGTGCTCCTCGATCGCGGTACCCCCGCCGGTGAGCAGGTCGTGGACGCGGCGGTGGCCGACAACACCACCTCCGCGATGACCCCGATCGCCGCGTACTCGAACGGGCACGCCCTCGCCGGCGGCCGCCCGTCCGCAGCGAAGACCGGTACCGCCCAGCTCGGCGACACCGGCTCCAACAAGGACGCGTGGATGGTCGGCTACACGCCGTCGCTGTCGACTGCGGTGTGGGTCGGCACCGAGGAGGGCCTGCCCCTCGAGAACAGCTGGGGCGGCATGATCTACGGCTCGGGCATCCCGTCGGACATCTGGAAGGACACGATGGACGGCGCTCTCGAGGGCACCGACGTCGAGTCGTTCCCGAAGCCGGAACCGATCGCCGGTGTCTCCGGCGTGCCGGCGTGGACCGCGTCGACGACGGCGCCGGCCACCCGTGAGGAGACCACCACCTCGCGTGTCGTGCCGAGCCTTCCCGAGGTTCCAGAGATCACCACGCAGAACGTGGAGATCTTCCCCGGCGTCACGATTCCTGTTCCGGGTGTCGCCCCGCAGACGACCACCCAGAACGCGCCCTCCCGTCCCGGCACCGGCGGTCAGCAGGAGGAGAGCGAGGACACCGGCGGCGGAACCGGCGGCGGTGGTACCGGCGACGACTCCGACGAGGGTGGATCGCCTCCGCAGAACCGCATCCCGGGACTCGAGAGCCCCGCGATCCCGGGCGCGCAGGGAGGCGGATTCCAGGGCGCGCAGGGCGGTAGCCCCCAGGGCGCGTTCGAATACGCTCCGGCCGGGTAGCCTCGCCGCGTGAGCGACGACCGGGGATCCGACGCCCGGCCGGTGGTGTCCGCTGCACCACCGGCCGAGGATCGTCGTTCCCTGGACTGGCGTGACACCCCCGGGCGTACCGACCCGACGGTGTCGCGCCTGACCGCCGTCATCGGCGGTCCGGTGGGCCGGCACGCCGTGCTCGGGCGCACCCGCTTCTTCACTCCCCTGCGGGCGATGTTGCTGCTCGCGGTCGTCTTCCTCGCCTTCGGCTGGTTCACGAAGGCGGCCTGCGTCCAGCAGGGACCCGTCGGTCCCGACGGTGCGCTCGGCCTGGACTGGAGCGGCAACCGGCAGTACGTGGCGATGTGTTATTCCGACATCGTTCCGCTCTACGGCGCCGAACGGCTCGCCGAGGGCGCCTTCCCGTACCGGACGTCGTGGGAGGAACCCGGCCCCGACGGGCAGATGCAGACCCGGTACATGGAGTATCCGGTGCTCGCGGGTCTCTACCAGTACGGCTCGATGCGCATCGCGAAGGCGTGGGACGCCACGCCGTGGTTGCCCGACGCATTGCAGGTCGCGATCTACTTCGCCGTCGTCGCAGTCGGTCTCGCGCTCGCCTGGCTCGTCACGGTGTGGGCCACCGCGATGTCGGCGGGCCGCAGGATCTGGGACGCCGCACTCGTCGCCGCGTCACCGCTGGTCGTGGTGCACGCCTTCACCAACTTCGACGCCCTGGCCACGGCCTTCGCCGCCGGTGGCCTGCTGGCGTGGGCCCGCCGTCGACCGGTTCTCGCCGGCGTGCTGCTCGGCCTCGGTGCGGCGACGAAGTTGTATCCCTTGCTGTTGCTCGGTCCGCTGCTGGTGCTGTGCCTGCGGACCGGCCACCTGCGGTCGTTCGCCCGCACCGCGGGAGCGGCCGCGGCGGCGTGGCTGGTGGTGAACCTGCCGATCATGGTGCTGTACCCGCGCGGATGGGCGGAGTTCTTCCGGCTCAACTCCGATCGCGGAGCGGACCCGGATTCGATCTACAACGTGCTGCACTCGTTCGTGGGTTGGCCGGCCTGGTCGGCCTCGACCTTCAACGGGGTCTCGCTCGTGTTGTTCGCCGCGGCCTGCGCCGCGATCGGGTGGATCGGGCTCACCGCGCCGCGCCGCCCCCGCCTCGCGCAACTGTGTTTCCTCCTCGTCGCGGCCTTCCTGCTCACGAACAAGGTGTGGAGTCCGCAGTATTCGCTGTGGCTCGTGCCGCTCGCCGTGCTGGCCGTACCCCACCGGCGCGCACTGGTCGCCTGGATGACGATCGATGCGCTGGTGTGGGTTCCGCGCATGTACTACTACCTCGGTCCCGATCGGAAGGGGCTGCCGGAGCAGTGGTTCACCGCCACCGTCTTCCTGCGCGACGTCGCCGTCGTGGCACTGTGCGCGGTCGTGCTGTGGCAGATCCGGCGTCCGGTACGGGATCCCGTGCGATACGGCTTCGTCGACGATCCGGTCGGTGGCGTGCTCGACCAGGCTCCCGACCGTCCGCCGCGGTGGTTGCCCGCCAGGTTGCGGCCTGCTCACCATCGGGTCACGAGAGAAGAATCATCCGAACGATGTATATCGGAGGCTTCGCCGGCGCCCTAGGCTCGGGAACGAGCACGAGGGGGGAGAATGGCGAGCGGCGGACGGAGATTCGGAGCGGGGACGGATGTCACCGCATCACAGTTCACGACGTGTGAGCTGGCGTGGACGGTCGCGGCCGGCGACGCCACCGCGATCCCACGACTCCTGCACGACCTGCATCCGCTCGTGATCGCCTACTTCCGGGCCCGCGCGAAAGCCGCCGGAGGTACTTTCGCCGACGCCGATCGTCTCGCCCTGGCCGCCTGCCGGGCGATCCTCGCCGAACTCACCGCCCCGTCCGGGGCCGACCGGCCCTTCCTGCGGTTGGCCTACACGGTGGTCGTCGACGCGGCCGATGCGGAGTTCGTGAACCCGCGGGCCTTCCCTCTGACCCGGCTCCAGCAGGAGATCCTCATCCTCCGCACCATTGTGGGCCTCGACTCGCGGCAGACCGCGGTGGCTCTCGCCGTGGCGCCGGGGCGGGTCGGTGTCGAGCAGCACGCGGCGCTGAGTTCCCTGCGCGCGGCCTGAACCGGGTGGACAGAGTCCGCATCCACGGGTGCGAGATGAACAGCCGCCTCGCCGCTTCGGTCTTCGAGTCCGCTGCCAGTCAGGTGAGCAGAACTTCCTTTTCGCGGGCGGGGTAACTCCCGGGGAGTGGTGGGAATCTGGTGAGGACATCCGGACAGGTCCACGGCGTGTCGATCCCTCACCGGGGGTGGGCCATCGCGTAGTGATCAACGAGTGAACTACCACAGTGACTCACAGAAAGCAGCTATGCGATGACCCACGATCATCCTGCCCTGCCCTGCCCTGCCCTGCCCTGCTCGCTCAGCTCGACGCACTCACCGGCGCCGACAGCGCCAGCGTGTTCGCCGAACTGATCCGCACCGGCCTGCAGGCCTGCAGGCGCTGATCGAAGCCGAGGCCACCGACAAACTCGGTGCCGGCCGGTATGAGCGCACCGCCACCCGCACCACGCAGGCGTTGAGTTTGGCCAGGGTTCGTTTTGCCGAGATTCGCAGTACGAACTACCAGCCAGAGATAGGCGGCCGCACCGACGCGCACCACAGGCATCGGATCGGACCAGCTGCCGAACCACATTCGTCGGGCGTACCCGCACCTGCACGCGGGTACTCGCCCGGCCATGGCCACCGATCGCACCCACGCAGATCCGTCGCTGCGACTGTCCGTCGGCCGGGAGCAGGTCGTGATCGACAACCGGTACGAGACAGCCTCGATCGTCAACGACGTCCTGATCGCGGTGTTCTTCACCGTCGGCAGCGTGTTGTTCTTCTTCGACTCCACCCAGACCGCCGGCACCTGGCTGTTCTTGCTCGGCTCGCTCGATTTTCTCGCCCGGCCTGTGATCCGCCTGAGCCGGCGCACTCATCTGCGACGGCTGGGACATCACTCCGGCGCCACCGGCGGTGACTACGACTACTGACCGTCCCGATCTGGGTCCGCGATCCGCGCACGAGCCCGCTCGTTGAGCCGTGCAGGATTGCCAGAGGTCGATCCGGGAATGCGACGGTCATGCACATCGATGTCGTTCTCGCCGTGGTCGGCGCGCTCGGCGTGGTCGTGGCAGCGATTTCCTCGACGATGCGACGCCTGCCGTTGTCCGAACCCTTACTCGGTCTGCTTGCCGGGGTACTGCTCGGTCCCCAACTGCTCGATGCGTTGCCGATTGCACCGGTGACGGTCGAGCACGGTCTGTTCCATGAACTCGCCCGGATCCTGCTGGCCGTGTCCGTCATGGCGGTTGCGTTGCGTTATCCCATCGCCGCGGTGCGTCGCCACCGCCGCGCACTGGCGGTGTTGCTGTTGATCGTCATGCCCGCGATGGCGGCGATCTCGGCCGGACTCGGATGGGCGGTGGCCGGTTTACCGTTGGCCGCGGCGCTGTTGTTCGGGGCCGCGATCTGCCCGACCGATCCGGTGCTGGCCTCGAGTGTGGTCACTGGCGATCTTGCAGAACGTGACCTTCCCGCCCGGGACCGACAGCTGCTCTCGCTCGAATCCGGCGCGAACGACGGCCTGGCGCTGCCACTGGTGGTCGCCGCGATCGCGGTCGCCGGCCCACTCAGCGCCGGTGCGGCGGTCAGCGAATCACTGTGGCAGGTCCTCGGCGCCCTGGTCGCCGGCGCACTCCTCGGCGCCGTCGGCGGTGCAGCACTGCGACTGGGTGACAAGCACGGCGCCACCGCACACGGCCCGGCCCTGTTATTCACCGTTGTGTTGGCCCTGGGCATCCTCGGCGTGGCCGGTCTGCTGCACGTCGACGGGGTGCTCGCCGTATTCGTCGGCGGCCTGGCCTTCAACGCCGTCGGCACCGGCGCCGAACGGACTTCCGAAGTCGAGATCGACGAGGCCGTCAATAGGTTCGCAGTCCTGCCGTTGTTCTTCCTGCTCGGCGCCGCCCTGCCGTGGCAACAGTGGGCCGAGCTGGGCTGGAAGGCACCCGCCCTGGTGGTCGCTGTCCTGCTTCTGCGGCGGATCCCGGTCGTACTGTTGTTGCGACGGCCACTGCATCTACCGCTGCGCGACGCGGTGTATCTCGGCTGGTTCGGGCCGGTGGGGGTATCCGCATTGTTCTATCTGACGATGGAAGCCGAACGCCTCGGCGTCGACGACGCCGTGCTCGGCGCCGGCACGCTCGTGCTGACCGCAAGCACGGTCGCGTTCGGTCTCACCGGCGCGGCGGGACGCAAACTCTACATCCGGGCCGGAGCAGGACGAGGCGATCGCGTGCAACCGACCCCTGATAGGGACCGGAGGTAGACGGCAATGACGTGGTTACTCAGTGCGCTCGGCGCAGGGGGAACCCCCCGGCACTCATCGCAGGGGCGTTGCGGGACATCTATGCAACGTTGTGGCATCCCCACGGGCTGGGCACGCTGAGCCGCTGGGTGTGCCGAATCATCTGGTCGATCGCCGGGAGGATCCGCCGGCACGGCCGGACGCTCGGCTCCGCGGCCGTTGAGGATGACCTACTGTCAAGCGCGCGCGATTCCCGGATTTCGTATCCTCACTGGCGTGGGCAGCCAGGACAATTGCGCCGGTGGTGACGTACCGTCGACCAAGTGTGTGCACCCTGCTGTGTCCTTTCCACCGGGAGGCAGACACGATGACTGATCCTGCCGATCCCATTGTCGTTCTGCTTGTCGAAGACGATCCCGAAGACGAGTTGAGGACCCGGGACGCTTTTGCCGACCACAAGATCACCAACGCGGTGCACGTGGTGCGCACTGGCGAGCAAGCCTTGCAGTTCCTGCACCGCCACGGGGCCTGTACAGAGATGCGCTCCGCCCGGATCTGGTCCTGCTCGATTTGAATCTCCACAGCCGCGATGGCCGTGAGGTGCTGGCTGACCTCCTCCGCAGCCGAAGAAGACTTGCTACGCAGTTACCGGCTGCACGCCAACGCCTGCATCACCAAACCCGTCGACTTCGATCAGTTCGCCGACGTGATCCGCAAGATCGACAACTCTTTCTTGCATGTGGTGCGGCTACCCGGCCACCCTCCCACACCCAGCACGCTCTGAGTCCGAGCGGCCGGCGCAGAGTTGAGATCACCGCAACGCTCGCCTTCCGGCTCGTCGAACGTGGCGGCGGACGGGACGAGGCGAACCAGGCCGCTGCCTGGGCTGAGGTCACCGCGATCGCCGCTACGCGCACACCCTTTCTGCCTGCGGCCTCGAGGAGCGTGACCGGTAGCCCTGTCGTGAGAGGGACGGATCATTCCGGGCACGAATTGACCCGGACCGCACCGAGTGATTGCAATCGCATAACCATCAACCCACATCCTCCCTCCTGCCTTGGCACGCCTCCACCGCGTCACTAGGGTGGACCGTAGAAACGAAAGCACAAGATCCACCGCCGATTTCACGATGCACCATAGATCGCAACAGTTGCTTCGCCGCAACGAACAGCGTATCGGAGGGCGCACCCGCCGGGTAACGCCGATCGGATCGAGCACCCAGTCCCGCACACAGCACACCTCGGGTTGGGACGGCGGACCGAGCACCGTGCGCGATGCCGCCACTTTCGTGGACAGGAGCACACGATGCGAACCAGAAGCCGTCTATCCGGCCTGCTCAGCCTCCTGATACTGATCTGGTTGATCATCGGCGCCGTCGCCGCAGGACAACGCGGATACTACGGTGACGCCTCGACCAACTGCGCCAGCGTCGGCACCATCGCCGTAACCATCGTGGCCGGACCCCTGAACTACATGGGAATCAACCCGACCGTGGACTGCGAGTATCCGCAACCCACCAGCTGAGCAGGATCATGAACTCGCACTTCTTTCTCCCCCGGACCGTGGCCACCGAATGGATCAAGCTGCACCTGGACCGCATGTACGCGCGACCTCAGCAGACCGGCCCGAGCGCGACACCACGGTCGGCGACACACGGCCGAACACCTCCACCGAACCGCACTGAACTGGCCTCGGACAGCGCGTGGCGCCCATGTCGAGCACCCCTCGAGATCTCGACCCCTCACACTGCCTCGCAGCAGTGATGTCACATCGCCCCGTGCGGCCCATGTAAAGCATGCTGAGGAACATCGATGAATCCCTACTATCCCCTCGCTGTCGCCATCTACCTCCTCGTGGCCGTGTGGCAGGGCACCCTCGGCACATTCTGACCACCCACGGGATCGCCCTGGTGCCTGCTTCGGACCGATGAAGAGAGAAACCGATCATGCGTACCCACAACTCACACCCCGCCCGGCGTTCCGGTGACGCCGACCCAACCCCCACCGGGTCCGCAGACCACACCGCACCCGCAGCTGGAGCGGTCGAACCGACCCGCACCGGCCGGATGCTGGTGGCACTGACAGTAGGAGCTGTGGTCACCATCGCGCTGCTGGTGTTCATCCTGCAGAACACCGAACGCACCGCCATTGCCTTCTTCGGCTGGAATTTCACCCTCCCGCTGGGCGTGGCGCTACTGTTCGCAGCTCTGGCGGGACTGCTGATCGCCGCGGTGATCGGCGGCGCCCGGATCTGGCAGCTGCGCCACGCCTACCGCAAAGCGCAGTGATCCGGCGAACGTCCGAACCGACGCCCGGTCGATCACGACGAAAGGAGACCCTGTGGAACCCCCTGCACGACATCGCCTACCCACCCACCGCATCTCGGCCGCGCGTCGCCGCGCCTGGTCGCTCATCGTTCTCGCATCAACAACACTACTGCTCGTCGCATGTGGGGCAGGGCAGATCACCCAAACCGATACCCAGCAGGCCGCCATCAACGGCACCAACGCCGAACTCGGCGACCTGCTGCTGCGCAATGTGTACTTCGAGGTCGAACCCACCGATCCTGCCGTCCCCCGATACGGACAGGTCACCCTGGCCTTCACCGTCGTCAACCAGTCCTCCACGACCGACCGGCTCGTCTCGATCGACTCCCCCGCCGGAGAGTTGACACTCGATGCCTCCGATCAGGTACGCGAACTTCTGCCCGGCAGTTCCCTGGCCGCCGGAGAACCCATCGAACAACTCCGACCGACCACGGCACCGGATCGACCTCTGACGGTGCGCGGCCGATTCCCCGCCGAAGCGATCCGCCCCGGCCTGACCCACCCGGTGACCTTCACCTTCGAACGAGCCGGCACGGTCACCTTCGAGGTGCCCTTCGACGCCTGGACCCCGAACGAACCGCTGCCCACCGAGCGGCCGCTCCCGCCCCAGCCGGCGAGCCCTTGATATCTCGACGTCTCTGCACGACAGGAATTCTCAACCATTCTCACACCGATGCGGCCCTGCCCTTCGCGGTGTACGCCCTCGATGACCCGGTCCGTGTGGTCATCGACGTCGCCCCCTGATTCAGGAACGCACCCAGGAATCCCGGCACAGCGACAACTGCCTCGACCCACCGGCACGACCCACCCCGGCATCGGCCGAGCGGAGTTCTCAGCCCGAGCACCGACCATCGGGTTCGTAGGCGAACATGAACATGCACATCCGGGCCACGCCCGTTGTCGCCGGGCGGCCCAGGAAGCCCGCACCCGGGCCGTAGTCGACGGGGACGCCGCGCCGAAGTCCGCACGGTTTGTGACAGTCACCGCGAAGGGCCGGCGGCTGGACACTGCCTCGCTCGAACGCGCCAGGATGCTCGTCGGCCTGAAAGGCTACGTCACCAACCTTCTTGTCTCCCTGATGGATCCGAGCGAGATCATCGGCAAGTATCACGAGTTGTGGCATGTCGAACAGTCGTTCCGGATGTCGAAGACGGATCTGCGGGCCCGGCCGATCTTCCACCGCACCCGCGATGCGATCGAGGCGCACCTGACGGTGGTGTTCGCGGCATTGGCGGTCTCCCGGGTGGTGCAGGAACGCAGCGGTCTCGCGATCGTCAAGGTCGTCAAACTGCTGCGTCCGCTGCGGTCGGCGACCATCGCGATCAACGGCACCCGACACATCTTCCCACCGCAGGTCGACGCCGACCTACAAGGACTGCTCGAACGGATTTCGGGGTCCTCACTCACGCACTAACGAAAGGAGCCAACTCGGGCGGCGGAGGACGGTCGAATGGTTTGCCGCTGTGGGACATCGCCGATACCGTTGCGGCGGTGGAACTGCCGTCTCTGAGCCCATCCGTCGAGGATCGGTTCAGCGGTGCCGCGGCACTGTCGAAGACCGGATCACTCGCTGCAGCAGGAACATCCGGCGGGTCCGTGCACCTGTGGATCTGGCGGACCCTGCAGCGCCGCAGTTCGCCGGGACAACCGAGGGCGTCGTCACGGTGTCGTCGGAGTGGTCGAGTTCGCTCCCGACCGACCCGTCGTGGCGGTAACGGCGACGGGGAACGCGAAAGTCGCGATCGTCGGCGCCTCCGATCTCGCTGCTCCGCGTGTCGTCGGCACCTTCGAAGCCGACAACTATCCGTACATGCTGTCGTGGCATCCCACTGCCGACATCGTGGCTGTAGCGAGTGCCGGCGGTCTCGTCGAACTGTGGGATCCTTCCGATCCCACCGACCCGACTCGGATCTCCGAGTCGTCCGGATTCGAGAGTCAGGCGCAGACGGTCGCGTTCGGTGGCGACGGAACGATCCTGGCCGCGGCGAGCACCGACCGCAGTGTGCGCCTGTGGGATGTCGCGGAGCCTGCCGCCCCACGCGAACTGGCACGGATCACCGGGCCGGCGGACGCGGTGTACTCGCTGCACTTCTCCCCCGACGGGGATCGTCTCGCGGCGGGCGTCGGCGACGGGTCGGCGTGGATCTGGGACGTCACCCGACCGGACTCCCCCATCACCCACGCGGTGCTCACCGCTTACGGAAGCCGTGTCTACGACGCCACCTTCGCGCACGACGGAGCGGTGCTCGTCGGAGGCGGTCCGGACCTTTCCGTGCGGCTGTGGCAACTCGATCCCGAGACCGTCGCGGCGACACTGTGTTCCACGGTCGGGACTCCGGTGACCGAGGACGAATGGGAACGGCACCTGCCGGGCGTGCCCTTCCGGCCGCCGTGCGGCGACACGGCATGAATCGGGAGGATCGGAAGATGTTCCGACCGAGCCGGATTCATCCGATTGCAGGATACGCACGCGCCGCGCGGTGTGGGAATGTCCAGGTGGGGGATTCAACGCATCGATCATCGGAGGAAGCATGTCTCGTATTCGCAGGTCGGGTCTGCGCGTGGTTCTGACGGCCGCCACGGTGGCGGCGGTCGCATTCGGTGCGCCCGTTGCCGCTTCGGCCGCTCCCACCGGCAGCGCCGGCAGCAACGATCTGCCGGGCAGTGTCGCCGATCTGCCCGGCAGCGTGTCCGAACTGCCCGGCAGCGTGGTGGATCTGGGCGGGCGCGCGATCGATCTCGGCAGTGCGATCCTGGGCAACGGGTCGTCGCTGCCGACGACGCAGAAGTGCGACCAGTCGCGGCAGTCCGGAGGGGAAGGTGTCACCAGCACCTACCACGAGCTGGGTCGCAGTGGTCCCACGTCGTTCCTGCTGGACTGGGAGACCTTCGACGTTCCCGACCGAATCCAGGTGTTCTACGGTGGTTCCCAGATCCACGACACCGGTCGTATCGGTGACAGCATCAACGAAGGCACCGGATCGGCTGTGGTGAACGTGCCGGCCGGGAGTGCGTCCTCGGTTCTCGTCCGAGTGACCGGTGAGCCCGGGACGGCGTGGGAGTACACGGTCAACTGCCCGATCCTCTGACGGTCAGATCCGTAGGGCGGTGAACGGCGCGACCGGGATGTTGCGCACGACGAACCACACCGCCGTCAGGACCAGCACGAGGTGCGGGGCCCACCGGTATCGTGTCCACCGCGGCATCGGTGTGCCCCGCACCCTGCTCCACGTCCACAGACCGAAGACCACGGTCAGCACGCCCAGCGCGACGAGACCGAGGGCGTTGTAGTGCAACGCTGCCGGTACGTCGAGATGGACGAGCGAGTACAGCATCCGTGACGAACCGCAACCGGGACAGAGGATTCCGAACAGCGAGTAGGTGGGGCACGGCGGAATGATCCCGCCCGGCGTGGTCGGGTCGGCCCACGCCACCGCGGCGCACACCGCGACCGCGCCCACGGCGATCGCCATGGGGGCTGCGAGCGCGCGCCTCGTCCTCATCGCACCGGGCGCTCCTCGAGCCGGGCGCGCACCCCGGGCCATTCGTCGTCCGTGAGGGAGAACAGGGCGGTGGTCCGCCAGCTGCCGTCACGGCGCCTGCGGTGCTTGCGGAGCAGACCCTCCTCGGTGGCGCCGAGCCGGCGCAGGGCGTCGCGTGAACGGGTGTTGCGTTCGTCGGCGTGCCAGGTCACGCGTACGGCCCCGAGGTCGTCGAAGGCGCGCTGCAGCAGAAGCAGTTTCGACTCGCTGTTCACGTGGGTCCGCTGCACTCGGGTCGACAGCCAGGTGTAGCCGATCACCAGTGTGCGGTGGGCCGGTTCGAGGAGGTAGTAGGACGTCGACCCCAGCACCTCACCGGTCGCCTTGTCGACGATCGCGTAGGGCAGCCGGGACGGATCGGCCACGGCCTGGCGCACGAACGTGCGCGCGTCGTCGAGGTCGCGGATCACGAGGTGCGTCCAGGCGAAGATCGTGTCGGGATCGTCGGCGGCCTTCAGCAGTCCTTCGGCGTGCGCGTCGTCGAGGGGCTCGAGTCGGATCCGGGGACCCTCGAGGAGGGGATGTTCCGTCCAGTTGTCGTTCATCGCGTTCTCCCGGTCGTCGTCGGACGGCGAGCGTAGTCCGTCCGTTCCGTCTTCTGCCACGGAGTTCTGGGTGGGACGCGCAGGAAGACGAAGAACAGCACGACCAGCAGGACCGCGCGTCCCCACACCCCGATGTGGACGAGGGTGAGCGGCACGGCCATGTCCGCTTCGCCGGCGGTCGCGGCGAACCACCGGAAGATGCCGATGCCGATGGCGAGATCGGCGAGGAGATAGGCGGCGACGAGCCCCCACGGCACGCGCAGCAGGATCAGCAGCGGCAGCAGCCACAGCGTGTACTGCGGTGAGTGCACCTTGTGGAAGAGCATGAACCCGCACAGCATCGCGGCACCGGTACCGAGCCAAGGATAGATGCCGTCGCGGAGGTATCGGCGCCATCCGAGCCACAGTGCGAGCGCGAACGACAGCGCGATCAGCGTCGGCGACAGCTGGGCGACGAGGTCGTTGTACTGGGGGGTGTTCTCGTATTCCTGGTAGCCGCCCATCAACGGCCGCAGACCCCAGTACCAGATCGAATTGCTGGTCCCGTCCGCTTCCCGGTTCTGCTGGAAGGCGAACGACGCCCGCCAGCCCTCGTAGCCGAGGATCGCGAAGGGCAGGTTGATCGCGGCGACCGTCGCCGCCGCCGTGCCCGCGACGGCGAGGGCGCCGGGGACGTCCCGCTTCCGGTCGGGTGAGCTCCCGCCGGTGAGGACGTAGGCGATGAGCGGCAGCACGAAGATGCCCGGATAGAGCTTGAGACAGAAGCCCACGCCCAGCAGTAGCGCGGCGACCACTCCGCGGGTCCGCAGCGACCAGCGTTCGATCGTCAGCACCGCGACGGCGGCGACGGTGACCGCCACGACCGGCAGGTCCCAGTTGAGGAAGGCGTAGAGCACGATCGGCGGAGTGAGCGACCACAACAGCGCCGCCCATCCCGCCATCCGGGCGAGCAACCACGCGGTGATCAGCCCGAAGGGGGCGAGCAACAGCGCCGACTGCAGGAGGAACTCCGCGTCGGTGTGGGCACCGATCGCTCCGATCCACATGAGCACCCCGCTGAGCACGGGATATTCGACGGTGCCTCCGGTCAGTGCCCCCGACGAGGTGATGCCCCCGTCGACGAAGGGGAAGACGTGGAGGTTGATGCCGCGGCCGATCCACAGCTGCTGGATGTCGGAATAGCAGACGTCGGCGTCCTTGATGTCCTCGAACCGCAGCGTGCGGCCCTCGGCGTCGAAGGTGGGGCCGGCGCACCGGGCCTTGTTCAGGTAGCCGAAGCACATCATCACCGCGCACGTCAGGACGGCGACGAGCGAGACGGTCCCGGAGCTCGTGCGCATGCCCTCACCCTAGGACAAATCCCCTGCCCGCGACGGTCGGCGATTTCGCTGGTCGCCGGGCCGTCGTGTACCCTTCATGGGTTGCTGACGCAACGACCCTCCTGTCACGGAACGTCCGTGACCGTTCACAGTCCATAGGAGGTGATGAGGTCTTATGCGTCATTACGAATTGATGATCATCCTGGACCCCAGCCTGGACGAGCGCACCGTCGCTCCCTCGCTGGAGACGTTCCTCAACGTCATTCGCCAGGAAGGCGGCAAGGTCGACAAGGTCGACGTGTGGGGTAAGCGCCGTCTCGCCTACGAGATCGCCAAGAACAGCGAAGGCATCTACGCGGTGATCGACATCAGCGCGACGCCTGCTGCCGTTGCAGAGCTGGATCGCCAGCTCGGCCTGAACGAGTCGGTGCTCCGCACCAAGGTTCTGCGCCACGGCAAGTGAGCCTGTCGGCGCCGGGCCGTAGGCTCTGGCGCATCAGGACTCCCCACACTGCAGGAGGAACCACATGGCAGGCGACACCGTCATCACCGTGGTCGGCAATCTGACCGCCGACCCCGAACTGCGTTTCACCCCCGCGGGTGCTGCGGTTGCGAACTTCACCGTCGCATCCACGCCCCGCGTGTTCGACCGTCAGTCCAACGAATGGAAGGACGGCGAGGCTCTGTTCCTGCGCTGCAACATCTGGCGTGAGGCAGCGGAGAACGTGGCCGAGAGCTTGACTCGCGGCTCGCGTGTGATCGTGCAGGGCCGGCTCAAGCAGCGCAGCTACGAGACGCGTGAAGGCGAGAAGCGCACTGTCGTGGAGCTCGAGGTCGACGAGATCGGCCCCTCGCTCCGTTACGCCACGGCCAAGGTCACCAAGGCCGGTCGCGGTGGCGGTGGCGGAGGCTTCGGTGGTTCCTCCGGTGGATCGGGCGGTGGCCGTCCCGCTCAGAACACGAACGTCGGCGGAGACGACCCGTGGGGCGACGCCCCGCAGTCGGGCTCCTTCGGCGGTTCCGGGGACGACGAGCCTCCGTTCTGATCCGACCTCGATCGGAACATCCAAAATTACGGAGAACGACCATGCCTAAGTCGCCCGCGCGCGAGAAGGTTTTGAAGAAGAAGGTCTGCACCTTCTGCAAGGAAAAGAACGTGCAGATCGATTACAAGGACACGACGCTGCTGCGCAAGTACGTCAGCGATCGCGGCAAGATCCGCGCTCGCCGCGTCACCGGCAACTGCGTGCAGCACCAGCGCGACGTCGCTGTTGCTGTCAAGAACTCTCGTGAGGTGGCTCTGCTCCCTTACGTCTCGACGACTCGCTGAGGAAAGGGAGGGACACGATGAAGCTCATCCTTACTGCTGACGTGGACAACCTCGGTGCGCCTGGCGACACCGTTGAGGTCAAGGACGGCTACGGCCGCAACTACCTGCTGCCCCGCGGCCTGGCGATCGTCGCCACCCGCGGTGCCCAGAAGCAGGTCGAGGGCATCCGCCGTGCTCAGGAGGCTCGCGCCGTGCGTGGCCTCGAGCACGCCCAGGAGCTCAAGGCCGCCATCGAAAGCCTCGAGGACGTCTCGCTGAGCGTCAAGACCTCGAGCGACTCGGGCAAGCTGTTCGGCTCGGTCACCGCTGCCGATGTCGCCGGTGCTCTCAAGGCTGCCGGTGGCCCGGTTGTCGACAAGCGCATCGTCGAGCTGCCCAAGGCTCACATCAAGGCGACCGGCAAGCACCAGATCGTCGTGAAGCTGCACCCGGACGTCACCGCGAAGTTCACGCTGAACGTCGTGGCTGCCTGATTCCGGCCCCGAGGAGCCCCGCGCCTGGTCGGCGTGGGGCTCCTCGTCGTCTGTGCACAGCCTGTGGATAAACCGGGGGGTAAACCACACCGTTGTGACTCCTCGGAATGTCGTTCGGGGAACGAATGGGTGAACACGCCCGGCCCTCCGACACGCCGAAATTCTTTTTCTCCACAGGTGTGAACAGGCATTTTTCCGTTCCTACCTGCAGTTATGGGAGATGTGAGATGTGTTGTCCCCAGGTTGTACACATCCGGTGCACAAGGCTGTCCTCCTCTTTCCACAATTCATCCCCAACTGTGTGCACAACCCGAGTTGTGGCGGGTCATCCGGATCCCTAACGTCGGGCGCACGACTCCACACACAGGATGTCGGTAGGGGCGAGTAGAACCGGACACGAAACCCCGGGTACCGACACCGGGAGTGCGTGCAGGTATCCGCCGGAGCACAGCGCGCCGGACGGGGACATGTGGAGGAAGGCAGGCACTGCAGTGGCCGTCGTTGACGATCGTGGAAATCCCGAATATTCGGGACCTCCCGAGGAACCGAGTGGAGACTTCGGTCGACAGCCCCCTCAGGATCTCGTGGCCGAGCAGTCCGTGCTCGGCGGCATGCTGCTGAGCAAGGACGCCATCGCCGACGTCCTCGAAGTGCTGAGGCCCGGCGACTTCTACCGTCCGGCCCACCAGGCCGTGTACGACGCGATCCTCGATCTCTACAGCCGTGGCGAACCCGCCGACCCGGTCACCGTGTCGGCCGAGCTCGACCGGCGCGGCGAACTCAAGCGTCTCGGCGGAGCCGCCTATCTCGTCACGCTCACCCAGACCGTCCCCACCGCGGCCAATGCCGGCTACTACGCCGAGATCGTCGCCGAGAAGGCCGTCCTGCGTCGTCTCGTCGAGGCGGGCACGCGCATCGTCCAGTACGGCTACGCCGGCGCCGACGGCCAGGACGTCGCCGAGATCGTCGACCGCGCGCAGGCGGAGGTCTTCGAGGTCGCCGAACGACGCACCACCGAAGACTTCGTGCCGCTCGAAGAACTCCTGCAGCCCACGATGGACGAGATCGACTCCATCGCCAGCCGCGGCGGTATCTCCCTCGGCGTGCCCACCGGCTTCGCCGAACTCGACGAGCTCACCAACGGGCTGCACGCCGGCCAGATGATCATCGTCGCCGCGCGTCCCGGTGTGGGTAAGGCCCTCGCGCTCGACACTCCCCTGCCCACCCCCACCGGCTGGACCACGATGGGCGAGGTCGGTGTGGGCGACGAACTCCTCGGCGCCGACGGCCGCCCCGTCCGCGTCCTCGCCGCCACCGAGGTCATGCACGGCCGTCCGTGCTTCGACGTCGTGTTCTCCGACGGCACCGTGATCGTCGCCGACGAGCAGCACCAGTGGCGCACCGGCGACGGCGCGATCCGCACCACGGGCGAACTCGCCGCCACCGCCGACGCCGGGCACACCGTCGCGAACACCGAGGCACTGTCGTTCCCGGCAACCGAGCTGCCCGTCTCCCCCTTCACGCTCGGTGCGTGGCTCGGCGGCCCGTCGTCCGATCCCGAACTGCACATGCGTATCGACGGCGAAGGTGGTTTCACGAGCGCCCTCGTCGCGCTCGGCGCCCACATCCCCGCCGAATACCAGCGGGCATCCGAACCGCAGCGTCGCGAGCTCCTCGCGGGTCTGCTCGACGCCGGTGGAGAGATCGACCACGACGGCACCATCCGGTTCGTCGGCTCGTCCGAGCGACTGACGCAGGGCGTCGCCGAACTCCTGTCGGGCCTCGGTTACGCACCGGTGCTCGACGGCACCGAGATCGCCTTCACTGCCGACGACGACGTCTTCGTCCTGCCCAGCAAGGCCGTGCGGCACAAGGAATGCCGCGCCACCGTGCCGCGCGAACGCCGCATCGTCGCCGTCCGCCCGGTCCCCTCGGTCCCGGTGCGGTGCGTCGAGGTCGACGGCGACCACATGTACCTCGCGGGTCGCGCGATGGTGCCCACGCACAACTCCACGCTGAGCATGGATTTCATGCGGTCGTGTTCCATCAAGCACGGCATGGCGTCGGTCATCTTCTCGCTCGAGATGGGCAAGACCGAGATCGTCATGCGTCTGCTGTCCGCGGAGGCGAAGATCAAGCTCGGCGACATGCGATCCGGACGGATGACCGACGACGACTGGACGCGTCTCGCCCGTCGCATGAGCGAGATCAGCGAAGCGCCGTTGTTCATCGACGACTCGCCGAACCTCACGATGATGGAGATCCGCGCAAAAGCGCGGCGGCTCAAGCAGAAACACGACATCCGTCTCATCGTCATCGACTACCTGCAGCTCATGTCGTCCGGCAAGAAGGTCGAGTCGCGTCAGCAGGAGGTCTCCGAATTCTCGCGTAGCCTCAAGCTTCTCGCGAAGGAACTCGAGGTTCCGGTCGTCGCGGTGTGTCAGCTCAACCGTGGTCCCGAGCAGCGCACCGACAAGCGGCCGCAGGTCTCCGACCTCCGTGAGTCGGGCTGCCTGCCGGCGTCCACGCGCATCATGCGCGCCGACACCGGTGCCGAGGTCACGCTCGGCGAGCTGCTCGAGTCGGGCGAACAGCCCCTCGTGTGGTCGCTCGACGAACGCATGCGGATGGTCGTCCGGCCTATGGTGAAGGTCTTCCCCAGCGGCCGTAAGGAAGTCTTCCGGTTGGAGCTTGCCTCGGGGCGTCGTGTCGAAGCCACCGCGAACCATCCCTTCCTCACCATCGACGGCTGGATGCCGTTGGGCGAGTTGGTCGCCGGTGAGCGTGTCGCAGTGCCGCGTGCGGTGCCCGCACCCCTCGACGTGATACCCGCATCCGACGACGAGGTGGCAGCTCTCGCGGACACCGCCGTGGCCGGCCGACTGATCCCCACCCGCGCGTTCTCGCTCCCCAAGGAGCAGGTCGCCGAGCTCGTCTGCCACATCTGGGAAGACAGCGGTGAGGTCGCATGGGACGCAGGCGCTGCCGCCGCCGTCGTCCGCTACCGGTCGGCGGATCGTCGTCTCGCCGACGACCTCGCGCGCCTGCTCCTGCGCATCGGCGTGTTCGCGCGGATCACCGATGCCGGCGAGGGCTGTGACCTCACGGTCACCGGGGCGGAGAACCAGGCGGTCTTCCTCCACGACGTGGGCAAGCACGGAACCGCGGCGCAGTGGGTCCTGGCGCAGCTCGGACCGAAGCTCGTCAAGCACAGCCCCGACACCGTCACCCCCGAGATCGAAGCCGAGCTCGGCGAATTGCTCGCCGTCGAGCAGCTCGCTCCGATCGGGCCGGTCGCGTCCGCCACCCCGCGCACCACCGAGGGTGCACGCTCGCGGCTCGCCCGGGTCGCCGATGTCCTCGACACGGCCGACATCGACATGGTCGCCACCAACAACGTGTTCTGGGACGAGATCGTCTCCGTCACGAGTCTCGGCGAGCAGGACGTCTACGACGGAACGGTGCCCGGCACACACAATTTCGTCGCCGACGGCATCGCGGTGCACAACAGCCTCGAGCAGGACGCCGACATGGTCATCCTGCTGCACCGCCCCGACGCGTTCGAGCGCGACGACCCGCGTGGTGGCGAGGCCGACCTCATCGTCGGCAAGCACCGTAACGGCCCGACCGCGACCATCACCGTTGCCCACCAGCTGCACCTGTCGCGGTTCGTGGACATGGCGCGCGGCTGATACGAGTCGTCGCCCCGCCCGGCGGCGGGGCGACAGATCGTGTCCCGAGGACGTGGAACCTTCGGCGAAAGACGTTCAGCAGCAGGTAGGTGCGGCTCCTGTCGTCGAAGGTTCGTTCTGGCGCTCGTCTGCCGTGCCCGCGGTGCAGCACGCCACGTCGCCGGTCTCTCGCGGGCTGTCGAGATGCTGCGGGCTCGACCCGAAGGTCTCCGAATCTGCGAGGACGGTGTACACCTCCCACTTCTCCCCTGCCGGCCCGGTGACCCACGCCTTGTCCTGAGTGGCGTAGCAACAGGTCGTGCCGATCTCCTCGTCGGCGAACAGGCCCGCCTCGGTCAAGCGGGCGATCTCGGTGTGCACCTTCTCGGACGAGTCGACCTCGACCCCGAGGTGGTTGATCGTGCCGCCCTTGCCCGGGTTCTCGAACAGCACCAGCTTCAACGGTGGATCGGCGATCGCGAAGTTGGCGTAGCCCGGTTCGAGCTTGGCCGGCTCGGTGCCGAACAGTGCCGTATAGAAGGCGACCGCTTCGGACAGGTCCTCGACGTTGAGGGCGAACTGGATGCGTGACATGACTGCCTCCACCTGTGTGACATATATCGAATTACCTCTCACAGGATGCTCCTGCATTTCGACATATGTCAAGAAGGTAGTTAGGCTCGAATCATGCCGAAAGCTCTACCCGTGATCGATGTCCGCGCTCCGATCTGCTGCGAGCCGGTATCGGCCGCGCCGATGAGCGACGACGCCGCCCTCGAGGTCGCGTTGCGGCTGAAGGCCCTGGCCGACCCGGTGCGCATCAAGCTCATGTCGATCCTGCTCACCGCCGACGAAGGTGCGGTGTGCACGTGCGATCTCGCCGCCGGTGTGGATCTGGCGGAATCCACGGTGAGCCATCACCTCGGGCAACTGCGCAAGGCGGGCATGGTCGAATCCGAACGACGCGGGATGAACGTCTATCACCGTGCCCGCTCCGAGTCCCTCGAGGCGCTCAGGGTCGTCCTGGATCCGAACTGCTGCCGCTGACGGTCGCAGACATATCCTCGAGATGGAGAAGCGGCGAGGAAGGTAGTGATGACGTTCATTAAGATGTGCGGACTGCAGGACGAGGCGACGGTCGATCTCGCCGTCGAACTGGGCGTCGACGCGGTCGGTTTCGTCCTCGTGAAGAGCCCTCGTCGCATCTCTCCCGACCGGGCCGCGACGCTCCGCACCCGCGTGCCGGCGGGAACACTCGCCGTCGGCGTCTATGTGAATGCGTCCCTCGACGAGATCATTGCGACGGCCCGGGCTGCGAATCTCGATCACGTCCAGGTGCACGACCTGCGATCGCCCGACGACGTGCGCGTGCTGCACGACGCGGGATTCACGGTGATCCGCGCGATCAACACCGGAGGAGCCGAGGCGCTGTCGGAGGACTTCGGCGCCGACCTGTTGCTCGTCGACGGCGCAGTCGCCGGTGCCGGGAAGACATGGGACTGGCAGGACCGCAGTGCCCTGCCGTCCGGCCGGTGGGTCCTTGCGGGCGGGCTGAACCCCGACAACGTCGAGAGGGCACTTTCCACGTCCGGGGCGTGGGGTGTCGACGTCTCCAGCGGCATCGAGGCCGAGCGCGGCGTCAAGGATCCGGGTCTCATGCGGGCGTTCGCGCAGGCGGTCCGGAGAAACGCCTCGGAGTGACCCGTCCGGGGGATCCGGCGGCGTCAGTGCGCGGCGTCGGCCTTCTTCCGCCGCGGGATCAGGTGCATGATCAGCACGACGATCGCACCGACGACCAGGCCCACCAGAGCGGATGCCACGGTCCCCGCGGTCCACGACAGCACGCCGCCGAATCCGCCGTGCACGAGCTCGCCGAACCAGTGCTCGAGATCGTGCAGACGATCCGCAGGCCAATGGAATCCGGCCTCGCCGACGTTGACGAGCAGGATGTGCCCACCGACCCACAGCATGGCGGCGATGCCGACCACGGTGAGAACGGTCATCAGCTTCGGCATCGCCGTCACGAGACCGCGACCGACGCGCTGAGCGAAAGTGGACTTCCGTTTCGCGAGCGCCAGGCCGACGTCATCCATCTTCACGATCAGGGCGACCACGCCGTACACCAGGACGGTAATGAGGACGGCGACGACGATGAGGACGAGCAGGCGGGTCAGGAAGGGTTCGTCCTCGACCGAGGCCAGCGAGATCACCATGATCTCGGCGGACAGGATCAGGTCGGTGCGGATCGCGCCGCCGATCATGGCCTTCTCGAACTCGGGACCCTTCTCCGCTGCGGTGGCCTCTTCTTCGTGGTGGCCGCCGGTGAGCGCTTCGTAGACCTTCTCGGCGCCCTCGTAGCAGAGGAACAGACCACCGGCGATGAGCAGATACGGCAGGGCCTGCGGGAGGAACTGACTCAGGATCATCGCGACCGGCAGGATGATCAGGAGCTTGTTGCGGATCGACCCGATCGCGATCTTGCGGATGATCGGCAGTTCGCGATCGGGGGTGAACCCGTGCACGTAGCGGGGGGTGACGGCCGTGTCGTCGACCACCACGCCCGCTGCCTTGACGCTCGCCCTGCCGGCTGCGGCGCCGATGTCGTCTATGGATGCCGCGGCTGCCTTCGCAAGTACCGCGACGTCGTCCAGAAGGGCGACGAGACCACCAGCCACGGGAACCTCCCACAGTTCGGCTGCACCGAGCCGATCGACCGACACGCGATTACGAGTCGTCTCGGAACGCTACCGGACCTGCGACGACGTGCAACGCGGTGTCCGGAGCATGTCGGGGACGACTTCGTCCACACCGAGCGCCCTACGCGGACGCCCGGCGTGACAGGCCTGTGGGTACCCGGTGGATGCGGTTACCGAACTCGATCATGCCGGCGACGTCAGTTCGGCGATCAACGCCTCGACCTTCGCCCGGATCTCGTCACGGATCGGACGCACGGCGTCGATTCCTCGTCCGGCCGGGTCGTCGAGCACCCAGTCCCGGTAGGACGTACCGGGGAATACCGGGCAGGTGTCGCCGCATCCCATCGTGATCACGACGTCGGAGGCCTGCACGGCGTCGGCGGTGAGGATCTTCGGGTTCTCGCCGGAGATGTCGATTCCGACCTCGGCCATCGCCGCGACCGCAGCAGGGTTCACCTCCTCGGCGGGTGCGGACCCGGCGGAACGGACTGTGATGCGGTCCCCCGCGAGACGGCTCAGGAACCCGGCGGCCATCTGGGACCGACCGGCATTGTGCACACACACGAACAACACCGACGGGACCGTGGTCACGACGCACCTCCGGCGCGTGCGGCGAAACGTGTGCGCAGAGCCAGAGCCACGTACACGAGTGCGACGAGGACGGGCACTTCGATGAGGGGGCCGACGACTCCCGCCAGTGCCTGCCCGGACGCGACCCCGAACGTGCCGATCGCGACGGCGATGGCGAGCTCGAAGTTGTTGCCCGCGGCGGTGAAGGCGAGTGTGGTGGTGCGTTCGTAGCCGAGTCCTACTGCAGCGCCGAACAGATACCCGCTCCCCCACATGATCGCGAAGTACGCCAGCAGGGGCAGCGCGATGCGTACGACGTCGAGTGGTCGCGAGGTGATCTGTTCACCCTGCAGCGCGAACAGGACCACGATGGTGAACAGCAGTCCGTACAGCGCCCACGGTCCGATGCGCGGCAGGAAGGTCTGCTCGTACCAGCTGCGGCCCTTGGCCTTCTCGCCGAATCGACGAGTGAGGAAACCGGCGACGAGCGGGATCCCGAGGAAGATCAGCACGGATTTCGCGATCTCCCACGGGGAGACGTCGAGACCGGTCTGCTCGAGGCCGAGCCATCCGGGCAGCACCGACAGGTAGAACCAGCCGAGAGCGGCGAACATGATCACCTGGAAGACCGAGTTGATCGCGACCAGCACGGCTGCGGCTTCCCGGTCGCCGCACGCGAGGTCGTTCCAGATGATCACCATCGCGATGCAGCGCGCGAGGCCGACGATGATCAGACCGGTGCGGTATTCGGGCAGATCCGGCAACATCAGCCACGCGAGCGCGAACATCAGTGCGGGACCGACGATCCAGTTGAGGATCAGCGACGAGATCAACAGGGTGCGGTCGCCGGTGACCGTGTCGAGACGGTCGTAGCGCACCTTCGCCAGCACCGGGTACATCATGATCAGCAAGCCGAGGGCGATCGGCAGCGAGATCCCGTCGATCTCGATGAAACCCAGGGCTTCTCCGAGTCCGGGAATCGTGCGGCCGAGCAGCAGGCCGACGACGATGGCGGTGCCGATCCACACGGGAAGGAAGCGGTCGAGTGTCGACATCCTGCCCATCACGGGAGTGTCCACCGCAGTTCGCTCACTCATGCGGGTACCTCGATCGACTCGATCCCGAGTACATCGGAGAGTTGCCGTAGTGCAGCCGGAACCACCCAGTAGTACACCCAGGTGCCGCGACGCTCGCACTCGAGCAGGCCTGCCTCGCGCAGAACTCTGAGGTGGTGCGAGATCGTCGGTTGGGACAGATCGAACGATCCCGAGATGTCGCATACGCACGCCTCACCGCCGGCATGACTCGCGACGAGCGACAGCAACCGCAGACGCACCGGATCGCCGAGGGCCTTGAACATCCGGGCGAGGCCGACGGCGCGATCGCCCGTCAGGGGTTCGCGCACGAGCGGAGAGCAACACGCGTCGTCACTCACGAGATCTTGATTCGACACACGTCTATATTGACAGATGTCGAAGCCGTCCACGGATCCGGGTGGTGAGGCCGTCCGGATCGGACACGCAACAATGGCGGCATGGCCAACTCGCCGTCCGGTGACTCGATGCTCGATCGCGTCGTTCGCATCCTCGAGTCGTTCGACGACACCCAGCCCCGCCTGACCGTCGGGAGTCTTGCCCGCAGGTCCGGCATCCCGCAGGCCACGGCCTATCGGCTCGTCGGCGAGTTGGTGCAGCACGGTCTGCTCACCCGGGACGACGACGGGCGGGTGCGGCTCGGTCTGCGCCTGTGGGAACTCGTCGCGCGCAGCGCACCCGCGCGCGATCTGCGGGAGGCGGCACTGCCCTTCCTGCAGGACGTGCAGTCGGTGGTGCACCAGCACACCCAGCTCGCGGTCCTGCAGGACGACGAGGTTCTCGTCCTCGAACGGCTGTCGGCATCCGATTCGGTGGTCAACCAGGCGTCGGTCGCGCGCCGGCTCCCCGTCCACGACACGTCGCTGGGCATGTCGATGCTCGCGTTCTCGCCTGCGGAGGTGCAGGAGTCCTATCGGCGACGACATCCCGAAGTGGAGAGGCGGTTCGCTGCGACGACGAGAGATTTCCGGCGCGCGCTCGCGGAGGTCCGCCGACGGGGCTATGCGCGCTTCGACGGTGTGCTCGACGAGGGCACCACGGGCATCGCGGTCCCCGTCCTCACGCGGTCGGGTCATGCCCTGGCGGCGCTCGGCGTGGTGGTCCCCACCGGCGCGTCCCGGCAGCAGGCCGTCGTGCCCGTCCTCATGGCCGCGGCCCGCGGTATCGCGCGCGGAGTGGGTGAGCGACCGCCGGACTGACCCGACCGTTTTCTCATTGAACGAGAAGACGACGTGTGCGGTGGGTGACGCGCACGACACTCGACGGGACGCGAATCGGATACGCGCAGCGAAGGACGAACACATGAACGCAACCCGTACGGTCGTCAGCACCGAGGTCGGCATCGTCGGCGGCGGCCCGGCAGGTCTCATTCTCTCCCACCTCCTCGCGAAGGCGGGGATCGACAATATCGTCGTCGAGAAGCGTGATCACGAGACCATCCGGACCACCCACCGTGCGGGCATCCTCGAGCACGGCTCGGTGTCGCTGCTCACCGAGAGCGGAGTCGACACCCGTGTCCTGAACGAAGGGCACCGCCACGACGGCATCGATCTGCGCTTCGGAGGCGAGAGCCACCGCATCGATTTCCGGGACCTCGTGGGTGAGTCGGTGTGGTTGTATCCGCAGAACGAGGTTTTCGTCGACCTGGCCGCCTCGCGCGAACGCGACGGTGGCGATGTGCGCTACAGCGTTTGCGACACAGAGGTTCTCGACATCACCACCGACACACCCAAGATCCGGTTCACCGAATCCGACGGCACGCCGGTCGAGATCCGGTGCCGATTCCTCGTCGGAGCCGACGGATCACAGAGCATCTGCCGCAAGGCGATTCCGGGGGACGTCCGTACCGATCACTTCATCGAGTACCCCTTCGCATGGTTCGGGATCCTCACCGAGGCTCCGCCGAGTGCGCCAGAGTTGATCTATGCGCGTTCGGATCACGGATTCGCCCTCATCAGCCAGCGCAACGAGTCGGTGCAGCGGATGTACTTCCAGTGCGATCCGTCCGAGGACGCGTCGGCGTGGAGCGAGGACCGGATCTGGGACGAACTGCAGCGGCGTGTCGACGGCCCCGACGGTTTCGAACTGAAGCGCGGCCGGATCTTCGAGCAGATGGTCCTGCCCTTCCGTTCGTACGTGTGCGAACCGATGCGGCACGGAAACCTCTTCCTGGCAGGCGATGCCGGCCACACCGTTCCGCCGACCGGTGCCAAGGGACTCAACCTCGCCCTGGCCGACGTCCGGGTGCTCTTCCGCGCGCTCGACTCGTTCTTCTCCACCGGCTCGTCCGACCTGCTCGACGCCTACAGCGACACGGCGCTGCAGCGCGTGTGGAAGGCGCAGAACTTCTCGTACTGGATGACCTCGATGCTCCACACCCGTGAGGACGCAACGTCGTTCGAGAACAAGCGGGCGCTGGGTGAACTCGCCGGGGTCGTCGGTTCCCGGTACGGGCAGCAGTATCTCGCGGAGGCGTACACGGGCTGGCCCGACCGCTGATCGTCAGGGCGTGCGGGCCAGGAGTTCGTCGAGCCGATCGAGAACCCGCCTGTTGAGGAGGGTGCGGTTGCCCATCTCGCAATGCCCACCCGCACCCTCGGCGTCGGTGAACGGGATGAGAGTCACCGTGTCGCCGAGCCGATCTCCGAATGTTCCCGCACCGCGTGCGAGGGCATCGCTCTCGGCCGCCGTCACCACGACCGGGCACGAGATGCGTTCCCCGACCTCGTCGAGCGTGTACTCGTTCAGTGCCGCGAACAGTTCCCGGATGTCCGAGACTCCGTTGACCCAGAATCCGCGCGAGACGAGTTTCCAGCGCAGCGACGGATCCGCCTGCACCGCAGCCATGATCGCGTCGGCGTCCTGCGTGTGCATCGAGAGAGGATCGTCCAGGACCTCGGGGGACAGGCCGAATGCTGCCCCGAGGGCCCGGGTGCCGGCCGCGACGCTCCACTGACCGGGATCGGCGACCACCGCTGCCAGGCGATGCTCACCGGACGCTGCGCGCGGCGCGAGATACCCCCCGAGACTCCATCCGCTCAGGACGATGCGTTCGGGGTCCACGATGGGGGAGGCCGTCGCATGATCGATCACCGCGCGCACGACCACTTCCCAGTCCGGGCGCATCGGCATGTTCTGCTTGTAGAGCATCTCGCCCTGGCCCGGTCCGTCGAACAGGAGACAGTGGTAGCCGCGTCGCAGTGCTGCAACCGCCGACGCGAAGTACATGTCGGTGATCGTGGCGTCGTATCCGTTGGTGAAGACGATGAGCGGCCGCACGCTGTTCTCGTGGCCGGGTGCGGGGATCAGGTAGCCCGGCAACGTGGTGTCCTCGAACGGAATCCTGGCAGCCTCGACGGGTGTGTCCCCGATCGCCAGCCCGGCATCGAAGGCCGCGACCTGCTTGTCGAAGGCGGCGATCAGACGTGGGTCGACGGGAGATCCGTACAGCGGGTGGTAGGCGGTCGCGTAGTAGGCGCTCGCCCGCAGGAACAACTCGCGTGCCGAGTCGTCGTGCCCGGCGGTCGCGCAGGACTCCGCTTCGGCGACGAGACGGTCCCCGCTCTCGACCCACGCCCGGTAGAAGTCCCCGTCGTCCCCGTCCCCCACCTGCCGGGCCACTGCGGCGATCTCGCCGAAGTCGGCACCGCCGTAGGGGATGTAGGCCAGCGGCCAGGTTCCGAACTCGTCGTGCAGATGATCGTGGAACAGCAGACCCATGCCGGTGCTCCTTCGAGCCGAGGTTCGCGGATCGGGATTCTCTTTGCACGGTGACGGCACGACGACGTCACCGATACCCGAATCAGCGGATTTCACCCTCGATTTCGTCGAACAGGAGTCCGAGCACCGTGTGCACGGCCGGATTGGGATCGTTCCGCCGCCATGCGGCGCGCAGATCGACGTCGGGTGTCGGCTCGTCGACCGGGACGAAGGCGACGTGCGGGTCGTCGACGTTCGCGGCGACGGACGCCAACGTGAGGTGGCTCTGCAGTCGCAGAGGGATAACCGTTTGCGTATTCAATGTGCATTTCGTAGGTTCGTGGCCTACGAAATGCACATTGGAAGGTTGTACGGACTGTGAGCATGACACGGGGAACACCGCTGCCGGCGGAGCTGGCGCGATCCGCGATGCGAACCTTCCGGCCCCAGGACGTAGCGCACGTATACGCGCATCCCCGACCGGAACTGGCACGCCTCACCGATAAAGGCCTTCTTCACAGAGTCGCCCCCGGCTACTACATCGTCGTCCCGCAAGATCAGGTGGGACGTCACTGGGTTCCCGGCCTCGAAGCTGCAGCAGCAGGGATCGCCTCGGCAATCTACGGCGCCGACCACATTGCACTGATGGGTGTCAGCGCAGCCCGATTGCTAGGGGCGATTCCACGTGCACTGGCCACCGCGGTCCTCACGGTTCCTCGTGCTCACAGACCCATCGAGCTGAGCGATCGCGACGCCACGGTGCGGTTTGTGCAGCGTGACACCAGCGTGCTCGATGTAGAGCGGGTGGAGACATCGCTCGGAGCTGCACTCGTCACAAGTCCTGAACAGACACTGCTCGACCTCGCCCGCCGGCCACTTCTCGGTAACGCAGAGAACGAGATCCCGGCTGCGGTCGCAAACCTGTACCGTCGCAGCGACCCTGAACGACTCGAACAGCTGGCCAGACCTCAGCGTCTCGTCGCCGCATTGCGGCGCGCCGAGATATGGGCGGGAGTGCACCCGTGAACTTCGACGAACGTGACGCTGTTGCCGCCCGGTTCGGGGTCTCACCGGAACAGGTTGAGCGTGACCACCTCATATCTCACGTGCTCGCCGCGATTGCGGATCGATTCGCCGACCGTGTGCACTTCATCGGCGGCACCGCGCTCGCACGCACCCATCTCCCCCATGGTCGCCTCAGCGAAGACATCGACCTCGTTGCCTTGGGCAACCGCACCACGCTGGCCACCGAGCTCGACGCTGCACTCGTACGTGCCGTCGCGCGCACCCATGGCCGGTTGATCTGGGGACCAACGCTTGCTGAGATCAAAGACACCGAGGCCGCGAATCTCCGCACCACCACCGGCCTGTCCATCAAGATCCAGTTGCTGTCGTCGCGAGATCGCACCGTGTGGCCTGCAGAAACCCGAGATCTGGAACAGCGCTACAGCGACGCGCCGCGGGCAACGTTGACGGTGCCGACCTTGGCCGCGTTTGCAGCGGCCAAGACCGCGACATGGCACGATCGACGCGCGCCGCGTGACCTGTGGGATCTGTGTGCATTGGCCGAGATCGGGGTCAAGTCCCGTGAGGTGGTGTGCGAGGTCGTCGCGTGATTCCTCATCGTCATCAGGTGGGCAACTCCACCTGCGGAAGCGGCGTGTGGATGGACTCCTGCCTGCGGGGCGCGCTTGCCTGTCCTGTTAGACGATCGGATGATCCCCAAACAGCACACCCCGAAACGGTCCGGCGCTCGATCGTGTCCTGGGAAGACGGCCGTCCGACCGTCCTGTTTATCCGTCCTGCATGTCAGTCTCATACAGCTGACCCAAACAGCACGGTGGTCGCCGTCATGGACGGAATCCTGATCGGCTATGCCTGTCGAGATGTAGTGAAGATTAGCGAGATGGACCCGACAGATTAACTGGATGCTGCGAGGTCTGTGCGCCCGACCTGCGTTCTCCCGGGTGCTGTGAACATGCCACGGTCTATGTAGAAGCGCCGCCCCCGTCGAACCACTGGTCTGCCTTGCGCAGCACGGAGAGCGGAGGTGGGCGGACGCCACCGGACCGGTGATCGGGCCGCGTGCGTACACAAACCTGCGGTTCATGGGTGTTCGGCTACCGGAGGCGGGAGCGGTCGAGCAGCTCGGCGACGTCGAGCAGTTCCGGCGGGTTCATGTGCTGGCGCGGCAGGACGTGCACGCCCGCAGCGGTGACCCACACGGTGCCGGCTCCGTCGATGGTGACATCCGGGCGGGGACTGCGGATCGGGGTGCTCGAGATCGGCTCCCAGGTGACCGGATCGAGGCGGGTGAACAGCCAGTATTGGTGGTGATCGGCCGGATACACGGCCGGTCCCGGCAGTGGCCACCACCGCCCACGGCCGGAACCGTCCGGGGGATGGCCGACGATCCAGAGCAGATTATCGATCTGTCCGCCGCCGAGGACATGATCAGGCAGCGAGTTCGGCGGGGCGAGGGTGAGATCGTCGAGTATCCGATAGGCGGAGGTGCCGTCGACGATCGTCGGTGGAAGACCGGTCAGAAACGGCCGATAGGACGTCATGGCGGTTTCCAGCGGCGGACCGACGGTTATCGTGCCGTGCAGATCGACCCGGACCAGGCGCGCCGCTCCGAGCGCGCCGGTGCTCGGGTCACGCCGGCGAAAGAGCAGGACAAACCCACCTTCGCAGGTCGTCATCGATTCGAGGTCGCCCCACTGCTCGGCAGGGTGCCTCACCAGGTCCTGTCCCGGGCGAGCGAGGATCAGCTCGGCGGTGCCGCGGTCCGGCACCGCCACGGCGAGCAGGGTCTGGGCATGGGCTGCGCCGTCTCGAATCGGTGTGTCGGTGATCGCCTCGACGGTGCCGCCCCGGGTGCAGTGGAAGATTCCGTCCCAGCCGCCCACCCAGCAGCCGTCGGTGTGTGCCCATACCGAGCGGGTGCGATTAGCCGGCGGAGTATCGAAGATCTGCCCGGGCACGATGTACTCGCGCACGCGCCGGCTGGCGTCGAGATGCACAACCAGGGGCAGCTCACGGTCGGCGATCCACAGGTCCGACTCGTGCGCGGAGATCGCGGCGGGGACCACGCTCGGCCGCAGCGGCGGTGGTGGCACATCGGTCAAGTCGAGATCCACCAGCACGCCCACCTCGTGGATGCGTTCGACCAGCGGGTCGGGGCCGGTGGGCCGGGCAACATGGGCGAACGATCGCGGGGAGGCGGTGACCTGCCGGTAGCGACGGGTGCCCGGCACCGGCCGGAACGGCGAGTGCGGCTGATCGACCTCGCGCCGGTACCGATCGGATGCGACGCGAATACGCCTGACCCGGCCGCGGATCCGCCCGGTGGTGGCGTAGGACAAATCACCGATCAGCCGGCCGGTGACCTCGACCTGACCGAGCACCGGACGACGGGTATACCAGGTGGCCGTCCAACCCACACCGCGCAGCAGCACGGTCCAGTCCCACCACTGCCGTCCGTCCCCGGGCCTCTGCAACGCGGGTTTTCCCGAGTGCAGGGGCTCGGCCACAGCGCGAAGCGTGACGATCGACGGATCCGCCGGATCGGCAAATATCTCCTCGAACAACAACGGAAACACCGCGACGGCACCGACATCCGGGGGTGGTGTCTCCCCGTCTTCGATCGACACAGCGGTCACCAACACCGGCAGCTGAGTCTGCGGACGCCACACCTGGTCGGGCTCTGTCACCCTGACAGCGTGCCCGAGACGCTGCCGCCGCGCACGATCGGCGATGCAGCCGGCCGAGTCGTGCATTCTGCACGAGTACTGCCGACACGCCCGCGATCCGTCAATGTGCAGCGGCGTGTCCGGCCAGTCTTCGCTGCATCTCTACAGCAGGTGTAGGTTCTACGAGCCAGTATCGGTTTCCGTATTCGTGTCGGTGAACCTTCTCATCTCGGCGTTTCCCCAGTTCAGAGGTAGAGGCGCAGTGAGATGAGGACGGAATGTCTGTGGACTTCGACAAGCTCGCAAGCATCCCTGGCATGAGCTTGGAACCGAGCAGGTCCAGAGCTGCACTTGCACTACTGACGACTTTCAGCGAGAACCTCCATTGTCGACTCTCCCGTCCAGGAGTGTTTCTGGGAATCGGCTGGGGCCTTCAACTCAGTTGTTCGTGCAAGTTCGGAAGGCCCAACTGGGTTGTTCGCCAGATCAATCGAGAACCAAAGATTTGATCAAATAGTGTCGGTAGCGGGTTCTCGTCCGGGCCCCATTCCGCGATCCTGGCAGCTGAAGTGTCAGTTTCCAGAAATGATTCCTTACAGGAAGGGATGAACCCCGCCATCCCATCGCAGGAGGGGTAGAAATTTGATCAAATGTTGGTAGTCTCGGCACATCCTCGCTGTCATCATCGAGCTGAACTCTCGTTGTGGAAGGAGTTGCTGATATGAGGGAAGACATCCTCGGCCGGTCCCGCGTGGAGGACACCGACGAGTTGGTGCAGTTCTACCGCCGGCTCGAGACGATGGGCGCCGGAGCGTTGTGGACGGTGGCCAACGACATCGAGCCGTGGTATCCACAACCGAAATCGGTGCCGATGCTGTGGCGCTATGAGCAGCTGCGACCGTCGGTGCTCGAATCG
>NZ_JBMVFW010000005.1:0-351082 GCF_049538275.1 Rhodococcus sp. AB351
TGACCGACACCGAACAGTCTTCTCAGCAGTTCCGTATCGAACGCGACACGATGGGCGAGGTCCAGGTTCCGGTCGACGCCTTGTGGCGCGCCCAGACGCAGCGCGCCGTGGAGAACTTCCCGATCTCGGGCCGTGGACTCGAACGCGCACAGATCCGCGCGCTGGGTCTGCTCAAGAGCGCCTGTGCCCGGGTGAACAAGGACCTGGGTCTGCTCGACCCCGACAAGGCCGACGCGATCGTCGCCGCCGCCGATGCCATCGCCGCCGGTGAATACGACGACCAGTTCCCGATCGACGTCTTCCAGACCGGTTCGGGCACGAGCTCGAACATGAACACCAACGAGGTCATCGCGTCGATCGCCGCCAAGACCGGCGTCACGGTCCACCCCAACGACGACGTCAACATGTCGCAGTCGTCGAACGACACCTTCCCCACCGCGACGCATGTCGCCGCGACCGAGGCGACAGTCAAGGATCTGATCCCCGCCCTCGAGCATCTGCACGGTGCCCTCGACGAGAAGGCGAAGGAGTGGCGCACGGTCGTCAAGTCGGGCCGCACCCACTTGATGGATGCGGTCCCGGTGACCCTGGGCCAGGAGTTCGGTGGTTACGCCCGACAGATCGAGGCCGGGATCGAACGCCTCCGCGCAACCCTCCCCCGCCTCGGCGAACTGCCGATCGGCGGTACCGCGGTGGGCACGGGCCTCAACGCACCGGCGGATTTCGGTCCGCGCGTCGTGGCCGTGCTCGTCGAGACCACGGGGCTCGACGACCTGCAGCGGGCCCGCGACAGCTTCGAGGCGCAGGCCGCGCGTGACGCGTTAGTCGAGGTGTCCGGCGCGCTGCGAACCGTCGCCGTGTCGCTGACGAAGATCGCCAACGACATCCGCTGGATGGGATCCGGCCCGCTCACGGGTCTGGCCGAGATCCAGCTCCCCGATCTGCAGCCCGGTAGCTCGATCATGCCGGGCAAGGTCAATCCCGTTCTTCCCGAAGCGGTTACGCAGGTCGCCGCACAGGTGGTGGGCAACGACGCCACCGTGGCGTGGAGCGGCGCCGCCGGGGCGTTCGAACTCAACGTCTACATCCCGGTGATGGCCCGCAACGTCCTCGAGTCGATTCGTCTGCTCGCCAACGTCTCCCGGCTGTTCGCCGATCGCTGCATCACCGGACTGGTGGCGAACGTCGAACATCTGCGCACGCTGGCGGAGTCGTCGCCGTCGATCGTCACTCCCCTCAACTCCGCGATCGGATACGAGGAGGCGGCCGCTGTCGCCAAGGAGGCGCTGAAGGAGAAGAAGACGATCCGTCAGACCGTCGTGGACCGCGGCCTCGTCGGCGACCGCCTGAGCGAGGAGGAACTGGACCGCCGCCTCGACGTCCTGGCGATGACGCGGGTGGACGAGGAGTCCTGACCCGCAGGGTCCGGACCTACCCCCGCCTGCATCCGCTACGAATTTCGCCATCCGCTACAGCAAGTTCCTGTAGCGGATGGCGAAAACGTGAGCGGATAGCGAGGGCTCAGCGAGCCGGGGAGTCACCTCACTCCTGGACCACCTCGGTCCCGGCGTCGGGCGCCCACGTGATGTAACCGAACTGGAAGTTGCTCCGCGCACCGTCGGGCGTCTGTTCCTCGTCGGTGATCGGGAAGCCCAAGTCGCCGCCGGCGCCACCCGCGGCCTCCCAGGCCGTGCGGATCTCACCCCACACGATGTGGGAATCGGTGTCGGGGCTCCACGCGATGATGCCGCCCTCGAACTCCGCGACGTAACCGTCGCCGACCTCCTCCTGCTGGCCGGTCGCGGCGCCGAGCGGGCTGGACGCACCGCCGACCTCGTCGTACTTCTGCAGGATCGGTCCGCTGAGTTCGACCTGCTCGCCGTCCGGTCCCGGCACCGCACTGGACTGATCCGCCGCGGGCTCGTCGGCCTCGGGCGAATCGTCGCCCTGGGTGATCGATTCGACGGCGCTCTCCGCCTCGGACGCCACGCTCTCCGCGGCGGACTGGACCGCGCTGGTCGCGCTGCCCACCGTCTCCTCCGCGGATTGGTCGTCGCTGCAGCCCGCGACCACCAGTCCGACCGCCGCTGCGGCCGCCACCAACGCTGCTCTGCGTCGGGGAATTCGATTCATCGGTTTCGCTCCTGTCACTCGAGAGGACGGGTACCTGATTTCAGGGTGCCCGACTCCTCCGCGACACAACCCGGTTTCCGGTGATTCCGTGCTTGCACGAATCCACCCCACCCCCGGCATCCTGCCGTTACCATGCGACGCAGCCGACGCCGAGGAGAACGATGAGCACACAGACCGCCACCGCGCAGGACGCCGTCGCCACGGTGACCGATTTCCTGGAGGCAACGGCCGCGGAGGACATCGACCGCGCCGCCTCGCTGATCACCGACGACATCGCGTGGCACAACACCTGGCTCCCCACCATCCGCGGCGGTTCCCGGGTCCGGAAGATCCTCGCCGGCCTCGCACGGCCTTCGGTGGGCTTCGGTGTCGTCGTCCACCACATTGCAGCCGACGGCGACATCGTGCTCACCGAACGCACCGACATCCTGCGTTTCGGACCGGTGAGCATCGAGTTCTGGGTGTGCGGCACCTTCGAACTGCGTGACGGACGGATCGCCGTGTGGGACGACCACTTCGACGTCCTCACCTTCCTCCGCGGAACCGTCGTGGGCGTACTGCGCGCCGTCCTGCGACGCTCCTGACGATCCTCACCCCCACCGCTCCCCGAAGAGCCATGGATGGGCGCCCCCATAGAATCCGTTCGGCGCCGAACCGTTCGGCGACGGATCAGCAGGGAGCGATGAACATGTCCGACGCCGAGCACACTCCGGGATTCACGGCGGGTCTGGAGATCCGGCGCGAAGTGATGGGTGACGACTTCGTCGAGCGGGCGTTCGAGCGGTCCCGCGGCACCGACTCCGAGGCGATGCAGGAGTTCGTGACCGAGCACGCCTGGGGGGCCGTGTGGTCGCGTCCCGGCCTGGACCGGCGCAGTCGCAGCCTGCTCAACCTCGGCATGCTCATCGCTCTGCGCGCCGAGAACGAACTGCGCGGACACGTCCGCGGAGCCCTGCGCAACGGGCTCGGCCGCACGGAGATCGTCGAATCCGTCATCCACTGCTCGGCGTACTGCGGTGCCCCCGCCGGACTCGCTGCGATGCGCGTGGTCCAGGAAGTGCTCGAGGCCGAACTCGGCCCTCGCCCCGAGGACACCGACGCCTCCGACGAGGCCTGACGACGACGGCGCGCCCGGCGGATGCCGGACGCGCCGTGTCGGCCGTGCTCGGGCGTCAGGCGCCCGGAGCGAACCCCTCGAGCATCTCCGTCACCAGCGCCGCGATCGGCGACCGCTCACTGCGGGTGAGCGTGACGTGCGCGAACAGTGGATGTCCCTTGAGCTTCTCGATGACCGCCGCGACACCGTCGTGCCGGCCGACACGCAGGTTGTCGCGCTGGGCGACGTCGTGGGTGAGCACGACGCGCGATCCCGCACCGAGCCGCGACAGGACGGTGAGCAGCACGTTGCGTTCGAGCGACTGTGCCTCGTCGACGATGACGAACGAATCGTGCAGCGACCGGCCGCGAATGTGCGTGAGCGGCAGCACTTCCAGCATTCCGCGGCTGAGCACCTCCTCGAGCACCGCCGGGCTGGCAAGTCCTTCGAGGGTGTCGAAGACCGCCTGGCCCCACGGATTCATCTTCTCGGCCTCGGTACCCGGCAGGTAGCCGAGTTCCTGCCCACCCACCGCGTAGAGCGGCCGGAAGACGACCACCTTGCGGTGGGTGCGTCTTTCCAGGACGGCCTCGAGTCCGGCCGTCAGTGCCAGGGCGGACTTTCCCGTTCCGGCCTTGCCGCCGAGGGAGACGATGCCGACGGATTCGTCGAGCAGCAGGTCGAGGGCGACGCGCTGTTCGGCGGAGCGTCCGTGCAGTCCGAACGCCTCCCGGTCGCCGCGGACGAGCTGCACCCGCTTGTCGGCGGTGACCCGGCCGAGTGCGCTGGACGAACCACCGAGAAGTCTGATCCCCGTGTGGCACGGCAGATCCCGCGCGTCGTCGATGTCGACGATGCCCTCGGTGAACATCTCGTCGATGAGGGCCCGGTCGACTTCGAGTTCGATCATGCCCGTCCATCCCGAGATCACCACGTCCTGGGCGTGGTACTCGTCGGCGTCGAGGCCGACGGCACCGGCCTTGACGCGCAACGGGATGTCCTTGCTGACGAGCACCACGTCGCGACCCTCGGTGGCCAGGTTCAGGGCGCACGCGAGGATGCGGGAGTCGTTGGTGTCGGTGCGGAATCCCGCGGGCAGGACCATGGGGTCGGTGTGATTGAGCTCCACGTGGAGGGTGCCACCCTCGTCCCCGATGGGGATGGGCTGGTCGAGGCGTCCGTGCCGCTGCCGCAGGTCGTCGAGCAGGCGCAACGATTCGCGGGCGAACCAGCCGAGTTCGTGGTGGTGCCGTTTCCCTTCGAGTTCGCCGATCACGACCAGCGGGAGGACGACTTCGTGCTCGGCGAACCTGGTGACCGCCCAAGGGTCGGAGAGCAACACTGAAGTGTCCAGCACGTAGGTGCGTACAGCGGATTCTTTCGCAGCGGCGGTACCGGAGGCGTGGCCGGAGCGGGTGGGGACGGAGCGTGTTGCGTTCACGTGGGGCTCCTCGGCCCGGACGGCACCGCCCGGACGTATTCGGTGGGCCGGTGGGTCCCCGGTGTCGTCACGACCACGGAGGCCCGGTGCCGGCCCCCTCGCTCGGACTGTGTCAGCCACACGATCAGGGACCTCCCGTGTAGACGGCACCTGCGCCGCCTACACCCCCGACGCTAACCCCGATACGGACGATTCGCTCGGCAGGGGGAAGCGTGTCGGTGAAGATTGCGTTAACGACACCTCGTAAGTACCCCTGAACCCCAGCAAACACAGTCGACTCCGCTGCGTCAGGAGCGCGCGAACCCGTGGATCGCGCGGCGTACGGTCACTCGACCGTGACCGGATACGCGCTCGGTTCCACCGCCGCGCCGCGCAGGCGCCGCAGCACCAGGGTCACGAGCAGCGCGAGGACCGCCATCGCGGCGCTGTACCAGACGACCGCGTCCGGGGCGTCGAAGATGCCGCCGAACAGGCCCGCGACGAGCGCACCGACCGACATGCCCGCGACCTCCTGGGCGGACCACAGGCCGTTCACCCGGCCGAGCAGCGTGTGGGGCGTGTGCGTCTGGATCAGCGAGTAGCGCAGCACCTCCTGGACGGCCCCGAACACACCGACGATCACGAGCAGCACGGCGGTGAGCGCCAGGACGGACGTGAAGCCGACCAGTGCCTGGACGACGAATCCGAGGATCAGTGCGGTGAGCAGCACGCGGCCGGGCCGCACCGACCGGCCGAGCCACCCGCTGGTGACCGTGGCCGCGGCGGCACCGAGCGCGATCGCCGCATACATGACGCCGATGGCGACGGCGTTGCCCTCGAAGCGCGCGTCGGCGAAGGCCGGGACGAGCACGAGCACACCGCCACCGAGCATCGCGACGACACCGGCGATCATCACGCCACCGACGACGCGTTCGCGGCGCAGGAAGCCGGTCACCGTCTCCGAGGGTGTGTCGGCGTCGTGCCCGGCATCCGACTTCGGCGGGTTCAGCGCGGGCAGGCCCGAGAGCAGGGTGACGGTCACGGCGGTGCCGATCGCGGCCACCCAGTAGTTCCACGCCACCGAGAACGTAGCGATGACGAGACCGCCGAGCGCCGGGGACAGGACGGCTCCGGCGCGGGCACTGAGGACGTTGAGCGCGCCGACGGCGACGAGCTGGTCATTGGGGACGAGGGTGGGTACGACTGCGAGCAGAGCGGCGATGCTGATCGACCCGATCAGGCCGTTGACGACCGTCAGGGCGATGATCGCCGGCACCGAGGGCGACGACAGGCCGGCGTTGACGGCCAGTCCGACGAAGGTGAGACCGGAGACGGTGCGGGCGAACAGGATCAGGAACTTGCGGTTGTCGCGGTCGGCGAGCATGCCGCCGAGCAGCATGCCGCCGATCGCAGCGCCCCCTTCGAGCGCGGAGACCAGACCCACCATCGGTGACGATCCGGTCAGGTCGTAGACCTGGATCGGTACGCCGACCATGAGCATCCCGATACCGAAGATCGAGATGGTGCGAGCGATGAAGATCCGGCGGAATGCCGCGCTCTCGCGCAGCGGCCGCAGATCGAAGAGGGCGCCGTTGCTCATTGCCGGGCCGTCACTCGGACTTCGCGGCGGCGTCGGCGAGCATCGGGGCGATCTCGTCGGTGGCCCACTTCAGCGACAACGCCGACGGGAAGCCCACGGCGTTCGGCATGCCGGTGTTGCGGGCGAGCGAGACGACCGCGCCGCGCTCGACGGCCGGCAGACGGTTCCACGCCTCGAACTTGGTCAGGTATCCGAGATCGCCGGTGGGCGAGACGACGACGAGCAGGTCGGCGTCGAGCTGCGAGATCTCCTCGTAGGACAGCACACCGCGTCCGTCGGCATCGACCTGCAGTGTGTTCGCGTACTCGCTGAGCTCGAGGCCGAGGGAGTTCAGGAACTGCCCGATGCCGCGGTCGTCGGCGGCGAGCACCGACAGCTGACCACCGGTGTCACCGATGATCGCGTTGTAGGTCGCGCCGTCGAGCGCGGGGTACTGCTCCTTGGCGGCGTCGAGATCGACCTCGGCCTGCTCGATGACCTCCTCGGCCTTCTCTGGGATGCCGAGGGCCGAGGCGATCTTGCGGGTGGAGTCCTGCCACGGCTCACCGTTGGCGCGGTAGTCGAAGTGGACGACGGGGAACTGTTCGGCGAGCTGGTCGTAGGTGTTCTGCTCGAGTCCCCAGAAGCCGGTGGAGACGATGATGTCGGGCTGCAGCGCGGCGATCTGCTCGGCGATCACCGTGGCACCGCCGTCCATGTTCAGCAGCGGCGGGACGTCGGCGCCGAGCGCTTCGGCCTCCCACGGCCACACACCGGTGCCGCCGGTCGCGGCGAGGTTCTGGGCATCGACGGGGAGCGCGAGCGGGGTGACGCCCAGCGACAGCAGGATGTCGGCGTCCTGCGGCGACAGCGGCAGGGCGCGGGTCGGGGCGGACTCGACGGTGGTGTCGCCGAACTTGCCGGAGACGGTGACCGGGAACTCGCCGTTCGCCGCCGTCGCGCTGCCGGACGAGCCACCGCTGTCGGTGTCCGAGCCGCACGCCGTGACACCGACCAGCATGGCGGTGGCGGCGAGGGCGACGCCGATCCGGCGCAGTCGCTTGTGGATCCTCATCGATTCTCCTCTGCTGTAGAACACTTCGTGGGTCCGCCGGCCGGGTCCCCGTTCCCGGCGCCGCGGATCTCGTTCTCGTGGAGGGTCGCGGCGAGTCCGCCGATCGACCCGGTGGTGAAGATCGACTCGGCGTCGATCACGTATCCGGCCGCGCGCAGTCCGCCGAGGATCCGCATCACCGAGATGCTGTCGCATCCGAGTTCGAGCAGATCGTCGTCGACGCCGACCTGCTCGACGCCGGTGACCTCGGAGGCGAGGGCGCACAGCAGTTCTTCGGCCGGTGTGGACGGTGCCCGGTGCGTTCGCGGGGCGAGTTCCGGTCGCGGCAGCGCGGCGCGGTCGATCTTGCCGTTGGCGAGCGTGGGCAGGGTGTCGAGCACGACCGTCGCCGACGGCACCATGTAGTCGGGCAGCACCCGCGCGACCGCGCGTCGCAGCGTCTCGGCGTCGAGGGTGTGCCCGGCGGCCGGGACGACGTAGGCGACGAGACGTGCCGTCGCACCGAGATCGGTGCGGGCGAGCACCACGGCGGTCGCGACGTCCGGTCGCGACGACAGCACGGTCTCGATCTCGGCCGGCTCGATCCGGTACCCGCGGATCTTGACCTGGTCGTCACCGCGGCCGCGGTACCGGATGTGTCCGTCGGGCGTCCACAGGGCCCGGTCACCCGTGCGGTACATGCGGTCGCCGGGGAATTCCGGATCGATCGTGTCCGCGACGAAGCGGTCGGCGGTGCGACCCGGGTCGGCGAGATAGCCGCGGGCCAGTCCACGACCGGCGAGGTAGAGCTCACCCTCCACGCCGATCGGCGCGGGACGCATCCACCGGTCGAGGATGTAGGCCCGGGTTCCGGCGACCGGTCGGCCCGCGACGGGCGCCTCGGCGTCCGAAGCCCGTGCGACGAGCGCGTCGACGGTGCTCTCGCTCGGCCCGTAGAGGTTGTAGGCGCTCACCCCGTCCAGGTCGCGCAGCCGGTCCCACATCGGTTGGGAGACGGCCTCGCCACCGAAGCCGAGCGAGGCCGGGCACCGGCCGTCGTCCGCGAGTCCGTGATCGAGCAGCTGCGCGAGGTGCGACGGGGTGACCTCGACGAAGTCCCAGCGGGATTCGTGGGCGACGCGGACCATCTCGGCCGGGTCGCGCTGGACCTTCTCGTCGACGACGTGCACCGCGTGCCCGTCGAAGAGCCACAGCTGCGGTTGCCACGACGCGTCGAAGGCGAACGACCACGCGTGGCCGACCCGGAGCCGGTCGCGTCCGGTCCGTGCCTGCGTGGGCGCGTAGAGGTCGGCGCGGTGGCTGTGGAACAGCGCGGTCAGGCCGCGGTGCAGGGCGAGGACCGCCTTGGGTGTGCCGGTGGAGCCGGAGGTGTACACGACGTAGGCCGGGTGGTCGGCGCGCAGCGGTGCGAGCCGGTCGGCGTCGGTCAGCGGGGCGCCGTCGTAGCCGGCGACCCGCGCCGCGAGCGTCTCGTCGTCGAGCGCGAGCACCGGCGCGTCCACCGCGGGCAGCGACGACGCGAGCTCCGCGGTGGTGAGCACGACGACCGGCTCCGCGGTGCCGAGGATCGTCGCGACACGCTCGGTGGGAGTGCGCGGTTCGAGCGCGACGTAGGCGCCGCCGGAGACGAGCACCGCGAGCATCGCCGCGATCGAGTCGGCCGTGCGGGGCAGCACGAGCGCCACGCGGGTCTCGGGAGCGACACCGTGGTCGACGAGCAGGCGCGCCCATCGGCGGACCCGGGACGCGAGGTCGGCGAAGGTCCATTCGAGATCGCCTGCCACGAGCGCGGTCTCGTGCGGGTGGCGGGCGACCGCGTCGTCGAACAGGTCCGCGACGGTGACGGCCTCGGTGACCGGTGCCGGTGTGGCCCGCCACTGTTCGAGCCGGGCGCGTTCGTCGGCCGGCAGGACGTCGATGGCGGACAGGCGCCGGTGCGCCTCTCCCCCGGCCAGCGTGCGCAGCACCCGGTCGAGTCCGGCGGCGAGACGTTCGACGGTGCCGCGGTCGTACAGGTCGGAGCTGTACTCGACGACGCCGACGACGGTGTCGGTGCCCGCATACTCGACGAGGTCGAACGACAGGTCGAACTTCGAGGTCTCCATCGGGTGCGGTTCGGGGGTGACACCCGCCGTGAGCCCACCCGCACTGCGCGGATCGGGTTCGACGAGATAGACGATCATCACCTGGAACAGCGGGTGCAGGGCGCGCGAGACGGATCGGTCGGAGCCGAGCACCGCGTCGACGACCTGCTCGAACGGCAGGTCCTGGTGGTCGAACGCCTCGAGGTCGGTGCGGCGGATCCGGTCGAGCAGTTCGGCGACGGTCGGGTCGCCGGACAGGTCGGTGCGCAGCACGAGGGTGTTGAGGAAGAAGCCGACGAGATCCTCGAGTTGCGCGTCGCCGCGTCCGGAGACCGGGGTGCCGAGGGGGATGTCCTCGCCACCGCCGTAGGCGGCGAGCAGCACCGCGACGGCGGCCTGCACGACCATGAACATCGAGACGTCGTGTGCGCGTGCGACTTCCCGCAGTGCGCGCACGACCTCCGGGTCGAGCGCGAACGGCACGGCGCCACCGCGATAGGAGGTGCGGGCCGGACGGGTCCGGTCGGTCGGCAGCGGCAGTTCCTCGGGCAGGCCGGCGAGGGCGTCGCGCCAGTAGGCGCGCTGACGCGCGGCGAGCGACTCCGCATCCGCCGGGTCGCCGAGCAGGTCGCGCTGCCACAGTGTGAAATCGGCGTACTGCACGGCGGGCTGCGTCCACTCCGGTGCCTGCCCCATCTGCCGCAGCGCGTAGGCGGTCGCCAGATCGGTGAGCAGCGCCTTGGTCGACCACTCGTCGACGGCGATGTGGTGGATCACCAGCGCCACGACGGTGTCGTCCCCGGCGTCGAGGACCGACAGCCGCACCGGCAGCTCGGCCGACAGATCGAAGCGGTGATCGATCGCCTCGGTGAGCGCGCCGCGGACGTCGGCCGGGTCGACCGGGCGGTGGTCGGCGATCACGCGGACCTCGTCGGGCGTGAGCACCTGCTGGTAGGCCTGTCCGTCCTCGGTCGGGAAGACAGTGCGCAGCGCCTCGTGACGCAGGACGACGTCGCGCACGGCCGCTTCGAGTGCCGGGACGTCGACGCGTCCGTGCACCCGCCACGTGACCGGCACGTTGTACACGCCGCCGCGGGCCCCGAGCTGGTCGAGGATCCAGAGGCGTTGCTGCGCGTACGACAGCGGCACCATCGCAGGTCGCGGGTCGGCCGCAACCAGCGCGGGTCGCGGCGACGCCTGACCCGCCGCCGCGCACCGCTGCGCGAGCGACTCCACCGTCGGGGCGTCGAAGACCGTGCGCAGGGCCAGATCGGCGCCGAGCTCCGAGCGGATCGCGTTCACGAGCCGGATCGCAGCGAGCGAATGCCCACCGAGCGCGAAGAAGTCGTCGTCGATACCGACCTCGTCGAGTCCCAGCGCATCCGCGAACAGTGTCGCGATCGTCGCTTCGAGCTCGGTACGCGGCTGCCGTCCGGATCCGGTGTCGAACTCCGGTGCCGGAAGGGCACTGCGATCGAGTTTGCCGTTGAAGGTCGTCGGGACCGCGTCGATCACGAGAATCCGTGCGGGCAGCAGATAGTCGGGCACACGTCCGACGAGCGCCTCACGGACCGCCACCGGGTCCACCGCGACTTCCGCTGCGGGAACGACATATCCGACGAGCACCGAATCGCCTGTGCCGGTCGGACCGGCAGAGCCGGCGGGACCGGGTTTGACCGCCGCTACGGCACGGGCGACACCGTCGACGGCATCGAGAGCCGCCTCGAGTTCACCGAGCTCGATGCGCAGACCTCGCAGCTTGATCTGGTCGTCGCCGCGACCGAGAAATTCGAGGTCGCCGCGGGCGTCCCATCGCGCGAGATCGCCGGTGCGGTAGAGCCTCTCACCGGTATCGCCGTAGGGGTCGGCGACGAACCGCTGCGCGGTGAGTGCCGGGCGCCGCAGATAGCCCTGCGCGACCTGCACTCCCCCGATGTACAGCTCACCGGGGGTGCCGGCCGGCACGGGGCGCAGATACCGGTCGAGCACGTACAGGCACACGTTCGCGCCCGGCCGGCCGATGACGGAACCGCGGGTGGGCGAACCGATCCGGGCACCCGGGTCGGCGTCGAGGGTCACCTCGACGGCAGCTTCGGTCGGGCCGTACAGGTTGTGGACCTTCACCTGCGGCAGCACCTTCGCCGCGCGTTCGACGGTGCGGGGCGACAGTGCTTCTCCGCTGCACACGATGCGGCGCAGGTTCGCGGCGTCCGCGGTGGCGGGCACGGCGAGAGTCTCCTCGAGCATCGACGGCACGAAGTGGGCGACGGTGATGTTCCCGTCGCGCAGCAAGGTCGCCGATTCGACGGGATCGCGATGCGCGTCGGGTCCGCCGACGACGACACTCGCACCGTCGACGAACGGCGCGAACAACTCCCACACCGACACGTCGAAGGTCGCGGGCGTGCGCAGCAGCACCCGGTCGTCGGGCGAGAGCGGCAGTTCGCGGCGCACCCATTCGAGCCGGTTCGCCACGGCGCGGTGCGACACGGCGACGCCCTTGGGCAGACCCGTCGACCCCGAGGTGTAGATGACGTAGAGCGGGTGGTCGAGGGTGAGCGGCGCGATCCGGTCCGTGTCGGTGACGGGCTCCGGGCTGCGGGCGTCGATGCGGGCACGGACCTCGGCGTCGTCGAGGTCGAGTCGCGGATGCTCACCGGGCAGTTCGATGTCGCTGCGCGTGAGCACGACTCGCGGACGCGCGTCGCCGAGCAGGTACTCGATGCGCGTTTCGGGCAGCGTCGTGTCGATCGGCTGGTAGGCCGCACCGGACTTCACGACGGCGTGGATCGCGACGACCTGCTCCACGGAGCGGGGCACCGCGACCGCAACGATCGCACCCGGTCCGGCACCGAGCGCCACGAGTTCGCGGGCGAGGCGGTTCGAGGCGGCGTCGAGCGCAGCGTGGGTGAGGGTGCGGTCGGCCGCGACGAGAGCCGGCCGTCGGGCGTGCTCGGCGGCACTGCGCGCGAGTGCCTGACTCAGCGGGACGAGAGCGAAGTCGACGCGCTCGCCGGTGCCGACGGCGAGCTGCCCCGCGGCCTCGTCGGCGTCGAGGATCGCGACGTCGCCGATCCTGGTCTCGGGTGTGCTCGCGACCTGATCGAGCAGCGTGAGCAGCGCGGCGAGCAACGTATCGGCCGTGGTGGCGTCGAACAGGTCGGTCGCGTACTCCACCGACACGGCGACCTCACCGGTGTCCGGGGCGTCGACGAAGGTGAGATTGAGGTCGAACTTGGCGCGGACGTTGCTCAGCGGCTCCCAGCGGGTGGGCACACCGAGCAGGTCGGGCAGCTGCGCGGGGCGCTGCAGGTAGCTCACCATCACCTGGAACAGCGGGTTCCGTCCCTCGACGCGCGGCGGTGCGAGTCGCTCGACGAGCTGCTGGAAGGGCACCTCCTGGTGCGCCATCGCCGCGAGATCGGTTTCGCGCACCCGGTCGAGGAGATCGGCGAAGGTGGGTTCGCCGGACAGGTCGGTGCGCAGCACGAGGGTGTTGACGAAGAAACCGACGAGTTCGTCGAGGGCGGTGTCGGACCGGCCCGAGACCGGGGTGCCGACGACGATGTCGTCGCCCGCGCCGAGCCGCGAGAGCAGTGCCGCGACGGCCGCGTGCAGCGCCATGAACATCGTGCCGCCACGGGCATCCGCGACCGCACGCAGGCGGGCGGCGATGTCGGCGGGGACCGTCGCGGTGGTGTTGCCCGCCGCGCCGGTCGGCCGCGCGGGGCGGGGCCGGTCGGTGGGCAGGACGATCTCGTCGGGCAGCTGCGCGAGAGTGTCGGTCCAGTAGTCGATCTGGGTGTCGATCCGGCCGGACTCGATCAGTTCGCGCTGCCACAGCGTGTAGTCGGCGTACTGGACGGGCAGCGGCGACCACTCGGGTGCCGCACCGGCCGATCGGGCGAGGTAGGCGCGGGTGAGGTCGCCGAGCAGCGGCGCGTCCGACCATTCGTCGGTCGCGATGTGGTGCAGCACCACCGCGAGGACGTGCCGGTCGGGTGCGACGCGCACCAGCACGACCCGCAGCGGCGGGTCCGTGCGCAGATCGAACGACGCGGTGAGCCGCTCGGTGAGCAACACCCGGACGGCATCCTCGGATTCCGTCTCGTGCAGTTCGAAGCGCACGGCCTCGGCTGTGGACAGGATCCGCTGGTAGGGCGTGCCGTCCTCGGACTCGACGACGGTGCGCAGGCTCTCGTGACGTTCCACGACGTCGGCGACCGCCGCGGCAAGGGCATCGGCGTCCACCGCACCGTCGAGGCGCGCGACGTGCGCGTAGTGGTAGGCGAGGCTGTCGTCCTGCAGTTGCTGCAGCAGCCACAGGCGTTCCTGGGCGGCCGACAGCGGCACCCGGTCGGGGCGCGGCAGCGCGGTGACCGGCGGGAGCGCCGCTGCGGCACCGGGAATGCGGCGGGCGAGTTCCTCGACGCTGCGGGCCTCGAACAGGTCGCGGATGGTGACGTCCACGCCGAGTTCGGAGCGGATGCGGCCGACGATCCGCATGGCGATCATCGAGTGCCCGCCGAGTTCGAAGAAGTCGTCGTCGGCGCCGACCTCGTCGATGCCGAGGACGTCGGCGAAGACCTCGCACAGGACCTTCTCGGTCCCGGTGCGCGGTGCGCGTCCGCCGAGGCCCGTGGCGGCCTGCGGTTCGGGCAGGGCGCGGGTGTCGAGCTTGCCGTTGACGGTCATCGGCACGGAGTCGATGAGCTGCACCCCGGCCGGGACCATGTAGTCGGGCAGCTGGGCGCGCAGGTGGGCGACGAGCCGCGAGGACAGATCGGACGGATCACCGGCACCGACCGGAACCGCGTAGGCGGCAAGTCGTTTCGTGCCGGGTACGAGCGGGTCGTCGACGGCGATCACCGCCGCGGTGCCGACCTCGGGGTGCTCCTCGAGCACGGCCGCGATCTCGTGCAGTTCGACGCGGTAGCCGCGGATCTTGACCTGGTCGTCGACGCGGCCGAGATAGTCGAGGTTGCCGTCGGCACGCAGGCGCATGAGGTCGCCCGTGCGGTACATGCGACCACCGGCCGACCACGGATCGGCGACGAACCGGTCGGCGGTGAGCCCGAAACGGTTCAGATAGCCGCGCGCGAGACCCACACCGGCGATGTACAACTCGCCGACGACACCGTCGACGACGGGGCGCAGCCACGGGTCGAGGATGTAGGCGCGGGTCGCGCGGATCGGGACGCCGACCGTGGGGGTCGCGCTGTCGTCGGTGCCACCGCCGAGGGTGTTGATCGTGTACTCGGTGGGGCCGTAGAGGTTGTACCCGAGGGTGCCGTCGGTCTCGCGCAGGCGCGTCCACACCGAATCCGACACGGCCTCACCGCCGAGCAGGACGAGCGGCGGGCGGTGCTGTCCCGGCCCCTCGTCGAGCATGCCGTCCGCGATCAGCTGCGTCGCGTAGGTGGGGGTGACGTTGACGACGTCGATGGCGTGGGTGTTGCAGTACTCGACGAGCGCGGTGGCGTCGCGACGCAGGTCCTCGTCGCAGACGTGCACCTCGTGACCCTCGACGAGCCAGAGCAGTTCCTCCCACGACATGTCGAAGGCGAACGACACGGTGTGCGCGACCCGCATCCGGCGTCCGTCCACCGACGAGACCACCGGATCGAAGATCTCGTCCTGATGGTTGCGCTGCATGTTGGTCAGGCCCCGATAGGGGGTGACCACACCCTTCGGCTTGCCGGTGGACCCGGAGGTGTAGATGACGTAGGCGGGGTGCTCGAGCCGGCCCGGACGGCCCGGGGCGAACGCGCCGAGTTCGGCGTCGGTCAGCGGCGCGGTGTCGGCGGTGCCGAGTTCCATCGCGACCGCTTCGTCCAGGCGGATGCTGCGGTCGGCGGGCAGGCCGAGACGGTTCTGCACCGCGGTCGTGGTGAGGAACAGCGCCGGCTGCGCGTCGTCGATGACGGTGCGCAGACGCTCGTCGGGCTGGTCGAGTTCGAGCGGCAGGTAGGCGGCACCGGTGCGCAGGATCGCGAAGAGCGCGACGACGGTGTCGATGCTGCGGGGCAGGCCGAGGCACACGATGGTCTCGGGCCCCGCTCCCCCGGCGATGAGGGTGCGGGCGAGCGCTTCGACGCGGCCGGCGAGTTCGCCGTAGGTGCAGCTCTGTTCACCGGAGACGAGGGCGATGCGGTCGGCGTCGGTCGCGGCGCGCGCGATGAGCATCTCGGCGACGGTGACGTCCTCGACCTCGGGGATCTCGGCGCGCAGCCGGGCATCGGTGACGGCGTGCTCGGCGGCCGTCAGTGCCGGCACGGACGCGACCGGCAGATCCACTCCGCGGGCGACGAACTCGAGCAGCGCCATGAAGCGGTCGTGCAGGGCCCGGGCACGCGCGCCGTCGACGACGTCGGGCCGGTAGTCGATCTTGACGTGCATCGTCTGTCCCGGCGACACGACGATCGCGAGGGGATAGTGCGTGTGGTCGAGGCTGTCCTCCGCGACGATGTCGTGCCGCGCGGACTGCCGGGCCATCTCGTCGGCGTCCTTGAAGTTCTGCAACACGAACAGGGTGTCGAACAGTTCGGAATGACCGACGGCGCGGAGGATGTCGCCGAGTCCGAGATACTCGAACTCCATGCGGTCGGCGTACTCGTCCTGCATGCGGCGCAGCAGGTCCGCGACGGTCTCGGCGCCGGACAGGCGCACCCGCACCGGGACGGTGTTGAGGAACATGCCGATCACGCGGTCGAGTCCGACGATCTCGGTGGGCCGCCCGGCGACGGTGGAACCGAACACGACGTCGGTGCTGCCGGACTCGGCGGCGAGCAGCAGGCCCACGACGGCGTTCATCAACGCGTTGAGGGTGACACCCGTGCTGCGGGCCCGGTCGCGCAGTGCCGCGGTGAGCGTCTCGTCGATGAACGACTCGATGCGCAGCGGCACGATGGCGGCGCGGTCGCGGGTGGATCCGGCGAGCAGCGTGGGCTTGTCGAAACCGGCGAACTCGTCGCGCCAGGCCTGCTCGGCGGCGGCGCGGTCGCGTGCGGCGAGCCACTGCAGGTAATCGGTGAAACCCGCTTCGGGCGCCGCGATCTCGTCACCGGCGTAGCGGGCGAGCAGTTCGTCGACGAACAGCGCACCGGACCAGCCGTCCCACAGGATGAATTCGCGGTTGACGACGAGACGGTCGATGCCGTCGAGGTGCAGCAGCAGCATGCGCCACAGCGGCGGGGACGCGAGGTCGAACGGCTGCAGCCGATCCTCCTCGATCAGTTTCTCGGCGCGGGCCTGCTGCTCGGCGGGGTCGAGGTCGGTGAGGTCGACCTCGGTGAACGGCACCTCGAGATCCGCCGCGCCGATGAACTGCACCGGATCGGACAGACCGTAGTCGGTGAAACCGGCACGCACGGTGGGATTCTCGGCGAGCAACCGTGCGGCGGCGCGGCGCAGGCGCGCGACGTCGAGGCGGTGGCCGAAGTCGAGCGAGAACTGGGCGGTGTAGATGTCCTTCGACGAGTCGAAGACCGACTGGAAGTACAGGCCGCGCTGCAGCGGCGACAGCGGCCAGATGTCCTCGATCCGCACGGGCGCGATCCGTGCGACACGATCGATCTCGGCCTGCGTGAGCGTGACGTGCCCGAGATCGGACGGGGTGAGGGAGGTTCTTCCCGAGGCTGCGTCGGCGCGGCCGAGGAGATCGTCGAATGCCGCGCGCCATGCCTCGGCGAGCCGGGCCACGAGATCGGGGTCGAGAGCCTCGTCGGCGGTGAGATGCACCGTGGCGCCGCCGGTTCCCCGTTCGACGTGGATGTCGAGCAGGTAGTTGCCGATGCGGTCTCCGCCGCTCCGCACGAGCACCTGCGGCTGCCCGAGCGGCGCGAGGGCCGGTCCGGCCTGGACGTTGGCGTAACGCAGCATCGGCCAGCCGATGCCCCGGTCGGGGGCGGCGCGCAGGCGTTCCTTCGCGGCGCGCAGGGCGTCGAGCGGATCGGTGGCGAGCGCCAGCCGCACCGGCGTCGTCCAGTCGAGCGCGCCGACGGTGCGGGTGAGGTCGGCGTCGGCGGTCAGTGCGATGCGGCCGTCGCGGACGATGTCGACGAGCAGTTCACCGTCGCCGCTCTCACGGGTGTTCGCGACCGCGGCTGCTGTCACCGCGGTCCACACATCGGTCGAGTCACCCGAGACGAGACCGGCCACCGTGGTTGTCGCCGTGGCGAATTCGTCGTCGGTCAGCGTGACGGTCACGGGCGTCCGTGTGCGGCCGGTGGCCACCGCTGCGGCGAACTCGGCACCGGGTGCGACGGTGGTCATCCAGTCGGGCAGTTCTGCGAGTCGCTGCGGGGAGGCGGCCTGCTCGGTGAAGACGCGGGCGTGGGTCGCGGGCGAGGTGGGCACGGGCGGCAGCACGATCTGCGTGCCGCGCCGGGCGGCGCGCAGGGCGCGGTGCAGGTCGGCGGTGACGATCGACCAGGACGTCTCGTCGACGAGTCCGGCGGGGGCGAGGAAGACCAGTTCCCCGGCGGTCTCGTCCGCGCCGGTGAGCCGCACCGCGGTCAGGATCCGGCCGACGGTGGCCTCGGGACGCAGGGGCAGGTCGGCGGTCGCGGCTCCCGCGGGCAGCGCGGCGTCCGCGACGAGAGTCCGGGCGTCGACGGCGGCGGTGTCGTTCACCGACAGCAGCCACAGCACCGGGGCCGGTGCGGTGAGGGTCGTCCGCAGCGCCGGGTGGTGCGCGACCACGGCGGCGACGGCGGCGGCCAGGGTGTCCTCGGTGAGATCCTCCGGAGCCGGAATGCGGTATTCGCGCAGGTCGGCGTCGACGGCGAGTCCGGCGTCGCGGCGTCGCGCGGTGGCCGGCATGAGCGCGAGCGGCCCCGCGATGGTGTCCTCGTGCCCGGCGGCAACGCCGATGTGATCGGCCTCGGAACTCTCGCCCACGTGGTCGGCCTCGGGGTTCTCGGCGAGCGACGGTGCCGGGGCGACGTCGAAGGTGCCGAGCGGCGCGTCGAGGTCGTCGAGGATCGCGGTGAGGAAGTCGTCGAGGTCGGCGGCGCAGCGCTGCGCGAGCGGTGCATCGTCGGCGTGGCCGCGCAGTCCGATCTCGATCGGGTGCCCGGCCTTCTCGAGCACGAGGATGAATTCGAGTTCGCCGACCGGTCCGGAGGACAGCATGTGCGCCTGCGATTCCCGGCCGACCGAGTACCGCGAGGCAGCTGCGGGCATGATGTTCACGCCGACGGTCGGGGGCCGCCAGTCCGGGTCGATCTCGGCGAGTTCGCGGCCGAGATCCTCGCCGCGGTACCGGCCGTGCTTGAGCAGTCCGAGCAGTTTGCCGTCGATGACCTCGGCGACGTCGGCCAGACGCGCGTCGTCGGGCACGTCGAAACGCAGGGGCAGGACGCTGGCGACCATCGCGGGCACGGTGCGCAGTTCGCGGGTGCCACGCGCGGTCGTGGGCAGGCTGATCACCACGTCGCGGCGGCGGGTGGCCCGGGCCAGATAGGCACCGAGGAGTGCGATGAGCACGGTGGCGGGCCGGGTGCCGTGGGCCTTGGCGTACCGCTCGAGCCGGCCGCGTCCGTCGGCGTCGATGTGCGACCAGGCGACGAGTTCGCCGGGGCTCGACAGGCGACCCGAGCCGAGCAGGCGCGTCACCTGCGGGAGGTCGGCGAGTTCGTCGAGCCAGTAGCGCCGGTCGAGTTCGCGCTGTTCGCTCGCGACGTACGCCTCGTCGACGCGCACGTACCGTTCGAGGGTCCACTCCGCGGCGCGGTCGGGGCCCTTGCCCTCGACGTACGCCTTGGTCATCGCGGTGGTCGCCAGGCCGATGCCGTAGCCGTCGTTCACGATGTGGTGGTACTGCTGGTACAGCCGCACGGTGTCGTCGGACAGGCGGTGGATGGCGAATCGGAACAGCAGGTCGCGGGCGAGGTCCTGCGGTTCGCTCATCGTCTCGCGCATCCAGCGGTCGGACGCCGCCGCCGGGTCGTCCTCGCCGCGGAAATCGATGACCGGCAGGTCCCACTCGTGGGTCGCGCGCGGGATCTGGACGACGTTGCCGTCGGCGTCGACGTCGAAGTTGACGTGCAGGGTCTCCGCGACGTCGAGCACCGAGTGGATCGCCGTGATCATCCGGTCGATGTCGATGTCGTCACCGATGGTCTCGGTGTACATGCCGGTGTTGTAGAGGTGCCCGGTGGCGTCGAGCTGATGACCGAAATAGATGGTCCGCTGCGCGCGCGTGACGGGATACACCGACTGCATCGAATTTTCTCTCTCCCACGGATGCCGCGACGAACCGCGGGCGCATACCGACTAGCTGATGGTTAGGCTAACCATACTAGGTGCCCGAGGGGGTGCTGAAACCTGCTCCCACCGGCGCGTTCATCGCCGTCGTCCAGGCCTCGGACAGCGCTCGGATCTCCTCGGAGGGAATTCGTCCGTCCGACCGCATCGTCGCCACGAATATGCGACCGTCCGCCTCGTCCTCGATCCGCACCGACAACTCGAGGGCGTGACCGGACGGGGTCCGCCGTTCCGTCGGCACCGTCTCGATCCGGACGAGGACGTCGGGTCGGGCCAGCGCCATGAAGGCCGGCGCGGCCTGGGCGTTGAGGTGTCGCAGCAGCGCGTAGCCGGAACCGTCCCCGGGCACGGCGTCCACGGCGGCGGTCACACCGGCCGACACGGCGTCCGGATCGTCGGCGACGGGAACCCGTACGGGCACACCGACGGCGAACGGCCCGACGGTCCGGATGCAGTCCGGCTCGCCGTCGGAGACCCGGCGCGGGTCGCGTTCGATCTCGACGAGCAGCTGTGCCGGCGCGGCCTCGCGGACGCGTGCGACAGCGACGGCCAGCGCGGTCACCGCTGCGGCAGCGGGGTCCAGCTCATCGGCCGGACCGGCGGGGATCTCGACGGGGGCGACCTCGACAGGTTCGACCGGATCGCCGACGGGGAGCACAGCCGTGCTCAGCGCGGCCCCCGGTGCGAGGACCTGCGCCCAGTGCGCCAGTTCCCCGAGCAGCGCCGGATCCTGCGCGCGCTCGTTGATGCGGGTCGCGAGTCCCCGCGCGGTGGCTGCGGGAACGGCGACCGGTCTCCCGGTCACCGCCGCAGCGAGGTCGGCGGCGAGCACGCCGACGGAGACACCGTCGGCGACGATCGGGTGGACCGCCACCACGAGGCGACCCGCCTGTCCGGTGGTCAGCAGGACGGCCGAGAGCACCGGCCCGGATTCGGGGTCGAGCGTCGTGGCGGCCTCGATGCGGGCCCGCTGCTCGGCGGCTGCGAGATCGGTGGTCTCGACGACCCGGACCGGCACCTCGTCGGCGGGGTGGGTGTCGAGCGACCACAGCACCGACGCCACGCGGGTCAGCCGCATGCGCAACGCATCGTGCGCGGCGACCACCGTGCGCGCAGCCTCGGCGACCTGCTCCTCGTCCGCCGGGGTGTCGACGGCGAACACGATCGCCGCACCGGCCGGCTCGATGCCGGTCTCGCGCAGCGCGTGCACGGCCGGCGGTACGGGCACCGGGCCCGGCTCCCGATCGTCCACGGGACCGGCCGGCCGTTCGGCCGTCTCGGCGAACTGCGCGACGGCGGCGAGACCGGCCGGGGTGCGCCACCGGAAGATCTCGCGCGGACCGAATTCGATGCCCTTGCGACGCGCGGCCGTGACGACCTGCATCGAGACGATGCTGTCGCCACCGAGCGCGAAGAAGTCGTCGTCCGGTCCGACGACGTCGAGACGCAGTGCCTCCGCGAACAATTCGCACAGTGCGGCCTCGGCGGGGGTCTCCGGGTCGCGGCGCGCCGTCACGGTCGGCTGGGGGTCCGGGAGTGCCCTGCGGTCGAGTTTGCCGTTCGGTCCGAGCGGCAGTGCATCGAGCACGGTCACGGTGACCGGGACCATGTGATCGGGCAGGGAGGTCGCGGCGTGCACGAGCAGGTCCGCAGGTTCGACGGTGTGCCCGGACAGGGGCACCACGTAGCCGGTGAGCATGCCGTCGCGCACGACGACGGCGCTCTGCGCGACGTTCGGATGCGCGACCAGCGTCGCCTCGATCTCCCCGAGTTCGATGCGCAGGCCGCGGAGCTTGACCTGGCCGTCGGCGCGACCGATGTAGTCGAGTTCGAGGCCCGCGCCCCGGTCGCGCCATCGCACGAGGTCGCCGGTGCGGTAGAGCCGCTCCCCCACGTCACCGAAGGGGTCGGCGACGAACCGGCCCGCCGTCAGGCTCGCCCGCCGGTGGTAGCCGCGGGCGAGCTGGACACCGCCGAGATACAACTCGCCGACGACGCCCGGCGCCACCGGCCGGAGCCGTTCGTCGAGGACGAGGGTGCGGGTGTTGTCGATCGGTCGCCCGATCGGGACCCACGGGATGTCCTGCGCCGGAATCGGTGCCGCGGTGACGTCGACGGCCGCCTCGGTCGGGCCGTAGAGATTGTGCAGTTCGGCGTCGACGAGGGTGTGGAAGCGGTCACGGTGATCGGCGGTCAGCGCCTCACCACTGCAGATCACCCGGGACAGGCGCAGCGGCCCGTCCTGCTCGGCGAGCACGTCGAGCAGCGCCGCGAGCATCGACGGCACGAAGTGCGCCGTGGTGATCGACTGCCGGGCGATCACGTCGCGCAGATAGTGCGGGTCGCGGTGACCGTCGGCGGTCGCGACGACGAGCGTGGCGCCGGTGATCAGCGGCCAGAAGAACTCCCACACCGACACGTCGAATCCGGACGGGGTCTTCTGCAGCACCCGATCCTCGGCGGTGAGACCGTATTCGTCCTGCATCCACCGCAGCCGGTTCGCGACGGCGCGATGGCCGACGACGACGCCCTTCGGGGTTCCGGTGGATCCGGAGGTGTAGAGCACGTACGCCGCGCGGTCGAGAGGCATCGCGGCCGGTGCGGTGACCGTCTCTACGGGATCGGTACCGACGGAACCGGATTCGTCGGCCTCGAGCACCGGCACACCGGAGTCGAAGGTCATCGCCACGTCGGTTGCCACCACCGCCGCGACGGGCTGCGCATCGGAGAGCATGTACGCGAGTCGGTCGGCGGGATAGTTCTCGTCGAGCGGCAGATACGCCGCGCCGACGCGGTGGATCGCGAGCAGGGCGACCACGAGCGCGGTGCTGCGCGGAATCGCCACGGCCACGACGGCATCCGTTCCTACTCCGGGCACGGAACGCAGGTGTCCGGCCAGGGCGGCGACGGCACGGTCGAGTTCGGCGTAGCTCCACCGCCGTCCGGTGGCGTCGTCGACGAGTGCGAGGGCATTCGGTGTCGCAGCGACCTGCTGTGAGAACAGTTCGGGGATCGTGCGATCGGGACCGTTGTCGCGGACCGTGCCGATCTCCGCTGCCGCCAACACCTTCCGGTCGCCGGCGGTGAGCACGCTCAGCTCCGACAGCGAGGCGTCCGGATTCGCCGCGATCTCCGCCAGCAGGGCCGTGAGCCGCTGCGCGAATCCGTCGACGGTGTCGCGGTCGAACAGATCGGTCGCGTACTCGATGCGACCGCGGATCCCACCGTCGTCGGTCTCGGCGAGGTCGAAGGTCAGGTCGAACTTCGACGTGCCGGTCTCGACGAAGACCGGTTCGGCGTCGAGACCGGGCATGCGGATCTCGTCGAGCCGGTCGCGGTACTGCACCATGATCTGGAACAGCGGCTGGCGCGCGAGCGACCGGGCCGGGGCGAGTCGTTCGACGAGCACCTCGAACGGCAGGTCCTGGTGCGCGTAGGCGTCGAGATCGACTTCCCGGACCCGCGCGAGCAGGTCGCGGACCGTGGGATCGCCGGACAGATCGGTGCGCAGCACGAGCGTGTTGACGAAGAAGCCGACGATCCGATCGAGGGCGGCGTCGGGGCGCCCCGCGACGGGAGTGCCGACGACGATGTCGTCCCCGGCGCCGTGCGCGCGCAGCAGTGCCGCGACGACGGCGTGGGTGAGCATGAACATCGTCGCGCCGGATTCGGCGGCGACATCGGCGAGTGCCGAGCGGGTCTGCGGGTCGACGGTGAACGGGACCGCGCCGCCGCGGTAGCTGCTGACGGCACCGCGCGGCCGGTCGTGCGGCACGGCGAGTTCTTCGGGTGCGCCGTCGAGGACGCGTGCCCAGTACTCGGTCTGGACCTCACGCAGAGACTCTTCCCCGGTACCGAGACGTTCGTCCTGCCAGAGAGTGAAATCCCGGTACTGCACCGGCAGCGACGCAGGTGCGGGCGCCCCGGTGGTCAGGTGCGCGTACCAGGCCGACAGGTCGGCGACCAGCGGCGTGGCGGACCACTCGTCGGCGGCGATGTGGTGCACGAGCACCATCAGGTGCGCGTCGTCGGGAGCGGTGCGCACGAGCGTCGCGCGGATCGGCAGGTCGTGGGCGAGATCGAACGGGCGGCCCGCCTCCTCGGCGAGCAGCGCGTCGAGATCCGCCGGGGCGGTGTCGACGATCCGCAGGTCGACGGTGCAGTCCTCGACGGGCAGCACCCGCTGGTAGCCGATCTGCTCGACGTCATCCTCGTCCGGTTCGGTGAACACCGTGCGCAGCGTGTCGTGCCCGGCGATCAGGTGCTGCAGGGCGCCGCGCAGGGCGTCGATGTCGAGTGTGCCGCGCAACCGCATCGTGTACGGGATGTTGTAGGTCGCCGACGCGCCCTCGAGGCGGAAGAGGAACCACAGCCGGCGCTGCGCCGCCGACATCGGGACGAGATCGGCGTGGTCGCGGCGCACGAGTTCGGGTCCGGCGGCGGTGGCCGGGACCGTCGCCGCGAGTCGCGCGGGGGTGCGCAGATCGAAGATGTCGCGGATCGACGGGTTCCGGCCGGTGCGCACGCGCAGCACAGCGGACAGACGTGTCGCGAGGAGCGAATTGCCTCCGAGGGCGAAGAAGTCGTCGTCGGGGCCCACCTGGGGGACACCGAGGAGTTCGGCGAGCACCTCGCACACGGCGCGTTCGTCGTCGGTGGCCTCGCGCGTGCTGTGGCTCTGCGCGGGATCGGGCAGAGCCGCGCGGTCGACCTTGCCGTTGGGCAGGGTCGGCATGGCGTCGAGGACGGCGAAGACGGCGGGAATCATGTAGTCCGGCACCACCGTCCGCAGGTGGTCCTGCAGGTCGGTGACCGTCGGGCGCGGTGCGGCCGGATCGGCGACGACGTAGCCGACGAGCAGATCGGTTCCGGACGCCGACGGGCGCACGGTGACGAGGGCCGCGGTCACCGCCGGGTGGCGCCGCAATGCGACCTCGACCTCGCCGGGTTCGATGCGGAAGCCGCGCAGGCTCAGCTGGTGGTCGGCGCGCGAAACGAAGTCGAGTTCTCCGGAGGAACTGCGCCGCACCAGGTCTCCGGTACGGAACAGCCGAGCGCCGCTCCCGGTGGGGTCGGCGACGAACCGCGCCGCGGTCAGGTCCGGGCGGCCGAGATAGCCGCGGGCGGACTGCACTCCCCCGACGTAGAGTTCGCCGGTCACCCCGTCCGGGACGGGACGCAGGTGCCGGTCGAGGATGCGTGCGGTCACGCCGTCGACGGGGGCACCGATGCGGACGCGGTCGACGTCGGAGCCCGGCGCCGTCCAGGTCGTGACGTCGCCGGCGACCTCCGACGAACCGTACGAGTTGATCACCCGTGCGCCCGGCAGTGCCGCGATCACGCTCGCGCCGAGGGGTTCTCCGCTGAGGAACCACGTGTCGACGAGTTCCGCGGCCTCGGGGCGCAGGGCGGCGAGGGTCTCGGCGAGGCTGGGCACCGCGGTGAGCATCCGGACGCGGTGCCGGGCGACGAGATCGGCGAGGGTCTCGGCGTCACGGGAGGCCGCGTCGTCGGCGAGGACCATCGTCGCACCGGAGAGCAGACCGGCGAACAGTTCGGTGGAACCGTCGATGAAGCTCAGCGAGCTCTTGGCCAGGCGCACGTCGTCGCCGGCCGGGCGGACGCGTGCCGCCTGCCACGCCAGCCGGTTCGCCAGCGCCGCAGCGGTTCCGACGACCCCCTTGGGCACACCCGTCGAACCGGAGGTGTAGACGACGTACGATCCGTCCTCCGGATGCAGCGGCCGGGTGCGGTCGAGGTCGGTCACCGGCGCGTCGGGGTGGCCCTGTGCCGCCTCTGCCAGTGCGGCGAGGGTCAGCTCCGGTGCCCCTCCGGGCACGGCGCCGTCCGTATCGACGAGCACGAGATCGGGTGCGGCGTCGGTGAGCATGAACTCGATGCGTGCCGGCGGGTACGACAGGTCGACGGGCAGGTAGGCGGCACCGGCGACGACGACGGCGGCCAGGGCCACCACGGCGGCGTCGGAGCGTGCCGCCGCGACCGCGACGACACTGCCGGGTCCGATGCCCCGCTCGGCGAGCGCACGAGCCGAACGATGCACGCGCGCCCCGAATTCCCGACTGCTCAGGGTCTCGGTGCCGAACACGAGCGCCGGGCGGTCCGGGTGGGTGGCGAAGGCCGCCGCGAGCAGATCCGGCAGCAGCTGCGTGGTGGCGGGCACCGCCTCGGCGGTGCCGGCGGCGCGCTCCTCGTCGGTGCGCACGTCGATCGTCGAGAGGTGCCGCGGTTCGGGTTCGGCGAAGGCCGCGAGCACCGACAGCAGACGCTGCCCCAGGGTCCGTACGCTCGTACGGTCGTAGAGGTCCTCGGCGTACTCGAAGCGGATCGACAAACCGTCGGTGGCGTCGACGAAGTCGACGGTGAGATCGAACTTCGACGCGCCGGTGGACAGATACGACACGGTCGCGACGGTGTCGCCGATCTGCGGGACGACCGGTTCGGTGCGGTACTGCACCATCGTCTGGAAGAGCGGGTGCCGCGCGAGCGACGGGGTGACACCGACGGCGTCGACCACCTCGTCGAACGGCACCTCCTGGTGGGCGAGCGCGGCGAGGTCGGCGCGCCGTACGCGTGTCAGGATCTCGGCGGTGTCGGGATCGCCGGACAGATCGGTGCGCAGGGCGACGGTGTCGACGAAGAAGCCGACGATGTCCTCGAGCCCACTGTCGGCGCGACCCGCGACGGGCGCGCCGAGCACGATGTCGTCGCCCGCACCGAGCGCGGAGAACAGGGCGGCCACCGCGGCGTGGGTGAGCATGAACATGCTCGTCCCGGAACGGGCACACGTATCCCGAAGGGCCGCAGACAGTTCCGAACCCACCTGCACGTGCACCTCGCCACCGCGGTGACTCGGCACCGCGGGTCGCGGACGGTCGTGCGGCAGGGCGAGTTCCTCGGGTGCCCCGGCGAGGGTGGAACGCCAGAACGCGAGATCGCGGTTGCGGAGCGCGGCCGCGGCGGGGTCGTCGGCGAGACCGCGCTGCCACACCGCGAAGTCCGCGTACTGGGGACGCGGCGCGTCGTCGGGCACACGACCCGCCGAGAGATCCGCGTAGGCGGCGGCGAGGTCGGCGAAGACCGTCTCGGCCGACCACTCGTCGCCGGCGATGTGGTGCACGACGAGCAGCAGCACCGCGTCATCCGGTGCGCGTCGCACGAGATGCGCACGGAACGGACGGTCCTGTCCGAGGTCGAAGGATGCCCGCGCAGCCGCGTCGAGAAGTGCCGCGGCATTCCCGTCGCGCGCCTCCGCGACCTGCAGGATCGTCGACGGCGTGTCGGTGACGACCTGCACGGGCTCACCGTCGACGACGCCGACGACGGTGAGCAGCACCTCGTGCCGGGCAACGACGTGCACCAGCGCACGGTCGAGCAGGTCGGCGTCGAGCCGGCCGTGCAGTTCGAGGGCGAACGGGATGTTGTAGGTCGGCGACGGTCCCTGGGCGCGGTCGAGGAACCACAGGCGTTGCTGGGCCGACGACAACGGGATCCGTTCCGGTCGCGGCCCTGCGACGAAGCGGGGCCGTGCCGGGCTCGCACCGTCGACCACCACGGCCAATTCGGCCACGGTGGGAGCGTTGAAGACGTCGCGCAGCGACACCTCGACGTCCAGCGCCGAACGGATCCGCGCGACGAGTCGGGTGGCGGACAGCGACGTTCCGCCGAGGGTGAAGAAGTCGGCGTCGACACCGACGGCCGGGAGCCCGAGCAGGTCGGCGAAGACATCCGCGAGGGTGTGTTCGGTGGCGGTCTCGGGATCGCGTCCGGTGTCGGGGGCGCCGATCTCCGGGGTGGGCAGGGCCTTGCGGTCGACCTTGAGGTTCGCGGTGAGCGGGAACTCGTCGAGCACGACCGTCACCGACGGCACCATGTACTCGGGCAGACGCGTGCGGAGGAAGTCGTGCAGCGCTGCGGTGTCGACGTCGGTGCCGGTCACGTAGCCCACGAGGCGGGCCGCTCCGGTGGCGTCGGGCCGGGCGACCACGACGGCCTGCGTCACGCCGGGGAAGTGCGCTGCTGCGGTTTCGATCTCGCCGAGTTCGATGCGGTGGCCGCGAACCTTGACCTGGTCGTCACCGCGTCCGAGATACTGCAGGGTGCCGTCGGCGGTCCAGCGCACGAGATCGCCCGTGCGGTACATCCGGCCGTCGCCGAAGGGGTCGGCGACGAAGCGGGTCGCGGTGAGGCCAGGGCGGCCGCCGTAACCGCGTGCGAGCTGCTGCCCCACGACGTACAGCTCACCGGCCGCGCCGACCGGCACGGGCTGCAACTGACGGTCGAGCACGCGCACACCGGTTCCCGGATAGGGGCGGCCCACCGACCCGGTCCACGGCAGGTCCGGCGCGACCGGAGCGGAGGTGCACCACACCGTCGCCTCGGTGGGACCGTACATGTTGACAACCGAACGCGCTCGCGCGGCGAGGGTTCCGGCCAGGACGGCGGGTAGGGCCTCGCCGCCCACGAGCACGTCCGCACCGGCGAGATCCAGACCGTCGTGCTCGACGATCGCGCCCCACAGCGACGGGGTGGCCTGGATGCAGTTCACCGACTCGGTGGCGGCGAGCGTGGCGAGGGCCGCCGGATCGCGCGCCTCGTCGTCGCCCGCGAGCACGACGGCCCCGCCGCGGCACAGCGGCACGATCAGTTCGAGCACCGAGATGTCGAACGACAGGGTGGTCAGGGCGAGAAGCCGGGTGTGCGTGCCGATTCCGGTGAGATCGGTCGCGGCGTCGACGAAGCGGGCGAGTGCGCCGCGCGAGAGCACGACACCCTTCGGCCGGCCGGTCGACCCCGAGGTGTAGATGACATATGCCGACTGGTCGGGCACGACTCGCCCGGAAGGCGTGGTGCCGGCGGGGACGTCGCCGCGCCAGTGCAGGACGCCGTCACGGAAGACCGCCGTGGCGTCCGGGATCGATGCGCCGAGACGGTCGGCGAAGTCGTCGGTGGTGAGCAGGATCGCCGGTCGCGCGTCGTCGAGCATGTACTCGAGTCGCTCGGCGGGAAAGGCGGGGTCGAGCGGCAGGTACGCCGCGCCCGTCCGCAGCACGGCGAGGAGCGCGACCACCATGTCGGCGGTGCGCGGCAGCGCGAGCGCGACCGTCACCTCGCGTCCCGCGCCGGCCCGTGCGAGTTCGTCTGCGACGGCATCGATGCGCGCGTCGAGTTCGGCGTAGGTGAGACGGTCGGCGCCGGCGACGAGCGCGGGCGCGGCACCGGTGGCGGCCACCTGCGCGTCGAACAGATCCATCGCGTCGGGCGCGACGGATTCGGCGACGGTTCCGTGCCAACGGGATTCGAGGCCGGCACGGAAATCCGGGTCCAGCAGGTCCGCGTGAGCGAGGGGACGCTCGTCAGCGTCCTCCCGGGCGGCGAAGGCGAGCAGTCGCGCGAGGGCCGCGGCGTGACCGGCGACTTCCTCGACGGTGTACCGGTCGGCGTCGGCGTCGAGGGTCAGTTCGAGTGCGCGGGTGCTGTCGACGCGACGGGCGACCACCGCGAGGTCGTGGACGGGACCGCGCGCGAGCGAGTGCACGGTGGCGGTCGCGTCGCCGAATCGCACGGTGTCGCCGAACGGCTTGATGTTGACGGTGGGGCCCACCGGACCGGGGCTGGTCGCGGGCAGACGCAGGTCGCGGTGGATGTCCTCGCCCCGGTAGCGGGTGTGGCGTCCCTGTGCGGCGACGGTGGCACGCACATCGGCGGCGAGCGCCGCGAGACTCGCCTCCGGGGCGACCTCGATGCGGAGGGGCACGACGTTGACGGCGGTGGTGAGCACCTTCGCGGCGACGCTGCCCATCCGGTTCATGGCCGGGAAGCCGAGCACCACGTCGCGGACCCCGGTGACCCGGCCGAGATAGGCGGCGGTCGCGGCGGTGACGAGGTCGGGCCAGCCCACCCCGGCGCGGCGTGCTGCTGCGTCGAGTGCCTCGGCGACGTCCCCGGGGACCTGCACCGATTCGGTGACCACCGCGCGGGCGAGCGACGATGCGGCCGGCACCGCGGTCTCTGCGAGGCCGAGTGCGTCGGGCGCACCGCGCAGCGTCCCGGTCCAGAAGTCGCGGTCGGCGACGATGCGCTCGCTGCTGCGGTACTCCTCGTCCTCGGCGACGATCTGCTCGACGGAAGCGAAGGTCGCGGGCGGGACGTCCTCGCCGCGCACGAGTGCGGTGTACACGGCGACGATGCGGCGTTCGATCAGGCTGTAGCCGTAGACGTCGAGCAACGCGTGGTGGGCGCGCAGGAACAGCAGGACGCGGTCCGGTCCGAGGACGAACACCCGGGCGCCGATGCCGGCTTCGGCCGTCGGATCCATCGGCACGCGCAGGATCGCGCACATCGTGTCGACGGCCGTCCGCCGCGGGTCGGCGTCGGCGGTGAGGTCGGTGACCTCGATCTCCGGCGCCGGATGGGCACCGGGGAACTGGACGGGCACCTCGTCGACGACGGCGATCCGGGCGCGTAGTCCGGCGGACTCGGCGAAGACCGTGTGGACGGCGCTGGCGAGGACGGCCGGATCGATGGCGCCGTCGATCTCGAGGAAGTGCCCGGTGACGAGTGTCGGGTTCGACGGGTCGATCGTCTGCGCGAACCACATTCCCGCCTGGGCAGCGGTCAACGGCAGAGGCACGATCGATTCCACGGGTACTCCTCGACATTCCTGGACCCGCCCCCTCGGATCCGCCCCTCCGTCCGGATATAGTTAGGGCCGCCTAACCATACCAGCAGCGACGCGCCCGCCCGAATTGTCCGGCCGGTCCCGTCCGGAAGGAGCTCACCATGCCGGTGACGACGCCCCCGACCCGCGTCTCCCTGCCCATCGTCCTGCGGCGCCTGACCGTGCTCCGCGCGGTGGACGTGACACCGCGGATGCGTCGGATCACCCTGGGCGGCGAGCAGCTCGGTGCCTTCCGCAGCGGCGACTACGACGCCCCGGCGTTCACCACCGAGGGTGCCGACGACTACGTCAAGATCTTCCTGCCCGAACCCGGCAGCGACACCCCTGCCCTGCCCGAGCAGCACGACGGGCACCTGCACTGGCCCCGCAAGCCCGCACCCGTGGCCCGCGCCTACACCGTGCGGCGGTTCGATCCCGTGGCCGGGGAGCTCGATCTGGATTTCGTCCTGCACGGCCACGGCCCCGCCGGTAACTGGGCCCGCACCGCCGAACCCGGCAGCGTGCTCCATCTCGCGGGACCCAAGGTCGCGATCATCCCGCCGCAGGGCGCCGACTGGTGGCTGCTCGCCGGCGACGAGACCGCACTGCCCGCGCTGGGGCGCTTCGTCGAGACCTTCGGCGGCACGGTGCCGATGCACGTCTTCGCGCTGGTCGACGGTTCGCAGGAGGAACAGTCCGATCTCGCGGGCGTGACGTGGGTGCACCGCCGTCCCGGCGTCTCCGACGCCACCGTGCTCGCCGAGGCCGTCGAGTCGGGTGCGCCGCGCGGCGGCGAGGGCTGGATGTGGATCGCCGGCGAGGCGTCGATCGTGAAGGAACTGCGCGCCGTGTCGAAGCGGCTCGGCATCGCCAAGCCGATGCTCGACGCGTCGGGTTACTGGCGCAGCCCCGAGTCCGATCGCCCACTGGCCCGCCTGCGGCTGCTGCGCGAGCAGGCCGTCGAGACCCTCGAGGCGCGCCGTCGCGGCACCACCTAGACGATTCCTGTGTGCTCTGTTTCGGTGTTCTCGACAGCGCCTGGCGAGGTCGAGAACACCGAAATCGTTTCCCGGGTCAGCGCGGTGAGAGTTGGCCGGTCGCGCCGGGGACGGGTCGTGCCGGATCGGCGCCGAGTTCGACGATCGTGTTCACCCCGTCGACGTGCACGATGCGCGGCCGGAAGTCGCGGGCCTGCTCGTCGTCGACGTGACGGTAGGACAGGATGATCACGAGGTCGCCGGGCGAAACGAGCCGTGCCGCAGCACCGTTGATGCCGATGACACCCGACCCGCGTTCCCCCTCGATCGCATAGGTCTCGAGCCGTGCCCCGTTGTCGATGTCGACGATGTGCACGAGTTCGCCCTCGCGGATGTCGGCGGCGTCGAGGAGATCGCGGTCGATCGTCACCGATCCGACGTAGTGCAGATCGGCGTGGGTGACGGTCGCGCGATGGATCTTGCCGGACAGAAGAATTCGCTGCATGTGCTGACGTTCCTGCTTTCTCGGACCGTGTCGGTCAGCGCAGCGACGCGGTGAGTTCTTCGGTCTCGCGATCGCGGCGACGCGCCGACGCGGTGATCGACTCGATCAGCGCATCCGTGGTCTCGACCCGGCCGACCCGCTTGGCGACGTACTGCAGCGCCATGAGGTGCTCGTCGCGGGAGAAATCGGCGGTGGCGTCGAGGGCCATGAACGGCGCGACGTCGCTCATGAAGGCGTCGGCGGCGCTGAGCATGCAGCCCATGTGCGCGTAGACGCCGGTGACGATGAGCTGGTCGCGGCCGTTGTGCGCGAGCAGCTGACGGAAGTCGGTGCGCTGGAACGCCGAGTAGCGCCACTTGGTGACCTGGATGTCGTCCGGGCCGGGGGTGAGTTCGTCGATGACCTCGGTGTCGCGGCCCGTGCTCAGCCCCACGCCCCAGAAGTCGGCGAGGATGCCGCGACGCGACGGATGCTGGTCGCCGGGCTGCATCGTGTAGACGACGGGGATACCGGCGGCCAGGCACGCCTCGCGGAGGCGGACGATGTTGGGCACCACGGTCGCGAGCGGTTCGGCGTCGCGCTGGTAGGCGTCGATGAAGTACCTCTGCATGTCGTGGATCAGCAGGGCGCAGCGGGACGCGTCGAGCGTCCAGTCCACCCGAGCATCGGGAATCTCGTCGCCGGTGGGCAACTCGTACGGATCGATGCTCGGGATGGCCATGCGACTTCCTTCTGCTGTTCGGGGGTACGCGTGCGGGCACCGAAAGTGTCGGCATGCGTAGGCTACCCTAACCAACCCTGCGGTGGGATGTCTCGTCCCCCGGATACGCGACCGGCCCGCACCGGAGTTCGGTGCGGGCCGGTCGGCGACAGTGGAAGCCGTCAGTGGAAAACCGTCAGATCAGACGCCAGTCCTCGAGGCCCTCGTACAGCGGCACGGACTGCGCCAGGGCGCTCACGCGGGTGCGCAGCGACTCGGCGTCGGCGCCACCGACGAGCGTCTGCGCGATGATCTCGGCGACCTCGGCGAACTGCTCGTCGCCGAAACCGCGGGTCGCGAGCGCCGGGGTGCCGATGCGCAGGCCCGAGGTGACCATCGGGGGACGCGGGTCGAACGGCACGGCGTTGCGGTTGACGGTGATGCCGACCTCGTGGAGGGCGTCCTCACCCTGCTGGCCGTCGAGCTGCGAGTTGCGCAGGTCGACCAGGACCAGGTGCACGTCGGTGCCGCCGGTGAGCACCGAGATGCCCTTGTCGGCGACGTCGGACTGCGACAGGCGATCGGCGATGATCCGGGCACCGGAGAGGGTGCGCTGCTGACGGTCCTTGAACTCGTCGCTCGCGGCGATCTTCAGTGCAACGGCCTTTGCGGCGATCGCGTGCATGAGCGGGCCGCCCTGCTGACCGGGGAAGACGGCCGAGTTGATCTTCTTCGCCCATTCCTGCTTGGCGAGGATCAGGCCGGAACGCGGGCCACCGAGCGTCTTGTGCACGGTGGTGGAGACGACGTCGGCGTAGGGCACCGGCGACGGGTGCAGACCCGCGGCGACCAGACCGGCGAAGTGCGCCATGTCGACCCACAGGTAGGCACCGACCTCGTCGGCGATGGAGCGGAAGGCGGCGAAGTCCTCGTGACGCGGGTAGGCGGACCAGCCGGCGACGATGACCTTCGGCTTCTCGCGCAGGGCGATGTCGCGGACCTCGTCCATGTCGATGCGGTGGTCGTCCTTGCTGACCCCGTAGGACGCGACGTCGTACAGCTTGCCGGAGAAGTTGAGCTTCATGCCGTGCGTGAGGTGGCCGCCGTGCGCGAGGTCGAGACCGAGCAGCTTCTCGCCGGGCGTCATCAGCGCCATGAGCACCGCCGCGTTCGCCTGCGCACCCGAGTGCGGCTGGACGTTCGCGAAATCGGCGCCGAAGAGCTCCTTGGCGCGGTTACGGGCGAGGTCCTCGACGACGTCGACGTTCTCGCAGCCGCCGTAGTAGCGACGGCCGGGGTAACCCTCGGCGTACTTGTTGGTCAGGACGCTGCCCTGGGCCTGGAGGACGGCGCGCGGCACGAAGTTCTCCGACGCGATCATCTCGAGCGTGTCGCGCTGACGCGACAGCTCGCCGGCCATGGCCTCGGCGACCTCGGGATCGAGGTCGTTCAGTGCGGCAGTGTTCACGTCGGCGCCGGGCGCAGCGGTCATCGAGGTTTCTCCAAGCAGAGGGCGTCAGGGATACGAGCTCCAGTCTACGAAGGCCGTCCACCGCTGCGGAAGCCGGTCCCCGAGCAACCTGCGGTTCACCGCAGGCTGCTGGGCACCAGGGGTTCGTCGAGCAGGCGCCGGAAACGGTCGGCGCGCTCGGCTCCGGCCGGAACCTGCTCGAGCCAGCCGCCGAGGAGCCGGTAGCCCTCGACGTAGGTGCTGATGTAGGCACGCCACAACGGCGACGACAGAAAGCGCAGCGACTGCCGGGCACGTTCGGGGCTCGACAGCGACCAGCGCTGCAGGAATTCGACGACCTCGTCGTGGCTGCGCCCGCGGTCGTGGAGCAGCAGCGCGGCGTCCTGCCGCACCGACAGCAACTGCTCGGACGCCTCGGACAGTTGTTCGGCGAGTTCGCCGTCGAACCGGAGCCCGAGATCGGCGTAGATCTCCTGCGCCCACGTCCCCCAGCCCGGGCCGACGATCGCGTCGAGTGCGAGATCGGCGAGCCCTTCGGCCATGAGGCACTGCGGGGTGTTGACGAGGAACAGCGTCTGCTCGGCCTGACCGCCGGCGACGAGACCGGCCTCCTTGCGGCAGTGCTCGGTGTGGTGACCGGGATACGCCTCGTGCGCGATCAGCCGGGGCAGGTGCGCCATCGTCTGTTCGAGATCGGAGTTGATCGCGACCCGCGACCGGTAGTCGCCGAGGTAGTAGTTGAAGCCCGACCACGGCTTGTCGCCGACGACCTCGTACTCGACACGCTCGGTGTCGGGCAGCGGGTGGACCGCCCGCACCTTCTCCCGCAGAGCGCTCGAGAACGCCTCGACGCATTCGGCGAGACGATCGGCGGGGATCACCTCGGACTTGCGGTGGGCCTGCATCCGTTCGGTGAGCGATCCGGTGCCGGGCAGCAAAGCGTCGAGGCGACGGTGCGCGTCGCGGTAGGCGTCCTCGTCGCCGGGCTCGATGCGGACGTCGAAGTACGCCTCGACCTCGTCGACGAAACCGATCTCCTCCCCCGCGAACTTGCGGGCCGAGCAGTCGAGGGCGCGCAGATGCACGTCGAGGAAACGGGTGCGCTCGTCGGACAGTCCCGCACCGGGCAGTTCGTCCCGCAGCCGTCGCGCGGTGTGTGATAGATCACGGGGATCGGGAGTCGGGGCGTTCTCGACCTTCCGCCGCAGCGCGGGATCGCCCGTGTAGGCGTCGACGAACCCTTCCTCGAGCCGGTCGAAAGCCAGGCCCAGCAGCAGATATTCGTTCACGAAGTCGTCGGCTCCCATACCGGCCGAGCCTAGTCGCTCGTCGGCGAGCCGACACAGGAGAACCCGCCGGAGTGGGGACCCCGGGGAGGCATCCGCCTGTGTCAGCGAGCACAATCCGTTACATGGACATGCAACGCCGCATCCGCCGCGCCACCGGGAAGCCGTGCCGATGGCTCGTCTGAACGAACCGAGCCCGTATGTCGAGTTCGACCGCAAGCAGTGGCGGACGCTGCGGAAGTCGACTCCCCTCGTCCTCACCGAGGACGAACTCATCGGGCTTCGGGGCCTGGGCGAGCAGATCGACCTCGCGGAGGTCGCGGAGGTGTACCTCCCCCTCGCCCGGTTGATCCACCTGCAGGTCGCAGCGAAGCAGCGGTTGTTCGCCGCGACCGCGACCTTCCTCGGGGAGAAGCATCCCGACCAGCAGGTGCCGTTCGTGATCGGTGTGGCCGGTTCGGTGGCGGTCGGCAAGTCCACCACGGCACGTGTGCTGCAGGCGTTGCTGGCACGCTGGGATCACCACCCGCGGGTGGATCTCGTGACCACCGACGGGTTCCTCTACTCCACCAAGGAACTGGTGCGGCGCAACATCATGCACCGCAAGGGTTTTCCCGAGAGCTACGATCGACGCAAGCTGCTGCGGTTCGTCACCGAGGTCAAGTCGGGAGCGAAAGAGGTTGCGGCGCCGATCTACTCCCACATCTCGTACGACATCATCCCGGGCCAGTACCACATCGTGCGGCAGCCGGACATCCTCATCATCGAGGGCCTGAACGTGCTGCAGACCGGTCCGCGACTGATGGTCTCCGACCTGTTCGACTTCTCGATCTACGTCGACGCGCGCATCGAGGACATCGAGAAGTGGTACGTGGAGCGCTTTCTCGCGCTGCGCAAGACCTCCTTCGCCGATCCCGAGGCGCACTTCCACCACTACGCGAACCTGTCGGACCGGGACGCGATGAGTGCCGCGAAGGAGATCTGGCACTCGATCAACCTGCCGAACCTGGTGGAGAACATCCTGCCCACGCGACCGCGCGCGACCCTGGTCCTGCGCAAGGACTCGGATCACGCCATCAACCGGCTCCGGTTGCGCAAGCTCTGACGCGGCCTGCCGCTCGGCCCTGCCTCAGGCGCCGAACCGGCGGTGCTGTCAGGCGCCGAAGCGGCGGTGCCGTGCGGCGTAGTCGCGCAGCGCGCGCAGGAAGTCGACCCGGCGGAACTCGGGCCAGTATGCCTCGGTGAACCAGATCTCCGAGTAGGCGGACTGCCAGAGCAGGAATCCGGACAGTCGCTGCTCGCCGGACGTACGGATCACGAGATCCGGATCGGGCTGGCCGGACGTGTAGAGGTGACTGTCGACGCCGTCGACGGTCACGGACTCGACGAGTTCCTCGCCGCGCAGCCCCTGCGCGTAGCGCACCCGCAGGAGCGACTGCACCGCATCGACGATCTCCTGGCGACCGCCGTACCCGACGGCGACGTTGACGTGCGTGCCCGTCCGGCCCGCGGTGCCGGCCGCGGCCTCGTGCAGTCGCTTGGCGTGGTCGGCCGGGAGGAGGTCGGTGGTGCCGACGATCTTCACGCTCCAGTTCTGGCCGGGCGCGGAGATCTCCTCCACCACGTCGGAGATGATCTCGAGCAGAGCATCGAGCTCCTCCGGGTCGCGCCGGAGGTTCTCGGTGGACAGCAGGTAGATCGTCGCCGTCTCGATGCCGGCCGCGTCGCACCAGCCCAGCAGTTCGGCGATCTTCTTGGCGCCCTCGCGGTGACCGTGACTGACGTCGGTGAAGCCGTTCTCGCGCGCCCAGCGCCGATTGCCGTCGCACATCACCGCGACGTGTCGCGGATTCCGTGCTCCTTCGAGTTCCTTCAGCAGCCGGCGTTCGTAGAGCCGGTACAGCAATCCGCGGACGCTCACCCCGTCATCACCACGCGAGTCACATTACGCCCAGGCACAGGGAGGGTCGCGTCGGTGGTCACAGAGTCTCCCGGAGCGCGGTTCCACGCTGTAACGTGGCGACGGAACAAACCTACGGGTGCGTAGGTTACTGTCCGGTACCGGAAGGAGCGCACGCATGACGGCCTTCGGCCTCGAGGAACTGCCCGTCAAGCCGCGGATGCGCGGATGGATCCACGCCTGGGCGTTCGGCGTGGCCGTCGTCGCCGGTGCCGCACTCGTCGCGGCAGCGGCCTTCCTCGCCGACCGTCCGGACGCCGTACTCCCGGCGACGGTCTACAGCCTCACCGTGTGCGGAGTGTTCGGAGTCAGCGCCCTCTACCACCGCCTGAACTGGGGTCCCCGGGCCCGCGTGTGGATGAAGCGCGCCGACCACTCGATGATCTTCGTGTTCATCGCCGGCAGCTACACCCCGTTCGCGACGCTCGCCCTGCCCCCGGAGTCCGGGCGGCCGCTGCTGATCGTCGTGTGGGCGGGCGCACTGGCGGGCGTGGCTCTGAAGATGCTGTGGCCGACCGCGCCGCGCTGGGTCGGTGTGCCGCTGTATCTGTTGCTCGGATGGGCGATCGTGCCCGTCGCCGGACAGCTGGTCGCCGAGGTCGGTCTCGCCCCCATGCTGCTCCTGTTGGTCGGAGGGCTCTTCTACAGCGGAGGTGCGATCCTCTACGCCACCCGCTGGCCCGATCCGTGGCCCGCGACCTTCGGGCACCACGAGTTCTTCCACGCCGCGACGGTGATCGCGGCCCTGTGTCACGCGGTAGCGGTGTGGCTGGTGATTCTCGGTTGAAACCTCATGGGCCGCTTCGTGCAACTTCTCACACCACCTGAAGCAACCGGCACCCGTTTGTAGACTCGCGAGGGATGTCTATTCCGTTGCTCGCCTTCGAACTGACCGAGACCAACCGGGACTGGCTGATCCACCGGCCGCTGGCGATCGTGAGTTACATCGTCGTCGCGATCGCGCTCCGCTTCGTCCTCCACCGGCTGATCGACCGCATGACGAAGCCGCGCGAGAGATCCGGCAAGCCCCGCCGATCGTTCCTCGCGCCGCTGCAGGAACGCGCCGAACGCGCCATCGGTGATCCCTACGCGCGCGAACGCCGGATCCAGCGTGCCCAGACGATCGGCTCGGTGTTCAAGTCCGGTGTGTCGGTCGTCGTGCTCGTCTGGGTGGTGCTGCAGACGCTCGACACCCTCGGCTTCAACGTCGCGCCGTTCATCGCCTCGGCCGGTATCGCCGGTGTCGCGCTCGGTTTCGGTGCGCAGAACCTCGTCCGGGACTTCATCTCGGGCATGTTCATGCTGCTCGAAGACCAGTACGGCGTGGGCGACGTGGTGGACCTCGGCGACGCGGTGGGCACCGTCGAGTCGGTCGGCCTGCGCGTGACGACCGTCCGCGACATCGACGGCACCCTGTGGTTCTGCCGCAACGGCGAGATCCTGCGCGTCGGCAACATGAGCCAGGGCCACGCCGTCTCCGTGATCGACGTGCCGATCGCGCCGACCTCCAACGTCGACCGCGCCTGCCAGATCGCCCTGCGGGCCGTGCTCGACGGCGTCGAACGCGAGGACATCGCACCCGACGTCCTGGAGAAGCCCGAACTGCTCGGGGTCAACTCCGTGACGGCGGGTGCGGTGACGCTGCGGCTGACCGTGCGCGTGCGCGCCGGCAAGCAGTGGGCGATCCGCCGCAGCCTCACCCGCTCGGTGCTCGAGGCATTCGATCAGAACGGCATCGAGTCGCCGAACCTCGCGGTCGCAGCTCCCGTGAGCAGCTAGACCCTCTCCGGCGAGCGCTCCACCACCGGATCCGCCTCGGTCCGCCGACCGGCGCGGATCCGGTCGAAGGCGATCACGAAGAGCAACGAGACAGCGCCCCAGATCGCGAACGTGACCAGGTGCGGACCGACGGTGTCGCCCCCGAAGTAGAGGATCGAGCGCACCGATTCCACGGCCGCCGGCATCGGCAGCACACCGTGCAGGAACCGGAAGGCCTCCGGCGTCATGTACATCGACATCGCCCCGTTCGAGGCGGGCACACCGAGGAACATCAGGATGCCGACGGCGGGGATGACGGCGAGCAGCCCGAACAGACGGTGCAGCGCCAGCGTGAACATCGAGGTCGTGAACGTCGCCACGATCCCCACGCCCCACAGGGGCAGGAAGTGCCCGTCGACGGCTCCGGTGATCGGGTCGGCGATCACCCACAGGACGGCCGGCATGAACAGCGCCCACCCCGCGGAGATCGGCAGGAAGCGGCGCAGGACCATCGCGGCGGGCTGCGCGCCGCCGGCCACGACGACCACCATGAAGCCGGACATGATCCAGCCCATCGCGACGTAGAGCGTCACCGTGCCCATCGTGTCGGAGCCCGGCAGCGGCGTCATGTTCTCGACGGTGAGCGGCAGCTGCATGCCGCCCGCGACCTGCTCGAAGACCCGCTGCACGACCTGCTGCTGGCTCATGCCCGCAGCCTCGTTGGTGATGAGGGTCGCGGTCGGGGACGCCGCAGACGGCAGGACGAACGCCGCGACGATCTCGCGATCCCGGACGTCGGCGCGCGCTGCCTCGATCGAATCCGAGGTCCGCAGGTCGAACAGACCGGACATGTTCTGCTCGAGCCCGGCGACCGTCTGTTCGGTCTGTTCGGTGCTCGCGGCGACGACGGTGACGGGCATGTCGCGCGGCGTCGGCTGGTACATCGCGCCGAGCATGATCGACAGCATCAGCACGACCATCGCGAACGGGAAGAACGCGAGGGTCAGGTACCGGACGCGGTTGCTCTCCGGACGCGGTCCGGGCGTGAGCGACGGCATCGTGATCTCGGGATCACCGGCGTCGGGGTTGCGGCGACGCTTCAGGGCATCGACCCCGAGGGTCGCGGCGAGCGCAAGCACCGCACCGATCACCAGCACCAGGAGGTGCCCGCCGACCCCGTCGCCGCCGAAGTAGACGACCGACCGCAGCGACTCACCGGCGGCCGCGGTGGGCAGGAAGCCGTGCAACCACGGGTAGATCGACGGCAGTGCGTACACCGACATACCCAGATTCGACGCGGGGACGCCGAGGACCATCACGAAGAGCATGCCCACCAGGACCGCCATCGGTCCGAGGATCCGGGTGAGGAACAACTGCACCGAGCCCACGGCGAAGATGGACAGCCAACTGATTCCCAGCAGCGTCGCGGTGGGGCCCTCGACCGCGCCGAGGATCGGTCCGGCGACGAGCCACACGAGCGTGCCGATCAGCACCGACCAGCCTGCGAGCAGGGGCACGATGCGACGGAAGCGCAGCAGCTCGGGCGAGTTGGACAGCATGATGCTCAGCGGCATGTAGCCCGCGAGCATCAATGCCTGCGCCATGAACATCACGCCCAGACCGGCCATGTCGTGGTCCGGTAGCGGAGCCAGGTCCTCGGCCGTGAGGTCGAGACCCGATCCGATGATCGGCGGGGCCACCAGACCGGTGACCATGTTCGACTGCGAGGCCCCGGCGGCGCCGGCGGTGTACACGGTGGCGGTGCCCGCGTCGGACAGCGAGACGGCGCCCGCGACCTCCCGGGAGAGCACGAGGTCGCGTGCCCGGTCGTCGGTCCCGACGACGCGGACGTCGACCGCCTCCGGATCGGCGCCCTCGAGTGCGCGGGCGAAGTCGTAGGCCTGCTGCTGCGACGATCCGGCGACGGCGATCGGCATGTCGTGCGGGGCCGGTGCGTGCATCGCGTACAGATAGCCGGTGATCATCATGCCGACCATCAACAGCGGCATCACGAAGATCGCGACGTAACGCCCGATCTGTTCCTTGCGGGCGCGGGCGAGCTCGGCCTCGGTCGGGCCGTCACCTCCCGGTGGATCGTTCTTCTCGGTCGTAGCGGTGTCGGTCACTGACGAACTCCTCGATATCCGGTCATGGACTGAACGCTTCCCGGCCGGTACCGGCAACTCGGAAATACGCTGACTGACTTAAAAAGCTACGCCGCGTGTCTTAAAGTGGACAACCTGAGACACTGGTGACGTTCGTCCCACCCACCGATGAGCCGTACGGCAGAACGAGAGAGCAGCGGGTTCCAGCGTGAGCACCTACGGCGACCAGGCACGGCGAGCACTACTCGACTCCGCGGAGGAACTGTTCGCGACCTACGGCGTCGACGGGGTCTCGAACCGGCGCATCGCCGAGCACGCGGGCAACGCGAACCACTCGGCCGTCAACTACCACTTCGGGAGCAGGGACGAACTCGTCCGCGCGATGGTCACCCGCTACGCCGAGGACACCCGCCGACGACGAGCCGAACTCGTCGGCCTGCTCGGCCCCGAACCGGGACTGCGCGACTACCTGAGCTGCCTCGTCGTCCCGTTCACCGATCAGCTCGCATCGATGCCCGTCCCCAGTTGGCGCGCCCGGTTCCTCCGACAGCTCCGGACGGTCCCCTCGATGGTCGACATCGTGGGCCGCAGCGTCGTCGAGGATCCCCATCTGGACGCTCTGATCGAACGGGCCAGGGCGTGCGTCGCCGACATCCCCGACGGTGTGATCACCGGTCGGTCGTGGCTGCTGGGGAAACTCGTCGTGGACGCGTGCGCCGACTACGAAGCACGGCTCGAACGGGAACGGGTGGAACCCGACTGGACGGGTTTCGCCCTGTTCCTCGTCGATGCGATCGCCGGAATGTTCGAAGCGCCGGTGACGAGCGTGGGCGATTTCCTCGGCTCGCGCACCGTCTCCGCATGGCCGTGACAGGTCAGACCGCGGCGAGGACCTCGCGCAGTTCCGTCGCCGTCGTCACCGGCCGATCGCACACGAAACCCCTGCACACATAGGCCGCGGACGCTCCGTCGACGAGCGGCCGACCGTCGAGCAGCGGCGACGAGTCCGGTTCGCCACCCACGACGACCGCTCCCCCGGGCGCGATCCGGCGCGCGAGGTCCAAGAGTTCGCCCCCACCCACGACGGCGACCTGCAGCGGACCGCGCACCGACGCCTCGGCCACGGTCAGCCAGTGCCCTCCGGCACGCGGCGCCTTCTCGAGCAGGATCGACGCCGCCGACAGCGACAGCGCGGCGGCGTCGGCGTAGCGGGGGTCGTCGTGCACGAGCGCGGACAGACCGAGCAGCGCCTCGGCGATCAGCGAGGCCCCCGACGGCGTCGCCCCGTCGACCGGATCGCGCGGCCGGGCGACCAGCGATTCGGCGTCGTGCGCGGTGTCGAACCAGCTCCCTGGACGATCCGGATCCGCGAACTGCGTGAGCGCGACGTCGGCGAGTTCTCGCGCGCGCTCGACCCAGCTCCTGTCCCCGGTCCCCTGATGGACGGCGAGCAGTGCGGTGACGAGCGCTCCGTAGTCCTCGAGCACGCCCGAGGGAGATCCGACGACACCTCCGAGCGACGCGCGGCGCAGTCGTCCGTCGACGAGGTGCCGGTCGAGCAGGAACCGCGCGCACCTCGCCGCAGCGTCGATCCAGGCGGGTTCGCCCAGTGCGACGCCGGCCTCGGCCAGTGCGGTGATGGCGAAGCCGTTCCAGGCGGTGACGACCTTGTCGTCGCGCCCGGGTTGCGCGCGATCCTGCCGGGCCGCGAACAGGCGGGCCCGCACGTCGGCGAGACGGGTCGGATCGTCGGGCTCGTCGAGCAGCTGCAACACCGAGGTGCCGTGCTCGAAGGTGCCGCCGGGAGTGACGGTGAAGGCCTCCGCGGCCCACCGGCCGTCCTCCGCGCCGAGCACCTCGACGAGCTGGTCGGGAGTCCACACGTAGGTCAGGCCCTCGACCCCGTCTGTGTCGGCGTCGAGCGCCGAGGCGAATCCGCCGTCCGTGGTGAGCAGGTCGCGTAGCAGGAACTCGGCGGTCTCCCGGGTGACCCGCGTCGGCAGTTCCGCGCCGGTCACCCGCGCGAGGTGCGCGTACAGCCGCAGGAGCAGCGCGTTGTCGTAGAGCATCTTCTCGAAGTGCGGCACCGTCCAGGCGACGTCGACGCTGTAGCGGGCGAAACCGCCACCGAGCTGGTCGTAGATCCCACCTCGCGCCATCGCGTCGGTCGTGCGCTCGACGAGACCGAGCGTGTCGGCGGAGCGCGTGCGCTCGTATCCGCGCAGCAGACCCTCGAGCAGGTTGGACGGCGGGAACTTGGGTGCACCCCCGAAGCCACCGTGTTCGCGGTCCTCGTCGGTGGCGATCGCAGCGGCTGCCGCGTCGAGTAGGGGCGCCTCGACGGCGGCTTCCCCGACGGGCAGTCCCCCGCTGCTGCGACGGAGCTCGGTGGCCACGGCGTCTGCGGCCTGCGTGACCTCGTCGCGACGGTTGCGCCAGGTCTCGGTGATGGCCTCGAGCAGTTGGACGAAGGACGGCATGCCGCCGCGCGGCGTGTTCGGGTAGTACGTGCCGCAGTAGAAAGGGGAACCGTCCGGGGTGAGGAAGCAGGTCATCGGCCACCCGCCCTGACCGGCCATGGCGACGGTCGCGTTCATGTAGACCGCGTCGATGTCCGGCCGTTCCTCGCGGTCGACCTTGATGCACACGAAGTTCTCGTTCATGACGGCGGCGGTGGCCTCGTCCTCGAACGACTCGTGTGCCATGACATGACACCAGTGGCAGGCCGCGTACCCGATCGACAGCAGGATCGGCACGTCGCGCTCGCGCGCCTCCGCGAGCGCGACGTCGCCCCATTCCTGCCAGTGGACCGGATTGTCGGCGTGCTGCCTCAGATAAGGGCTCAGGGCGTCGGCCAGTCGGTTCGCCATGCCCCCACGCTACGGAAGGAGCATCGTCGGTGACGGCCGGTCGTCAGCTTCCCTTGGTGGGTTCCGGACGTTCCGGACCGGTGGCCTTCGTGCCGCCGGCCTTCTCCTCCTCGGCACCGCCGGGGATCGCACCCGGCAGCGTGCCGTCGTCCACGGCCTGGTCGGGCTCGGGGTGCTCCGGCTGGAAGTTCTCGGGCAGCTTCTTCAGCCGCTTGTTCATGTTCCAGATCAGCAGAGCGGTCGCGACCAGCAGGACCACCACGATGGCCAGTCCGAGCGGGGACGCCTTGCCGAACTCGGGGCCGGTCGGCTCCTGAGCCAGAATCTCGACGGCCAGAACATCGACCGCGAGCGTGCCTATCGTCATTTGCCCTGTCCGTCCTCGATGCCCGCGAACAGATCCGTCTCGGGAAGCTCCGTGCTCACGCGGGTCTTGGCCAACTCGAACTCCTCGGTCGGCCACACCTTCTGCTGGATGTCCAACGGCACCGCGAAGAACGATCCGTTGGGGTCGATCTGGGTGGCGTGGGCCCGCAGCGCGTCGTCGCGCTTCGGGAAGTAGTCGCCACAGGTGATCTGGGTGGTCACGCGCCCCATGATGTCGCCCTGCTCGGTGCGCCACTTGCTGAGCCACTGCTCCATCGGGAAGGGCTCCCCGCGACGCTCGTACTCCTCGCGGAACAGTTCGAGCCGCTTACGGATGAACCCGTGCGAGTAGTAGAGCTTGCTCACCGCCCAGGGCTCGCCCAGCTCGGGGTGGAAATCCGGATCCGCGGCCGCTTCGTAGGCCGCGACCGACACCTCGTGGCACCGGATGTGGTCGGGGTGCGGGTAGCCGCCGTTCTCGTCGTAGGTGGTCATGACGTGGGGGCGGAACTCGCGCACCGACTGCACGAGCCGGCGGACCGGTTCGTCGAGCGGGATCGCCGCGAAGCAGCCCTCCGGCAGCGGAGGCTTCGGGTCGCCCTCGGGCAGTCCGGAGTCGACGAAGCCGAGCCACTGCTGCCGCACCCCGAGGATGCGGGCCGCCTCGGCCATCTCCTCCTGGCGCACCTCGCTCATGCGCTCACGGATGCCGGGCACGTCCATGGCGGGATTCAGGATGTCGCCGCGCTCTCCGCCCGTGAGCGTGACCACCAGGACCTCGTGCCCCTCGGCCGAGTACCGGGCCATCGTGGCCGCGCCCTTGCTCGACTCGTCGTCGGGATGGGCGTGCACGGCCATGAGCCGTAGTCCGCTCACGTGTATTCCTCCACCTCACGTCGTCTGCTTCGCCGGAACCGACCCTGCGCCCGCGTCGCGGTCGCTTCGGATCCGTCCTCTATAGTTCCACCTGATAATTCCGACGTCAGCCGTGACCCTGCGGCGACGCCCGATCCATCGTTCCGCTGTGAAAGCAAAGTGATGAGCAACACCGTGCCCACCGACCGGTACCCCTCCTCCCGGTACCCCGGACCCCGCGTGTCGACACGCGGCAAGCGCTGGGGTTTCACCATCGCCGGTCTGCTCGCGGGGCTCGTCGTGGCGTTCGTTCTGTTCCAGAACAACTCGGCTCCGATCGAGTCGGAGGTCGTCGCCTTCGAGATCATCGACGACAGCACCATCGACATCCAGCTCAAGGTCACGCGCGACGATCCGTCCGAGGACGCCGTCTGCATCATCCGGGCCCGGTCGAAGGACGGCAGCGAGACCGGACGGCGCGAGGTGCTCATCCCGGCATCCGATTCGCAGACGGTCGTGCTGACCTCCACGGTCAAGACGTCACAACGCCCCGGAATGGGCGACACCTACGGCTGCGCCACCGAGGCCCCCGAGTACCTCCGCGCACCCTAGGAACCTGCCGCGACCAGCGTCTTCCTGCGCTTTCCCGGAGCAGCGACGGGAGTGATGCTAAAATAGCCGGATACACGGTTCCACCCTTTGGGGCCGTGTATTGCTGCATAAGAGCATCAACAGACAGTACGACTTCCGTTCAGCCTGACAACAAGGGGGGACGACGGGGGTCGTGCTGTCGCGGTCGTTGCATGTGCACGACTTGTCCACGGAGCCGGGGGCTCCAACCCGAAGGAAGTGATCGAGGATGACCGAGACCCAGGTGACCTGGCTGACGCAGGAGTCGTACGACCGGCTCAAGGCCGAGCTGGACCAGCTCATCGCGAATCGTCCTGTCATCGCCGCCGAGATCAACGAGCGTCGCGAGGAAGGCGACCTCAAGGAGAACGGTGGCTACCACGCAGCCCGTGAGGAACAGGGCCAGCAGGAAGCCCGTATCCGTCAGCTCCAGGAGCTGCTGGGCACCGCCAAGGTCGGCGTCGCTCCGACCGAGTCGGGTGTCGCCCTCCCCGGTTCCGTCGTCACCGTCTACTACGCCGGCGACGAGACCGACACGGAGACGTTCTTGATCGCGACCCGCGAGGAAGGCGCCCGCAACAGCGAGCTCGAGACCTACTCCCCCAGCTCGCCCCTCGGTGGCGCCCTGATCGACGCGAAGGTCGGCGAGACCCGCGAGTACACGCTGCCCAACGGCAACACCATGAAGGTGACCCTGGTGAGCGCTGAGCCCTACCGCGGCTGATCCCTCCGCAGACGAAGGCCCGACCGGATTCTCCGGTCGGGCCTTTCGCGTGTTCACGGCAGGTATCAGAAGATGCGCCGCGCCTTCATATCGGGGAAGACCGGCCCCACCCGCACGACGTCGCCGGTGGTGGGTGCGTGCACCATCTGCCCGCCGCCGATGTAGATGGCGACGTGACCCGGTCCGCCGGCCTGCCAGTTGCCGAACAGCAGGTCGCCGGGGCGTGCCGCGTACAGCGGCACCTCGGTGCCGATGTGCCACTGTGTCTCGGACGTGCGCGGCAGCGTGATGCCCGTCGCAGCGAAGACCGCGTACGACGTCAGGCCCGAGCAGTCGAAGCCGCCGCCGGACGGCCCGTTGATGTTGCCGCCACCCCAGACGTACGGCAGGCCGAGGTACTTGAACGCCAGGTCGACGATGCGATTGCCGATGTCGCCGGCCCCGCCTCCGATGCCCAGACCCAGGAACGGCGAGAGCATGCGGGCGAAGACGTGCTCGGTCGCGCGGATCTTCGCGACGTAGGGCTTCGTCTGGTTCTCGTAGTCGGGATGACCGGACGGCATGCCACCCGAGCGTTTCACCGCGCCGACGCCGGCGTTGTAGGCCGCGAGGGTCAGATCGAGGGTGTCGCCCTCGACCAGACCGCGCTTCTTCCAGTCGTCGATGAGCTTGTAGTTGTCGCACAGGAGGTTGCCCGACGCCATGACCGGGTCGGCGATACCGAGGACGTCGGCCTTGCCGTCACCGTCGGCGTCCTTGCCGTACTGGTCCCAGGTGCCGGGCATGAACTGTCCCGGACCGCGGGCGCCGACCGGCGAGACCGGCGCGGTCGGGCCGTACCGGAAACCGTTCTCGGCGGAGTAGAGGGCCGCGAGGACCGGCGCGGAGATCCCGTCGCACAGTTCCCCGGCCTTCTTCAGCCACGGCGCGAACACGGCGATCGCACCGATGGGTGCGAGTCGCGTTCCGGGAAGGATCGCCGGGATCGACGGCAGTGCGATCCCGGTGCCGGGGATCGTGGGACCCGGTTGCGGGTTCCCGACCGCGCCGCTCGCCGGCGGTTGGACCGGTATCCCGAAGGGCCCGGGCCGGGCGGCCGGCGGTTCGGGCGCCAGCGCGGGCGGAGCCGCTTCCGGATCGGCGGGGTGCAGTGCCGCGGCCGCCTCCTCGGGCAGATGCGGCTCGATCGCCCCCGCGACCGCCGTCGTCGCATCCGCGACCGCCTGTTGGGCTCCCTGCTGCATCGGCTCCGGCAACGACGCGACGAAACTCGCCACGTCCGTGTCGGCGTTCTCCGCAGTTGCCTCGAACGACTCGATCGCCCCGTTGATCTGATCCTTGATCTCTGCTGGTAAGTCCACACCCTGAACGAGCGCACTTGCTGCCGTAGCCACTGCCACGATGACCGCAGACGGGTCCACCGACATCCGCTACCCCCACATCCATCCATCAACCGCTCTCACCGTAGCTGTGAGGTCGATCACCAGTACGGCTTCCGGATGTTCTTATCACATATATTCAGGAACACGTTCTAGTACTGGGACCAGTGGGATCCGTGTTTCCCGAGTGACCAGAGTTACGGTTCCGGATAGAAGTCCGCAGCATCGGGATGGGTCAGGACGTCCATGATGTCCACCGGATCGACCGTGCCCTCGGCGAGCAGCGCCACGAGCGTGTCCCGCTGGTCCTCCGTCACCGGTTCGCAGCCGCCGGGCATCACCCATCGGCCCTCACCCACCGGCATCACGCGGGCGCACAGCAACGTACCGGCAGGCACCTCACCTGCGAGCCAGGGCGCGGACACCTCGACCACCCGATCGCTGCGCACGTCGCGCAGCGTGAGCGACTCCTCCGGCGCACTCGCCTCGACCTCGAAGACCGAACGCTCGACCGCCAGCCACGAGCGGGCGAGCTCCGCCTCGTCCTCGGGAAGCAACTCCCCGCGACGCTCGACGAAATCCGCGAACGCGCCGGCATCGAAGAGCAGGACGTCCTCGACGAGCGGATCGGCCACGGCCTCGGCCACAGCATCGTCGTCCCCGTAGCCCGAGCGGGCCTCCGCCAGCGCGACCCGCTGTTCCGCCCATCCGGGTTCCAGGGCGTGCATGGCCGCCTTCATGTACAGCCAGTCGGACCGGTCCTCGAGCGAGTGGTCGGCGCGCCCGAGATGGCACGCCTTGTACTTGCGGCCCGACCCGCACCAGCAGCGGTCGTTGCGGCCGAGCCCCGGGACCTCCTTCGGCCGGTACCGTTCGAGCACTTCGTGGAGGGGATGTTCGTCACCGCCCGGCACCCGAGCGAGCAGGGACAGCCCCCGGATCGCGTCCCCGCGATCGGAGGCGAAGCGCGCGAGGTCGAACAACGGCAGGTCGAAGGCGGAGTCGAGGTCGGCCGAACGCTCGTAGTGCCGTTCGGCTTCCGTGAGGCGTCCGGTCGATTCGGCCGCGCGACCGGCGATCCAGTGCGCCGCCCCCGCCGCGCGTCGCGGCGCATGGTCGAGCAGCCACAGCGCGGCCTGTTCGATCGCCTCGGGCGCGAGTTTCTCCCCCACCAGTTCGTCGTAGACGGTCTCGGCGATCTCGGGATCGGACAGCACCGAGTACAGACCGGATTTCCCCACGGCGAAACGCTCGTCGAGTTCGGCGTCGTCGCCGCGTTCGAGGGCTTCGACCAGCGACGCGAACAGGGCCACGCCGGGCACGGCGTCGACGGGGATCCCGAGCTGTTCGGCATAGATCTCGAACATCGCCCGGTCGGAGTATCCGTCGAAGTCGAAACCGTTCGGTGCCACCAGGTCTCCGCTGCGGGCCAGACCGGCTCCGGCGAGCAGTTCCCCGAGGGGCAGGGACGGCGTGGAGAACGCGTCCGGCGTGTCGGCGAGCACGTCGAGGAAGGCGCCCTCGAGGCTCGCCACCTGCTCGCGGGCGATGGTCTGTTCGAGCGCGTGCACGAATTCACTCTCACTGCTCCGGACTTCGTCGTCGATCGGAGCGAACGACAGACGACCGTCCCGCGCGGTGAGCGCGAGCAGATCTCCCGGCTCGTGACCCGACAGTGCCTCTTCGGGAAAGACGATCGTCTCCTTGCGGAAGATTCCACCCGAATCCGTATCGTTCTGCGCGGCAGCAGCTTCGGATCCACCGGGCTGCACGAGATCGAACTCGTCGTCGTCGGAGACGAGCAGCAGGAGCGGTTCGATGTCGTCGACCGGGATCGCGTGCCGATCGAGTTCGTCCGCGGTGAGTCGGTGTGTCAGCGTCCTGCCCTCGAACAGCGCATCTGTCGCCGCGACACGGTCGTCGGACAACCACATCAGCAGCGGATGCGGTTCCGACTGTTCGAGATCGATCATCACCTGCTCGGCGGAGCCGAATCCGTGCTCCTCGAGATGATCGGCCACCTCGTCGATCGTCATGGGTCCGTGGCTCCGTACCGTATCGAGCACGGTGTCCCACAGGGCGGATTCGGGATGTTCGCTGTCCGTCACCACGTGATCGTACGGCCCCCGGCAGTGCTTCCGGGGGCTATGCGGTTCCTTCCGCAGGTCGCCGTCACGCGTCACGCATCGCAGGCGGCCTTCAGTCGGGTTCGGGCCCAGCCGGCCAGCGGGGTCGGGGTCGTGGTGGTGTAGTCGCGCGGGTTCTCCGGCACGAATCCGTCCCGGATGCCGGCCGTCATGTCGACGATCGCCGCCACCTGCTGCGGAGTCAGTCCGGCACCTTCCAGTTCGGCGCGGACGTCGTCGTCGGAGACCTGCCGGACGGTGACGGAGCGATCCAGCACTTCGCCGAGCACGGCCGCGACCTCCCGGAAGGACAGATCTTCCGGACCGTGCACCGCCTGGACGTGCCGTCCGTGCCAGTCGGAGGAGAGCAGCCGGGCGGTCGCGACGGCGGCGATGTCCTCGGGCGCCACCCACGGGAGCGGGCGGTCGACGTCCATCGCCGTCGTGAGCGTGCCGCCCAGGATCGAATCGAGGTCGAACAGCAGATTGGTGAAGAAGTACCCGCAGCGCAGGTGGGTCACGTCGATGCCCAGCTCGTCGAGGGCGGTCTCGGTGAGGGCGAGCCCGTCGATGTCGCCCATCCCCCGTCTGCGTTCGGCACCGCCGCTCGACTGGAAGACGACCCTGCGGATCCCGTTGGTGCGGACGGCCGCGACGAGACTCTCGGTGGCCAGCCGGTAACCGTCGAGCGGATCGGGCAGGGAGGTCGGTGGGTCCACCCAGTACAGGGCGTCGACCCCCTCCGTGGCTTCGACGACCGAGTTCGCATCCAGTTGGTCCACGCGAACGGCGTCGACGTATTCGCGTACATCGGAGGACAGGGCGGACGGATGCCGGAGCAGGACGCGGGGACGGAGGCCGGCCTGCACGACCAGCCGTACGACATGGCGCCCGACGTTCCCGGTCGGTGTGGTGATGGCAACGGTCATGGCTCCGACTCTTCCGAAACGGAGGGCGACGCGTCGATGTTTTTCCCGATCGAAACGAGAAGAAGGCGCCCTTCGGGACGCCTTCTTCTCGTGTCTTCTACGACCGGTGTGTCAGCCGAGCGCCTGTTCGACGTCGGCGAGCAGGTCGGCGGCATCCTCGATGCCCACCGACAGCCGGACGAGATCCTCCGGGACCTCGAGCAGCGACCCGGCGGTGGAGGCGTGGGTCATCGCACCCGGATGCTCGATGAGCGACTCCACGCCACCGAGCGACTCGGCGAGGGTGAAGATCTCGGTGCGCTTGCAGAAGTCCAGCGCGGCCTGGCGGCCACCGGCGAGGCGCACGGAGATCATGCCGCCGAAACGGCGCATCTGCTTGGCCGCGTACTCGTGGCCCGGATGCGATTCGAGACCCGGGTACAGCACCTTGCTCACGGCCGAGTGGCCCGACAGGAAGTCGACGAGCTTCTCGGCGTTGTCGGAGTGCTTCTCCATCCGCACCGCGAGCGTCTTGATGCCGCGCAGCGTGAGGAAGGCGTCGAACGGGCCCGGCACGGCACCCGCACCGTTCTGCAGGAACGCGAAGGCGGCGTCGAGCTCCTCGTCGTTCGTCACCAGCGCGCCACCGACGACGTCGGAGTGACCACCGATGTACTTGGTGGTCGAGTGCAGCACGACGTCAGCGCCGAAGGTGAGCGGCTGCTGCAGGTACGGCGACGCGAAGGTGTTGTCGACGACGATCTTGGCACCACCCTCGTGCGCGATGTCGGCGAGTGCCGAGATGTCGCCGATGTTGAGCAGCGGGTTGGTGGGCGTCTCCACCCACACGAGCTTGGTGTTCGGGCGCACCGCCGCGCGCACCTCGTCGGCGTCGTTGATCGCGGCCGGGGTGTACTCGATCCCCCACTGCGTGAACACCTTGTCGATGAGGCGGAAGGTGCCGCCGTAGGCGTCGTTGGGGATGACGAGGTGGTCGCCCGGACGCAGCACCGAACGGAGCAGGCAGTCGGTGGCGGCCATGCCCGAGCCGAACGCCCGGCCGTAGGTGCCGTTCTCGAGCGCGGCGAGGTTCGCCTCGAGGGGACGACGGGTGGGGTTGCCGGTGCGGGCGTACTCGAAGCCGCTGCGCATCTCGCCGACGCCGTCCTGGGCGAAGGTCGACGACGCGTAGATCGGCACGTTGACGGCACCGGTCTGGGGGTCGGGCTCGTACCCGGCGTGGATGGCGCGGGTCGCGAAACCGTGCTGGTTCTGGTCTGTCATGAAGATCTGTGTCCTATCGGCCTTGAGAGATGAATCCGAGCAGGTCGTGGCGGGTGATGACGCCGACGGGCTTGCCGTCGTCGATCACCATGAGCGCATCGGTGTCGCCGAACGCCTTCGTGGCGGCGTCGATCGATTCGCCCACGCCGATGTTCGGCAGCGGCGGGCTCATGTGCTTCTCGACCGGATCGGCGAGATGCGCGCGACCCTCGAAGACCGCGCTGAGCAGTTCGCGCTCACTGACCGAACCGGCCACCTCACCTGCGGTGACGGGCGGCTCGGCACCCACGACCGGCATCTGCGAGACGCCGTACTCGCGGAGGATCTCGATGGCGTCGCGCACCGTCTCGGACGGGTGGGTGTGCACGAGGTCGGGCAGGTCACCGCTCTTGCCGCGCAGCACGTCGCCGACGGTGGAGTCGTCGGGCTTGCCGTCGAGCGGAGCGCGGAGGAAGCCGTAGCTGGCCATCCACTTGTCGTTGAAGATCTTCGACATGTAGCCGCGACCACCGTCGGGCAGCAGCACGACGACGACCGCGTCGGGGCCCTCACGCTCGGCGACCTGCAGTGCGGCGACGACGGCCATGCCGCACGAACCGCCGACGAGCAGGCCTTCCTCGCGGGCGAGACGACGGGTCATCTCGAACGAGTCGGCGTCGGAGACCGCGATGATCTCGTCCGGGATCGACGGGTCGTAGGCGGAGGGCCAGAAGTCCTCACCGACACCTTCGACGAGGTACGGCCGGCCGGTGCCGCCCGAGTACACCGAGCCCTCGGGATCGACGCCGACGACCTTCACCGCACCGTTGGAGACCTCCTTGAGGTACCGGCCGGTGCCCGAGATGGTGCCGCCGGTGCCGACGCCCGCCACGAAGTGCGTGATCTTGCCGTCGGTGTCGTTCCAGATCTCCGGGCCGGTGGTCTCGTAGTGGCTCGCCGGGCCACCCGGGTTGGAGTACTGGTTCGGCTTCCAGCCGCCGGGGAGCTCGCGGGCGAGACGGTCGGAGACGCTGTAATAGCTGTCGGGGTGCTCCGGCGGGACGGCGGTCGGGCACACGACCACCTCGGCGCCGTAGGCTCGCAGCACGTTGCGCTTGTCCTCGCCGACCTTGTCGGGACACACGAACACGCACTTGTAGCCGCGCTGCTGCGCGACCAGGGCCAGGCCGATGCCGGTGTTGCCGGAGGTGGGCTCGACGATCGTCCCGCCCGGCTTCAGTTCGCCCGACGCTTCGGCCGCATCGATCATCTTCACCGCGATGCGGTCCTTGGAGCTACCGCCGGGATTGAGGTATTCGATCTTCGCCGCTACGAGCCCCGATCCGGGTTTCACCACCGTGTTGAGCTTGACGAGGGGGGTGTTTCCGATGAGGTCGATGACGGAATCCGCAATGCGCATGACTCCATGTTCCCACGTCGTGACTTTCCGGCAGGGTGACGGTGTACACCCCCTCGGAAACGCCTCCGGCAAACACCCCGGCGAAACGACGAAGACCCCGGACCGTGGTCCGGGGTCTTCGTGGCGTACTGCTAGTCGTTCTGGAAGTAGCTGAGCAGTCGCAGGATCTCGACGTACAGCCACACCAGGGTGACGGTCAGGCCGAGGGCGACACCCCAGGCGGCCTTCTCCGGGGCCTGTGCGCGGATCAGCTGATCTGCGGAGTCGAAGTCCAGCAGGAAGCTGAACGCCGCGATGCCGATGCACACGAGGCTGAAGATGATGGCGATCGGGCCGCCGTCGCGCAGGCCCAGGCCACCGTCGATGAAGAAGCCGGCGATGAGGTTGCCCAGCGCCAGGACCAGGACACCGACGAGGGCGCCGACGATCATGCGGGTCAGGCGCGGCGTGACGCGGATGGCGCCGGTGCGGTACACGACGAGCATGCCGAAGAACACGCCGAAGGTACCGAGGACGGCCTGCGCGATCAGGGTCGCGCCGCCCGCGCCACCGAACGTGATGTCGGTGAACATGAACGACAGCGCGCCGAGGAAGAAGCCTTCCGCCACCGCGTAGGCGAGGACGATCGCCGGGTTGTCCATCTTGCGGCCGAACGTCGCGACCAGCACGAGGACGAGACCGATCAGACCGCCGCCGATGACGAACGGAGCTGCCAGGCCGACGTTGGAGTTGACCAGCACGTAGGAGATGAGTGCCGAGACGGCGAGCACACCGAGCGTGATGCCGGTCTTGGTGACGACGTCGTCGATGGTCATCGTCCGCTGGTCGGTGGGGCGTGCCCACGGATCCGTCTGCGGCTGACCGAATTGCTGAGTGACCTGCGCGGCGCCCGCCGTCGCAGAGCCGAACGTGGCGTATCCGCCGCCCTCTTGCTTGGGCAGGTTGCGGAACACCGGGTTACTGGTGGTGCGCACCGTGCACTTCCCTTCTCGTGGTCGCTTCTGTCCGTTCAACGAGGCAGTGACCTCACGAGTTCCCGTTTTGTCGAGAAAGCTCGGACGAAACGGACTCTACCGGCTCCGCACCGACCGGGTCACGGTGAACTTGCGGTTGCGTCCCTCGACGCGGGTCGGCCCGACGATGCGCATCAACGCGGGGCGGTAGTCGAGATGGCGGTTGTAGACCGTCCACGTCTGTCCTCCCGGGCGGAGGATCCGGGCCGCGGCGTCGAACATCTTGTGGGCCGCGCCGGTGTGCACAGCGGCGCCGATATGGAAGGGCGGATTGCACACCACGAGGTCGACCGACCCCGCAGCGATCGTGCTCGCGGCGTCGTCGCGGAGCGTGTCGATCCGGTCGGCGAGCCCGTTCGCGGCGGCCGTCTCCGCGGCGGAGGCGACGGCGGCGGCGGATTGATCGGTCGCGATCACCCGGATCTCGGGCAGCTGCCGGGCGAGCATCGCGGCGAGGATGCCGGTGCCGCAGCCGAGGTCCACGGCGAGCCTCGCGTCCGTGTCGTTGCGAGGCAGTCCGAGATCCGGGAAGTGATCGAGGAGGAAGCGGGTGCCGATGTCGAGGCGCGGGCCGGCGAAGGCGGCTCCGTGCGCGACGACGGTGAGGTCGAGTTCGTCGAGCCGCTCGCGGACGGGATACGAGGCCGGTCCGGGAGTTGCTCTGCGCGCGGTGAGCACCCGCGACTTCTGTCGTCCCCGGGACGCGCGCACCTCGGCGAAGGACGCACCGAGGACGTCGTTCATCGCGAGGCCGATGTGCTTGTCGCGGCCACCGGCGAACACGACGACCTCGGGGTCGGCGTGGCGGGCCACGGTCTCGGCGATCTCGGTCAGTGCCGAGAGCGAACGGGGAAGGCGCAGCAGCACCACCCGGGCGCCGGTGAGCAGGTCGGCGTCGAGTCCGCACGAACGGTAGCGGTCGGTGAGATCCTCACGCTCGGCGTTCGCAGCGAGGGCGCGCTCGGCCACCACCGAGTCCTGATGCACCCGGATCCGCTCCGCGCCGAACCGGACGGCCGCACCCAGGGTCAGGGCGCCGTACTGGTCGTCGACGATCACGACCGTGCCCGGCGCGGCGGACTCCAGGGCGGGAGCGGCTTCGTCGAGGAGCAGGCGATCGGCCCCGTCGACGGCGAACAGGTTGGGCGCTTCCACATCCGGGAAGCGCCTCAACCTGTCGTACAACTCGTCGATCAACACTCGACCGTCAGCACTCGCCCTTTCCGGCGTTCTCGATGGCACGCAGGGTGTCGGCCTGCTCCTCTTCGCTGAGGTCCTGCCAGGCCGGGAGCTGCTGCTGGGCGTCGGCGACGGCCTGGGCCGCGGCCGCGCGGTCCTGGCCCCACTCCTCGAGCTCGTCGAGGTAGGGCAGCAGAGCCTCGCAGTTCTCCTCGTAGCTCTTGCCGAGTTCGACGCTGGTACCCGAGGTGCCGGCCTCCGCCGAAGCCGAGGTGGTCGTCGTGGTGGTGGTCTCCTCGGCCGAGTCGGATCCGTCCGAGGATCCACACGCCGCCGCAAGCAGGACCACACCTGCACCGAACAGCGCCGCGAGAGTCTTCTTCATCTATGTCCCACTTCTGGTCGCAGTGTCGTTTCGTCCGTTCCCGGTGAGGCACCGTGGTCCGGCCGGACCACGTTAGACCAGGGGCGACGCACGATCTGCAGCGGGCGTGCACATTTCGAGACTATCCTGGGGAAACGGCTTCCCGAGGTGATTGCGCCGATGACCGAGAACGATCCGGCCGCCACTCAGCGCGCGCCGATTGTCGACGTCGCAGAGACCGACATCGTGCGCGCGCTGCACGATGCCGGTTTCACCGACGCCGTGGAGATCGGCCGCGGCGGCTTCGGTGTGGTCTACCGCTGCCGGCAGGCCGAACTCGACCGCGACGTCGCGGTGAAGGTGCTGCGGCGCTCCCCCGAACCCGCCGATCTCGAACGCTTCCTGCGCGAACAACGCGCGATGGGACGACTCTCCGGCCACCCCAACATCGTCACCGTGCTGCAGGCCGGCGCGACGGACACGGGTCTGCCCTATCTGGTGATGCACTATCACCCGCACGACTCCGTCGACACCCGCATCCGGCGGCACGGTCCGATCACCTGGCCGGAAGCGGTCCGGATCGGGGTGAAGGTCGCCGGTGCGCTCGAGACGGCCCATCGTTCCGACGTCCTGCACCGCGACATCAAGCCCGGCAACATCCTGCTCACCGAATACGGCGAACCGCAGCTGACGGATTTCGGTATTGCCCGCATCGGCGGCGGCTTCCGCACCACTGCCGGGGAGATCACCGGCTCCCCCGCGTTCACGGCCCCCGAGGTGCTGCGCGGTCACGCCCCGACTCCGGCCGCCGACGTCTACGGCCTTTCCGCGACCCTGTTCGCGGCGATCACCGGTCACGCGGCCTTCGAACGGAAGGAGGGCGAGAAGATCGTCGCGCAGTTCGTGCGCATCACCTCCGAGCCCGTCCCCGACCTGCGCGGCGAGGGCATCCCCGACGACGTGTGCGAGGTCCTCGAGCGCGGCATGGCGACCGAGGCCGAGGACCGGCCGCAGACGGCCGCCGAGTTCGGCGATCTGCTCCGCGACGTCCAGCGCGCCCACAACCTGCCGATCGACGAGATGGCGCTGCCCGGGTCACCGCCGTCCGGCCCGTTCCCACCGCGTTCGGCGCCACCGGTCACGGGGCCGGCCTCCACGGTCTCCGGCCGGTCGGCCACGGTCTCGGGACGCACGGGTCCGTCCACCGCACCGTCGACCAGGTTCCGGCCGCCCTCGACGTCCCGTCCTCTGATCGAACGCAGCCGTCTGATCTCGTTCCTGCGAGCCGGGGGACGACGCCGTCTCATCGCCATCCACGCCCCCACCGGCTTCGGCAAGTCCACCCTCGCGGCGCAGTGGCGCAACGTGCTCGCCGCCGACGGCGTGCCGGTCGCGTGGTTGACGGTGGACAGCGACGACAACAACGTCCTGTGGTTCCTCGCGCACCTCGTCGAGGCCATGAAACAGATCCGGCCCGTGCTCGCACGCGAGCTCGGCCAGATCCTCGACGCGCACGGCGACGAGGCCGAACGGTACGTGCTGTGCACGCTCATCGACGAGCTGCACCGCACCGACACCGCGGCGACACTGGTGATCGACGACTGGCACCGCGTCACGTCGAAGGAAACCGTCGCCGCCCTCGAGTTCCTGCTCGACCGCGGATGCCATCACCTGCAGATCGTGGTGACGAGCCGCAACCGTTCCGGACTTCCGCTCAGCCGCATGCGCGTTCGCGACGAGTTGGTCGAGATCGATTCGACGGCACTGCGATTCGGCGTGGACGAATCGAACGCGTTCCTGCGCGACATCGGCGGGATAGACCTCGACCCCGAGGACGTGGAGGATCTCACCCGCACCACGGAAGGGTGGGCCGCGGCCCTGCAGCTCGCATCGTTGTCGTTGCGCGACAGCGACGATCCGTCGTGGCTCATCGAGAACATCACCGGCCGGCACCATGCGATCGGTGAGTTCCTCGCCGACAACGTCCTGGCCGGGCTCGAACCCCGGATGTACGAGTTCCTCCTCGCGACCAGCATCACCGAATCGATCAGCGGCAGCCTCGCCGCGGCACTCACGGGCGATCCGCGCAGCCAGGCGATGCTCGAGGAGGCCGAGGAACGCGACCTGTTCCTGCGGCACGTCGACGACGAACGCGTGTGGTTCCGCTATCACCACCTGTTCCTCGACTTCCTGCGGCGACGTCTCGAACGCGACCATCCCGGCGAGGTCGCGGATCTGCACCGCACCGCCGCCGACTGGTTCGCCCGCAACCGCATGCTGCAGGAGGCCGTCGATCACGCCCTCGCCGCCGACGACACCGACTTCGCCGTCGACCTGCTCGCCGACGACGGCATGTACCTGATGGAGCACGGCCACATCGCCACCCTGCTCGCCCTCATCGACAAACTGCCGCCGCGGGCAGTCGCGAACGATCCGCGCCTGCTGCTCACGCAGGCCTGGGCCAACAGTGCGCTGCTGCGACTGGACCGGTGCCGCAGAACCCTCGCAGCGGTGCGGGAACTACTCGACCGTGGGGTGCCGGACAGCTACGACGTCGAAGCACTGGGCATCGAGGCGAACGCCGTGGAGGCGTCGATCCTGATGAACTCCGATCGTATCGACGGCATCGACGAACTCATCGCGCCGTGCCTGGAGAATCCGACGTCCGTCCACCCCTGGGTGGTGGCCGCCGCAGTCGACTTCGCCTCGTACGCCGACATATTCCGCTTCGACTTCGCCTCCGCGATCCGGTGGCAGGAATGGGCGGAGCCCTACCACCGCGAGACCCGCGGGCCCTTCGCATCGATCTACGGTCAGTGCCTGTGCGGCATCGCCGCGAACGAACGGCTCGACGTCGCCGCGGCCGAGAAGTACTTCCGCACAGCGCTGCGCCGAGCGCGGCGCAACGGCGGGATCCACACCCACGGCGGACGTCTCGCCGCCGCCATGCTCGGAGAGTTGCTCTACGAACAGGGCCGGATCGCCGAGGCCGAAGCGTTGCTCGACGAGAGCAACCTTCTCGGAATAGAAGGCGGTGGAACGGATTTCCTCATCGCCCGCTTCGGTACCGCTGCCCGACTGAAGATGTTGCAGGGCAACCGGGAGGCGGCCGTCGCCCTGCTCGCCGAGGGACTGCGGGTGGCGGCCCTGCACGACCTGCCGCGCCTGCGGGCACGCATCGAGAACGAGCAGGTCCGGCTCGGACTCACGGCACCCGGAACACCGGCACGCACGATGCCGGAGGACACCACACCCCATCCGGACGGAACCGTCGAGATCACCCTCCAGATCGAGGACTCCACCGCCATCCGGCTGCTCAGCGAGAACGGGGAGCCCGAGGCAGCGGAACAGGCCGTCGACTGGGCGCGGATGTGGGTGCGGCGCACCGCCTCGCGTCCCCGCGCCCACCTGCAGGCCCACCGCCTGCTCGCCTCCTGCCTGCATGCGGCCGGACGCATCGAGGAGGCCGAGGAGACCCTGGCCGTCGTGGCCGACGCGTGCGCGGCGCGCGGGATGGTGCGCTACCTGACCGACGGTGGGCCACACGTGATCGCCACGCTCACCTCGATGCGGGAACGGATCGAGCAGGGTACGTGGCCTGACGATCGGCCACGGATCGACCTCGCGTTCGTCGACGAGGTGCTGCGATTGGTGGACACCGCGCATCGTCCTGTCGTGTGACCCCTACGGCAGAGACGTGGTGTGAACACCGCGCATCGGGGGGATCCTGCCGAAGTGACGGACCGATACGACAACTCCATCCGGACCCGACGGTGGACCCAGGGGAAACTCGTGGACGAGGGTTTCCCGCTCTCCGCCGTCTCGGAGCATCTCGCCGATCCCGAGGCCCTCGTCTGGGTGGATCTGTGGGATCCCGAGCACGCGGCCCTGCTCGAACTCGCCGAGGAATGGAATCTCGACCCGCACGCAGTCGAGGATGCGCTCGCGCACGGCGAGCGCACGAAGGCCACCCGCTACGCCACCCACACCTTCCTCACGGTGTACGCGACCCATCTGTTCCCGGATTCCGAGGACGAGGATCAGGCGCACGAGTCCCGGCTCCGCACCACGCGGATCTCCGCGTTCGTCCTGGCCCGCGGCATCGTCACCGTTCGCCGCGGCACTCCGTTCGACATCGACGAAGTGGTGCGCAGGTGGGACGAGAACACCGACCTGCTGCAGTACGGGCCGGGTGCGCTGATCCACGGTCTGCTCGACACGGTCGTCGACGGGCAGTTCGAGACCATCCAGGAACTCGACGACGCTGCCGAGGACCTCGAGGACTGCCTCTTCGAGGACGGCGCTTCCACCCGGCAGATCCAGCAACGCGTCTACCGGCTCCGCAAGGAACTCGTGCAACTCCGGCGGGTCGTGCTGCCGATGCGCGAGGTCGTCAACGCCGTCCTGCGCACCCGCGCCGAGAGCAACCACCACCCCGAGCTCGACAGCTCCTACAACGACCTCTACGACCACGTGATGCGTGCTGCGGAGTGGACCGACTCGCTGCGCGAGATGGTGAACACCGTCTTCGAGACGAACCTGTCGCTGCAGGACGCGCGCCTGAACATCGTCATGAAGAAACTGACGGGATGGGCCGCGATCATCGCGGTCCCCACCGCCGTCACCGGCTGGTACGGCATGAACGTGCCCTATCCCGGAGTAGGCGAGGCGTGGGGACTGATGAGTGGGGTCGGGATCATGGTCGTGTCGGCGATCGTGCTGTACGTGCTGTTCAAGCGCCGCGACTGGTTGTGAACCCGCGTTGCTCGGTGAACGGTTCTGTTCAGAGGAAGACGACGAGCAGCACGACGATCACGACGACCACCGCGACGGCAGCGATCACCGCACCCGCCGAACGCCGGCGCTGCACCGGCCCGTCGCGGACGAGCTCGGGATCGGCGTCGGGAGCGTCGCCGATCGGGTCGTTGTTCTCGGGACCGGAGTTGGTGGGATGCGACATCGGTCTCCTCCTGGCTGTCTGTGTCGAAGTCTGACACGGACGAGCCGGTCGTGTTCGGTTTCAGGCTGTTCGGGTCGGGTACTCCGTCAGGGCAACGTTCGATGACACAGGAGGACCCCATGGCCGACTTCGTCGACAAGGCAAAGCACAAGGCAGAAGAAGCGGGCGGCAAGATCAAAGAGAACACCGGTCAGGCGACCGGCGATCGTGATCTCGAAGCCGAGGGTCGCGGCGATCAGACCTCCAGCGGTCTGAAGCAGGCAGGCGACAAGGTCTCGGATGCCGTCGAGAACGTCAAGGACGCTTTCAAGAAGTAGCCCCTGAACTGCGCGGTGCCGGTAGTTACGACTACCGGCACCGCGCTGTTCGGGCGCTGCGCGCCGCGTCGTTCGGGTACTACGCAGCAACCCCGCTCCCAAGGGGTTGCTGCCGGGACTACTTCGAGGAGGTTCCTTCGGTGTCGTCGAAGAAGTGCCAGGTGCCGTCCTGCTCGTTCTGCGCCTCCATGCGCCAGCCGAGTTCGCTGTTGTCGGCACGCTGGTCGACGAACCAGGCGTGCGCGTCGTCCGCGCTCTCGATTTCCTTGGTATCCACGACGTTCCCGGTCGGGTCGATCACTCTGTAGGTAGCCATGCCGAGTGTCTTCCCACGCGACTCGCCGGTCAAACGTCGCGCGAACCTTCTGGTGTAGGGTGGAGACATCGTTCGGCTCGCACATGATGAGCAACCTCGCACCACAGTGCCCGAAGGTTCCGAACCGGACGTGAGAGTTCCCCGCCGCGTGTACCGCGGCCCCTCTTCTTCGCACTGCCCTACGGCCGGGGTCTACCCGGCCGCACCCGAAAGGACGGCCATGAGCCAGAACAAAGAATTCGACGGACCCCTCTTCCTCGCGCCCACCACTCCGGAGGCCGACGCCGAGACCGAACCGGTCACCGCTGTCGCCGAGGTGAGCGGCCCCCACGACTACACCTCGATCTTCTCCGCACGCGGCGCCTGATCCCGCATCATCCGGCCGCGACGCTTCCGCCTCGGTCGGCTGCGAAGTCGGCCAGCGCCTGCGACACCTGCTCGGGCCGCCCGTCGTTCTGATCGGCGGCCGCAGTGAGCACATCGATGTGGTTGTATCCGGGCAGAACCCACCTGCGTTCGTTCGGATGATCCGTCTCCGGCAACGAGATCCCACCGCTCGCCACCAACGTCACCACAGGATTGCGCGCGACACCGTCGCGGTGGAGATGACCTTCGAAACGGGTCGCCGACGCCAGGTCGAACGGAAGCTTCGACGGGAAGTACCACTCGGTGAAATCCAGTGGTGGCTCCGACAGATTCCGCGCCAGCTCCGCGATCGACGTCACCTCGCTCCCCCGATCGGTATACCGCGCCTCGTCCGGTGACGACGCCGCCGTGCCCACCTCGTCGTAGTCGAGCCACCGGTAGACGACTCCCGGATCCGCGAACACCGCCGGCGACGCCTTGGGCGCATCGCCGAAGAATCCAGACCTGAGCACCTCAGGTGTGGCGGGAACAGGAAACAGCTTGTCGCGCACGGGCGCACCGGTGATGAATCCGACGCTCGCCTGCAGGAACCCCAGCGGTTGCGAATTGTCGTCGAGGATCGCGCCGAGCACCGCCTCGTTGGTCGCATTCAACGTCCGCACATCCGGGTTGCCCGTCGCGAACATCGCGTAGTCCCCCGACAACAGAGTGCGCAACGTCCAGTCGACGTTCGGGTTGTCGGGCATGCGCGGGACGATTCCGTCGGTGCCGTCCGGGTCCAGTCGCGCGGCGAGTCCGGTGAGTGCGAGCAGATTCGTCGTCTCGGGATTGATGACGGCGGGAAGTGCCAGCACCGGCGACGCCGTCGAGATCGATCCGGAGAACGCATCGAGCGGCGCCGAGACCGCGTCCGGCACATCCGGGAGGGCGCCCCGCCCCGGGAACGGCGCTCCCGCCTCGATCACCGTATCGAGCGCGAAGTACCCACCGCACTGGTTGTAACCGGCATCGTCGGTGGTGGCGGGATCTCCGTCGAAGTCCCATTCCGCGAAGTAGCCGGTGATGAAACCGCCGAGAGAATGCCCGCCGCACAACATCTTCCGTTTCCGCAGCGCCGGGTCGGGAAGCTCGTGACGTAGCAGGTCGTACTGGTCGCGCAGCGTCTGTTCGAGTCCGACCTGCGAGAGCCACGCGACGTCGGTGCCGCTCGCGTGGCCGGCGAATCGTCGCCCGTCCACTTCGGCACCGCGGAAGTAGTAGTCGGTCGCGGTGTCGAGCGAACCCGTCCGCAGTGCCGCCCGGGTACCGGTGTGGTCCTCGAGGCAGTTCGATCGCCGGTCGAGTGCCCAGAACTCGAGGTGGGCACCGCGGGCCGCCGCCGCGACGACGGTGTTGCGCGCGACGCTCTCGAACGCACCCGCTCCCTCGAAGATCCCCGGTTGGGCGACGAGTATCCGGTCGGCGTCGGCCGAACTCTCCGGTCCGTCGGCCGACCGCCACCGCAGATACGACAGTCGGTCACATGCGGCGGGTCGTGGTCCGGCCTCCGGCGGCAGCGGTGCGGGTATCGACACCACGGACCCGAGCACTTCGCCGGCCAGCGGCGCCGACGAGGCATACGGCGCCTCGGTACGCCCGGTCGGTTGCGCCGACACCACCGGCGCCGTCAGGACACTTCCCATCGCCGCCGCAGCCAGTGCGGCGCCCATCATTGCGCGCATTCCCCATCCCCCGATCGGTTCGTGCGTATTGAACACCTCTGCGGGAGCCAGGTCTACGGAAACGGCAGAAGAAAGGGCCCGTCGGAGTTCACCGACGGGCCCTTCATCGTCCACGCAAGGGGGAGACGTGCGCAGACCGATGGCCCCTGCCGTTCGGGGGAGGTGACAGGGACCATCACTCGAAGAGTCGGGACTTTCGGCCCTTCCGTTACGGGTGAAATGTGAGGGTGACACCCTGACCTGGGCATTTCCGTAACTTCGGGTCACATCTTCCGTTCTGCTGCCGTCCCGGCGGTCCCCGGAGGGCATGGTGCTAGGGTCGCCCGTGACACGGGGTGCTCCGCACGAGCGGGGCTGAGATCACACCCGTCGAACCTGATCAGGTAATGCTGACGAAGGGATGTCCCGACATGACCATGCCTGTCCCCACATCGATCCGTACCCTGCTCGCGCAATGAAGGCGCGGCGGACTCTCGCCGGACTGCTCACCCTCGTCGCCGCACTCTCCGCGGTCGTCGGGTGCTCGTCCGATTCCGGGAGCGACACCATCCGATTCGCGTTGGACTGGACGCCCAACACCAATCACACCGGTCTGTACGTGGCGCAGCAGGAGGGGCTGTTCGCCGATGCGGGTCTCGACGTCGAGATCCTGCCGTACAACAACGCGACCCCCGACACCCTCGTCGACGCCGGCAGCGCCGAGTTCGGAATCTCCACGCACGCCACATCGACCATCGCCAGAGCCGCCGGGTCCCGGACCGTCGCGGTCCTCGCACCGCTGCAGCACTGGGCGACGGGGATCGCCGTGCGAGCCGACAACGCCGAGATCACGCGGCCGGCGGATCTCGACGGCAAGACCTTCGCGGGCTTCGCCAACCCCGGTGAGGACGAGATGCTCGCCGAAGTGATCCGCAACGACGGTGGTCGCGGTGAGTTCGAGAACGTGACCCTCGGGACGTCGTCGTACGAGGCCGTCTACTCGTCGACCGCCGACTTCACCGTGTCGTACCTGGCGTGGGAGGGTCTCGAGGCCGAGCACCGCGGCCTGCCCATGCGGTACTTCGGTTTCACCGACTACGGCTTCCCCGACGCGTACGCGATCGTCGTCGACGGCAACGAGGACTGGATGACGGAGAACCCGGAGCAGGCACGCGCTTTCGTGCAGGCGCTGCACCAGGGTTACCGGATCGCCGCCGACGATCCCGATCGCGGGGCACGAGCTCTGATCGAGGCGAATCCCGGGGCCTTCCCCGACGAGGAACTCGTCTACGAGAGCCAACGCATGCTCGCCGCCGAGTACATACGCGACGCCTCCGGCGCCGTCGGGGTCCTCGACGCCGGGAAATGGTCGGGCTACGCCCGATTCCTGTACGAGAACGGCCTGCTGTCCGGACCCGACGGCAGCCCGTTGACGACCGAGCCGGACTGGTCGACCTATGTCACCGATGACTACCTCGAAGACCGATAGCACCGGCCGCGCACGTCGATTCCTTCCCGCCCTGCTCGTCGCCGGGGTGCTGGTCGGGATCTGGCAGTCGTACGTCGTAGTGAGCGGTATCCGACCGCAGGTGTTGCCCTCCCCCGCACGCGTTCTCACGCAGGGATGGGCGCATCGCGTCGACATCGCCGGGCACGCCTGGTCCACTCTGCAGGTCACGCTCGTCGGGTTCGCCGTGTCGCTGGCACTGGCGTGGGCTCTCGCGATCGCCGTGGACTTCTCGCCGTGGCTGCGACGGGCTTTCGTGCCGTTGTTCGTGGTGTCGCAGACTCTGCCGATCATCGCGATCGCCCCCTTGATGATCATCTGGTTCGGATTCGGACTGCTGCCGAAGATCCTCGTCATCGCGCTCGTGACGTTCTTCCCCGTCGCGATCGGACTGCTCGAAGGGTTCGCGGCGGCCGACCGCGAGGCGGGTGCGTTGCTGCGCAGCATGGGCGCGTCGCGGTGGCAGCAGTTCCGTTACGTGCGCCTGCCGTCCGCGCTCCCCCGCTTCTTCACCGCCCTGCGGATCGGCATCACCTACGCCGTGGTGGGCGCGGTGTTCGCCGAATACGTCGGCGCGACATCCGGTCTGGGCATCTACATGAGCACGCAGAAGAATTCGTTCCGCACCGATCTCGTGCTCGCAGCCGTGGTGGTGACGGCCGTTCTGTCGCTCACGCTGTACGCGCTGACCTACGTCGTCGAACGGGTTGTCGCGCCGTGGGCTCTCACGAGGAGTACGACATGAGTGCGGTGACGGTGACATCGGTCCGCAAGGCGTACGGCGACCGGGCGGTGATCGACGGCATCGACTGCTCCGTCGAACCCGGTGAGTTCGTGTCCGTCATCGGGCCGAGCGGCTGCGGCAAGTCGACGCTGTTCTCGATCGTCGCGGGACTCGAACAGCCCGACGCCGGACAGGCTCTCGTCGGCGACTCCCCCGCGGCGCCCGGGCGGGTCGCGCTGATGCCGCAGAAGGACCTGCTGTTCCCGTGGCGGACGGTGCTCGACAACTGCGCCCTCGGACTCGAGGTGCAGGGCGTGCCGCGATCCGACGCTCGTGCCCGCGCCCGTGAGCTGTTGCCGACCTTCGGCCTGGCGGGCTTCGAGGACGCCGCCCCGCACCAACTGTCGGGCGGTATGCGCCAACGCGCGTCGCTCGCACGCACGGTGCTGCAGGGGCGCGACGTGCTCCTTCTCGACGAGCCGTTCGGCGCACTGGATTCGCTCACCCGCACCGAGATGCAACTGTGGTTGCAGCAGGTGTGGCAGCAGCATCGGTGGACGGTGCTGATGGTGACGCACGACGTCCGCGAGGCAGTGTTGCTGTCCGATCGGGTCGTCGTCCTCGGTCCGCGACCGACGCGGGTGCAGCACGAGGTGCGTGTGCACCTGCCCCGACCTCGAACCCTGGAGACGTGCGTGTCGAGCGAGTTCGTGGCGCTCGAACACGAGCTCATGGAGGTCCTGCACCGCTCACGTCACGAGGATCAGCGGAGGATGTCCCCGAGATAGTCGCCGGTCGCTCTGCCCACCGGCGGTGCATCCGCTACAAAGTTCGCCGTCCGCTACAGAAATTGCCGTAGCGGATGGCGAGAACGGTAGCGGACGCGTCCGACGTACGCGACGCCGACTCCGTCGACGCGTTCTTCGCGACCGTCTACGACACTCTCGGCCCGGTCACCCTGGCGATCAACAACGCGGGCGTCGAGCAGTTCGGCTACCTGTGGGAGGTTCCCGCCGAGGATTGGCAGCGTGTTCTCGACATCAACGTCACGGGTGTGTTCAACGGCGTGCGGTCCGTCGTCCCGCGCATGGCGGAGGCAGGCATTCCGGCACACATCTGGAATCTGTCGTCCATCGGGGGGATCGGAGCAGCTCCGCGTCAAGCGCCCTACATCGTGTCCAAGCACTCGACCCTTGCCCTGACCGAGTGCCTGAAGCTGGAGGTCGAGGCGGCGGGATACGACATCACCGTCGCGGCGGTTCTGCCCGGCCCGGTGGTCAGCAGGATCTTCGAGCGGGCCGGCGGGGACTCGGAAGCCGGTGCACTCGAGCGCGAGGCGATGTTCAAGGTCGGTGAGAGCGCGATGCCCGCTATGGAAGCGGCGGAACGGATCTTCGCCCAGGCGGCCGACGGCGCGTTCTACCTGTCGACGCATCCGGAGATGACCGGCTACCTGATGAACGGACGCGCCGAGCAGCTCCGGGCCCAGAGCGCTCCGCAACTGCCTGTGGAGGCGTAGCACACCTTCGAGCTGTGACCATTCATCCGCTACAAAAATCGCCATCCGCTACGGCAATGCGCTGTAGCGGATGGCAAGAGAGGTAGCGAATGCATCGGGCGACCACGGACTTGTGCCCCCAGTGGGACTCGAACCCACACTTGGCGGATTTTAAGTCCGCTGCCTCTGCCAATTGGGCTATAGGGGCGTGGGGATCACATTAGCGTTCACGACTGTCCACCACCGCGCCGGGGCGCGAGATTCTTGAAGTACCGTGCGACGGGCCAGCGTTCGTATCCGGCACTCTCGTAGACGGCGCGCGCACCGGCGTGTCCGGGGTCGCCGCCCGTCTCGACCATCATCATGGTCATCCCGGCGGCGCGGACGAGGTCGTCGGCGTGGTTCATCAACGCCGACGCGACGCCTCTGCGCTGATGACGTGGGTCGACAGCGAGCACGTAGATCTCGCCCATGTTGTCCTCCGGGTGCACACGCACCGACACCCAGCCGAGCAGTTCGTCGCCGTCGACGGCCAGGTGGACCGACTCGGGTTCGTCGTCGAGAACCCGGCCGAGGTCGTCGATCTGCCGCGCCTCCCAGCCGTTCGGATAGAAGGAGTCGTAGACGAAGGCCGGGACGGCGGGCCGGTACAGCTCGAAGACGGGACGCCACGCCCGGATCGAGAGATCGAGTATGTCGCTTCGTCGTTCGGCCGTGTACTGTTCGATCCTCATGGCTCCTCGACCTCCTCGGATCCGATTTCGAGTGTGCTCTCACCCCGGCTGTAACGCACCTCGATTTCCGGCCGACATCCTGCGGGGACACAAGTACACAGCGGACAGCCGGGTGGTGGACCGGGCACGAAGAGAAGGACCATGGATGCGCTTCACGACCGCACGACCACTGACCGGGCGACTCGCCACCGCGGTAGCCGTCATGGCTCTGGCCGCGACGCCGAGCCTGGTGGCCCCACCTTCTGCACAGGCCGAGGGCATCGTCTACCCCGCGTCCGTGAACGACTCCTTCTACAGCACCCCCGACGACATCGCCGACCGGCAGCCCGGTGACGTCCTCGCCGCTCGCGTCGTTCCGCCGCCGCTCGGATTTCCCGGCACCGACGCCGTGCAGCTGAAGTTCCGGTCGACGAATTCCGCCGGCGAACCGATCTCCGCCGTGACGACCGTGCTGTCGCCCCAGGGTGGGGCGCCGGGTCGTCCGTTCGTCTCGTACCAGGCGATCATCAATGCACTCGGGCTCGAGTGCGCCCCGTCGGCCGCGCTGTACGCACCGAATCCGCTGCGAGGGATCCGGGAGTCCCCCGGCCTGCTCATCGCGATCCAGCGCGGCTGGTCGCTGGCCGTTCCCGACCATCTCGGACCGAACAGCGCCTACGGCGCCGCGAAGGTCGGCGGACAGATCACCCTCGACGGTATCCGGGCCGCGCAACGCTACGCCCCGCTCGAACTCGCCGACAGCCCGGTCGGAATCGCCGGCTACTCCGGCGGCGGGATGGCGACGGCGATGGCCGCGGCACTCGCCCCGACCTATGCGCCCGAGATCCCGATCGTCGGCTCCGCCTACGGTGGCGTCCCGATGGACATCGGCGAGATGGCCAGGGAACTCGGCGAATCCGCCCATCCCGCCTTCGGATTGGCGATGGCGGCCGCCCTCGGCCTCGAACGTGAGTACCCGGACCGCATGCCGGTCAGCGAGCAGCTCAACGGTGCGGGGCAGGAACTGCGCGACCGTATCGCCAACGCGTGCACCAACGAGATCCTGCTCGCCGGTGCGGGTCGCAGCATGGCCGACGTCGCCGACGCCGCGGTGGGTCTCGCCCTGCTCGACAGCCCGAGCGTGCAGGAGGTGCTGATGGAGAACAGCGTCGAGAAGGTCCCGACCGTGCCGAATGCGCCGGTGTACGAGTGGCATTCACCGACCGACGTGCTCATCCCCCTCGACGCGATCTCCACGACCCTGCGCAGGTACTGCGACGCCGGGGTGCCGGTGCGAACCGAACTCGTGCCGAGCCCCGATCACATCACCGCCGCCGTGATCGGCCTGCCGGGTGCGCTGGACTTCCTCGACGGCCGATTCGCCGGCGTCGCGCCGTCGTCGAACTGCGGGACGGTATGAACACCGCTCGGAGCGTGACCGGACGACGATTCCGTCGGACGTTCGCGGTCGGCGGCATGTCGCTTGCCCTGCTCGCGGTTCTTCCGGGCACGGCGTCCGCGCACCACCAGGAGTTCGTTCCTCTGCCGACCACATACTCGTTGGGGCGGGACCACTCGGTACCGTGCAGCGGGCAGCTGACCGGCCACGTGTTCGCCCCGCACGATCGACCGGGAACGATCCTCATCGATCTGTCCTGGTCGACGTTCTTCGGCGGTTCGTGCACCATCACCGCATTCGTCAACCACTGGGGAAGCAAGAGGAACGGCGTACGCGCCCTCGAGCTGACGTCGGCTCCCGGCGAACCCGGGCACGCTCCCAGCGGACAGATCAGTATCGACATCGGTTCCGGCGATGCGGGAATGACGGTGACCACGGACGGCCTCAACACGACCTATCTCGACCCCGCCCGGTTCACCACTCGCTTCACGGTGCCCTGACGGGATTTTCCGGTCGTACAATCGTTTCCGCTCGATCCGGCCAGGACATGCATCAGGCCCGTCTCGAATGACGAGGCGGGCCTGATGGTGTCTCGGATCCCCTGGGGGGGACGGGAGATCGAATCAGATCACGGTGATACCGGTGGCCTGGGGACCCTTGGCGCCCTGGCCGATCTCGAAGCGCACGCGTTGGTTCTCGTCGAGGCTGCGGTAGCCGCCCGACTGGATCTCCGAGTAGTGCGCGAACACGTCAGCGCTGCCGTCGTCGGGGGCGATGAAGCCGAATCCCTTGTCGGCGTTGAACCACTTCACGATTCCCTCTGCCATATCTGTCTCCTTCTGTCGTGTTACTCGAGCTCCGCCGAGAGTTCGGTGGAGCGAGGCCGCCATCACATGCGGTGACTTCCGAAAGGAGAACCAACCGCTCGCAACAAGGATTTGCGAGCGTGGACAAGACGCGAACAAAAACTTCGACCGAGGCACAGTCAACCACACATTCGCCGATTCGTGTGGATCGAACCCCGGAAACCGGGGTCGAACCCACACGAATCGGTGAACTAGCGGGCGACGGACAGGGCGATGCCGTCGAGGATGTCGTGCTCGCTCACGACCAGCTCGGTGATGCCGGCTCGGCGACCGAGTTCCTCGGCGAGCACCGTGGTGATGATCGAGCCGCCACCGATGACGTCGACGCGGCCGGGGTGCATCGGGCCGAGCGCCGCGCGCTTCTCACGGGTCGCGGCGACGAGACCGTCGCACACCTCGCGGAGGCGGTCGAACGGCACCGACGACAGGTGGATCTTCTCGGAGTCGTACTCGTCGAGTTCGAGGGCGAGCGCGGCGAGGGTGGTCATGGTGCCCGCGACACCCACCCAGGTGTGCGCCTGCTCGACCGGCACGCGTTCGAGTGCTTCGCGGATCTTGTCCGCCGCGACCTCCCGTGCCGCCGCGACCTGCTCGGCGGTCGGCGGGTCGTCGTGCAGGCACCGCTCCGTCAGCCGCACGCAGCCGATGTCGGTGGAGTAGGCCGCGTGCACACCGTCGGCGTCGCCGAGCACGACCTCGGTGGAACCGCCACCGAGATCGACGACGACGAAAGGCCCACGCGCGGAGTCGAGTTCACCGACAGCGCCGGCGAAGGACAGACGCGCCTCCTCGTCGCCGGTGATGACCTCTGCCTGGGCGCCGGGGATCACAGCACCGAGCACCTCGCGGGTCATCGCGAAGAAGTCCTCGCGGTTGCTCGCGTCGCGCGTGGCCGAGGTGGCGACCATGCGGACTGCGGTGGCGCCCGTCTCGCAGATGAGGTCGGCGTACTCCACCAGCGCGACCCGGGTGCGTTCGATCGCCTCGGGTGCGAGGCGACCGGTGGCATCGACGCCCTGCCCGAGCCGCACGACCTTCATGAGTCGGGTGACGTCGGTGAGCGTGCCGTCCTCCGCGATGTCGGCGATCAGCAGGCGGATGGAGTTGGTGCCGCAGTCGATTCCCGCGACCCTCACTGTTCTTCTCCGTGCAGCTCGGCGTAGGTGGGCCAGTCGGCGGGGATCGCCGTGCCACGCAGACCGGCGTCGGCGGCGAGGGCGACGGATTCGTCGCCGAGCGGGTTGACGCCCGGTCCCTTCGCCAGGGAGTGGGCGATCAGCACGTGCAGGCACTTGACGCGCTCGGGCATGCCTCCGCCGGTGAAGTCGGTGCCGAGCGACTCGATCGCGTCGCGTTCGGCCAGGTACGACTCGTGGGCGCGCAGGTAGCCCGCAGCCAGTTCCTCGTCGGTGCCGAGACGTTCCGTCATCTCCTTCATGACCCCGGCCGATTCCTGCCGGCTGGCCTCGGCCGTGAGGCGCGGGTCGGTGAGGTAGTAGAGCGTCGGGAAGGGCGTGCCGTCGGGCAGCTTGGGCGCGGTCTTCACCACTCCGGGCGCACCGTCGGGGCAACGGTAGGCGATGGCCAGGACACCGCGGGGTTCACGCCCGAGCTGGGCGGCGACGGCGTCGAGGTCTTCTTGCGTGACGTGATCGGTCACCCGGGAACATCTCCTGGTTCTGGGGGTGCCACAGGCATCTGCTGCGGCACGGGTTCGGGCTCGGGTTCGGGTGCCGGTTCGGAGACCGACAACCACAGGTCGCTGTACCAGGCGCCGGTCGTCGGCCGCTCGGGTTCGCGTTCCTCGCGTTCGGGTGGGGCGTCGCCCGGCAGTTGCACCTGGTAGGGAATGTCGCCGGGGACGACGAACCGCAGTCGCTCGCGGGCCTGGGCACGGACCCAGGCCGGATCCTCCATGCGGGCCTTCTGTTCCTCGAGGGCCGCGATCTCCTGTTCGAGCTGCACGCGTTCGGCGGCGAGCTGCTCGGCTTCGGAACGCTGGCTCACGTAGGTGCGCAGCGGTACCGCGAGGGTCAGGGCGAGACCGCACACGACGAGGGCGAGCACCACGGCGCGGCCGGTGGACAGGCCCAGGACGGTGCGTTCGGTGCGGGGACGGCGGGAGTCGCGGGGCGCGCCGACCCGGGTGGGGCGCGCTCGCCCCGAACCACCGGGGCGGCCGCGACCGGGCGACGAATGAACGGGGTCCTCGCGACCGGCCGGCCGCGCACCCGCGTTCTCGGCCGAGTGTTCGGCCGGGGCGGTAGATCCCGTGGGCCGGATCCGGCCCGGACGCCGGACGCCCGACACACCCTCGGTGCGGGTGCGCCTCGCTCCGGGACGGGATCTACCGCGCTGACTCATGCCGGCGATCAGCCCTCGACGGAGAACCGCGGGAAGGCGAGCTCGCCGGCGTAGCGAGCGACGTCACCGAGGGACTCCTCGATGCGCAGCAGCTGGTTGTACTTCGCGACACGCTCCGAACGGGCGGGCGCGCCGGTCTTGATCTGTCCGCTGCCGACGGCGACGGCGAGATCGGCGATGGTGGTGTCCTCGGTCTCGCCGGACCGATGGCTCATCATCGTCTTGTAGCCGTTGCGGTGCGCGAGGTCGACGGCGTCGAGGGTCTCGGTGAGGGTGCCGATCTGGTTGACCTTCACGAGCAGCGCGTTCGCGGCGCCCTTGACGATGCCGTCCTCGAGGCGCTCGGGGTTGGTGACGAACAGGTCGTCGCCGACGAGCTGGATCCTGTCGCCGATCTCTTCGGTGAGCGCGACCCAGCCCTCCCAGTCGTCCTCGCTGAGCGGATCCTCGATGGAGACCAGCGGGTACTGGCCGAGCAGCTCGGCGTAGAAGGCGCCCATCTCGGCGGCCGTGCGGTTCTGGCCCTCGAACTTGTAGCCGGTGCCCTCGGTGTAGAACTCGGTGGCCGCGACGTCCAGCGCGAGCGCGACGTCGCTGCCCAACTTCAGGCCGGTCTTACCGATGGCCTCGCTGATGAGGTCGAGCGCGGCCTTGGTGCCCGCGACGTCGGGGGCGAAGCCGCCCTCGTCGCCGAGGCCGGTGGCCAGGCCCTTGCTCTTGAGCACGGACTTGAGGGAGTGGTAGACCTCGGCACCCCAGCGGAGGGATTCCTTGAAGGTCGGGGCGCCGATCGGGGCGACCATGAACTCCTGGACGTCGACGCCCGTGTCGGCGTGGGCGCCACCGTTGAGGATGTTCATCATCGGAACGGGAAGGATGTGGGCGTTCGGGCCGCCGACGTAGCGGAACAGCTCGAGTCCGGACGACTCCGCACCGGCCTTCGCGACGGCGAGCGACGCGCCGAGCAGGGCGTTCGCGCCGAGGCGGCCCTTGTCGGGGGTGCCGTCGGCGTCGAGGAGGGCCTGGTCGACGGTGCGCTGCTCGGTGGCGTCGAGGCCGATGATGGCCGGGCCGATCTCGGCGAGGACGGCCTCGACGGCCTTCTCGACACCCTTGCCGAGGTAACGCTCGCCGCCGTCACGCAGCTCGACGGCCTCGTGCTCGCCGGTGGAGGCGCCCGACGGCACTGCAGCGCGGGCGAAACTTCCGTCCTCGAGCAGCACCTCGACCTCGACCGTGGGGTTGCCACGGGAGTCGAGGATTTCGCGGGCTCCTACCTGCTCAATGATGGCCACTGGCTGATTCTCCTTCGATGGACTGTCACGCTGCGGTGTCTGCACGCTGGGGACAGCCTAACGGTCGCGACCTGCGTGTGAGGCACAGGCGCGCTCGAGGCCCGGCGCGGTACCGTCTACGGCCGCACTCCCACGCCGTAGGCGGCGGCGCGGTCGCGGACGAGCATCAGGTATTCGGTGGACCGGTTGTAGGCCATCAGGGCGTTCGTCCAGCCCTCCGCGGTGGTCAGGTCGCCTCCGCGGGCGCACAGATAGCGACCCGCGGTCAGGGCTGCGTCGTCGATGTTGTCGGGGTCGGCGATGCCGTCGCCGTTCGCGTCGACACCCCACCGGTCCCAGGTCTCGGGGATGAACTGCATCGGCCCGACCGCCCGGTCGAGCACCGGGTCGCCGTCGAGGCGGCCACCGTCGGTGTCGCGGATCTCGGCGTTGCCCCGGGTGCCGTCGAGCGGGACACCTCGGATGGGCGGCGAGACGCTGCCGTCGGATCCGACGGACGCGCCGCCGAACCGTCCGTGGCTGCTCTCCACGTTGCCGATGCCGGCGAGGGTCGTCCACGACAGGCCGCATCCGGGGGTGCTGACCGCCAGGACGGCCGCCGCGTGCCCGTACGCCTCGAGTGCAGTGGTGGGGATGCCCAGTTCGCGGGACTGTGATTCGGCCCAGTCGGCGAGCTGCGCCGCTGTGCGGCCGGGACCGTTCACGTCGATGGGCGGAACGGGCAGGCCGGGAGCCGGTGGAACGCCGTCGGGGATCTCGACGGACGGCCGCCGGGGTGAGTGCAGTGCGGACTCGACCGCCACGAAGACGACGGCGACGAGCGCACTGAGCAGGACCACCGGCCACAGCCAGCGTCGGGGTTCTCGATCGGACGGCACCCCTCCATATTCCATACGGGACGAAAACCCCATGTAGACGCACCGGCAGATGCACCGGCAGACCCACCGGCGCCGACGATCCCGCCTGATCGTCGGCGCCGGCCTCGGAGGGTGGAATCCGCGAGGGGTCGGACTCCACCGGGGGTCAGGTTCCGACCGGGATGGTGTCACCCTCCTCACCCGGCACGGCGGCCACGGGTCGCGCACCGGACCACGCCTGCCACGCGCTGCTCACGATGTCGTTCAGGTCGCGGCGGGCCTGCCACCCGAGATCTCGGCTCATGCGTTCCGCATCGGCCACCACCCGCGCCGGATCCCCGGCACGTCGATCACCGACCCGCCAGTCGAAGCACACGCCGCTCGCGCGCTGCACCGCCCTCATCACTTCCAGCACACTTGCGCCGTGCCCGCGTCCGACGTTGTAGGTGGCGGCGGTGCGTGCGGACCGTGTCGTCGGCACCACGGCCGCGTGCGCATCTGCCAGGTCTGCGACATGGATGTAGTCGCGGATGCATGTTCCGTCCGGAGTCTCGTAGTCGTCTCCGTAGACGGTCGGGGGTAGACCCTCGTCCAGGGCCTGGAACACCTTCGGGACAAGATTGTGCGCCCCCCTGTCCGCGAGACTCGGTTCTCCGGCTCCTGCCACGTTGAAGTACCGCAGGGCCGTCCAGCTGATGCCTTCGGCTGCAGCGATGTCGCGCAGCATCCACTCGCACATCAGCTTCGTCCGCCCGTAGGGGGAGGCCGGGTTCGTGGGCGAGTTCTCTGTGACCCTCTCGCAGTCGGTCGTGCCGTATACCGCTGCGCTCGACGAGAACACGATCGACCGCACGTCCGTACGCACCATTGCCTCGAGAATGCTCAACATCCCGAAGACGTTCTCGCGGTAGTAGTACCCGGGCCGGGCTGTCGACTCGTCCACGGCCTTCCGACCGGCGAGGTGGACCACGGAGTCGACGTCGTAGAGATCGAGCACATCGGCCACGAATGCACTGTCGCAGACGGTCCCGGTCTCCAACGGCACACCGTCGGGGACCAGTTCCGGCCGTCCGGTGGAGAGGTCGTCCAAGACGACGACCTCATGGCCGTCCCGGAGCAACGACCTGACGACATGCGCTCCTATGTAACCGGCACCTCCGGTGACCATCAGCATCGTGTCCGCCTCTCGTAGACAAGCGTGGGTCGGGATCGAATTCGGAACAGAAGGGTGTGGATCAGTACGCACTGTCGCCGCGGAGGACGGCGCCCACCGTGCGCCGGAGGATCGACAGATCCATCAGGAGCGTCCAGTTCTCGATGTAGCGCAGATCCAGCCGAACGGACTCGTCCCAGTGGAGATGGTCACGACGACTGACCTGCCACAGTCCGGTGAGTCCGGGTTTGACGAACAACCGGCGCGCGGCGCCATCGTTCCCGTACCGCTCGACCTCGGATTCGAGCGGTGGCTGGGGCCCTACCAGCGACATGTCCCCCTTGACGACGTTGACCAGCTGTGGAAGTCCGTCGAGCGAATGCCGGCGGATGAACCGCGCGATCCGGCTCGCGCCCGGATCGTTGCGGAACTTGTATACGGTGTACGTGCGTCCACCGCGTCCCACCCGGACCTGGGAGTGCAGAATCGGACCCGCACCGTCGACCTTCGTCGCGACAGCGACGACCAGCATCACCGGTGCGAAGATCATCAGGATGAGCATCGCCAGGACCCGGTCGAGTACGTTCTTCACGATCCAGGCGGGGCCGCTGTAGCAGGGGGCGCTCAACTGCAGCAGAGGTAGCCCCGAGACCGGGGTGATGTGCAGGCGCGGTCCGACGACGTCCATGAGCACAGGGGCGACGAGCAGGTCCGCGCCGAGCCGTTCGAGTTCCCAGCTCAGGTTCCGCATCCTCGGATGTGACCATCGGCCGGACGGCAACAGCGCGACCGCTTCGAAACGATGCTGTTCGACGATGGTGATGACGTTCTCGTCCGTGCCGAGCACGGGGACGTCGTCGATCGCGAGGGGGCGGGCATCGGCAGAAGCGTCGGGCGCAAGGCAGATGCCGTCGACCCGCCACCCCGCTTGCTGCAGAGAATCGGCACGCGCGACGAGTTCGTGCACTTCGTCGAGGTCCCCGGCCACCAGCACCGAACGGAGACAACGACCTTGCGAACGCCCCCGGGACAGTCGCCACTGCAGGATCTTCCGGCCCGCCAGGGTGAGCACGAGCGCGATCGGCAAGGCGCCGAAGGCCCAGGACCGGCCCGCAGAGGTCCCCCATCCGTATCCGGCGACAGCGAGCGCCGCGATCGCGAACAGGTATCCTCGGAGGATTCGCCGATACTCCTCACCGCCGGATCCGAGAGTCCTTTCGTCCCAGACCCTCTGGGCGGCAAGCGAGACGATCGTCGTCAGCAGGGCGGCAGCGACGACGACCGGCGCCCGCCACGAGTCGATTCCGCCACGCAGGTAGCCGACCATCACGACGGCGTGAGCGACCACGAGAGCGAGCAGGTCGCAGCACACCACTGTCGTCCGGTACCGGCGTTCCCATCCCGTCCTCTGGATCACCGGGGCGACAGGAGCGAACGGCACGTCGGCAGGGAGGACGATCGAGTATCCCGGCTTCCGATGCCGCAGTAGGGCCACCCGGGACGAATCGTCGAGCGTTGCCGCAGAACCGTTCTCACGCTTGTACATTCAAGGTCATCCCTGCTCGGAGTCGTTGACGCCCCGACCATCAAACCGTACCTTGAGAATGTTTTATTGGCAATAACAAACTTGCCGTCAATCAATATTCGATTGTTCCGTATCCGTTCGCCGGCCCCCTCCATCGGTCCGCTCCCCACGGCAACCGGATGTGCCCGGTCCGCAACATCGGTTCGATCCGTTCCGGTGCGGCCGGCTTACTCAACAGGAAACCTTGCGCACGCGTGCACCCCAGTTCCAGAAGGTGTTTCACCGCCCCCATCGTCTCGACACCCTCTGCCACGACGTAGAGCCCGAACGAGGAAGCCAGTCCCACGATGGAATCGACGATGACCCGATCGCCCTCACTGTGCTCGAGATTCCGGACGAACCCTCTGTCGATCTTCAAGGTGTCGACGGGTAGGGACTGCAGATGCCCCAGGGAGCTGTATCCGGTTCCGAAATCGTCGATCGCGACCCAGACCCCCAGCCGCTCGAGGCGGGAGAGGGTGTCCTTCGTCCGATTCAAGTCACCGACAACTACATTCTCGGTGATCTCGAGGCACAACTCCGACCCCGCCATGTCGTATCGCCGAAGAACCGATTTGACTGTCGTGTCGAAATCCATCGATACCAGTTGCACCGGCGACACGTTGACACTCATGATCATGCGGAGATCCGGTATCCGCTGCTTCCATTCCGCCAGCTGCGCACACGCTCGTCCGATCACCCATTCGCCGAGTTCCCCGGCAAGATTGGTCGACTCTGCGATCTCGATGAACTCCCCCGGCTGGAGGAGACCCAGCGGTGAATTCTTCCACCGCACCAGCGCCTCGACGCCGAGGATCTTTCCCGTACGAAGGTCGACCTCCGGTTGGTATTCCAGCATCAGATGGTCGTCGTCGATCGACGTGCGCAGGTTCATCTCGATGATGGTCCGGCGTTCGACCTTCTCGTTCATGTCCTCGGTGAAGACACCGATACCGTTGCCTCCCTGCCGCTTCGCCACCATCATCGCCTGATCTGCATGACTGAGAAGGGCTGCCGAGTCCACCTCTCCCGGTGTTCCGAGCGCAACACCGACGCTGACCCCGCGGCCGACGGTCTGTCCGCCGAGCGCTACGGACACCCCCACCGCTTCATGCATCGCTTCTGCGCGTGTCATCGCCTCCTCGAGGGAGCTGACCCCTGCCAGCACGATCACGAACTCGTCACCTCCGAGACGCGCCACCAGGTCGTCTTCTTCACTTCCCTTCGAGAGGCGTTCAGCGATACGGCAGAGATATGCGTCAGCGGCCTGATGCCCCAGGAAGTCGTTCAACGCCTTGAGCCGGTCGAGATCGAGGAACAACACTCCGACCGGACCCGGTTCGTCCTCCTGCAATCTGTGGTCGAGATGTTCGAACAACGCGCGCCGACTCGCCAACCCGGTGAGTGCGTCGTGATACGCCGCTCGTCGTAGATCCTCCTCGGCTTGAACACGGGCCTGCACCTGGGCGAGGAGAGCTGCGATGAGCGTCAGCGCATTGACCTCGTCCTCGCTCCACGGCCGGTACCCCTCCTTCACGAAACCCAGCGTCCCGGTCGTCACCTGTCCGGACACCAGTGGCACCGCGGCCACTGAGACATCCGGCATTCCGGAACCCGCGCGTACCCGGTCGACGTAACCCGACGCGTCCAGCGGAGTATCGGACGGCAGTTCCACAGGAATCAGCAACGGCTTCTTCATGTGTTCGGAGGCGGCGAATATCGGGTCCGCGTCCCGGAAATAGACCGTCCCCAGCGGATCCGGGTCGGGAACGTTGCCGCGTGGCGGCCACTCCGCGATCAGGATCGTCGCTCCGATCGCATGATCGTTGTACCGAAGGAAACAAGTGTCGATGTCGAGGTGCTCGAAGAGATCCTGCAGCACGCCCCGGGCGACCTCCCGATGTGATGCGGCATCCGCCGGCATCAGACGTGCTGCGATCCTGGTGACCAGGCTCTCGAACGTCGATCGTGTCCCGGGCATCGCGTCCCCATCGTCGAATTCAGCAAGTGGTGGTCCCACCGGCGGCCGTGACGTCCCGCACCCGATCGGTGCGACGCCTGCTGCGGGGCGTACCGACAGGGGCGCGGCCCAGACGCATCAGCAGGGCGACCCTGCGGTCTCCATCGACCTGCAGCACCGCAGCGAGATCCTTCTGCAGCGCCCCGAGGTCGTCCACCCGCTCCGGACACAACCGCGCCAGATCCTCACAGGAGTCGGCATACAGGAAGATCGGTGAGACCGGATGCACTGCCAGTCCCTGCCGTTGCGCTGCGATCCACACACTTTCGACCGCAGCGCCGGCGCGGACGTAGTCGGCCGGGGATGCCCCTTCTGCGAACACGGCGAGGACTCCGGGACTTCCCGATACTCGATCCCGCGTGATCCTGCCGAGCCCACCGCCGAGATCCCATTCTCTGAGCCGATCGAGAGCATCGTGACGGAGAACGACGTCGAGCATCGCCTCCTCTGCGGTGTCGAGACCGAGTGAGGCCACCTCGATTCCGCTGTCCGGATCGGGATCGCCGGGCCACCGCAATTCACGGATCAGCTCTGTCCGGAGCGAAGGGGTCAGATACCGCAATCGATCCGACTCCGCCAGGATCTCGGCGATCGCACCGATCTCGTCGGGCGCGGTGACGAGCCGGATCTGCCCCTGGACGAGTTCGGCCGCCGTGTGCAGCGCCGATATCTGGCCGTCGGTGATCGCGTACCCGTCGCTGGGATATCGATTGGTCTCGCGAGCGAGCATCGTGTCGTACTGCGCCGCGAGATCCGGGTCCGTACCGATGCCGAGTTCGAAGCGCATGACCGGGACACCCGGCCCGATGTCGTCGTCCTCCGCGAGAAAAGTATGTCCCCCGAGAACGCCGTGGACTGCGGCAGCGACACGCGCGTTGTGCAGCGCCGCACCGAGCGCTACCCAGCTTCCTCGCCGGTGCAGATCCATGAGCACCGGCTCCGGATCGTGCGCGAGAGCGAAGACCGCGCTGCCGGACTCGACGAGGATGGACCACGGCTGGGCGTTGCCACCCGAGGGTGCCCTGATCGCAGCGTCCACGATCGCGGTCATCGGATCGTCCACCACCGGTTTGCTCGGCGAGACGGCATCTGGTTCGACCATCGCGTGTACCGGGACTTCGGGAAGGGCGAGCCTGAGATCGAGATCGATTCGGCATCGGCCCGATCCGATCGGGTCGCCGAGGACGATTGCCCGCACCGCGGTCGCCACCGTGACTCCCCCCAGGCCGACATCGCTGCCGAGCTGTGGCCACGCCTCGAGCGTCTCGCCCACCTCGAGGAGGGATGCGGCCAGCCTCGTGGATATCTGCTCCGCGCCGAGGATCCTCAACACGTACGGAACCTTGTCGCGGTTGGAGAGCGTAGCGAGTACCTCGGGATCGAGGTCGCCGAGCAACCCGTGGAAGGGTGGGCGTTCGTCGACGTCGAAGCGCTCGACGTCGAGCAGACCACGGTCGCTGGTGTGCATCACCACGGGAACGCGCCGGCGAGCGGCTGCGATCCGGATCAGCAGCTTCACGTCGAGCGAGTCGCATTCGTCGACCGTCACGTCGAGGCCGTCGACGAAGGCGTCGACCGTCTCGGGGGTGACGCCCTCGGACCACACCTCGATCGGAAGGTAGGGATCGAGTTCGGCGATGCGCCGCGCGGCAATGACGGCCTTGTTGGTCCCGAGGTCCAGCAGCGATACCGGGATCCTGTTCAGATTCGATAGTTCGAGTGTGTCGAAATCGGCGAGTCGCAGCGCACCGCACGCACCTTCCAGTGCCAGGGTGTACGCCACGGCATGGCCGACGCTGAGCCCCACGACTCCGACCGTCGCGGTACGAAGCCGCGTCTGCTCACTCCCGGTGATCTTGTTCCGGTTGCGGTCCAGACGAAGTCGCTCGAATCCCTCGGGGCCGAGGACTCGCACCACCGTGCGACGCCACGGATAGTAGGCCCACCGGGGCGCTTCCTCCGTCGTCCCATCGCCGAGACGGGCCAGGCCGGTGAGCTGCTCGTCCAGCCGATCCCGCACGGTGACTCCCTCACCTCGCAGGCGATGCAACTCCTCCATGTCCGCTTCCCGATCCTCGGCCAGCAGTACCGCGCTGTACACCGTCTCCCCGGAACCGTCACCCCTATCCGGACCTGCAGTCATCCCGCCTCCGTGCCCGATGCGTCGCGTATGTCCCTACTCCCCGGGAACCACGTCGCGGGGTCCTCCCCACCGGGAACCAGAAGCGAGGCACCGAGCTTCTCGAGGTCCCGGCTCCGCCGGTCCGACCCGCACCGCATCCGGTCCCACAGCAACAGTTGCGTCTCGTACCGGTCGTCGGGATAGGGAGCGGACGGTATCCGATCCACGACGTCCGCACCGGTCCTGCGCCACATCTCCAGCGCGTTCCGCGAAGCGGTACCCACCAGATACCGGGCTCCCAGCAGTTCCATGCAGTAGGTCGCCGTGCGCGCCACTCCCGCGCTGAGCTCCCGACGGTTCGACGCGTCCTCCGCCACCCACCCCGTCTTCGCCTCGACCAGACCGTGCGCGAGACACGGTTCCAGGGTCCGGACCACAGCCGCCCGGTGAAGAGGATCCGTCCACTCATGCACCGCATGTGCCTCCTCGGCACGCTCGTACGGCCCGAGAGCCCGCGACCCGCCGTGCACCTTCCCGTCCGCAGTAACGGCGGCGAAGAAGTAGGTCGTGATCGTGCCGTCGCGGATCAGGTCGTATTCGAGTGCGATCTCCACGTCGTACCGCCGATAGGAGTTCCGGGCGCCGGCCAGGAATCGACGCCACAATTCCGGTTCGGTCGTCGGCGACGCGGCGACGAAGTGATAACCCGAATCCTCGTCCCAGAAGCCCAGCGTGCGGTGCGATAACGGAAGTTTCGGCTCCACGAACACCCTTTCCCCCGGGAACGACGAGCACCCCCCGACCACAACGAGGTCGTGTGCTCGTCGCCGGGCTCGGTCAGGCCAGCGAGATATACAGTTCGGGTTCCCCCCGCTCGGGAATGCAGGCCACCTCTTCTCCGAGCGCCCGATTGATGAGCCCCTCCTTCTCCGCCATCTCGACCTGACGCCACAGTTCGCGGTAGGGGTCGGGCGACGGCCCGTCCAGGACGAACCGAGCGGCGAACTTCTCCCCCACCCGGACCATCGAATCCCCCACGGCAAGCTCTTCCGGCTCGTCGCATCGGTATCCGAACACTGCCGACCATCCTGCTCTCGGATGACAGACGAACACAACGGTCAGGTCACGAATATTACGAGCGCGCAACCGTTCGACGGTGAATTCCATCAGTCCGTCCGAGTCCCGCGTCACCCCGGGTTCCAGACCCGGAACCACCAGTCCGCCGACGAGATACGGCTCGACCTTCACGATCGTGAACGTCATTTCGCCACTTTCTCATCCGGTTCGACAATGGCGATGTAGAGTTCGATACCGTATGCGTGGGGGTAGTACTCGAAATCCCCCGTGAAGGCACGTTCGATCAGACCACGGGCCTCGGCGTCCCAGATCTGCTCCCACAGTTGCTCGAACACCTCGGTGAACCTGTCCCCCACTGCGGAGAATTTCGCATACCGGCCGGCAGGCACGCGCGAGACGAGATATCCCGGGGGTATGCCGTCGAGCGACTCGCAGCAGAATCCGACGGTCTGCGTGTAGTAGGAACCGATCTCCTCGGCATGATCCGTGTACGTCGCGGCCAACGGGCCACGCGTCTCTCCGTTGAGCACCGCCGACCATGCTCGTTCGAGATGCGGGTCGCGGACCTTTCCCAGGGCTCGACGAGGGCTTCGTACGGGAACACCCGCAACAAAAGTTTCACGACGATCCACGATTTGAAACGACATCGGGCTTCCTCCAAGCAAACGCTTCTGCGTCCCCCCCTGCTTCGTGGTGCCGCCCGACATCGGCGCCACGACTGGGACCAGTACGAGCGTATGTGCAAAGGGATACGGTTTCAAACGCAAATCAAAACCAAATTTAAGTATGTTTCGGCCTTGTTTTCATTCTTTGAGTATGCTTTATTGAGAACGTCGAGCCGGTCGGCAAGGACCGGCACCGACCGGATCCGAGAGAAGTCGACATGCGCGTACTCGTCACAGGACATCAGGGTTATCTCGGTTCCGTCTTGGTGCCGATTCTCCGCAACCGCGGCCACGAGGTATTCGGCCTCGACAACGGCACGTTCGCCGATTGCACGCTGGGCTCCGCGCCCCACGACCCGCCCGGAACGACGGTCGACATCCGGGACGTGAGAGCCGAGATCCTCGCAGGTTTCGATGCGGTCGTGCACCTTGCGGCCCTCCCGAACGACCCCCTCGGCACACTTCCGGCGGACGTCGTGCACGATGTCAACCATCGGGGCACAGTTCATCTGGCCCGCTGCGCGAAGGATGCAGGCGTCCGCCGGTTCTTGTACGCCTCGACCTGTTCCGTGTACGGCAATGCCGGAGGCGAACTCATGACCGAGAATGCTCCGCGTCGTCCACTCACCCCGTACGCCGAGAGCAAGGCACGGGCGGAGGATGATCTGGCAGACCTCGCCGACTCGGATTTCGCTCTCGTGTTCTTGCGTTGCGCAACCGCGTTCGGCGTATCACCGCGGATGCGCACAGACATCGTGCTCAACGGATTCGTGGCGTCGGCCGTGCGCACCGGAGAGATCCGCGTACCGTCCTACGGCATCCGATGGCGGCCACTGGTCCACGTGCGCGACATCGCGCAGGCCTTCGCCTGTGCACTCACGAGACCCGAACACGAAATACGGTGTGCGGCCGTCAACATAGGCACCGAGGAGGGCAATGTGACAATCCGTGAGATCGCGGAGTCCGTCGCGCACACGGTTCCGGGGACGACCGTGACCCTCACCTGCGAGTCCGACCCCGACCTCCGCTCGTACCGCGTGGACTTCTCGGCCGGCCGCCGTGCCCTGCCGGACTTCGTTCCCTCGTGGACCACCGCTGCCGGGGTGACGGAGCTGTATCGGAGCCACCTCGACACCGGAATCACCCGGGACAGTTCCGCACACCGCTTCACACGACTCGAGTATCTGCACCGCCTCGCGACCCGGGGACTGCTCGACCCGACCTTGCGGCCGAGACCGATAGGCGCGCACAGTGGATGAGCTGTCGAACGCCACCTCACGAGAGGGGTCGGGCGATCGCCGGATCGGCTCGGTCACGTGAACAGATGTCGTGCGTGTGGTCACCATCACCTGGAGCGCGTGCTCGATCTCGGCTCCGTACCTCGCGACGATCTCTTCCCACCCGTCGAAACGGTCTCCACCACAGCAGAATCGGGTCCCACCCTGGCGATGGAACTCTGTGCGGGTTGCGGACTCGCCCAGCTGGCCGTGACCACCATCGTCCCCGACGAACCTCGAGGACACGAATCGCGGGCCCTGCAGGAACAGGCGCGATCGGCGGTCGAAGCCGTCGAAGCCGACGGATGGCTCCGCGGTAGCACGTTCACCGAGTTCGGTAGCCCGCACAGCGGATCATGGTTGCCGCTGCTCGTCGAGCGGGGCTTCCATCCCACCCCGGTGGGCGCTTCTGCTTCTCTCGTCCTCGATTCCTTCGCGATGATGCACGAACCCGACCAGCGAGCCGGTTTCCTGAAGCGTGCGGCAGCCCTCGAGCCCGATGGCACCTTCCTGATGCAGTTCCAGTCCCTGTCGGCGATCACGTCTCGAGGACGATGGAATACCTTGCGGCACGGTCACTTCGCTTACTACTCCCTGACCGCACTCCGCCGGTTGCTCGGTGACGTGGGCCTACACATCGCCCAGACGTGGATCTTCGATCTACACGGCGGATCGGTCCTGCTTGCAGCGCAACGTGATCCGTGGACGAGTTCGGCACCGGGAACACGGCGCCTGTTGGCCTCCGAACGCGCGATGGAATTGACGAACCCTGTCACTCTCGGCACCTTGCAACGGCAGGCCGACCGACAGGCAGCCGAGTTGAACAGCTGGTTGAAACAGATGCACATGCGGAATCGGAAGGTCTTCGCCTACGGATCGGCCTCCCAGGCCGTCGCTCTGTTCGTCCGGGCTCACGTGGATCGCTCCGTCATGGCCGGCATGGCCGACGGTTCTCTGCCCGCAGCAGGCCACCGCATGCCCGGCACCGACGTTCCCATCGTCGGCCTCGACGCATTACGTGCCGCGGCGCCCGACTGCATCCTGCTCACGGCTCCTGAACGGCTACACGAAGCACGAGTGCAGCTTCCGGAATTCCACGGCCGCTGGTATCTGTCACCGGACGGCCGGAACGGAGTCCGGTTCGGCGGCTGAGCGCTCGGTATCGATGCGGAGTGGACCGGATACTCGTCGCCTAGGAGGCGGTTCTCCAGTAGCGGCGCCACGTTTCCTCGTCGAGCCCGCCGCGCGGAACACCGTCGGTGTGCGCGGCCTCCTCCGCCGCCCGGATCGATCCGGCGAACGCGAGGATCGCCGACCGGAGCGTCGACTCCGTGTCACCCGTGCCGGTGATCCGGACGACCCGCAACGCCTCGGGCACCAGGTCCTCCGGGAGGCCCGCCCGCATCGCGCGTTCGATCACCTTGTCGGCCAGGGAGAGTGCAGGCTGCGCCGTCGCGATCCCGTCGAGGCACGACGCGCGTGCCTTCTCCGCCTTCTTCGCGACCTCCCACGCCGCTTCCTGCTCGGCGACGTCGAGCGGACCGGTGTGGCCGTTGGTCAGGTGCGGGCTGCGCGCTGCCAGCTTGGCGACGAGCGTCGCCGCCACGTCGTCGACCGTGAACTGCCCGTTCGCCTCGGCGATCCGGGAATGGAACAGCACCTGCAGCAGCAGGTCGCCGAGTTCTTCGCGGAGCTCGTCCGGATCACCCGACTCGACGGCGTCGAGGACCTCGTAGGTCTCCTCGATCAGATAGCGGCGCAGACTCTCGTGGGTCTGGGTGACCTCCCAACCCCCGAACGACCACAGTCTGTCCATCACGGCCGCCGCCTCGGCGAGAGCGGTGTAGTCGGTCATGCATTCACCGTCGCCGCGCTGTTCAGATCCACCGAACCCTGCGGCTTGCCGTCGAGAACGAGCAGGAAGTCGGCGATGTACTGCAGCAACGCCACGTCGCGCACCCGATCCGATCCGACCCCGCCGGTCCGCGGGATCGGCAACTGCACCAGACCGCTCGTCGCGCGGTACTGCGCGCCCGGATACAACCGCTTGAGCCGCATCTGCTTCGAGTCGGGCAGCTCCATCGGCGAGATCCGGATCTGGGTGCCGGTGACCGCGACCTCCTCGAGACCGTACTCGCGGCACAGCAACCGCAACCGGCCGACGGACACGAGCCGCTGGACCTCCTCGGGCAGCGGACCGTAGCGGTCGACGAGTTCGTCGACGACCGTGGCGATCGCGGCGTCGTCGTTCGCAGCGGCGAGCTTGCGGTACGCCTCGAGCCGCAACCGGTCGGACGCGACGTAGTCGGCCGGGATGTGCGCGTCGACGGGAAGGTCGATCCGCACCTCCTTGGGTGCTTCGTCGGTGGTGACCGTGCGGCCGTCGGCCGCGGCCCGGTACGCCTCGACGGCCTCGCCGACGAGCCGCACGTACAGGTCGAAGCCCACGCCGGCGACGTGGCCGGATTGCTCGGCACCGAGAACGTTGCCGGCGCCGCGGATCTCGAGGTCCTTCATGGCCACGGCCATACCCGCGCCGAGATCGGAGTTCTGCGAGATCGTGGCGAGCCGGTCGTAGGCGGTCTCCGTCAGCGGCTTCTCCGCCGGGTACAGGAAGTACGCGTAGCCACGCTCGCGCGAACGCCCGACGCGACCGCGCAGCTGGTGCAGCTGCGACAGGCCGAGCGAATCCGCGCGTTCGACGATGAGCGTGTTGGCGTTCGAGATGTCGAGACCGGTCTCGACGATCGTCGTGCACACCAGCACGTCGAACTCGCGCTGCCAGAAGCCCTGCACCGTCTTCTCGAGCGTCTCCTCGTTCATCTGCCCGTGCGCGACCGCGACCCGCGCCTCGGGGACGAGATCGCGGAGTCGCTTGGCGGCCTTGTCGATCGAGCTCACCCGATTGTGGACGTAGAAGACCTGGCCGTCGCGCAACAACTCCCGGCGGATCGCCGCGGCGACCTGCTTGTCGTTGTAGGCGCCCACATAGGTGAGGATGGGGTGCCGTTCCTCGGGCGGGGTGAGGATGGTGGACATCTCGCGGATCCCGGCCATGCTCATCTCGAGGGTTCGCGGGATCGGTGTGGCCGACATCGTGAGCACGTCGACGTGCGTGCGCAGCGCCTTGATGTGCTCCTTGTGCTCGACGCCGAAACGCTGCTCCTCGTCGACGATCACGAGACCGAGGTCCTTCCAGCGGATCCCGGTCTGGAGCAGGCGGTGGGTGCCGACGACGATGTCGACGGTGCCGTCGGCCATGCCCTCGGTGATCGCGCGCGAATCGGATGCGTCGGTGAACCGGCTCAGTCCCTTCACCGTCACGGGGAAGGCCGCCATCCGCTCGGTGAAGGTCTGCAGGTGCTGCTGCGCGAGCAGAGTCGTGGGGACGAGCACCGCGACCTGCTTGCCGTCCTGCACGGCCTTGAACGCCGCACGCACCGCGATCTCGGTCTTGCCGTAGCCGACGTCGCCGATCACGACGCGGTCCATCGGCACCGCCTTCTCCATGTCGGCCTTGACCTCGGAGATCACCGTGAGCTGATCCTGTGTCTCGGTGAAGGGGAAGGCGTCCTCCATCTCCTTCTGCCACGGCGAGTCGGGCGCGAAGGCATGGCCGGGCGAGGCCTGCCGCGCTGCGTACAGCCGCACGAGCTCGCCGGCGATCTCGCGAACCGCCTTGCGCGCCTTGCGTTTGGTGTTGGCCCAGTCGGATCCGCCGAGCTTGCTGACGGACGGCAGCTCACCGCCGACGTACCGGGAGAGCTGGTCGAGCTGTTCCATCGGCACGAACAGCTTGTCGCCGGGCTGGCCACGCTTGCCGGGTGCGTATTCGATGACGAGATATTCGCGGCGGGCACCGCCGACGGTCCGCTCGACCATCTCGACGAACTTGCCGATGCCGTGCTGGTCGTGGACGACGAAGTCACCGGCGTTCAGGGCGAGCGGATCGACCTGGTTGCGACGCTTGACGGGAGTCTTGCGGCCCTCGGTGACCACGCGGTTGCCGGTGAGGTCGGCCTCGGTGACGACCACCAGCCCCGGCACCACATTGTCGTCGTTGCCGGGGAGGACGACGCCCTCGTGCAGGCAACCGCGCATGACACCGACCTGCCCGCGCACCGGTTCGGTGCCCGGTTCGAGCTTCGCGGCGGGGACCTCGTTCTCCTTCAGCCGCTCGAGGATCCGCTGTCCGGTGCCCGCACCGGCGACGACGATCACCGCGCGGCCACCGGCGGTGACGTGGGCGCGCAGGTTCACGAACAACATCGACAGCAGGTCCTCGGAGCCGCGGACCTCGGGGGCCGGCTGCACGTCGAGGACGAGTTCGGTGTCGGCACCGGACGCGAGCGGGCTGAGCGTCCACCATGGTCTGCCCGCGGCCTGCGCGGCCTCGCGCACCTGACGCAACGACCGGTAGGCCGACGCACCGAGATCGAGCTTCCGGCCGTCCACTCCGTTGAGGTTCGAGGTGTCGAGCGGCGCCGCGCCCCCGATCGAGGCGGCGGTCCACGACGCCTCGAGGAACTCCTGCCCGGTGCGGGCGAGATCGCTCGCGCGGGTGCGGACCTTCTCCGGATCGCAGATCAACACGTGCGTTCCGGCGGGCAGAACATCGGTGAGCAACTGCAACTCGCCGGGCTGCAGCACCGGCAGCAGCGCTTCCATGCCCTCGACGGGGATGCCGCCGGCCATCTTGTCGAGCATCTCGACGAGGGCCGCGTCGGCCGGGTTGTCCTGGGCGAGCTGCGCGGCGCGGGCCTTGACCTCGTCGGTGAGCAGCAGTTCGCGGCACGGCGACGCGACGAGCACCGGCACGTCGACGTCGGAGATCGAACGCTGGTCGGCGACGGAGAAGCAGCGCAGTTCGGTGACCTCGTCGCCCCAGAACTCGACGCGGACCGGATGGTCGGCCGTGGGCGGGAAGACGTCGAGGATACCGCCGCGCACCGCGAACTCACCGCGCTTGCCGACCATGTCGACGCGGGTGTACGCGAGTTCGACGAGTCGCTCGACGAGTTCCTCGAAGTCGTGTTCGGTGCCGACCCGCAGCGTGACGGGGTCGATCTCGCCGAGTCCGGGAGCCATCGGCTGCACCAGCGACCGCACGGTGGCGACGACGACCCTCAGTTCGGGTCCGAGATCGCGATCGTCGGGACGGGCGAGGCGGCGCAGGACGTGCAGGCGACGGCCGACCGTGTCGGCGCTCGGCGACAGGCGCTCGTGCGGCAGGGTCTCCCACGAGGGAAACTGCGTGACGCCCTCGCCGAGCATCTCGGTGAGTTCGGCGGTGAGATCGTCGGCCTCGCGTCCGGTGGCGGTGACCACGAGCAGCGGTGACTTCTCGGCCAGCGCCGCCGCGACGAACGGCCGCGCGGCGGGTGGTGCGACGATCTCCTGTTCGGCGGAACCGGCGAGCTCGCCGATCCTGCGCAGTCTGTCGTCGGCCAGCGCGATCCGCGCCAATCCGGACAGTGGGACAGCGGCCGGGGGCACAGCAGACAAGGAAGGCGCTCCTGAGTGTGGGACGAGAACCTTGTCGAGTCTATTCCGCTGTTCCCCCGGGCGTCACCGCGCCGGGGCGCGAGGATGATCACCGTATGGGGACGAGGAGGTCGGCGCTGTTGGCACCGAGATCGCGCGCCGCCCACTCGGCCAGCTTTGCGAGCAGTTCGTCGTCGTCCGCCTCGCGCCGGGTGTCGTCGTCGGCGAGCCAGCGGCGGCGCACCATCCTCAGCAGTGCCGCGCGGGTGCGGGCGGGATCGGCGTCGAGCGCGAAGGTGACGAAGGCGTCGGGTGTCCACGCTTCGATGCCCGATCGTTCCAGTGCCCCGGTGAGCTCGGGGTCGGCGGTGACGACGGCGTCGGCGTGGCACAACAGCGCCACCGAGGTCACGTGCGCCTCCCTCGGTCCCGTCACGTGCGGCACCTCGCGGAGCACGGTGGTGGGCCAGACCACCCGGGCGTCGGGGAAGGCGCGGTCGAGTTCGGCGAAGAGGAAGTCGCGGGCGGGACGCAGCAGTTCCTGCGGCAGTCGGCGGTCCACTTCCGCGATGATCCCGTCGCTCCAGAAGGGTTGGTAGAGGCCCTCTTCGGCGAGGGCGAGCGCCACATCGCGCAGGCGGGGGCGGGCGAGGACCGTCGCACCGAGCACCACTCGAACCGGCATCGTCACCCTTCGTCGAATCGTCGGAACGGACCGTACCGTGCTGCCGCGACGGGCCGCGTCATGCTGTCAGAACGGGTCGTACAGTCCTTCGCGCCGCGTGAGGTCGGCGAGTCCGTCGAGGACCGTCGTGACCACCTCCGCCTGCTGCTTCGCGAGTTCGAGGACGTCGGAGCGCGACACCCTCCGGTGCAGGCCGTGGAAGTCGGCGGCGAGTGCGCCCGTGTCGACCAGGCGGGCGACGTGTCGGCGGGAGCAGCCGAGGACGTCGGCGGCCTGGGCGATGGTGAGCAACGACGGCACGACACCGATCGTCACGGCGGTGTCGGGCCCGAACCGGTCGAGCAGACCCGCCAGCGCCGCGGGGGCCTCCTCGGCGGAGAACGGCCCGAAACTCACGACTGCAGCCGCAGACGGCGCTCCACGAACTGCCGGAAGTATTCGAGCTTGTTCGCCGGCACCAGCGCGGGCAGGATCATCCGCCACATCGCGCCCGTCTGTTCGGCGAGCCGTTCGGTCGCCTTGAGGGCGTTCGCCATGATCCGGGCGCCCATCGCCTGCTCGAGCAGCAACAGGGAGACGGCGTGGACGTCGACGTCCTCGACGAGGTCGCCCTCCTCGGCGGCCCGGGCCGCGAGTTCCTGCAGGTTGTTCTGCCAGATCTCGTAGGGCCGGTGCTCGGTGCCCTGGTAGTCGCCGATCTCGACCAGCAGCCGGAACATCGCCCGCACCACGGAATCGGTCTCGGACATGTCGACGTGCAGGACCGACAGGTCGATCAGTGTCTCGAGCGCCGGGGAACGGCGGTCCATCTTGGATTCGGCGGCGGCCTCGAAGCGGAGATAGCCGGAGTCGATCACCCCGCGCGCCAGTTCTTCCTTCGAACCGAAATGGAAGTACAGCGCACCCTTGGTGACGCCGGCCTCCTCGATGATGTCGCCCAGGTTCGCGTCCGCGTACCCGTCGCGCACGAAGATCGTCGCTGCGCCCTGCAGCACCGATTCGCGCGTCACCTCTGCGCGTACTTGTCGTCCCACCACAGCCTGCCTTCTCACGGGTATCCCAACGATAACGCCACTTACCTGAAAGTAGAGAGCAGACGGTCCCGAAAACGAGAGGACTATTCGGAAACCGGGGGTTCCCCGAGCTTGGGGTCCGCTTCCAGACCGATGAGGCCGTTCCAGCACAGGTTCACGAGGTGGGCCGCCACATCCTCCTTCGACGGGGTGCGGCGGTCGAGCCACCACGTCGCGGTGGTGGCGACCATGCCGACGAGCGCCTGGGCGTAGAGCGGGGCGAATTCGGGGTTGAGGCCCCGCCGGGAGAAGTCGCCGGTCAGCAGCTCCCCCACCTGCCGCATCGCCTCGTTGAGCAGGCTCGAATAGGTGCCTTCCTCGGCGGACATGGGCGAGTCGCGCACGAGGATGCGGAAGCCGTCGGTGCGTTCCTCTATGTAGGTGAGCAGCGCGAGCGCGGCCCGCTCGACGCGGATCCTCGACCGGTTGCGGGTGAGGCTCTCGGTGACCATCGACATGAGAACGGTCATCTCGCGGTCCACGACCACCGCGTAGAGGCCTTCCTTACCGCCGAAGTGCTCGTAGACGACCGGCTTGGAGACCTGCGCCCGCTGGGCTATCTCCTCTATGGAGGTGCCCTCGTAGCCGCGCTCGGCGAACAGGGCGCGACCGATCTCGATGAGCTGTTCCCGACGCTGCGTGCCCGTCATCCGGATCCGCGGAGCGCGCTCGGTTCGCTTCTGCGACGCCTGCGACACAGGTCCTCCTTCGGCGGCGCGACGTACTCGAACGTTCGACAGCCTATCCATTCCCGATCGCGCCACCCCAGGTTCGACGTCGACGCCGTCTCGTGCGAGGATCGGGGGCGCACGCCCGCCGGTTCCGCCGCGGGGGTGTGGCAGTCCGCCGTGGTGTAATCGGCAGCACCTCTGATTTTGGTTCAGATAGTTCAGGTTCGAGTCCTGGCGGCGGAGCGGGAACCGTCCCGGGGAGCCTCAGCGCTTCCCCGGTGCACGCACGGACCGGCGTGCAGAAACGTGTCGAGGGAGCTACATGCAGGTGCAGACCGCGATCGTCGTGCTGGCAGCCGGAGCAGGAACAAGGATGCGGTCGAAGACACCGAAGGTGTTGCACACCCTCGGTGGACGCACGATGCTCGCGCACTCCCTGTACGCCGCCGCCGCACTCGGACCCGCCCATCTCGTCACCGTCGTCGGGCACCGCCGCGAGGAGGTCTCCGCCGAGGTGAGCGCCGTCGCCGCGGGTCTCGACCGCGAGATCCTGGTGACCGTCCAGGAGGAACAACTCGGCACCGGCCACGCCGTGGAGTGCGGCCTCGGTGCCCTCCCCGACGACTTCGACGGCACGGTCGTCGTCACCGCCGGCGACGTCCCGCTGCTCCGCCCCGACACCCTGCAGGAACTGCTCGACGCGCACCTCGACACCGAGCCGGCCGCCGTCACCGTCCTCACCACGACGGTGTCCGAGCCCACCGGCTACGGACGCATCGTGCGCACCACCGACGGCGACGTCGCCGGGATTGTCGAGGAGAAGGACGCCTCCCCGACGCAGCGCGCGATCCAGGAGATCAACACGGGCGTGTACGCCTTCGACGCGGCCGCGCTGCGATCGACCCTCGGCAAGCTGAGCGCCGACAACTCGCAGGGCGAGCTGTACCTGACCGATGTCGTGAAGATCGCCCGCGGCGAGGGCCACACCGTCCGCGGTGTGCACACCGACGACGCCGTGCAGGTCTCCGGCGTCAACGACCGCGTCCAACTCGCGGCACTGACCACCGAACTCAACCGGCGCCTGCTCGAGCACTGGATGCGTGAGGGCGTCACGGTGATCGACCCGGCCTCGACGTGGATCGACGTCGACGTCGTGCTCGGCACCGACGTCACCATCCACCCGGGTGTGCAGTTGCGCGGCCGCACGGTGATCGCCGACGACGCGGAGGTCGGCCCCGACACGACGCTGACCGACGTGCAGGTCGGCGCCGGTGCCACCGTGGTGCGCACCCACGGCTCCGACGCGGTGATCGGCGCGGAGGCCACGGTCGGCCCGTTCACCTATCTGCGTCCCGGCACCGAACTCGGCGCGTGCGGCAAGCTCGGCGCCTTCGTCGAGACGAAGAACGCGCAGATCGGGGCGCATTCGAAGGTCCCCCACCTCACCTATGTCGGCGACGCGGAGATCGGCGAGCACTCCAACATCGGAGCGTCGAGCGTGTTCGTCAACTACGACGGGGTGAAGAAGTACCGCACGGTCGTCGGGTCACACGTCCGGACCGGGTCGGACACGATGTTCGTCGCTCCCCTCACGGTGGGCGACGGCGCCTACACGGGCGCCGGAACAGTACTCCGTCGCGACGTTCCTCCGGGGGCGCTGGCGGTGTCGGGTACGCCACAGCGCAATATTGAAGGATGGGTCCAGCGAAATCGCGCCGGTACCCCCGCTGCCGAGGCAGCATCGAGAGCACAGCAGCAGCACGACCACGATCGCCAGAAGGACGGCCAGAACCAGTGACCAATTGGATCGACAACCAGAAGAACTTGATGCTCTTCTCCGGCCGGGCCCATCCCGAGCTGGCGGAGCAGGTCGCGAAGGAACTGGGCGTCCCCCTCACCCCGCAGACGGCACGGGACTTCGCGAACGGTGAGACGTTCGTGCGTTTCGAGGAGTCGGTGCGTGGTTCGGACGCCTTCGTGCTGCAGAGCCATCCGTTCCCGCTGAACCAGTGGGTCATGGAACAGCTCATCATGATCGACGCGCTCAAGCGTGGTTCGGCCAAGCGCATCACCGCGATCCTGCCGTTCTACCCCTACGCCCGTCAGGACAAGAAGCACCGCGGCCGCGAGCCCATCTCCGCCCGCCTGATCGCCGATCTGCTCAAGACCGCCGGCGCCGACCGCATCATCACGGTCGACCTGCACACCGATCAGATCCAGGGCTTCTTCGACGGTCCGGTCGACCACATGCACGCCCAGGGCCAGCTCGCCGAGTACATCCGCGGCAAGTACGGCGTCGAGAACATCGCCGTGGTCTCCCCCGATTCCGGTCGTGTGCGTGTCGCCGAGAAGTGGGCCGACACCCTCGGTGGCGCACCGCTGGCGTTCATCCACAAGACCCGCGACCCGCTGGTGCCCAACCAGGTCAAGTCGAACCGCGTGGTCGGTGAGGTCGACGGCCGCACCTGCATCCTGATCGACGACATGATCGACACCGGCGGCACCATCGCCGGCGCCGTGAAGATCCTCAAGGAGGCCGGCGCGGGCGACGTCATCATCGCCGCCACCCACGGTGTGCTCTCCGATCCGGCCGCCGAGCGCCTCGCTTCGTGCGGCGCCAAGGAGGTCATCGTCACCAACACGCTGCCGATCCCGCCGGAGAAGCAGTTCGACTGCCTCACCGTGCTGTCGATCGCTCCGCTGCTCGCGCAGACGATCCGCGAGGTCTTCGAGAACGGCTCGGTCACCTCGCTGTTCAACGGGGTCGCCTGACCTTCCGCTCGACGACGGGGCAGACTTGTCCGGGTGTTCACCGGATTTCCCGTCGCGGCCCTCGACTTCTACGACGATCTCGAGGCCGACAACAGCAAAGCATTCTGGGCCGCGCACAAGGCCGTCTACGACGACTGCGTGCGCGGCCCGATGCTTGCCCTGCTCGCGGAACTCGAGGAGGAGTTCGGGGAGGGCAAGGCCTTCCGTCCGTACCGCGACGTGCGGTTCAGCAAGGACAAGCTGCCGTACAAGACCCATCAGGGCGGATTCGTCTCCGTCGCGCAGAGCGTCGGTTACTACGTCGAGATCAACGCCGCGGGGCTGCGGGTCGCCGCGGGCCTGTTCCACGGCTCGTCCGACCAGATCGCCGGATACCGGGCCGGGGTCGATCACGACCGTCGCGGCCCCGAACTCGGGAGGATCGTGCGCAAGCTCGAGCGCGCAGGATACGAGATCGGCGGCGACCGGTTGAAGTCCCGGCCGCGCGGCGTGGACGCCGATCATCCCCGCATCGAACTCATGCGTCACCGGTCGCTGTGGGCCGGCCGCACCGAGATCTCCCCGCCGTGGATCGACAGTCCGCGCACCCTCGAGGAGGTGCGTTCGGCATGGCGCGAGTTCCGGCCGCTGGTGCGCTGGCTCGCCGCCGCCACCGCAACGTGATCCGGCAGACCGGGTGGTATGGAAATGCTGTGTGGCGCAATGGTTTGAAGGACGCGCCGGGAGGGGAATGATCTTCGTCACGCCGCGCGAAATCGTCGCAGGTCGTGCGAGACCCCCCTCCCCTGCGTAACTCGGCTTTCACCTAAAGTGGCACCTCGTGACCGACGCGCAAACTCTCGAAGCCCCTACGGAAAACGCGACAATCCGAACGGTCCGACGATGGTCGCCGGGTGCGTGCGTCTGGTGTGGTGACACCGACTCGGTCGAGGTCTTCCGCAACGAACCTCGCTGTGCCACATGCCGTAAGCACGAAGCCGTCATCGACGAGGCCCGCAAGTTCATGGGCATGTACGGCCTGCGCCCCATCGGCGGCACCCTGCAGTCCGACGACGAGGAGGAGTACGAGCACCGCCTCGCCGCCCGCGAGGCCCGCCGCGCCCTCAACGACATCCGTCTCGCCGAGCAGCCCGACCCGGCACTCGTGCGCAAGGCGCTGCGTCCCCGCGCCGCCGCGATCACCGAGAGCCACACCGGTTCCTCCGCGCAGACCTCCACGCGTCCGTCCTCCGCATCCCGAAGCTCGTCCTCGTCCTCCTCGCCCAAGCCGGCGAAGACCGCGGCTCCGGTCCGGACGGGTGCCGTGGACGTCGAGGAGATCCAGACCCGCGCCCTCGCGCTGCTCGATCAGCTCTCCGCGATCGACGCGCAGCTCGCCCTCGTGGCCGAGCAGAGCGGTCTCGCCGCCCGCGCCCGCCGCAGCGATCTGGAGAAGCAGAAGGCGACGATCCTGCGCACCCTCGCCGCACTCGAGAAGGCACGTCTGAGCGCATCCGGCAGCTAGTCGCCGGACCGCACCACCGCAGCCCCGCCCCGCTCCGTCGAGTCCGCTCGACGATCCGGGTGCGGGGCTGCGGTCGTTACCGCACGTCACAGTAGGTGTCGTTACCCCACCTCACGACAACGGACCGGGTAGTCTGTGATCGACCAAGGGCCTGTCGGGGGGCGCTGCTCGGGCGTTCTCGCCTGCGCGGATCCGGGCCGAAGCCTGTCCGAAGGAGTGCGCGTGAGTGTTTCCGACTCCCCTCGCGTCGGTGCACCCGCGTGGCGATCGTTGTCCTCGGCCCTGGCGCGACCCCGACTGTTCGCGTGTCTCGACCGGTGCTCCACGCTGACGGTGATCGACGCTCCCCCGGGCTTCGGCAAGCGGACACTCGTCGCGGGATGGCTTCATCAGGGCGGCGCACCCGACCACACGATCGTCTGGATTCCCGAACTCACCGCGTCCGGCGACGGCGACCTGTCCGAGCGTGTGCTCGAGGTCCTCGCCGACCACCCGGCCGTCGACGTCGCCACCGAGGGTTCCGACGAGTCCCCGTTCGAACGCGTGGTCCGTACCTTCCGCGATCTGGGCTCACCCTGCCTGCTCGTGCTCGCCTGTGTGTCGCCGGAGAACTCGGCCGACGTGCTCGAAGGGACCCTCCGGCTGCTCGATCGCTGCCCGCGGCTCGATGCGATCGTCTGCCTGCCGGGAAACAGCACCGACATGACCGAGGTCGTCCTCCGGGGAATCGACTCCACGTACGTCCCGGCCGCCGATCTCGCGTTCACCGTCGAGGAGACGACGACGCTGTTGCGCGACGCCGGACCGGAGCGCTCCGACAGCGAGTGCGAGGTCGTGTGTCGCGTGCTCGGTGGTGTGCCCACCTTGGTCTGGGCGGCCGCGGTCGTCGCCCGGAGCCGGCCCCAGCGCCTGATCGACTCCCGGGGACTGCCGACCCCTGCCTTGGCCCGCCTCGTGCGGACGTACGTCGAGAACCGGCTCGACGAACTCGACGACGCGCACCGCGAGTTCGCGTTCTCGGTCGCCGCTGCCCACAGTGTCACCGCCGACCGGGCAGCCGAACTGACGGGCACGGCGGATGCCGAAGCATCACTGGCCATGCTCGCCGCGGCAGGCCTCGTGATGGATTCGCCCTTCGACGATCCCCGGACGTGGCGGTGGCCCGACGCCGTCCGCTCCTGTGTGCTCGACATCTCCCGCCGGGAACACCCCGGACGGGTCGACGCACTGCTCGTCGAACTGGCCCGGGCGCACCGCGACGCCGGCAAGCCCGCCGAGGCGTCGATCTATGCCGTCGAGGCCGGCGACTGGCAGACCGCCGTGGCGATCGTCGAGGAATCCTGGGCGCGCATGGTCGACAGTTCCTTCGACGTTCTCGTCAAGGTGCTCCGGCAGATCCCCGACCAGGAACTCGGCGACCATCCGTCGGTCCAGGCCGGTCGCGCGCTGTTCACACAGATGCTCGACGAACATTCGATCCTGCACGCCTCCCTGCCCACGGATCCCGACGAACTCGCCGAGCTCGGGAAGACGCCCGGCGCCGCGCAGGCCGTCTACGTCGCGACGGTGCAGACCCTGACCCTGCGGGTCTCGGGCGAGTTCGGTGAGGCCGCGCGGTTGACGCTGCTGTTACGTCCGCTGGTCCATTCGATCCTCGAACACCGGCCCGACGATCTCGGCCCGCAGCTTCCGCTGCTGCGCGTGCAGTGGGCGATCACGCTCCAGCTCGCCGGATATCTGACCGAGTCCACCACTGTCTTCCGCCGCGCCTACCGCGGTGCCTACGCCGCGAACATCGCCTTCGTCATCCAGAACGCCGCAGGCAGCTCGGCGCTGAACTGGGCGGTGACCGGCGACAATCCGCGCGCCCGGGAATGGCTGCGCACCGAGAGCAACGCCGAGCCCACCGAGGGCCGCTGGGGCGAGATGGTCAAGGTGGGCGGCCGGGTGGCGTCCACGCTCGTCCACCTCGACTCGCTCGAGCTCGACCGTGCCGTCGGATATCTCGACGAGCTCGGCGTCCCGCGGGTCTCGGAGGAACTCTGGGGATTCGTCGCCTACGGCCGGGCCTACTACAACCTGGTGACGGGCAACGCCTACGACGGACTCACCGAACTCCACCGGCTCATCGCCTCGCACCACGACCTGTTCGCCCGCGGCGCGTTCTCCCGCATCCTGCTCGGGGCTGCCGAGATCGATCTGCATCTGGCGCTCGGCAACGGCAACCTCGCGCGCGCCCTCGCCGAGGAGGCGCCGCAGAACCATCCGATACTCGTGGTGACGAATGCGCGCGTCGAACTGTTCACCGGCCATCCCGACGTCGCGCTCAAGAAGCTCAAGCGCGTTCACTGGACGGAGTGCGGCTTCCCGCGCGCACATCTCGAGGCGTTGCTCGTCGAGGCGAGCGCCCATCTCGATCTCGACGAGAAGGACGCCGCGGTCCGCAGTTGGCAGCGGGCCTGCACACTCGCCGAGGCCCTCGGCAACCGCCGCGCCTTCACGACTCTGGCCGAAGGTGTCGCCGGGCGTCTCGCGGAACTCGGCGGTCCCACCGGCCCGGACGAAGCGATCGGGTCCGTCTTCACCGAACCCGTCACCCACGTCGAACTGTCCCGGCGTGAGACGGACGTGCTGGAGTTGCTCGCACTGGGATCGACGCACGCCGACATCGCGAAGAAGTTGTTCGTCTCGCACAACACGATCAAGACCCAGTTGCGCAGCATCTACCGCAAGCTCGGGGTGCACACGCGGGTGGAGGCGATCGGCCGGGCGCGTGATCTCAGGCTGTTGCCGGTCCGCCGGTCGCTGTAGCCGAACGCGCACGCATCCGGGCGGTGAGCCGCAGATCGAGCGCCCACACGACGCCCGCGAGCGCCGCCAGTCCGACACCGAGCACGCACACAGCGGTCCACCCACCGGCGCTCCACGCCATCGTGCCGAGCGCCGAACCGGATGCCGCCCCGACGAAGTAGCCCGTCATGTAGACCGAATTGACGCGCGAGCGGGCGTCGGGGTCGAGGGCGTACACGATGTTCTGGTTGGTAATGTGCACGAGATTGAGCGCGAGGTCGACGACGAGCATCCCGACGACGAACCACACCAGCGAACTCCCACCCGCCGCGAGCGCCGCCCACGACGCGATCAGCGTGAACACCCCCACCGCCGTCGTCGGCGGTCCGTAACCGCGGTCGACGAGCCGGCCCGCCGCGGTCGCGGCGAACGCACCGGCCACCCCGGCCAGCCCCACGAGGCCGATCTGCAGGTCGTCGAGGCCGAACGGCGGGTCGGACAGCAGGAACGCCATCGTCGAGAACAGCGCACCCACCGACGCGAAACCCAGTCCGCCGAGCAGCGTCCTGGTCCGCAGGCGGGGATGCGTGACGATCAACGTCCCGAGGGATCGCAGGATGCTGCCGTAACCCTGACGGACCACCGGTGGCGTCGCCGGCAGCACCCGCCACAACGCGAGGGCCACGATCACCATGGCGACCGTGCTCACCCGGTAGACCGTCGTCCAGCTGTCGCCGAGTTCGGCGAGGATGCCCGCGACGCTCCGGGCCACGAGGATCCCGACGAGCAGGCCGCTCATCACGGTACCGACCGCGCGACCCCTCGATTCCGGCGTCGCGAGGGTCGCCGCGAACGGCACCAGTACCTGCGCGGCCACCGAGAACAGACCGGCGATCGCGGTGCCCACCACGAGCACCCCGATGTTCGGTGCGAAACCGCTCAGCCCCTGACCCGCCGCCGCGGCCAGCATGAGCATCACCGCCAGTCGCCGCTGCGGGAACATGTCGCCGAGCGGCACGAGGAACAGCAGGCCGAGAGCGTAGGCGACCTGTGCGACCGTCACAGTGGAAGCGGCGGCCGATCGGGAGGTGTCCAGCGCTTCGGCGATGGAGTCGAGCAGCGGCTGGTTGAAATAGTTGCCGCCCACACACAGACCCGTCGCCACGGCCATGAGCACCAGGACCGGGGTCGTCAGGACGGCACGGGAGGACGTCATGTCCTCCAGCGTCCCGTGTGGGCGCGGCGGAAGTCGAATCGCCTCGTCGGCCGCCTGTCGAGGGCTACTCCCGGGACGCGGCGAGCAGGACGAACCGTCCGTCCGGATCCACCCATTCGTGCCGGACGACGAATCCCGCGTCGGCGAGTTCCTGCGAGATACCGACGAGGCGGAACTTCGCGGAGATCTCGGTCCGGATCTGCTCCCCCTCGGCGAGGGTGATCTGCAGATCGAGGCCCGGGATACTCACGTCCATCGCCTCGGTCGCCTCGAGGCGCATCTCGATCCACTCGTTCTCCGGGTCCCAGACGGCACGATGCACGAACCGGGCGGGATCGAAGTCGGCGCCGAGCCGGGCGTTGAGCACCCGCAGGACGTTCCGGTCGAACTCCGCCGTCACCCCCGCCGCGTCGTCGTAGGCGGCGATCAGGGTGTCGCGGTCGATGACGAGCCCGGCGCCGAGCAGCAACCACTCGCCGGGGTCGAGGATCGCGGCCGTCCCGGCAAGGAACTGTGCGCGCTCGCTCGGGACGAGGTTGCCGATCGTGCCGCCGAGGAACGCGATCGCGCGTTTCCCGCCAGCAGGAAGATGCGCGAGCGAATCGGTGAAATCGCCGACCACCCCGTGCACCGTCAGGTTCGGATACTCCGCCGCCAGTCTGGTGACGGCCGACCGCAACGCCGGTTCGGAGACGTCCTGCGGCACATAGGTGTGGAGATACGGTTCGAGGGCGTCGAGCAGCACGTGCGTCTTCTCCGACGACCCGGAGCCGAGTTCGACGAGCATCTCGGGGCGGGCGGCGTCGGCGAAGTCGGCGGCGTGCTGTCGCAGCAGGGTGAACTCGGTGCGCGTCGGGTAGTACTCGGGCAGCCGCGTGATCTCGTCGAACAGTTCGCTGCCGCGCGCGTCGTACAGCCAGGTCGGTGACAGGTACTTGGGATCGGACGTGAGTCCGCGCCGTGCGTCCTCGCGCAGTTTGGCGTCGAGGTCCTCGGGGCGCAGATGCACGTCGACGATCACGGTGAGCCGACCTCCAGTGGTGAGACGATGAGTTTGCCCGGCATCGCAGCGACGAGATGCCGGTCGGGTACGGGTTTCCAGCGACTGTCGTCGTCGAACGGTTCGGACGCCACGATCGCGACCTGCTCGTCGACGAACGTCCACAGCGAGTGGTACCAGGCGGTGGCCCAGATCCCGGATTCGTTGCACAGCAACATGTTCAGCCGTGAGTCCGGTGCGAGTTCCAGCACGTCGTGGACGAGTGAGATCAGTGCCGGTTCGGGATCGGCCGAGCGCAGCCGCGATTGGAGCAGGAGCCACAGCGTGGCGGCGTCGGTGGGCGATTCGAGCCGCAGCAGTTCGGCGACGGGCAGCGCGGCGGCGAGCGTGACGAGCGATCCCGGCCAGCCCCGGACGACACCGTTGAGGCTGAACGCCCACCGGTCGTCGGAGAAGGGTGCGGACGCCGATCGTTCGACGGGCATCCCCTCGGTGGCCGAGCGGGTCGCGGCGACGACGGTGCGCGACCGTATCGACGTCAGGCCTTCACCGACGAAGGAATCGGACCAGATCGGCAACGCCGACCGGTAGCGTCCGAAGGTGCCCTCGGCACTCCACCATCCGACACCGAAACCGTCGGCGTTGATCGTGCCTCCCCCACGCATGTCGGTGGGCGCCCACGACTGGCGGAGCAGTGAATTGGTTCCGGTGGACAACAGTGCGGCGACGTTCGTCTCCGGTCCGATGTACGCCAGATGTCTACACATCGCCCGTCCCGTACGCGACGCGGAGCCCGGAGAAGATCTGGCGGCGGATGGGCAGATCCCAGTTGCGGAAGGTTCCGCGGCACGCGACCTCGTCGGTTCCGAAGGAGCCTCCGCGCAGCACCCGGTGTCCGTCGCCGAAGAAGACCTCCGAGTACTCGCGGTACGGGAACGCGCGGAAGCCCGGATAACCGGTGAACGGGGTGGACGTCCACTCCCACACGTCGCCGATCAGCTGGTGCACTCCGAGCGGTGACGCTCCCTGCGGATACGCGCCGACGACGGCGGGACCGAGATGACGCTGACCGAGATTGGCGTGGTCGGGGCCGGGATCCTCGTCGCCCCACGGGAATCGGCGGCTTGCTCCGGTGGCCGGATCCCAGCGTGCCGCCTTCTCCCATTCGGCCTCGGTCGGAAGACGTCCACCGGCCCAGCAGGCGAACGCCTCGGCTTCGTGGAAGCACACGTGCACGACCGGCTCGTCCGGGTGCAGCGGCGCGGTGCGACCGAAGGCCGTTCGGTTCCATCCGGTTTCGTCGTGACTCCAGAATTGCGGGGCCTCGAGACCGGCGTCGAGGCGATGCCGCCAACCGACCTCGCTCCACAGTTCGGGCCGCTCGTAGCCACCGTCCTCGACGAACTCGAGGTACCGACGGTTGGTGACGGGCACCGCGTCGAGCTCGAACTCCGGCACCTCGACGACGTGCGCCGGACGTTCGTTGTCGAGGGCCCACGGATCGGTGGACGTGCCCATCTCGAATGCGCCGGCGGGGATCCGGACGCGTTCGGTGTCGCGGACGGTTCCGGTGCGCGGCGCGTCCGGCGCGTCGAGCAGCGGCGGCCCCTGCCGCAGTTGGTGAGTCGCGAGCATCGTCTCGTCGTGCTGCTGTTCGTGTTGTGCGACCATCGCGAAGACGAAGCCCTCGCGGGTCAGCTCGTCGTCGAATGCACTGTGCTCGAGCACGTCCCAGGTGAGATCGCGGACGGCACGCGCGTAACCGCGGGCGGCGTCGGGGTCGAGCAGCGGCAGCCCCGTGCGGGTCGCGCGGGGATGCCGGAACGCGTCGTAGAGATCGTCGATGTCGCCGCGGACCGCAGGGCGCCGGCCCGCGACCCGCACGAGCCAGCGTTCCTCCTGGTTGGCGATGTGCGCGAGATCCCACACCAGCGGGCTCATCAACGGCGAATGTTGTGCGGTGAGATCCTGTTCCGGCACGGAGGTGAGTACCTCGGTGCGGGCACGCGCCCGCTCGAGGTGACGCCTGAGCGCAACACGAGCAGGTGTCACCGCACCTCCTCACCCGGCGCCAGTCCGCGCAGGCACCGTGCCGCGGCCGCGTCGAGCGCCGCGGTGAACCGCATGTCGCGGGAGGACTCCGCCGCGAGCGAGAGCAGACCCGCTGCGGCAGCACGCAATTCGAGCGATGCGAGACCGACGCGGGCCGCCTCGGCCCACTGGTCGCGTACCGGGGCGGCGATCGCGCACGCCTCCACGGAGACCTCGGGTGCCGACAGCAACGCCTCGAGGGCCGCGACGGGTACCTGCCACGACTCGGCCGGTTGCGCATCGAGATAGCGCACCTCGAGGTGCCCGCACGGCCGAACGGGCGGGAACAGCGTCGTCATGTGGTAGTCGAGGTCGTCGACGGTGGGTCGACGACGGATGTCGGCGTCGAGCTCGCCCGCGAGCCATGCCGCGAAGGTCGCGCCGGGCGGTGCGTACCACTCGGGCAGCTCCGAACGCACGCAGGTCAGCGGTGCGTCGAGCACCCACGCGGGGTAGTCGGCGGGATGGTCGACGTGACCGAGAGCGGGATCGAGTTCGAGCCACGTGCGCATCCGCTGCGACGCCCAGTCGCCCTCCGGAGCGCCCCGCAGCCGGGGCGAGCACGCGAAGGCCGCGATCATCGCCGGGCCGATGGCGTGGAGCAGCTCCCAGCGCTGCACGATCTCCGCCTCGTCGCGTCCCGCGTCGACGGAAACCTGCACCGACGCAGTGCTGTTCATCATGAGCCGGCCCATCGGGCCGATGCGGTCGTAGCGGAGTTCCATCGCCCCGTAGCGCGGGGTGCGTAGCAGACGGTGGGGAGGCCGCACCTCGTCGGCGGCGCGGTCGAGCATGATCACCGACCGGCGGGCCAGCAACGCCCGGAGCATGCGGAGGTCGGCCGTGAGCCGATCGCACACCTGCCGCGCCGAGGTGCACGGCACGCTCGACAGCTCGACCTGACCACCCGGCTCGACGCTGACCGCACTGCCCGACGGCAGGGGACGGGCGGACGACGACGGCGCCACCGTGCGCGGTGCGTGGGGCCCGAGGGCCTCGACGAGCGTCGTGAGTTCGGGACGCGATTCGGTGCCGTCGGCCCGCGCGGTGAGCCATTCGAGTTCGACCCCGATCAACCTGGGAATTCCCAGCCGGAACGCCCTGCTGCGGACGTGATCCTCCGCTGCTGCTCGGGAGCCGAGTTCCTTACGGGCACGGGAGGCCGAGGCATCGACTGCCATTGCCATTCGTCCACCCCCTCGGCCGGTGCGCCAGGTCTGCGGTCGAGACTAACCCGCCCGGGGACACGACGCGCGGATAACGCACCGGTGCGTGCGCGAACGCACTCCACCGGGCAGGCTCGACTCCGACGATACGGACGACGGAGGAGGTGAGCGGTCCGTGCTGGACCTCCAGGCGGCTCGACGCGACACACCGGGATGCTTCGACCGGGTCTTCCTCGACAGCGCCGGCTCGTCGCTGCCCCCGACACCGGTGCTCGAGACGATGCTCGCGCACCTGCGCCGCGAGGCCGAGGTCGGCGGGTACGTGGCGGCCGACGAGCGGCTCGACGACCTGACGGCCGTGAAGACCTCGCTCGGTCGCCTGTTCGACGTGCCGGAGACCTCCCTCGCGCTGTCCGACGGCGCCTCGCGCGCATGGACGTCCTTCTTCTACGCCGTGCCGCTCCAACCGGGTGACCGCATCCTGATCTCGCAGGCCGAGTACGCCGCGAACGCGATCGCCGCGCTGCAGCGCGCGCAGGCGACCGGCGCCACCGTCGAGGTCGTTCCGTCCGATCCGTCCGGTCGCATCGACGTCGAGGCACTCGAGGGGATGCTCGACGAACGGGTGCGGCTCGTGTCCGTCGTACACGCCCCCACCAACGGCGGGCTGGTCAACCCCGTCCGGGAGATCGCCGACGCCGCGCACGCGGTCGGGGCGCTCGTGTTGCTCGACGCGTGCCAGTCGGTGGGGCAACTGCCGGTGAGCGTGCCCGAACTCGATGTCGACGCACTGTCGGGCACCGGGCGCAAGTGGCTCCGCGGTCCGCGCGGCACCGGTTTCCTCTACGTGCGGCCGCGGCTGGTGACCGAACTCGAACCGGCGGTGCTCGACCTGCGCAGTGCCTCGTGGACCTCGGCCGACAGCTACGAGCTCGCCCCCGACGCCACGCGCTTCGAGATGTGGGAGGCCTCGGTGGCGGCCCGGCTCGGTCTCGGCGCAGCCGTGGACTATCTCCTCGATCTGGGTGTCGACGCCGTGGCCGAAGCGGTGGCCTACCGGGCCGGGCACGTGCGGGACGGGCTCGCAGGCATCGACGGCGTCACCGTCACCGATCTCGGTGAGCAGCGCAGCGGCATCGTCTCGTTCACCGTGGACGGCCGCGACCCGCGGGAGGTCCGCGATGCCCTGGCCGAGCGGTCGGTGACGGTCACGGTCAGCAGCCGCAGTTCGACGCTGCTGGACATGACCTCGCGCGACCTGCAGTCGGTGGTGCGGGCGTCGCCGCACTACTTCGTCTCGCCCGCCGACGTCGACAGGTTCCTCGCCTCGGTGCACGACATCGCCCGTTCGTGAGGCCGTGCGCCGCTCGTGGCCGCGAGTCGACGACAGGGCTGTTTGTCCCCGCTCGACGTCGTCCGGTAAAGTGGTTCGAGTTGTCTCGGCGAGGGTGAACCGCAATATCGCTGGATCACCGTGATCGACGCGGCTGCGACGGAAGCAATGTGCTCCCCGGTCGCACGTGTCGGATCCGTTCGTTCGAGAACACCCGACCACGAAGTGCCACCAGCGTAGGAGCCGTCACATCATGTCCGACGAGAATCGTCTCGTAGCCAGCGTCCGCACCGAGTTCGGCAAGGGTGCCGCACGCCGCGCCCGTCGCGCCGGCCAGGTCCCCGCCGTCCTCTACGGCCACGGCACCGAGCCCCGGCACCTCGCCCTCCCCGACCTCGAGTTCGCAGCCGTGCTGCGTAACCACGGCACCAACGCCATCCTCACCCTCGACATCGACGGCGAGGATCAGCTCGCGCTGACCAAGTCGGTCGTCGTCCACCCCATCCGCCGCTACATCGAGCACGCCGACCTGCTCGTCGTGAAGAAGGGCGAGAAGGTCACCGTCGAGGTGCCCGTCGTCCTCTCCGGTGAGGCCGGCTCCGGCACGCTGGTGGTCAACGAGGTCAACACCATCAAGCTCGAGGCCGACGCCCTCAACATCCCCGAGGAGATCACCGTCTCGATCGAGGGCGCCGAGGCCGGCACCCAGATCCTGGCCGGTGGCGTCGAGCTGCCCGCCGGTGCGACCCTGCAGGACGATCCCGAGCTGTTGCTCGTGAACATCGTCGAGGCTCCCTCCGCCGACGCCATGGAAGGCGCCGAGGGCGAAGAGACCTCCGAAGAGGCCTCCGAGGAGGCCTGAGCCTTCCCCGGCTCCCTGTGAAGTCACTCGTGCGGCGCGTCATCCCTTCGGGGTGGCGCGCCGCACGTCGTTCGAATGCACGGAAGGATCAGCTCGTGGGCGACGACGCCGCGCTCGTGGTCGGTCTCGGCAACCCCGGCCCGAAGTACGAGAACACCCGGCACAACATCGGATTCATGGTGGCCGACGTGCTGGCCGGACGTGTGGGCGGCAAGTTCTCCGCGCACAAGCGCAGCAACGCCGACATCGTGCAGGCCCGGCTCGACGGGCGGCAGGTGATCATCGCGAAGCCGCGCACCTACATGAACCTGTCCGGTGGTCCGGTCGCCTCCCTCGCCAAGTTCTTCTCGGTCGATCCCGCGAACGTGATCGTCGTGCACGACGAGCTCGACCTGGACTTCGGGACGATCCGGCTCAAGCTCGGAGGTGGCGAGAACGGCCACAACGGCCTGCGGTCGACCTCGTCGGCGCTCGGCACCAAGGACTACCTGCGGGTCCGGATGGGCATCGGCCGCCCGCCCGGTCGCCAGGATCCCGCCGACTTCGTGCTCAAGCCGTTCTCGGCCATCGAACGCAAAGAACTCGACGTGTGGTGCGAGGAAGGCGCCGACGCCGTCGAACTGCTGTTGAAGCTCGGCCTCGAGGGCGCCCAGAACCGCATCCACTGACCCCGCATCGATCGGCGCGGGACGGTCAGGCCCGCGTCAGCAGCGCCAGCGAGGTGCCGCGACGCAGCTTGCCCGAGGAGGTCTTCGGGATGCTGCCGGGACCGAGCACCGCGACCGTGCGGGGCCTCACGCCCACCTCGGCGACCACCGCGTGCACGACGTCGTGTTCGATGCGGCGCACCTCGTCCGGGTGGTCGAAGAGTTTGGTCTCCACGGCCACCGCGAACGATTCGCGCTTGTCCCCCGCGTCGAGCCGGATGGCGACGGCGTTGCCGGGACGCACGCCGTCGACGGTCCCCGCCGCCCGTTCGATGTCGGTGGGATAGATGTTGCGGCCGCCCATGATGATGACGTCCTTCACCCGGCCGCACACCACGACGAGTCCGTCCTCGGTGAAGTAGCCCACGTCGCCGGTGTCGAGCCAGCCGTCCGCATCCTGCGCGGGGACGGGTCCGTCCACGGTGAGATAACCGTGCGTGACGGCCTCGCCGCGCAACTGGATGATGCCCACGCCGCGGGGCGGCAGCACCTGCCCGTCGCGGTCGACGACCCGGCCCTCGAGACCGGCCACGAGACGGCCGAGGGTGGGCATGCGGCGTGCGTGGGTGCGGTTGGTCGGCACGGCCATCCCGCCGGCTTCGAGCAGGTCGGGGTCCACCACGTCAAGCACCATCCCGCGTCCCGGATCGGGAACCGACACCGCGAGGGTGGTCTCGGCCATCCCGTAGGAGGGCGCGAGGGCGGACGGGTCGAGACCGAAGCGCTCTCCGGCCTCCGCGAGCGCCTCCATCGTGTCGGGATCGACCGGCTCGGCACCGTTCCACATCCAGCGCATCGACGACAGGTCCAGCGCGCCGTCCGGCGCCTGCGACAACTTCCGGGCCAGCAACGAGTACGCGAAATTCGGTGCTGCGGTGAGGGTTCCGCGATACTTGCTGATCAGCTCCGCCCACAGGATCGGCGAACGCAGGAAGTCCAGTGGCGTGACCGACACGACCTCGGCGCCCACCTGCATGGGGACGCTGAGGAAGGCCACCATGCCCATGTCGTGGAACAGCGGCAGCCAGCTGATCATGACGTCGTCGTCGAGCGAGAACTTGACGCGGTCCATCATCGCCGTCGCGTTGGCGTAGAAGTTGCCGTGCGTGATCCGCACCGCCTTCGGCGAGCCCGTGGAGCCGGACGTCAGCTGTTGCAGCACGATGTCGGACTCCGCCGTGTCGACGGGATCGACGGGCCTCCCCTCCCGCATCCGCTCCACGGTGACGACGGAGATGCCGCGTTCGCGCAGCAGCGGCTCCGCGATCTCGAAGGGTGCGCCGAGCACGACGGCGCGGGCGTCGATCATCCGCAGCACCACCTCGGTGTCGCGCGACCACATCTGCAGGTCGGTGCGCGGGGTGGGCTGGTGCAGCATCGTCACGCTTCCGCCGCGCATCCAGACAGCCTGGCAGACCGGCGCGATGTCCACCGGCTGTCCTGCGAGGACGCCCACCGCGTCACCGGGTCCGATGCCCGCCGCGGCCAGCGCGCCGGCCATGCGTCGCGCCTGCCGGTGGATCCCTCCCCAGCTCTGCCGCAGCGGCGTATCCGGTTCGCCGGTGATCAGAGCCCCGGTGTCCGCCTCCGCCGTCGCGTACATCTCCTCGGTGAACCTGCTCACGACCCGCTCCTCGTCCGGTGGTGCACGACCTCGATCAAGATCCGGTAGTTGCACATCAGCGTGCGCCGTCGAGCGGTCGGTATGGGGCGACCCCGGGGAAACGTGATCGAATCTGGCGGAAATCGACACCGAATCGCCGAGTAACATGGACGAGTTGGCGGCGATAGCGCCCCTACTCCCTGCCCCCTTCGAGAGGTTTTTCCCGTTGAGCACCCCGCACGCTTCGGCCGACAGTCAATCCACCGGCACGACGGAGCCTGCGCAGTCCTCCGGCACAGCGAAGCCCGGGTCCGCGAAGGAGGTCAGAGCCGAAGCCGAGCGCAGACGCACCTTCGCCGTCATCTCCCATCCCGACGCCGGTAAGTCGACGCTCACCGAGGCGCTCGCCCTGCACGCGAAGGTCATCTCCGAGGCCGGCGCGGTCCACGGCAAGGCCGGCCGCAAGTCGACGGTCTCCGACTGGATGGAGATGGAGAAGGCCCGCGGCATCTCCGTCAGCTCCACGGCCCTGCAGTTCAACTACACCCGCTCGGACATCGCGGGCACCGACGACGAGGTCGTCAACGTCGTCAATCTCGTCGACACCCCCGGCCACTCCGACTTCTCGGAGGACACCTACCGCGTCCTCACCGCCGTCGACGCCGCCGTCATGCTCATCGACGCGGCGAAGGGCCTCGAGCCGCAGACGCTGAAGCTGTTCCAGGTGTGCCGCCACCGGGGCATCCCCGTGGTCACCGTCATCAACAAGTGGGACCGCCCCGGCCGCACTCCGCTGGAACTGCTCGACGAGATCGACGAGCGCATCGGCCTGACGCCGACTCCCCTGTTCTGGCCCGTGGGCATCGCCGGCGACTTCCGCGGTCTGCTGCGCCGCGGCGAGGACGGAGACGCGGCCGAGTACATCAAGTTCACCCGCACGGCCGGTGGCGCCAAGATCGCGCCCGAGGAGCATCTGTCCCCCGACGAGGCGCTCGCCCTCGAGGGCGACACCTGGGTCGAGGCCGCCGAGGAGTCCGAACTGCTGTCGGCCAACGGCCAGGACCACGATCAGGAGTTGTTCCTCGCCGGGCAGACCTCGCCGGTGATCTTCGCGTCGGCGATGCTCAACTTCGGTGTGCGGCAGATCCTCGACACCCTGGTCACGCTCGCTCCGCCGCCGCGGGCCCGTCTCGCGATCGACGAGACCGCTCGCGAGGTCGACGATCCGTTCAGCGCCGTCGTGTTCAAGGTGCAGGCCGGCATGGACACCGCCCACCGCGATCGGCTCGCGTTCATGCGTGTGGTCTCGGGTGTGTTCGAGCGCGGCATGGTCGTCACGCACGCGCAGACCGGTAAGCCCTTCGCCACCAAGTACGCGCTGACGGTCTTCGGTCGCGAACGCTCCACGGTGGAGAACGCCTATCCGGGCGACGTCGTCGGCCTGGTCAACGCGACCGCGCTGGCGCCGGGCCACACCCTCTACGTCGACAGGAAGGTGGAGTTCCCGCCGATCCCGTCGTTCGCGCCCGAGCACTTCGCGATCCTGCGGGCCGAGAGCGCCTCGAAGTACAAGCAGTTCCGCAAGGCCGTGGACCAGCTCGACTCCGAGGGCGTCGTGCAGATCCTCCGCAACGACGTCCGCGGCGACGCGTCGCCGGTGATGGCGGCCGTCGGTCCGATGCAGTTCGAGGTGGTCGCGGCGCGGATGAAGGCCGAGTACAACGTCGATCCGAAGATCGAGCATCTCGGCTACTCGCTCGCGCGTCGCACCGACGCGGCCTCGGCCGACGAGCTGAACCGCCAGCGCGGTGTCGAGGTGTTCACCCGATCGGACGGCGTGCTCCTCGCTCTCGTCAGCGACAAGTGGCGGCTGCAGTACATCCTCAAGGAGCTGCCGGAGCTGACTCTCGAACCGTTGGTCGCGGCCACCGACTGACCGTCCCGACGACGCCGGACGGGTAGTGCGTCCAGCGGATTTTACTGATACTTTCCCTTTCGTCGATCCGACGTATTCGGGTGGAATCAGGAGTTGTGTCGATGAACGACGACGTACCGGCCACGGCCGGTGAGGACCTGTCGTCCGGTGGGACGGCGGAGACCGGCAGGCGATCCGGACGCGCGAAGCGCTCGGGCACCTTCGTCTACCCGTTGCCGAGCACTCCTCTTCCGAGCAGTACCCCGCTGACGAGTACGCCGGATCCCGGAACACACCGCACGAGCGTGGGGGACGCAGTGCTCGAAGGTGACCCGGCCGGCGGGGTGGGCGCCGGCAATTCCGAGGAAGGAACGACCCTGGTGAGCAGCACCGGCACGAACGGCTCCGCGAGCGGGCCCGCCACCACCACCACGACGACCACGACGGCCACCGAGAGCCTCGGCACGATCACCGCACCGGGCCCGGTCCCGTCACGGCGCAATTCGATGGGCGTGGCGTCGGTGCGCATCGCCGCGCGACTCGCGCAGAACGAACTGACCTCCCGCGACTCGCGCGGCATCGGCTCGCACGGCGACCCGATGGCAGATGACGACGAACTGCTCACCCTGCTCGGCGAGTACCTGCTCGCCGGTGGCCTCGAGAAACCCGAGATCCACGCGACCCTCGGTGGGCAGCCCATCGTCGTCGACCTGCAGGTACCGCAGCGTCACGCCCGGTAGCGGCGGGCAGGTCCCGGGTTATCCGTCGCCGAACAGTGCGGCGATCGCCGCCGGATCGACGTCCTCGAGCGTCGCGGGCGACCACTGCGGGTCGCGGGTCTTGTCGACGAGCACGGCGCGCACACCTTCGATGAAGTCCGGCGTCGCGGCGACGCGCACGGCGACATCGAGTTCGCGGGCGAAGCATTCCTCGAGGGTGCTCTCGGCGCCGCGCCGCATGAGTTCGGCCGTGGCCCACACGCTCGTCGGCGACAACGACCGCAGGGCCGTGCGGGTCTGCTCCGCCCACTCGGCGTCGATGTCGGTGAGGCTGTCGAGGCGGGCCACCATGTCGAGCACCGTGCCGTCGCCGAACACCGTTTCGATATCGGGGAAACGGTGTGCCAGGGAGGATCCGGGGGCCGGTTCGACGAACTCGTCGAGGGCGTCGCGCCACTGGCCGGCGCGGATGCGGTCGGCGAACTCGTCGATGCGGGCGCTGGGCACATGGTGCGTGGCCAGGCCGACGGCCAGCGCGTCGCCGGCGTCGATGCGGGCACCGGTGAGTGCGAGGTACATCCCCACCGCGTCGCACCGCGCGGTGGTGCCGCGCAGGCGCGGGAGGAAGTGGCTCGACCCGATGTCGGGGACGAACCCGATGGCGGTCTCGGGCATGGCCATCGTGGTCTTCTCGGTGGTGACGCGCACCACGCCGTGCACCGAGATACCGAGGCCACCGCCCATCGTGACGCCGTCGAGGACGGCGAGATAGGGCTTCGGGTAGGTGGCGACCAGTTCGTCGAGGCGGTACTCGTCGGCGAAGTACTCCCGGACGGTGTCGAAGCGTCCCTCGAGGGCCACCTCGCGCACCGGCTTGACGTCGCCACCGGCGCAGAACGCGCGGTCGGACGTGCTGGTGACGAGCACGGCCGTGACGGCCGGGTCGTCGCGCCAGGCGAGAAGCGACGAACGGACGTCGCGGATCATCGACCGGTCGAGCGCGTTGAGCGCACCGGGACGGTCGAGTTGCACTTCGCCGACTCCGTTGGCGACGCGTGTGCGGATGAAGGACTCGTTCACGGGCGGGAGCCTACCGGTCGCACGGGACGGATCCCTCTCACGCGACACGTCACGGATGAAGTTCCTCGGTGACCCACCGCTCGCCCACCCGACGGTAGCGACACCGCAGGTGCCGCCGGCCCGGGTCCGCCTGCCAGAACTCCACGGCCTCGGCGGCGACGCACCACGCCGTCCAGTGCGGCGAGACGAGGTCCGGATCGTGTTCGAGCGCGGTCAGGCGTTCCCGCACGAGGGCGTCGTACTCGGCGGGATCGGTGAGGACCTCGCTCTGGTGTCCCGTGGACGCGACCGCACGGGCGAAGATCGACCGTTCCCGGAAGTCGCGGGCACACACCTCGGGTGGGCCGACCAGGACGGGCCCGCGCACGCGGATCTGCCGGCCGAGTTCGCGCCAGTACACGGTGAGCGCGGCGGCCGGTGTCGTGTCGAGCTGGCGGCCCTTCGGGGAACGGTCGTCGCCGGAGAACCACCAGCCGTCGTCGGTGACGTCCTTGATGAGCAGCATGCGTGCGTCGGGCGTCCCGGACGGGTCGACGGTCGACAGGGTCGCGGCGTGCGGCTCGGCGACGCCGGCCTCGGCCGCCTCGGCGAGCCACCGGAGGAAGGTCTCCTGCGGCGTCGCGGCCGGTTCGAACCGCGGGGCGGACGCCGTGAGGGTGGGCAGGGCCCGGATCCAGCCACGGACATCGGGAAACTCACTGCGACGCGCGATCTCGCTCATCGCCGCATGGTACCGAGCGGGGAGCTCATTCCCGAGGGGGCGGCAGCTTGCCGGTCAACGGGCCGACGAGCATCCAGCGATGCCCGAAGGGATCGAGCAGGGTGGCGTTGCGATGACCGTGGGCCTCGTTGATCCACCTCTCGACCGAACCGCCGGCCAGACGGGCGCGGGTGAGCACCGTGTCGGTATCGGCGACCTCGAGCATCAGGCTCACCGAGACCGCTCCCTCCTGCGGCGCGGTGAGTCCGAGTTCAGGGAATTCGTCTGCGAGATAGATCATTCCACTGGGGAACCGCAGTTCGGCGTGCCCGACACGACCGTCGTCCATCACGACCGGTTCGGCGGTCAGCGAGGCCCCGAACACCCGGGTGTACCACTCGATCGCCTCGTGGGCCCGCGGCACCGTCAGATAGGGCAGCGCCCCCGGGCGGGGAAAATCGCCGGAGCCTCCCGGAGGGGGAAAATCGGCGGAGCTCTCCGAGACCATCTCGTCGTTCCCGCTCAGGACGCTTTCGGTTGCTGCAGCAGCGCCCATCGATTGGTCGTCAACCGGACCGAAGGCGAGTCGCCCATGCATGTGACCGTCTCCCAGTTGCGTTGATATCCGGTGCGGCTGATCCGCCAGCATCCGTCGTCACCCAGGCTGTATCGATCGTGGTAGTAGGCCGATCCGCGCAACATCATCCCGTCCTCGGGGATGATCACGGTGTCGGACAGCAACCACACCCCGGTGGCGGTGCGGCCGTCGTCGGCGATGTCGATCTCGGGATGGGAACACGTGTGCTCCGTGATCAAGCGCGTTCCCAGCGTGTTCTCGAGGAAACCTATGAAGGCGTCGCGTGAGTCGAAAACGAGATGCTCCCCGTAGACGGCGTGTGCGTCGGGGGTGAGGGTGTTCGCCAGTTCGTCCCAGTCCTTCGTGTCGAGCGCTCGCGCATAACGGTATTTGAGCCGCGTGATCTCCGCTACCGCCTGCACATCCATCGTCGGCCTCCCATTGGCGCCCCCCCTGCGAGTATTCGCATTCCAGGCTAGCCCGGACGACCGGCGCAGACGGCCGGAATCACACTGTTACCAGGCGGCATTCGATCGCGATTCGGTCACGGGAGACCGCACCGGTCACGACTCGGGACGGCGCAACGCGCGGATCGTCGCGTCGACGACGAGTTCGGCGTAGTCGTCGTCGACGCTCTGGTCGGGGGTCGCCAACGCGAACAGCGCGTGACTGAGCACGGTGCCGGTGACCATCTCGAGCAGCAGCGTCGCCGAGGTGTCGGCGGGGAGTTCACCGCGCTCGACGGCGCGGTGCACGATCGTGCGCGCCGCGAGCACGCGGCTGCGGTTGAGGGTGTGGATCAGCCGGGCGAGCAGTTCGGGATTGGCGCGGGCATCGAGCGCGACGCGCAGGCTCACCAGGCCCGGGGTGGTCCGGTAACCGCGCAACAGTTGCCGGGCGAGTTCGACGAGATCGGACCGGAGCGCGCCGGTGTCGATCGGCACGGGCAGCGGACTGCGTGCTTCGAGGGCCTGGACCAGCAGGTCGTCCTTGCTCGACCACCGGCGGTAGAGGGCGGCGCGGCCCACCCGCGCGCGTCGCCCGACCGCGTCGATCGTGAAGCCACGCCAGCTCGTCTCGGAATACACCTCGAGCACGGCGTCGAAGACGCGGTCCTCGAGGTCGGCGTCGCGGGGGCGCCCGCGGCGGCGCGGTGCGGGTACTTCGGTCACGTCGGGCAAGTGTGCCAGACCACTCCTCGATTTACAGACTGAAATAGTCCGTATTAAGCTGGCCGCGTCCTCCTCCCCCCGAGCAGACCGAAGGAACGCCATGACCGACCCCACCCGGGTTCCCGTCGTGATCGGCGTCGGCGACCTGCGCTCCGGCCGTGCCGGTGCGCCCGCCGACCCGCGTGAACCGCTCGACCTCATCCACGAGGCCACCCTCGCCGCGATCGCCGACTCCGGCGCCGATCTCGCCACGCGGATCGACACCATCCACGCGATCAGGACCGCGAGCTGGAACTACGACGACCTGCCGGGCCTGCTCGCCGAACGTCTCGGCGCGACACCCGAGCACACGTCGACCACGCCGATCGGCGGCCACTGGCCGGCGGCCCTGCTCGACCGCATCGGCCACGACATCGCCGCGGGCACCAGCACCGTCGCGCTGCTCGTCGGCGGCGAGGCGCAGGCCTCGGCGACCAACTCCTACAAGGCCGGGACGGATCCGGTCACGCTCGGATGGACCACCGCCCCGGGCGGCCCCGCGCCGATCAGCAACGAGGACCTCGGCAGCCCCGCGATGCAGCGCGCCGGCATGATCGTCCCCACGCGCGTCTACCCGCTGTTCGAGAACCGGCTCAGCCACGATCTCGGACACTCGCGCGAGAAGTCGCTCGACTGGTCGGCGACGCTGTACGCCGCCTTCTCCGAGTTCGCCGCCGAGAACCCGGCGTCGTGGAACCCCGAGCGCCGCACCGCCGACGACATCCGCACCATCGCCGGGAAGAACCGCCTCGTCACCGACCCGTACCCGCTGCTGGTCAACGCGATGCCGTTCGTCGACCAGGCCGCGGCCGTGGTCGTCACCTCGCTCGCCGTGGCCCGCGAACTCGGCGTCCCCGACGACCACCTGCTCTACGTGTGGGGCGGTGCCGGCGCGACCGAGCCCTCGGACGTGCTCGCCCGCGGCGACTTCGGACGCTCGGCCGCACTCGACGACGCGCTGCGCCGCACGCTCTCGGCGACCGACCTGCGTCCCGGCGACTTCGACATCATCGACGCCTACAGCTGCTTCCCCGTGGTCCCGAAGCTGCTCATCGAGCAGCTCGGTCTCCCCCGCGACACCGTCCCGTCGGTGACCGGCGGGCACTCCTTCTTCGGCGGCCCGCTCAACAGCTACACGCTGCACTCGGTGGTGTCGGTGGCAAAGCGGTTGCGTCAGGACGGCGAGCTCGCCCTCGTGCACGGCAACGGCGGCTACCTGACCTACCAGCACGTCGTGGTCCTCGGCTGCGCCCCGCACACCGACGGCTACGTCGGCGACCCCGACCACGTGCTGCTCGAGCCGTCGGCACCCGAGGCCGCCACCGACTACAGCGGTGAGGTCCAGATCGTCACCGCCACAGCCGAATTCGGTCGCGACGGCAACCCGTTGATCGGCTTCCTCATCGGTCTCACCCCCGACGGCCGGCGTGTCTCCGGCCAGACCGACGCCGCCGGCGCCGCGGTCCTCGCCGCCGGAGCCGACATCGTCGGCGAGACCGTCCACGTCACCGACAACGGTGGCAATCTCACCGTCACCCGCATCGAGCACCTGTCCCCCGAGGAGTCCCAGTCGTGAGCGAACCCGTCGTTCTCGTCGAGAAGCGCGAGCACGTCCTGCTCGTCACCATCAACCGTCCCAAGGCGGCCAACAGCATCAACGCCGACGTGCACCAGGCACTCGGTGAGGCCTGGGACCGCGCCGAAGAGGATCGCGACGTGCGCGTCGTGGTGCTCACCGGTGCCGGCGACGCCGTCTTCTGCGGCGGCGCCGACCTCAAGGCCCTCGGCACCAAGGGACCGGACGGGGTCACCCCGCCCGAGACCGCCCACTGGGGCTTCGCCGGTGTCGTCAAGCACCACATCTCCAAGCCCGTCATCGCCGCGGTCAACGGCACCGCGCTCGGAGGTGGCACCGAACTCGCCCTCGCGAGCGATCTCGTCGTCGCCTCCGAGACAGCCGAATTCGGCCTTCCCGAGGTGCACCGCGGCCTGATCGCCGGTGCCGGCGGCGTCTTCCGCATCGGCCAGGCCATCCCCCGCGCCGTCGCGATGGAACTCGTCCTGGCGGGCAAGCCGATGTCGTCCGCCGACGCCCTGCGCTGGGGCCTCGTCAACCGGGTCGTCCCGCAGGCCGACGTCCTCGACACCGCTCTCGCTCTCGCCGCCGACGTCGCGAAGGGCGCTCCGCTCGCCGTGCAGGCCAGCAAGACCGTCGCCCGCGGCATCATCGACGGCAACGTCCCCGCCGAGGACCTGCCCTGGGAGCTGACCGACAAGGCCCTCGCACGTCTCACCACCAGCGCCGACACCCTCGAAGGCGTCATGGCCTTCATGCAGAAGCGCGAACCCGTCTGGAAGGGCGAATAGGCATGACCACCACCGAAGTGATCCGCTGGGACACCGACGAGCAGAAGGCACTCCGTCAGCTCGCCGCGGACTTCACCCGCAAGGAGATCGTCCCCCACCTCGACGAGTGGGAACGTGCCGGCGAGATCCCGCGCGAACTGCACCGCAAGGCCGCCGACGCGGGCCTGCTCGGCGCCTCGGTCGCCGAGGAGCACGGCGGCTCGGGCGGCACCGCCCTCGACATGCTCGCGATCCTCGAGGAGATCATCCTCGCCGGTGGTTCGTCGGGCCTGATCTCGGCGCTGTTCAGCCACGGCATCGCGACCCCGCACATCGTCTCGTCGGGCAACACCGACCTGATCGAGCGGTTCGCACGTCCCGCGCTCGAGGGTCGCGCCATCGGTTCGCTCGCGATCTCCGAGCCCAGCGGTGGCTCCGACGTCGCGAACATCCGCACGACCGCGCGTCGTGACGGCGACGAGTACGTCATCAACGGTGCGAAGCTCTACATCACCTCGGGTACGCGCGCCGACTTCGTGACCACCGCGGTGCGCACGGGCGACGCCGGCGCCGGCGGCATCTCGCTCGTCGTCGTCCCCACGGACACACCGGGTTTCACGGTCTCCCGCAAGCTCGACAAGATGGGCTGGCTGTGCTCGGACACCGCCGAGCTGTTCTACGACGACGTGCGCGTGCCGGTCTCGAACCTCATCGGCGCCGAGAACTCGGCGTTCGGTCAGATCGCGCAGCAGTTCCAGGGTGAGCGCCTGTCGCTGGCCTTCCAGGCCGTCGCCACCGCGCAGCGCTGCTTCGACCTGACCGTCGAGTGGGTGAAATCCCGTGAGACGATGGGCCGCCCGCTGTCCAAGCGTCAGGTCGTGCGGCACCGCCTCGCCGAGCTCGCCACCGAGATCACCGCGGCGAGGACGTTCTGCCGTTCGGTCGCCGAGCGGTGGGTCAACGGCGAGGGCATGCTGCTCGAGACCTCGATGGCGAAGAACAACGCCGTCAAGGTGTGCGACCACGCCGTCATGGAGGCGGTTCAGCTCGCCGGTGGTATCGGCCTGATGCGTGAGAGCGAGGTCGAGCGCCACTTCCGCGACGCCCGCGTCCTCGGCATCGGTGGCGGCACCAACGAGATCATGAACGAGATCATCAGCAAGCTGCTCGGCCTGTAGGTCTCCGCCCGAACTCGGGGGAGGAAATGTGCGACTTTCCTTGCGGAAGCGCACATTTCCTCCCCCTACTCGTTTCAGTCACGCGCACGGAGCATCTCCAGGGCGACGACGACCACCACGGCGATCACGACGTGCATCAGCGTCAGCGCGACGGTGCTCGGCGTGTCGAAGTCCGCGGAGATCGTGCCCTGGATCGTCGCCAGCGGCAGCAGCGCCCCGACGACCTGCGCGATCCGCGCGAAACCGTTCCACCACAGGGTGAGCAGGGCGGCGACGGCGAGACCGACGGTGAGCGGGACGACGGACATGAGCACCACGCCACCGGGCGCCGCGCTCACCACCTCACCGGCGTCGGTGTGTTCGAACGAGCCTCCCGCGACGAGCCCGGCGGCCCACAGCACGAGGTTGACCACCAGTGCGGTCACGACGGACGCGGCAATCACCACCGCGGAACGCGCGAGCCGGGACTGCGGGAGATGCGTAGAGGTACCGGATGTTTCGGTGACGGACATGAATCCTCCTGATGGGCGTTCCTTCTGACGACGCCCATCCTGCGACCTCGAGCCGACTCGAGGTCAAGAGGATTCAGTCGAGATCTTCGGCGAGCTCCATCCACTGCTCCTCGGCCGCTTCCTTCTCCGCGACCACCTCGCGCAACTGCGCGTCGAGCTTCTGCAGCCGGTCGGGATCGGTCGCCGCCTCCGCGAGGTCGTGGTGCAGCTTCTCCTCCTTCTCGGTCAGCTTCGCGACGAGACGCTCGAGGCGTGACAGTTCCTTGCGCGCGGCACGTTCGGCGGCACCGTCGCGCTTCTTCGGCTGCTCCGCGGCGTCGCCGGTCTTCGAGACGGTCGACGCCACCGACGGCACGTCGCCGTCGCCCATGGCCGCGCGCCGGCGCAGGTACTCCTCGATACCACCGGGAAGGTTCGTGAGCCGGCCGTCACCGAACAGGGCCCATGTCGAATCACAGATGCGTTCGACGAGATACCGGTCGTGGCTGATGACCACGAGGGTTCCGGCCCAGCCGTCGAGCAGGTCCTCGAGCTGCTGGAGGGTGTCGATGTCGAGGTCGTTGGTGGGCTCGTCGAGGAGCAGCACGTTCGGTTCGGCCATGAGCACGCGCGTGAGCTGCAGGCGGCGACGCTCACCACCGGACAGGTCGCCGACCGGGGTGCGCTGCCGGGCCGGGGTGAAGCCCAGGCGTTCGGCGAGCTGACCGGCGGAGATCTCCTTGTCGCCCAGCGTGATCCGCTCGGCCACCTCCTTGACGGCCTCGAGCACCCGCATGTCGGTGGGCAGATCGTCGAGTTCCTGACGCAGCCAGCCGATCTCGACGGTCTGCCCCTGGATGCGACGTCCCTGCGCCGGTTCGAGTTCGCCCGCGAGCGTGCGCAGCAGGGTCGTCTTGCCCGAGCCGTTGACGCCGACGAGACCGATCCGCTCACCCGGGCCGAGACGCCAGGTGAGGTCGCGGACCAGTTCGCGGCCCTCCGGAGTGGTGAGCGTGGCGTCCTCGAGTTCGATGACGACGCGGCCCAGGCGACGCTTGGCGAACGACGCCAGCGCCACCGAGTCGCGCGGCGGCGGCACGTTCGCGATCAGCGCTTCGGCGGCCTCGATGCGGTACTTCGGCTTGGACGTGCGGGCCGGGGCACCGCGACGCAGCCACGCGAGTTCCTTGCGCGCGAGATTGCGGCGGCGCTCCTCCATCGCGTCGGCCTGGCGGGCACGCTCGGCGCGCGCGAAGATCCAGTCGTTGTAGCCGCCCTCGTAGCTCTCGACCTGCCCGTTCACGACCTCCCAGGTGCGGGTCGCGACGGTGTCGAGGAACCAGCGGTCGTGGGTGACGACGACGAGCGCGCTGCGCCGCGACAGCAGGTGCTCGGCGAGCCACTGCACGCCTTCGACGTCGAGGTGGTTGGTGGGCTCGTCGAGGACGAGCAGGTCGAGATCCTGCACGAGGGCTGCGGCGAGGGCGACCCGGCGACGCTCGCCGCCGGACAGGCCGTCGACGACCGCGTCGAGGCCGAGATTGTCGATGCCGATGCCGGTGAGCACCGAGCGGATGCGTGCGTCGCCCGCCCACTCGTGCTCGGCCACGCCGAGCGGCCCGAGGACGACCTCGCCGACGGTCGAGCCCTCCTGCAGACCGCCGCGCTGAGTCACGACGGCCATGCGCAGACCGTTCACGCGGCTCACCCGGCCCGAATCGGGCTCCTCGATGCCGGCGAGCACCTCGAGCATCGTCGTCTTGCCGCCGCCGTTGAGGCCGACGACACCGATCCGCTCCCCCTCGTTCACGCCGAGGGACACCGAGTCGAGCAACGGCTTGATGCCGAACGACTTCGAGACCTGTTCGAGGTTGATCAGATTCGCCACGTGGAGCAACGCCTTCCGAGGATTGCGGGGATGTACTACAGGATCAGGGGTGTGCGGGATCGGCGTCGCCGACGACACGGGCGCCGGGCACCGGACCGGAGGCGACCCGCACCGTACGGCACACACCGGCACCGGCGAGTTCGGCACTCACGGTGACCGCGGCGTGCTGGTCCTCGACGAGGAACGCGCAGGTGGGGCCCGAACCGGAGACGATGCCCGCCAGAGCACCGGCCTCGACACCCGCGCGGAGCGTGCGTCGCAGCATGGGGTCGAGCGACAGGGCCGCGGCCTGCAGGTCGTTGCCGAGCAGGGGCGCGAGCTGGTGGGCGTCGCCGGAGCCGAGCGCGGAGAGCACGGCATCGGCGCTGCCGACGCGCTGAGGTTCCCCCTCGGCGCGCAACCGGTCGAGTTCGCGGAAGACGACCGGTGTGGACAGGCCGCCCTTCGCGAGGGCCAGCACCCAGTGGAAGGTGCCGCGGGTGAGGACGGGGACGAGGCGCTCGCCCCGTCCGATTCCGATCGCCGTTCCGCCGTGGAGGCAGAACGGCACGTCGCTGCCGAGGCGGGCGGCGAGATCCGCGAGGTCCTCCCGGGGTGCCCCGATCCCCCACAGCGCGTCGAGCGCGACCAGCGTCGCGGCCGCGTCGGCACTGCCACCGGCCATTCCGCCGGCGACGGGGATGCCCTTGTCGATCGTGATCGCCACGTCGGGGGTGCGCGCGGCCCGCTCCGCCATCATCTCGGCGGCGCGCCACGCCAGGTTCGTCGAATCGGTGGGCACCACCTCGGCGCCCGTGCCGCGCACCGTCACGCTCAGGGTGTCGGCGGGGACCACCGACACCTCGTCGTACAGGGACAAGGCCTGGAAGACGGTGTGCAGGTCGTGGTAGCCGTCGGGACGGAGGTCGCCCACCGCGAGATGCAGGTTGACCTTGGACGGGACCCGCACTGTCACGGGGGTCGGCACGACGGAAAGCACGAGTACAGAGCTTACTCGGGATACGGATGCTTCCCGACCGCCGCGGCCACGCTCTACGATCGGGCGACTCGTGAACACTCTGGAGGAAATGTGACTCGATCCGTACGCAATGCGGTCGCCGTCTGCGTCGTCGCTGCGGCGGCCACGCTGGGAACCGCCGGCGTCGCCTCGGCCGAACCGGCCCCGCCGCGCGTCTGCTCGCTCGGCGACCTGGTCCTGCGCTCGCTGAATCTCGTGGACTGCGTCAATCCGCCCACCGGCTCCGCCGGAGTGGCCACCGGTTCGGCCGACTCCGCGGGGTCGTCGACCGGCTCGTCCGGCGTGGGCATCACCGGTTACGGCGCACTGATCGGCTGACCGGACACAACGAATCCGGGCCGGCACCCTTTGAGGTGCCGGCCCGGATTCGGAGAGTTATCGGTATCAGCCGATGACGGTGACGCCGGTGGCCTGCGGGCCCTTCTGGCCCTGGCCGATCTCGAAGCTCACGCGCTGGTTCTCCTCGAGGGTGCGGAAGCCGCGGCCCTGGATCTCGGAGAAGTGCACGAAGACGTCAGCGGAGCCGTCCGAGGGAGCGATGAAGCCGAAGCCCTTTTCGCCGTTGAACCACTTCACAGTACCTTCAGCCATGTTGCTGTCCTTCACTTGCAGGCAGAACGGATATAGACGTTCTGTCTCGTCGGGAGTCGGTTTCGGCTCCCGGGTCTGTCACTACACGGCTGAAACGATTCCATCGTGGCTATCGCCTCCGCTCGCAACCAGAAATGTGCGAGGGGTAAACCACGAACACACTACCTAACGACCGAGGACAACTTAACCACACATCGCAACGGACCACCAGGAAGAGTGACCGGGATCACTCCACCCCCGCGAGCCGCACGAAGGCTGCGGCGTCGAGCTTCTCCCCGCGGGTCGACGGCTCGATACCGGCCGCCAGCAGGCGCCTCTCGGCTTCTGCCGGCGAGCCCGCCCATCCACTCAGCGCTGCGCGCAACGTCTTTCGGCGTTGGGCGAAGGCCGCGTCGACGACGGCGAAGACACGGGCGCGCGTCTGCGCGTCGGTGGGCCACGGCGGCTCTGCGTAACGGTCGATGCGCACGAGGCCCGATTCCACCTGGGGAACGGGCCAGAAGACCGCACGCCCCACGGCGCCGGCCCTGCGGACGTCGCCGAAGAACCGCGCCTTCACGCTGGGCACGCCGTAGATCTTGCCGCCCGGTTCGGCCGCGAGCCGGTCGGCGACCTCGGCCTGCACCATCACGAGAGCAGTTCGCAGAGTAGGGAATTCGGAGAACAGGTGCAGCAGCACCGGCACCGCGACGTTGTAGGGCAGGTTCGCAACGAGCGCGGTGGGCGTGACGGGAAGGTCCTTCGGCAGCACCTTCATCGCGTCCATGTGCACGACGTCGAACCGATCGGCGAGCTGCGGGGCCCGCTCCTGCACGGTCGTGGGAATACGCTGCGCGAGAACGGGATCGAGCTCGACCGCGACCACGCGGTCGACGACGTCGAGCAGGGCGAGGGTGAGCGAGCCCAGGCCGGGCCCGACCTCGAGCACGACATCCTCGGGGCCGACCCCGGCGACGTTGACGATGCGGCGCACCGTGTTCGCGTCGTGCACGAAGTTCTGGCCGAGCTGCTTCGTCGGGCGCACCCCGAACTCCTCCGCGAGTGCGCGGACCTCGGCGGGTCCGAGCAGCGCGGCGAGGCCGCGCGGAGAAGCCGGGGTGGCCCTCGGAGTGGTTTCGGGATCGTCTGCTGACACGTGGTGAACCTAGCGCACTCGGAAGCAGGTCACACCGTGCACACCCGAGCCGGTCAGCGCAGACCGAGCTTGCTGGTGCAGGCCGGCCATGCGCCCCAGCCCTGGGCCGCCTGGACCTTCTCCGCGACGGCGATCTGCTGCTCGCGCGTCGCGAGATCGGCGCGCGGCGCGTACTGGGTGCCGCCGAAGCCGGCCCACGTCTGCTGCGTGAACTGCAGGCCGCCGTAGAAGCCGTTGCCGGTGTTGATGGCCCAGTTGCCGGTCGCCTCGCACTGGGCGATGGAGTCCCAGGTCGACGCGCGGCCCGAGGCCGGCACGGCGGGCTTCGGCTTGGTGCCGACGCGGACCACGACGGGCCGCGGCTCGGCGAGGACCTTCGAGGCGGTCTCGGTGCGTCCGACCTCGACACCGTTGACGATGTGGACGTCGAAGGTCACCGACCGCTCGCCCGGAGCACCCGGGTCGTTCACAGCGGTCTCGCCCTCGAGCATGTTCGGATCGTCCACGCGGTTCTCCGGCGGGGCGATCGGCAGGTTCTCGGTCCGCGACTCGGTCCGGTCGCGGGTGACCACGACCTCCATGCCCTCCTCGAGCTCCGCGTCGAGGGCAGGGGTGACGCTGTCGGCCTGCTCGAGCCTGGTGCCCTGGGACTCCAGGAACTCGGCGACCGTCGGCGCTGCGACGCGTACCTCGGCGGCGGGCGCGCCGTTGTCGGCGAAGCGCACGGTCTTGGGGTTGACGACCTCGAGATCGGCGCCGTCGAGCGGAAGACGGTGCGAACGCGAAGCGGAGACGTAGGCGTCGTCGGAGAGGCGGAACTGGTCGAGTGCCTCGTCGACGGTCAGCGCGGTGGTCCACACCGAGCGCTCCTCACCGTCGACGGTCAGACGCAGTTCGCGAGCCTGTCGCAGGACGATGGTGTCGCCGTCGGAGACGGACGAGTCCACGGCCGGAGCCACGACGTCGTTCTCGTCGACGGTGTAGCCGGCGGCGGCCAGGATGTCGCCGACGTTGGAGTTCATCGTGCCGAAGGCACGCTGCTCACCGTCGACGTCGAGGACGACGTCCTTGTGCTGAACCACAGCAGTGGCACCACCGGCACCGAGGGTGACGAAGACGGCGGCGACCACCGAGTAGAACACCGGCGACTTGACGCGATTGATCTTGGTGAAAGGTGACACGATTATTTCCAGACGGACGACAACTGTGATCACAGCACGGTAACGAGACGGCATTGTTATCGCAACTTCATCGCCTCTAGCTGCACAGATGATGATTTCTGTCAGATCACGACGCACGTCACAGATATCGGATCGGTATTACCTCGATCATTTCCGAGTGTCCGAAATTGCCATTTTCGATCGATACTCGGAAAAAGAAATTCCTCTCGATTCGGGCACCGCGGACACGGGCTCGGTGAGGTGACCGAACATCCCGCGCATCTGTGCTCTGCCCCATACGGGGGCGTTCGAGGTGCCGATGCCCACACCCTCCGACGGAGCGGCCGGCTTCGCGGGCACAGCGGTTTCCGGACCGCTCACCGATGGTCGCGGCTGCCGGTGATCGGGTTCGTCAGCGTCCGGCCGATCCGCTGGGGATCGGGAGATCGGCGGATCCGCTCGGTACGGGGAACCGAGGAATCGGCACGGCCGGGGTGGTGGCCGTGCGGGCCATCACGTCCATCAGGACGGCGTGCATGGTCGCGACCTGCACCGGGTCGAAGTTCGCGAGGTCGAGCGGGTTCGCGCGGTTGCGCGTCTCGAGCGGATCGTCGTGCAGGTCGTAGAGTTCGAACTGCGGCAGCGCGCGTCCCGACGGGTCGAAGTACATCGCGTACTTCCACCTGTCCTGCCGGACGGCGCGAATGTGGTTGGGCTGCTTCACCGTCGTCTGCCCGTTGGCCGCGGCGGCGTTCTCGTCGTCGAAGGTGAACAGGACGGTGTCCTGCACCTGTGGCGGCGTGCCACCGGACGACGCACCTTCGATGACGGGCGTGAGGTCGACGCCCTTGAACGTCCACGCCGAACGGTCGGGCACGGCGGCCATCGTCGCGAGGGTGGGCATGACGTCGATCAGCGACGCGAGCGCGTCGGTGGAGACCGGCCTCGGGAACATCACCGGATTACTCACCACGAGAGGGACATTGAGTGTCTCTTCGTAGGCATTGAAGGCCTTCTGGCGGAGTCCGCCGTGCGACAGGCCCATCTCGCCGTGGTCGGCCACCCGGAAGACGACGGTGCGTTCGCGCATGCCCGAAACCGATTCCAGCGCATCGAGAACGGTTCCGATGTGCTGGTCGACGACCTTGTGCATGTAGGCGTACAGATTGACGTACTGCCGTGCCGCCTCGGGACCGACGAGCGGACCGAGCGCCCCGGCGAGCAGCAGGAGCAGCTCGGCCTGGGCGGTGGGCTTGAAGTTGCGGAGCAGGTCCTCGTCGATGGTGGGCGGCAGGTCGATTCCCTGCTCGAAGGCCTCGGGTGCGAAGGCCCCGTAGTTGTTGCAGTCGCCGTCGACCTGATCCCAGGTCTTCGGGTACGAAAGGATGTCGTGGGGGTTGGCGAACGACACGATGAGCGCGAACGGCCTGTCGTCGGTGGCGCTGCGCGACCGCAGGAACTCGGCGGCATCGGAGGCGATCTTGCCGTCGCGGTCGGCGCAGCCACCGCCGAAGTTCTCGGGTGCGGTGTCCTGCCCGGCCTCCGGTGGCTCCCACCCTGCGAAGCCGTACCGCGCGATGTCGTCGGGCGACGGGTCACCGCCGTCGGCCCCCTTGCTCATGTGCCATTTGCCGCGGTAGTGGACGTCGTATCCGGCGGAGAGCAGCATCTTCGCCATGTTCTGGCCGTCCACCGGCAGCACAGGTTCGGTGGGCGAGAGCGTGCCGCCCTCGGTGAGGGTGCTCACCACCCCGTGCTGGGCGGGATAGAGCCCGGTGAAGAACGTGCTGCGACTGGGCGAGCACATCGCGGCGTTGCAGAACGACCGTGTGAAGGTCAGCCCGGTGTCGGCCAGGCGCTGCCGGTTGGGCAGATTGTTGCGCGCCCAGTCGGCCGGCCAGTGCATCGGCTGACGCTCCTGGTCGGTCATGATGATGAGGATGTTGGGACGCTGCGGCGTCCGGGGCTGTGCCGCAGACGTTCCGGCGCCCACGAGGCCGGCAGCGAGGAGCGCGCCCGCGCCCACGAGGAAGGTCCGTCGATTGACATTCCACGTGGTGTCGCGACGCGGAACAGCTTGCTGCACGGCCATATCGATCCTGTCGGAGAGATCCGTGAACGCATATGTCGTGCAGGAGAATAACAAGACATATGCGAAAAGCGCGCGTCATCGGACGGAAAAGGCGCTGCGGACGATCGGGAGAAATCGTCCACAGCGCCTCGGACCCGCAGGTCAGGCCGTGCGCAGAAGCGGAACCTTCCGCGCGAGGAACCGATCGACGCCGAACGCTCCCGCACCGACCGCAGCGAGCAGGAGAGCCCCTGCGCCGAGTGCGGCGACGAGCTCGAAACCGCCGTCGCCGACGTAGATTCCGTTCTCCACGTGCACGATGAAGAACGCGCCGAACATGAGCAGGAACAGCAGGACGCCGAAGACGGGGACGAGCACACCGAGGATGAGCGCGAGACCGCCGAGGATCTCGATCCAGGTGGCGACGAACGCCGAGACGGCCGGGGCGGGCACGCCCATTCCTTCGAAGCCGGCCTTGGTGCCTTCGTATCCCCACGAGTCGAACTTCTGCAGTCCGTGCGCGAGGAAGATGACGCCGAGTACGAGTCGGGCGACGAGGATGCCGAGGTCGCGGACGAGAGGGGTCTTCATGTCGAGCCTTTCGGGTCGGAGGCCGGAGAGCCCCACTTAGTTGAAGCGACAACTAAGATAGCAACCCATGGTTGTAGCTTCAACCAGCCGTCGGAGCCGGTTCCGGTCGGGTACCGGCGAATGCCTCCCCCAGCAACCGCCGCACGCCCACCTCCGTGACCTCCCGGGGATTCGGATACGGCTTCGCCGTCGCCAGTCGTGCCGCCTCGTCCAGGTCGGACTCCCGCAACCCCAGTTCCTCGAGACTCGTCGGCCCACCGGCCGCCGCCACGAGGTCGTAGACGCCCGCGGACGCCGAATCCGTGCCGAGCGCCTGCGCGACCCGCGCCATGACGTGCGGTACCGACGGTTCGTTGTAGGCGAGCGCGTGGGGCAGCACGACGGTGTGCGTGGCAGCGTGCGGCAGGTCGAACGAGCCGCCCAGCACGTGACAGAGCTTGTGGTGCAGCCCCATTCCCGCCGAGGCGAGACAGGTTCCGGAGAGCCACGCCGCGAGCAACAGATCCGAACGCCCCTCGGGATCGGCCGAATCCGCACCGAGCGCCGGGATACCCCGGGCGATCGCGGCCACGGCCTCGAGCGCGAGGGCGTCGACGATCGGATTGGCCTGTTCGGAGTAGAGGGCCTCGACCGCGTGGGCCATCGCGTTGATCGCGCTGGTCACCGCCAACGGAATGGGCATCGAGGTGGTGAACTCGACGTCGTAGATCACGGTCTCGGGAAGGATGTCGGGCGACGAACGTGTGGTCTTCACCCCGTCGGCGGTCTCCCCGAGAACGGGCGTCACCTCCGACCCGGCGTAGGTCGTCGGCAGGATCACCTGATCGATCCCTGTGCGGCGGGCCAGTGCCTTGGCCAGTCCGGTGGTCGAGCCGCCACCGACCGCGACGACCGCATCGACGTCGTGCTCGGTGACCCGGCCGAGCACCCGCTCGGTCACCTCCACCGGCGTGTGCATGACCGCGCCGTCGAAACGCGCGACCTGCAGATCACCGAGATACTTCTCGACCAGCTCCGCCTGGTGCCGCACGTGCTCGCCGGCGAGCAGCAGGACGCGGGAACGATCGAGTCGACGTACTTCGTCCGCGACCCGCGAGGCGGTACCGGGGCCGAAGATCACACGTACCGGATGAGAGTTGTAGACGAAGGAGCGCATGCCCGTATTCTCACGACGGGAGTGGGGACGCGCGTGCCCTTTACGAAAGTCCGTACACCCGCTCGGCGTTCGCGGTGGTGGCCGCGGCCAGTTCGTCGGCGTCCTCGCCCCGCACCTCGGCGAGCGCACGCACGGTGTACGGCAGGCAGTACGACTCGTTCGGCGCGCCCCGGAAGGGATGCGGGGTCAGGAACGGCGCGTCGGTCTCCACCAGCACCAGCTCACGGGGCACGAGCGGCGCAGCTTCGCGCAGGGCCTTCGCGTTCTTGAAACTCACGGTGCCCGAGAAGCTCAGCAGGTATCCGGCGTCGACGCAGCGGCGGGCCATGTCGGCATCCGACGAGAAGCAGTGGAAGATCACCTTCTCGGGTGCGCCCTCGTCGTGCAGGACACGCAGCAGGTCGGCGTCGGCCTCGCGGTTGTGGATCATCAGCGGCTTGCCGAGTCGCTTCGCGAGGTCGATGTGCCAGCGGAAGCCCTCCTCCTGCTCGGCCGGTTCGGCGCACCCGTCGAGCTTGCCGGGCCAGTAGAGGTCGAGGCCGGTCTCCCCCACCGCGACGCAACGCGGGTCGGCGGCGAGCTTCTCGATCTCGGCGCGGGTGGCGTCGTCGAGACTGTTCGCGCGGGTGGGATGAATGGCGACGGCCGCGTGGACGCGGTCGTCCCAGTGCGCGGCCCGCACGGCGAAACGCGCCGCCTCGAGATCGTCGGCGACGGTGACGATGCGTCCGACCCCCACCGCGGCGGCACGATCGACGATCGCGGAGGTCGTCGCGGCATCCTCGGCACCGCACGCGTCGAGGTGCGTGTGGGCGTCGACGAGGGGGCTCAACGGCTGCGGGGCTTCGGGGGCGGGACGGGCTGCGCTCACGCCCTATAAACTACTGGCCACCATGACTGCGCCTGATTCCTCCCGCCCGGCTACCGGCGAGACCACCCGCCCGCCGTTCTACGTCACGACCGCGATCGCGTACCCGAACGGCGCCCCGCATATCGGGCACGCCTACGAGTACATCTCGACCGACGCGATCGCGCGGTTCAAGCGTCTCGACGGCTTCGACGTGCGCTTCCTGACCGGCACCGACGAGCACGGTCTGAAGATGCAGCAGACCGCCGCGAAGGAAGGGATCCCGGTCACCGAACTCGCGTCCCGCAACTCGGACGTGTTCGAGGCCATGGACAAGCGGCTGAACATCTCGTACGACCGGTTCATCCGCACCACGGACGCCGATCACCTCGAGGCGAGCAAGGCGATCTGGCAGCGCATGGTCGACTCGGGCGACATCTACCTCGACACCTACGCGGGGTGGTACTCGGTCCGCGACGAGGCGTTCTACACCGACGGCGAGACCACACTGCTCGAGGACGGTTCGCGGATCTCCACCGACACCGGCACCCCCGTGGAGTGGACCGAGGAGTCCACCTACTTCTTCCGGCTGTCGGCCTATCAGGACAAGCTGCTCGAGCTCTACGAGAAGCAGCCCGACTTCATCGCCCCGGCCACCCGTCGCAACGAGATCGTCAGCTTCGTCTCCGGCGGCCTGAAGGACCTGTCGATCTCCCGCACCACCTTCGACTGGGGTGTGCCGGTCCCCGATCACCCCGATCACGTCATGTACGTGTGGGTCGACGCGCTGACCAACTACCTCACCGGCGCCGGTTTCCCCGACACCGGGTCGGAGTCCTACCGCCGCTACTGGCCCGCCGACCTGCACATCATCGGCAAGGACATCACGCGGTTCCACACCGTCTACTGGCCGGCCTTCCTCATGTCGGCGGGGCTCGAACTGCCGAAGCGGGTCTTCGTCCACGGCTTCCTGTTCAACAAGGGCGAGAAGATGTCGAAGTCGGTCGGCAACGTCGTCGACCCGCTCGAGATGGTCGACCGGTACGGCCTCGACCAGCTGCGCTTCTTCCTGCTCCGCGAGATCTCCTACGGCCAGGACGGCAGCTACAGCCACGAGGCGATCGTCACCCGCATCAACGCCGATCTCGCCAACGACCTCGGCAACCTCGCGCAGCGCTCCCTGACGATGGTCGCGAAGAATCTCGAGGGCACCGTGCCCACGCCGGGCGAGTTCACCGCCGACGACGAGGCGATGCTCGCCCAGGCCGACGCGCTGCTCGCGAAGGTGCGCGCCGAGTTCGACGCCCAGGCCCTGCACCTCGGTCTCGAAGCGATCTGGCACGTGCTCGGCGAGACCAACCGCTACTTCTCGGCGCAGCAGCCGTGGGTGCTGCGCAAGACCGATCCCGAGCGGATGGCGACGGTCCTGTACGTCACGCTCGAGGTCGTGCGGATCGTGGGTCTGCTCGTCCAGCCGGTGATGCCCGATGCTGCCGCGAACATCCTCGATCTCCTCGGTCAGGCACCCGAGGCACGGCAGTTCGACGCCGTCGCGACCCGCCTGGCTCCGGGCACCGCCCTGCCCGCCCCGGCACCGGTGTTCCCGCGCTACGTCGACGAGGACTGAGCGTCCGGTCCGGCGACGGAGAGCCTTTCACCTGCGTGTTCTCCGTCGCCGCGCAAACCTGTCGGTGCCGTGCGCCACACTGCGGCGCATGCGCAGTGATAGAACACATGTTCGATCCGGTGGTCTGAACGAGCACTCCCTGCTCGCCGAGCTGGGCGGTGCCTACGAGCGGGGATGGCAGCCCGCCGACGTGCTCCACGTGACGGCCCGCTCGGGTGGTCCCTCCGATGTCGCACTGACGGCGGCCACGATGCTGTTCGACGCGCAGATCCGGCGCGCGGCCGAACGCGCCCCCGTCGAGTGGGTGCGGCAACTCGACGAGATCGCCCGCCGGCATCCGCGTCCCGCCCACGCAGCCGGGGCACCGACCCTGGCCGACGGTCTGTTCCGCGCGTGCCCCGACGTCACCCGCTTCGAGATCGAAGGGCTCGCCTTCACCTGGAAGTACCTGCCGTCCTTCGCGATCCTCACACCCCCGCCGTCGCGGTGGCCGTCCGTCCGGTCCGGCGACCCGTCCGTGCCCACCCCGCCCGACACCCGGATCCTCGAACGCATCCGGGCACTGTTGTCGAAGGCCGAGTCCACCGACTTCCCCGACGAGGCCGAAGCGCTCACCGCGAAGGCGCAGGAACTCGTCTCGCGCCATGCGGTGGGTGCGGCGCTGCTGGCCGGGCCCGACTCCGGCACCGACCCGGTCGTCGGCCGGCGCATCCACCTCGACAGCCCGTACATCCGCGAGAAGGTCCTGCTCCTCACCGCCATCGGCGACGCGAACCGAGTGCGCACGGTGTGGTTCACCCGGGTGCAGATCGCGACGATCGTCGGCACCGCCACCGACCTGCAGCAGGCCGAGATGCTGTACACCTCGCTGCTCGTGCAGGCCGGGCGGGCCGTGCAGGCGGCCGGAACTGCGGGGCGGCGCGGGTCGTCCGCGACCTCCTTCCGCCGCGCCTTCCTCACCGGCTACGCGCACCGGATCGGCGAACGTCTCCGCGAGGCGGATGTCCGGGCCACCGCCCACGCCGCCGCCGACGCGCAGATGCCCATCACGAAACTCGCGCCCATCCTCGCCAGGCGGTCCGATGCCGTCGACACCGAGTTCCGGCGGCTGTTCCCCGTCACCCGCGACTCGCGTAGTCGCGGCGTCGACGCCGACGGCTTCCACGCCGGTCGCGATGCGGCCGAGACCGCCTCGCTGACACCGGAATCCCGCACGGTCGGTCGCTGACCGGATCGATCGTCGACGAGCCCGACAGCAGGAGACGGGCATCACAGGAATTCGCGGCGGCGCCGTGTCACATCCCCGCGACGAGCGGTGTCCTATCGGTGACACCACTTCCGACAGCGAAGGGAACAGAGCGATGACGACGCAATTCCATGTGGTGGTCGTAGGGGCGGGATACGCCGGCGTGATGGCCGCGAACCGTCTGCTCGCCGAACACCCTGAGGTGGCGGTCACCGTCGTGAACCCGCGACCGGTCTTCGTCGAACGCGTCCGGCTCCACCAGGTGGCGGCCGGATCCGGAACCGCCACACACGAACTGTCCGATCTCTTGCACCCGCGGGCGACGCTGCACGTCGGTTCGGCCGTACGGATCGAACCGCACGCGGTGTCCCTCGCCGACGGGACGGTCCTGCCGTGCGACGCGGTGATCTACGCCGTCGGCAGCACCTCGGGCTCCGGTGCGATCCCCGGTGCGGAGAAGGCGTTCTCCGTCGCCGACCTCGACTCCGCCACGGCCCTGCACGACGCTCTCTTCGAGGCGGACGATCACGCCTCCGTCGTCGTGATCGGCGGTGGGCTCACCGGCCTCGAGACCGTCACCGAACTCGCACAGTCGTATCCGCGGCGCACCCTCGTCCTCGTCGGCGATCCGGGAGCGGCCCTTCCTGCGAACACGCAGCGTTACATCCTCCACCGGCTCGACGAACTGGGCGTTCAGGTCCGGTCGGGAACGCGGGTCACCCGCATCGACGACGGCTCGGTCGTCCTCGGCGACGGCTCCGAGATCCCCGCGACCCTCGTGGTCCGCACGGCCGGTTTCTCCGTGCCCGATCTGGCTCGTCGCAGCGGCCTGCGGGTCGACGACGACGGTCGTCTCCGGGTGCGCGACACCCTGCAGGCGGTCGACGGCACGCCGATCGTCGGCGTGGGCGACAGCATGCCGATCGTCGGCGTGGGCGACAGCATGCCGATCGTCGGCGTGGGCGACGCCGTGGTGGTGGACGGCAACGACCACCTGCGCATGAGCTGCCAGGCCGCGATGCCGCTCGGCACCCACGGCGCCGACACGGTGTGGCAACTGCTGCAGGGACGCGAGCCGGCACCGCTCTCCCTCGGTTTCGTCACGACCTGCATCTCTCTCGGCCGCGATCGCGGCGTCGTGCAGTTGTCGGCACGCGACGACACCCCGTCGAGGTGGGCCGTGCGCGGTCGGCTCGCAGCACCGGTGAAGGAAGCCGTCGTTCGTGGGACCATCCACTCCATGCGACTCCAGGCGCGCGGACGTGCCCTGCCGACCCGACGCGGACCGGACACCGCCGCACGGGAGAAGGCGCGCGTATGACCGGCGACGACGCCTTCACCGAGCATCGTGGGTTGCTGTTCTCGATCGCCTACGAGATCACCGGCAGTGTCGCCGACAGCGAGGACGTCCTGCAGGAGAGCTACATCCGCTGGGCCCGCACCGACACCGGCAGCGTCGACAATCCGCGGGCCTACGCGGCGCAGATCGTGACGCGTCAGGCGTTGAACTCGCTGCGTTCGGCGCAGCGCCGCCGGGAGGACTATGTCGGGCCGTGGTTGCCCGAGCCGATCCTCACCGCTCCCGACGCAGCCGCCGAGGTCGAACTCGCCGAGTCGGTGTCGACCGCGATGCTGCTGGTGCTCGAGACGTTGACGCCCGTCGAACGCGCGGTCTTCGTGATGCGCGAGGTGTTCGGTTTCGAGTACGGGCGCATCGCCGAGACGGTCGACCGCACCGAGAGCGCCGTCCGGCAGATCGCGCATCGCGCCCGCGAGCACGTCCATGCCCGGCAGCGACGCTTCACTCCCGCAGGCGACGAGACCGACCGGGTGGTCGCGGCGTTCCTCACCGCGGCCACCACCGGCGACCTCGACGGACTGCTGTCACTGTTGGCTCCCGACGTGCGGTACCTCGCCGACGGTGGCGGCAAGGTCAATGCGGCCCGGGTTCCGGTCCTCGGCTCCGCGAAGGTCGCCCGGCTGTTCCTCGGACTGGTCCGGCATCCACTGCCCGACATGACCATCGAGCCGGCCGTGGTGAACTCGATGCCCGGTGTCCTCGTGTACTCGGCGGGTGTCCTCGACATGGTGTTGCACTTCGAGATCGACGACGGCCTGGTCACCGGCGTCTACGTGGTCCGCAATCCCGACAAGCTCGCGCATCTCGGGGCTCGTCCCGATGCCTCCGACCAGGCATGACAAGCTGACGCCATGCGGATGGAACGACTCGGCCGCGGCGGCACCGTCGATCGCGTGCTCGGTGCACTCGCAGAACGCGCCAGGATCCTCGCCGTCCCCGCTCCGGCGGCACTGTCGGGCGAATGGTTCGGGGCGGCGGCCGTGCTTGTCCCCTCCGTGTCCGTCGAATCCGTCCCACCGGAGGGAGTCTTCTCCCTCCCGGCGGACGCTCCCGACGCCGTGGGTGACGATCGGCCGCTCATCGGGGGCGGGCGCATCGGTTATCTCGCGTACCCGGATCGCATCCCGGACCGACCCGCATTGCCCCTCGCCGCGAGCGGGTGGACCGACACCGTCCTGCGTCTCGACGCCGACGGGTGCTGGTGGTACGAGACGCTCGGCACCGCACCCTGCCCCGACGATCTCGCCGCGGCGGTGCTCGCACCACCGTCGAGCGCCGCATCTCCGACCGCATCCGACTGGCACATCGACTGGACACCACCGCCTCGCGACGAGCACCGCCGCGGCGTCGAACGCTGTCTCGACGCGATCCGCGCCGGCGAGGTGTACCAGGCGTGCGTGTGCACGCGGTTCACCGGCCGGTGGGGCGGCGATCCGCTGGCGTTCTTCGCCGACGGGATCTCCCGGACCGCCCCGGCGCGCGCCGCCTACCTGCAGGGATCGTGGGGTGCGATCGCGTCGTTGTCGCCCGAACTGTTCGTCTCCCTCCATGGCGACACGCTGCGGTCGAGTCCGATCAAGGGCACTCTCCCCCGCTCCGCCGACCCCGCCGTGCTACGAGCGTCGGTCAAGGACGTCGCCGAGAACGTGATGATCGTCGATCTCGTCCGCAACGATCTCGGCCGTGTCGCCGAGACGGGTTCGGTGCGGGTCGAGGATCTGCTGACCGTGCGGCCCGCCCCGGGCGTGTGGCATCTGGTGTCCACCGTCGCGGCGGAGCGGCGACCGGGCGTGACTGTCGCCGACGTGCTCGACGCGGCGTTCCCGCCCGCATCGGTCACGGGCTGTCCGAAGCTCCGTGCCCGAACGCTGCTCACCCGGTGGGAGGGTTCGGCGCGAGGGGTCTACTGCGGCACCGTCGGCATGTCGAGTCCGATCGCCGGCACCGAACTGAACGTCGCGATCCGCACCGTCGAGTTCGGCCATGACGATGCCGGCAACGGCGTGTGCGCTCTCGGTGTGGGAGGTGGCATCACCGTCGACTCCGATCCCGATGCAGAATGGCAGGAATGCCTGGACAAGGCCGCCAGCATCCTCGCGCTCGGCGACGCGCGGGCAGCAGCTCAGCACACCTCGTCGGGAGGCGACGGCAACTCGTAGCGGTCGAGTACCTCCTCGAGGTGCACCGAGGTGGAACGGCAGATGCGGGCGACGACGGCGTCGGCGTCGAGTCCCCACGTGCGGAGCAGACCGTCGCCGCCGGCGGCGACGATGGTGCCGTCGGGCGCGAAGGTCACCTGCCATCGGCCCGTTCCCATGTCGGTGACCGGGCCACCGATCTCGTGCATGTCCCCCGGGTCGGCGACGTCCCACAGGCGGACGGTGCCATCGTCGCTGCCGCTGACCGCGCGCGTTCCGTCGGGCGTGATCGAGACGGAGTAGACCGTGCCGGTATGGCCGCTCAACCGGGTCTCACGGGCGACGAAGTCACCGGACCCGGTGCGGTCCCAGACCACCACGTCGTGGTCGTCCCCGCCGGTCACCAGCACGTCGCTCGACCCATCGAAGGCCACCGTGTTCACCCCGGTTGCGTGCCCGTCCGAGACGTTCACTCGTGTCGGGGAGCGCGGATCGGTCACGTTCCAGGCGTAGATCTCGCTGTCGGCGCTCGTGACCACGAGACTTCGGCCGTCGGGGCTGATGACGGCACTGCGCACGAGATTCTTCGGCCCCGTCAACGGTTCGCCCCACGGCACCGGTTCGGCGGGATCCGCGATGTCCCACAACTGCACCGAGAGGTCGTCGGCGCCGGTCACAAGGGTCGTGCCGTCGGGTCCGAACGCCAGCGCGGAGGTGAATCTCGTGTCGAGCGGCACCGGCTCGCCGAACGGCTTCGGTGTCGCCGGATCGCGCACGTCCCACAGTTGCACGCTGCCGCCGGACGTCGGTGCCGTGGCCAGGATCGTGCCCGAGGGCGAGAGCGCGCACACGTACGCACCGCCGAGCGGGCGCGACAAGGCGATCCCACCGGCGCGGTTCCAGTCGCCACCCTGACCGACCCGCCAGAGCGTGACATCCGGTCCGTAGCTGCCGGTCGCGACGAGGGCTCCGGCACGATCGATCGCCGGTCTGGTCAGCGCACCGTCGGCCACCGCCACCCGGGTCTGCGGCATCGTCCACACCCGGACGTTGGAATCCTGTCCGCCGGTGACGATGGTGGTGCCGGTCGGGCTCACCGCGAGCGTCGGGACACCGCCTCCGTGCCCGGTCAGCGGCGGGCCGATCTCGTCGAGGCTCCGCGTGGAGGGATCGACGTCCCACAGTTTCGCGGTGCCGTCCCAGGACGCGCTCGCCAGTGTGCGGCCGTCGGGGAGGAACGCGATGTTCCAGACACCGCCGGTGTGGGCGTTCGTCGGCACCCCCAGCGGGCGGGCCGCACGCGGATCGGTGGTGTCGAACAGGTGCAGCACACCGTCGTCGCTGCTCGCCGCGAGGATCGTGCCGTCGCCGTTGAAGCTCACCGAATGCGCGACGTCGCCGAAACCGGTGAGCGGCTCACCGAGCGGCACCGGCCGCGACGGCGTGCTCACGTCCCACAGCCGGACGGTGCGGTCGTCGCTGGACGTGGCGAGGATCTGCCCACCGGGACGGAAGGCCACCGTCCGCACACCACCGTCGTGTCCGTCGACCAGGGTGACGGGGAACCGGCCCGATCCGGGATCCGAGGTGTCGACGAGCGCGACGTGCCCGTCGTCGTAGGGCACGGCGAGCACCCGGCCGTTGGGCGAGTACCGCACGTTGTGCACGGCGCCGCCGGCGTAGACCTGCCGGTCGAGCACCACGCGCGGCGCAGCACGATCGGATGCGTCGTAGATCCACACACCGCCGTCACCTGCACCGATCGCGAGGAAACGGCCGTCGGGGCTGAACGAGACGGACGCCATGTACTTCGACGACAACTGCAACGGCTCGCCCACCGCGACCGGTTCGTCGCCGTCGAGTGCCCACAGGCGGACGGTGCCGTCGTCGCTCGCCGAGGCGAGGGTGGACCCGTCGGGTGAGACGACGACGCCGTAGACCGGCCCGGTGTGTCCGCTCAGCGTGTAGGCGAGGGGCACGGCCTGGCTGGCGATGAGTCTCGAGTACGCGACCGGGCTGTCGGGCTGGAGTTCGGCCGCGACGAGCGCCAGATTCGCCGAGACGGTGGGGTCCTCGTCGCGCAGGGAGTCGGACAGCGCGACGATCTGCTGGAACTGCGCGGTGCTCCGTGCCGTCTCGGCTCGTCCCTTCGCGTCCCAGGCCAGTCCGGTCATGACGAACGCGATGATCGTGGACAGCGCCATCGCGGCGATGCCGACGCGCCGGGTCCGTGTCTCGCGGGCGATCTGCCGGCGGGAGGCGTCGAGGAAGGCCACGGCCGTGGGGCTGAGCGCGACCGGTCCGCGCCGGTCCTCGGGGGTGCCCGCCGTGGCGAGGTGCGGGTTCTGCTCGGTCACGACGTCCATGCGTCCGCGTTGATAGAGCAGTTCCCGGTTGCGTCCGGAGGCGAGCCAGGTCGATGCGTCGGCCTCGATCTGCTGCCGCAGGGCGGCGCCGGCGCGGTCCTGCTGGATCCAGGACTTGAGGCGGGGCCACGCGTCGATCACCGCGTCGTGGATGAGTTCGACGTAGTCGGCGTCGACGACGAGCACACGTGCCGACACGAAATGGTCGAGGACGCGTTTCGACGCGTCGCGATCCTCGCCGCCCACCGCGAGCAGTTCGTTCAACGACCGGGCGATCTTGACGTCCGTGCCGGTCGTGGTGACGTACACCAGGTGGACGAGCATCGAGCGGGCGCGGGCCCGGTCGGCATCGTCGGCGAGACTCTCCCACGCCCGTTCGGCGCCGGCGGCGACGGATCCGCGGACCCCGCCGGTCGCGCGGTAGGCGGCGACGGTGAGCGTGCCCCCGCTGCGCTTGTCCCACAGCGAGTCGAGCAGGTGGGAGAGCAGGGGAAGCTCGGTGCCACTGATCTCACCGTCGGCCAGACCCGTGAGGTCGTGGAGGATGAGGTCGACGAGGCCGGGCTCTAGGCGGACCCCCACGAGCTTGGCGGGAGCGGTGATGACCTCGACGAGATCGTCGCGGTCGAGGGGCTGGACGGTCTTGGTCCGCCGCTCGAGTGCCCGGGCGAGCACCGGGGTTGCCACCGCCTGGTCGTAGAAGTCCGACCGCATCGTCGCGACGACGAGGGCGGGCGCGTCGCCGTCGGAACAGGTCGACGCCGTCTCGAGCAGAGTGAGGAATGCGGTGCGCAGAGCGACGTCGCTGCACTGGGTGAACAGTTCCTCGATCTGGTCGACGACGATCAACAGCAAGGACGACGACGTGCGCGAGGTCGCGGCGCGCAGGGCCGCATGTACGGCGGTGTGGTCGGCGGGGTCGCCGACGTCGGCCAGTTCGGGGAACGCGTCGACCAGTCGTGCGACCGGGTCGGTGCCGGGGGTGAGGACCACCGGGTGGCAGTCCGGCGCGGAACACAGCTGCGGAATAAGACCGGCCTGTACGAGCGAGGACTTGCCGACGCCGGAGGCGCCGGTCACCACGACCGGGCCCTGCCCGTGGGAGGCGGTCACCACGTCGGCGAGGCTGCGCACGCTCTGGGTGCGCCCGAAGAACAACCGGGCGTCGTTCTGACGGTAGGACGCGAGTCCCTTGTACGGGCGGACCCCGGGCGGCACCGAGGCCGGTGCCGATTCCTTGGTGCGCGGAGCGTTCGCCTGCCCGCGCGCGGCCTTCCACCAGTTCTCCCACTGCTTCAGGGAGTACAGACCGGGGGCCGGCGGTTCGGCGTTGAGTTCCCGCGCCGCGCGGATGAGGACCACGAGCACTGGATGCACCGACTCGAAGTTGGCCGGCATCCGGTTGCCGCTGCGCCAGTCGCTGACCCGCTGGACGGAGACGGTCCGGTCGCTGCCCACTGCCCGGGCGACGATCGCGGCATCCGAGACGACCTTCTTGAGGGCGGGACGACCGGCCGCGGCGAAGAGCATCCGCAACTGGTCGGCGAAGAACTGACGCTGCGCCGAACCAGGCTTTCCGCCGGTGTCTGCCATCCGTTCCGCGCCCCTCGTACTCCCGTTCCCCGCCTGCAAACATCCGCTGCGGAAAAATTCCTCACCACGTCTGAGCAGGGATGATACCGGTTCCGCGCCGGTCGGTATTTTTGGTCCCCGTCGAAGACACGGAAGAGTGGTGACCACGCAAGGTTCGACCTTGCAGCGTGGGGCGGGGGCCTCCACGCCGATAGGGACTGACGAGGGGTAGTTCCGGGTCGGCGTGGAGGCATGCTCCACATACGTTCAGGGCCCCGCATCGCGGGGCCCTTTCCCGTTTCCTCCGGTTACCTGACGGTGTCGGGATCGTCCGTCGCGACGGGGTTGCCCAACAGGTACGGGTCGCGATCGAGATAGGCCTTCGTCTCCCGCGCGATCAGACCCGACAGCACCAGCAGACCGATGAGGTTCGGCAGGGCCATGAGGCCGTTCATCACGTCGGAGAAGTTCCAGACCACCTCGAGCTGGGTGGTGGCACCGATGAACACCACGACCACGAAGATTGCGCGGTAGGGCACCACGCCGCGGCGACCGAAGAGTCGCTCGACGCACCGCTCGCCGTAGTACGACCAGCCGAGGATCGTCGAGAAGGCGAAGAAGACGACCGAGATGGCGACGATCCAGTGACCCCAGTCCCCGCCGAGGCCGTCGGCGAAGCCGGCCGACGTCATGGCGGCACCCTGCTCGCCGGACTCCCAGGCTCCGGTGGTGACGATGACCAGGCCGGTGAAGGTGACGACGATGATCGTGTCGATGAACGTCTGGGTCATCGACACCAGGCCCTGACGGACCGGGTGGGTGGTCTGGGCGGCTGCGGCGGCGATCGCCGCGCTGCCCATGCCCGACTCGTTCGAGAAGATGCCGCGGGCGACGCCGTAGCGCAGAGCGATCATGAAGACCGATCCGATGAAGCCGCCGGTGGCCGCGGTGCCGGTGAAGGCGTCGGTGAAGATGAGCGCGAAGGCCTCGGGGATCTGGGTGAAGTTGACCGCGAGGACGATGATGCCGGCGCCGACGTACAGGAGGATCATGGCGGGCACGAAGCCGGCGGTGACCCTGCCGATGGACTTGATGCCGCCGAGCAGGACCGCCGCGGCGAGCACGGTCATCACGATGCCGCTGAGCCAGGTGGGCACACCGAAGGTGCCGTCGAGCTGGGTGGCGACGGTGTTGGCCTGGGTCATGTTGCCGATGCCGAAGCTGGCGAGCACGGCGAACACCGCGAACAGCAGGCTCAGGACGAGACCGGCCTTGTTGGGGATGGCGCGGGCGAGGTAGTACTGCGGACCACCGCTCTGCTCACCCTTGGCGTCGGTCGTGCGGTACTTCACGCCGAGGAACGCCTCGGAGTACTTGCTGGCCATGCCGACCAGGCCGGTGACCCACATCCAGAACAGCGCGCCGGGCCCGCCGAAGTAGATCGCGGTGCCGACACCGGCGATGTTGCCCACGCCCACCGTCGCGGCGAGCGCGGTGGTCAGTGCCTGGTACTGGGAGATGTCACCTTCGGTGGCTCCGGGATCGTGGCGGGTGATCAGACCCAGCCGCAGTGCGGGCCACAGCTTGCGGAACTGGACGCCCCTCAGCCGAATCGTGAGCACGAGGCCCGTACCCAACAGCAGCGGGATGAGCAGGTACGGGCCCCACACCACCCCTGCCACCTCGACGAGGAAATCGTTCACCGAATCCATCCGCGTCCTCCTGATCGTCCGAAGCCCCCGTCAGCGTCCGACCGGCCGGTGCCGGTGACGTCTGCGCTCGGGACCCGGCAGAGTCTAGGCTCCGGTGGCACGCAGTGTCCTCGGACCCCACGGCGCGTCCGATATGCGTTCTTCTCGATCGGGAGACCGCGTCAGTCGCGACGCGTTTCCAACACCGCGTCAGTCGCGACGCGCTTCCAGCACCGCGTCGTACAGTTCGCGCTTCGAGACCGTCGCTCCGGACGACTTCGACGCGGCCTCGGCGACGACGGCGCAGGCGTCCTTCAGCCGCATCCCGTCCTCGACCTTCCGTTCCACCTCCTCGACGAGGTCGACGGGGTCGGTGGCCACGGCGACCGCCCCTTCGAGCACCACGGTGATCTCACCGCGCGCGCCCTCGACGGCCCACTCGGCGAGTTCGGCGAGCGTGCCGCGGCGCACTTCCTCGTAGGTCTTGGTGAGTTCGCGGCAGACGGCGGCGCGTCGGTCGCCGCCGAGCACGTCGACGGCGTCGGCCAGGCACGCCGCGAGCCGGTGCGGTGCCTCGAAGAACACCACGGCGCGAGGCTCCTGCACGAGCGTTCCGAAATACGCGCGTCGCTGGCCCGGCTTGCGGGGCGGGAACCCGTCGAAACAGAACCGTTCGACGGGCAGGCCCGACAGCGCGAGTGCGGTGGTCACGGCCGACGGACCGGGCAGACAGGTCACCGGCAGACCGGCCTCGACGCACGCCGCGACGAGCCTGTAGCCGGGATCGCTCACCGACGGCATGCCCGCGTCGGTGACGAGCAGGACGGTGCGGCCCTCCTCGATATCGGTGACCAGGCCCGGAAGCCGCGACACCTCGACCTGGTCGTAGAAGCTCACGACCCGGCCGGTGATGGTGACGCCGAGCGCCGCGGCGAGTGCCTTGGTGCGGCGGGTGTCCTCGGCGGCGATCACGTCGGCGGTGCCGAGGGCGTCGCGGAGACGCGCCGAGGCGTCACCGATGTCTCCCATCGGAGTGGCGGCCAGCACGAGCCGGCCCTCTCCCGGATTCGCGCCCTGGACCGGTTTGGCTGCCTGCATACGGCTCAGCCTACGATCGGAACGTGACCGTGACGGACCGCAGCCCTTCACAGGCCCCCGGCCGTGGTCCGTCGGCAACGCAGGATCGTCGCCTTCTCGGTCCCGGCCCGTTGGTGCCCGGACCCGAGCCTCTCCCCGGAGATCGGGCGCGCGGCTGGATCGTCACCGCCTTCGTCACGGCCCTCGCCGCGATCACGCGGTTCACGATGCTCAACTACCCCACCGACGCGAAGACGCCGGTGTTCGACGAGAAGCACTACGCCCCGCAGGGCTGGCAGGTGCTCACCGGCGGCTGGATCGAGGACAACCCCGGTTACGGGCTCGTCGTGCATCCGCCCGTCGGCAAGCAGATGATCGCGATCGGCGAGGCACTGTTCGGATACACGGCGTGGGGTTGGCGTTTCTCGGCCGCGGCGGCCGGTGTCGTGCTCGTCCTGCTGGTCGTGCGGATCGTGCGGCGGCTGACCCGTTCGACGATGCTCGGCGCGGTCGCCGGGCTGCTGCTCGTCGTCGACGGGGTGACCTTCGTGTCGTCCCGCCTGGGCATGCTCGACATCTTCCAGGCGGTCTTCGTCGTCGCGGCCTTCGGGTGCCTGATCGTCGACCGCGACGACGTGCGTGCCCGCATGGCGAAGGTGCACGCCGAGGGCCGTGTCCTCGACAGTGTGTGGGGTCCGCGTTTCGGGGTGCGCTGGTGGCGCTTCGGTGCGGGCATCCTGCTGGGTCTCGCGGTGGGCACCAAGTGGTCGGGCCTGTACTTCATCGCGTTCTTCGGGCTGATGTCCGTCGCCTTCGACCTCGCGACTCGACGCGCCTACCGGGTGCAGCGACCGTGGATCGGGACGGCCCTGCGCGACATCGGTCCGGCGTTGTACGCCCTCGTGCTCGTCCCGCTCGGGGTCTACCTGTCGACCTACTGGGCGTGGTTCGCGAGCGAGACCGGCGTCTACCGTCACGCGGTCGGCTCGCGGATCGGCCACGACGGGATGTTCTCGTTCGTGCCCGACGCGCTGCGCTCGCTCTGGTACTACAGCGCGAGCGTCCTCGAGTTCCACTCCGGTCTGACGAACTCGGCCGGCAACCAGCATCCCTGGGAGTCGAAGCCGTGGACGTGGCCGATGGGTCTGCGGCCGATGCTGTACTACTTCGCCGACGGCGAGCGGATCAGCGGATGCGACGCCGAGCAGTGCGTCAAGGCCGTGATGCTGGTCGGAACGCCGGCGCTGTGGTGGGTGTCGCTGCCGGTGCTCGGGTGGGGACTGTGGCAGCTGCTCGTCCGCCGCGACTGGCGGTGGGCCGCGGTGCTCACCGGCTACGGCGCGGGGATCCTGCCGTGGTTCGCGAGCCTCGACCGGCAGATGTACTACTTCTACGCGGTGCCGATGGCGCCCTTCCTGGTGATGGGTGTCGCGCTGGTGCTCGGCGACATCCTCGGTTCACCGCACGCCTCGACGGAGCGGCGGACGACCGGGCTGCTCGTGGTGTGCCTGTATGTGGGGCTCGTCATCGCGAACTTCGTGTGGTTGTGGCCGATCCTCACGGCACTGCCGATCACGCCGGAGCACTGGAACGACCAGTTGTGGCTCCCCAGCTGGCGCTGAGGAGGGTCCGGGTTCAGTTCGGTTCGTCGAGCACGCTGCCCTCTGGCAGGTCGACGTCGCGGTCCCTGTCGGAGCCGTAGCGGACGCCGTCGAAGCGGCGCGCGAATCGCTCGTCGACGACCGTGAGGAAGCCCTTGAGTCGCTGGAGCAGCTCGGACAGGTGGCGGGGTACGAACGGATCGCCGAGCAGGTCGACGGTGGCGACGAGGCGGTCCTCGACGAGCACCACCTTGATGTGCGGCCACGTCCGGTTCAGCTCGGTGAGCTCGGCCAGCGCGTGGGTGCGACCGGCGGCGGGCGTAGCTCCCGGGGTGTCGTTCTCGGGGATCGCGTGCAGCAGCGGCGCCCACAGCCGGATGCTGCCGTCGTCGTCGATCACGACGAAGACCACCTGGGAGTCGAGGACCACGACGAAGTCGCCGTCGGCGTCGACCGGCACCGGGCGCCCGAGGGCGTGCGCGAGTGCGTCGCTCACGCGCTCGCGGAGGTCGCCGAGGGCGGACGGCGGATGTGCCTGCAGGAAGGCCGGATGCGGGACCTTCCCGCGACCGCGCAGCACCGACACGATGTGCCGGGCGAGCATGTCGGCCTCGGACACCGGCCGGGTGACCGGCTCGGATCCGGTGACCTCGACGGTGGCGTGTCCGCCGGCGCTCGCGTGCACGTGCACGCAGGCCGCGGGCCCGGAGGCGGTCTCGGCGTGCAGCTCGAACGCGTCGGAGCCGGCGAGTTCGGAGATGCGCCGGGCCAGCTGCGAGGCGTAACGGACCCAGTCGCGGTCGAGGGCCTCGTCGAATCGTTCGGTGTCGGTCACGCGCACTCCTCTCGAAGAGCAACTGCCGGGCAGGCGACACCGTACTCGGGGTGGACGACAACTCACCGCAGGCACGCGACGTCGTGTGTCACCCGTGATGCCGCTGTGCGACCGCTGCCCACACCGCGACCCGCGACCCGCGTTCGAGGATGTCGACGATCGCGAATCCTGCCTGTGCGAGAACGGTGCTCACCGTCATCGAGACGGTTCCGGTGTCCTCCCCCGGCCCCGCCTCGTCGATCACCCACAGTTGTCCGTCGCCGGTCAGCAGCGGCGCGAGGGCGGCCACCGCAATGGTGTCCGTGCGGAGTTCGGGAAGGTCGAACGTGTAGATGCGGTCGAACTGCTCCTGCTGCGCGAACTCGTGGGCACGGGTCGCCGAGGGGACCACGCGCACGCGGCCGCGGGGGCCGACCTGCTCGGCGACCACGGCGGAGGCGGGCCCGGTGTCGATCGCGAGGACGGACGTGCCCGGACGCGGATCGAGGACGTCGAGCAGGAACTCGACGCCCTCGATGCGGGACCGTTCGGTCATTCGACCTTGCGCAGTGTCCGTTTCCTGCGCCCGCCCGTGATCAGGGGGTCGCGCTGCAGATCCCGGTAGAGCGACACGCACAGGCCGATCATCACGAGGAGGAAGGGGGCCGCGGCGATGATTGTCATCGTCTGCAGGGCGTTGAGCGCTTCCTCGCCGCCGCTCCACAGCAGCAGGGCCGCGACGCCGCCGGTGAGTCCGCCCCAGAAGATCACGACGCCACGATTCGGCGCGAGGGTGCCGCGCTGACTGAGGCTGCCCATCACCATCGACGCGGAGTCGGCTCCGGAGATGAAGAAGATGGCGATGAGGAGCATCGCGACGACCGTGGCGATACCGGTGAGCGGAAGGTTTCCGAGCACCCCGAACAGCTGTCCTTCGACGCTGTCGGCGCCCGCGATGTCGTACCCGTCCAGTTGCTGTCCGATACCGGCGCCGCCGAAGATCGAGAACCAGATGAGGCTCACGAGGCTCGGGACGAGGATGACACCGACGATGAACTCGCGGATGGTGCGTCCACGGCTGATGCGGGCGAGGAACATGCCGACGAAGGGCGCCCACGAGACCCACCACGCCCAGTAGAAGATCGTCCAGCTCGACAGCCACTCACCTGCGGCCTCGTTGGAGGCGGCCGTGCGCGCCGACATGCGGGCGAACTCCGCGGCGTAGGCACCGAGGGTGGTGGGCACGAGGTTGAGGATGAAGACGGTGGGTCCGAGCACGAACACGAAGACAGCCAGGATCGCGGCGAGCACCATGTTGATGTTCGACAGGTACTGGATGCCCTTGGCGACACCCGTGACCGCGGAGGCGATGAACGCGAGCGTGAGCAGGGCGACGATCGCGACGAGCAGCATCACGCCGGCCGTCTCGAGCCAGCCGGTAACCTCGAAGCCCGATCCGATCTGCAGGGCGCCCAGGCCGAGCGACGCCGCGGTGCCGAACAGGGTCGCGAACAGGGCGAGGATGTCGATGACCTTGCCGAGCGGACCTTCGGCCCGGCGCCCCAGCAGCGGGATGAAGGCCGAGCTGATGAGCTGCTTGCGTCCCTTACGGAAGGTGCCGTACGCGATGGTCAGGCCGACAACGGCGTAGATCGCCCAGGGATGCAGGCTCCAGTGGAACATCGAGGTCGCCATCGCGACACCGGTGCCACCGTTGGTGCCCGGTGGCGGCTCGACGAAGTGCGAGAGCGGTTCGGCGACACCGAAGAACATCAGACCGATACCCATGCCGGCGGCGAACATCATCGCGATCCAGCTGACGGTGCGGAACTCCGGCTTCTCGTCGTCCTTGCCGAGCGGGATCCGGCCGTAGCGGCTCACCGCCAGCCAGAGCGCGAAGAACACGAATCCGCTCGCCGTGAGCACGAACAACCAGCCGAACTCGACGACGATCCAGTCGAGGATGTTCCCGGTAACGGTCCCGAAGTTCTCCGTGGCGGCCAGACCCCACACCACGATCGCCGCCACCAGCGCGGCAGCGACTCCGAAGACCACCTTGTCGGTCTGCGGCGGATGCGCCGCGGACGCGGCTACTTCAGAAACACCGGCGCCCGAGACCTCGTCGATCTCCTCGGACCCGGGCCGATCACCAGGGACGTTCATGCGAACAAACCTTGCAAGTTTCGGCCGCCTGCGGAGCGGAATCGCCGAACCCGAGAAAATCGTCACATTTCGGACGCGACATGCATACTCTGCGTGAACCCGCAGGCCGGCAGGTCAGCCCGCACGCAGGGCGGCCGAGACGAAGTCGAGGATCTCCTCGTCGGACATCCCGAGTGCCCTCACCTCGGCGACGTACTCGTTGGTGGATCGCTGGGCCCGCGTGCGAGTGGGATCGCCCGTGTCGGCGACGAACGTCCCCGCCCGCCCGCGGGCCTCGAGCACACCGAGCTTCTCGAGTTCCCGATAGGTCTTGGCGACCGTGTTCGGCGCGATGCCGAGGGTGTCGGCGAGACCCCGGACGGTGGGCAGCTTGGAACCTGCGATCAGCTCACCATCGTGTACCAGGTCGACGATGCGTCGGCGCAGTTGCTCGAACGGCGGGACGGGCGAGTCGGGATCGATGGTGAGGTCGAGCATTCTCGCAGGTTATCAGCGCTCGGTGACCTTGACGGGCGCTTCGGCCGAGGGCGCGTCGGCGGGCGCGGTGTTGTAGCTGCCGGTCTCGAGCAGGTCGCGGATCTGGATGAGCAGATCGGTCTCGCTCAACGGCTCGTCCTCGGGCTCCTTCTCCGGAGCGAAACGGGCCTTGGCGGCATTGACCGGCACGATGAGCACGAAGTAGACGACGGCGGCGATGATGAAGAAGTTGATCGCCGCGGAGATGACGGCACCGAGGTTGACGAAGGTCGCGTCGTTCGACGAGAGCAGGCGGAAGCCGAAGCCCATCTCGTTGTCGCCACCCACAGCAGCGACCAGCGGGTTCACGATGTGATCGGTGAACGCCGTGACGATGGACGTGAACGCCGCGCCGACGACCACTGCGACGGCGAGTTCGACGACGTTTCCGCGCAGCAGGAAATCCTTGAAACCTTTGAGCATCGTGCTCCGTGCCTTTTCTGAGAGGGAATTCGAAAACTTCAGGGCGCGGAAATCGTAATAATGCTTCCCAACAGCTTCAACAGGGACGAATCGGGCAACACGAGCGCGAGTGACACCGGAGTATGGGCTGCGTCAGGGCACAATCGGGCCATGGCAACCACGGCGACGATCTATCACAATCCGCGTTGCAGCACGTCACGCAACACTTTGGCGTTGCTGAAGGAAAACGGGCTCGAACCCACGGTCATCAAATATCTCGAAACCCCGCCCTCCCGCGACGAGCTGCGGTCGCTGCTCGATGCGGCAGGTCTCACACCGAGTCAGGCGATCCGGAAGAAGGAATCGCTCTACAAGGAGCTGAACCTGGCCGAGGCATCCGAGGACGAACTGCTCGACGCGATGGTCGCGAACCCGATCCTCATCGAGCGCCCGCTGGTCGTCACCGACAAGGGCACCGTGCTCGCGCGTCCGGTCGACAAGGTGCGCGAGATCCTCTGACGCCAGTTACAGGACCGCCCGCGAGAGCGGGCACGACATGCATCGCGGACCGCCGCGGCCGGAACCGAGTTCCGACCCGGCGATCCGCAGCACCTCGACCCCAGAATCCTCGAGGCGGGTGTTCGTCTCGACGTTGCGTTCGTAGGCGACGACGACGCCGGGCGCCACGGCCAGCGTGTTGTTCCCGTCGTCCCACTGCTCACGCTCGGCGACAACGGAATCCAGACCGGTGTCGATGACGCGCAGTTTCTCGATCCCCATCGCGTCGGCGGCCGCCTCGAGGAAGGGGCGCGGTCCCGAGATCTGTACCGCGCCGTTCTCGCCGTGGATGGCGAACGCCTGCAGGCTGTCCCGGATCGCCGGGTACATCACCACCGCGTCGACGTCGACCATCGTGCACACCGTGTCGAGGTGCATCGACGCCCGTCGCTGCTCGATCGGGACCGCCAGCACGGTGTGCGCGAGACCGTCGTCGAAGGCGCTGCGCGCCAACGCTTCCGCACCGGCCGGGCTGGTCCTCTCCCCCACCCCGACGGCCACGACGCCGGGCGCGAGCAGCAATACGTCGCCGCCCTCGACGGGCGCGGTGTGCGATTCGTACGCGCGTCGCACGTGGAGGAACTGCGGATGGAAGGCGTAGATGAGGTCGGTGAGGCTGGTCTCGCGCCGGCGCGCGGGCAGCGCCAGATTGGGGATCGCCACGCGCGTTCCGATCCAGAACGACGAATCGCGCGTGAACAGCAGGTTCGGAAGCGGTGCGATCGCGAAATCGGAGCCGTGGTGCATCAGGCGCACGAGGGACGGGGCCGCGCCACTGCCTACCGCGGGCAGTTCGTCGAAGGTCATGCCCGCGATGAGGATCCGGGCGAGTTCGGCAGCGGGCAGGGCACGCAGATGGCCCGTCAGCTCCTCTGCGAGCGCATAACCGAGACGTTGCGCGTCGACGGCCGACGACACGCTCTGCACCCGCGCGGCGCCACTGGCCTCGAGTGTCTCGGTGAGCAGGTCTGCCAGCAGGAACACCTCGACCCCGCGGCTGCGCAGCAGCTCGGCGAAGGCGTCGTGCTCCTCCTGGGCGCGCGCCACCCACGGCAGGGCGTCGAAGAGCAGCTGGTCGTTGTTGCGGGGCGTGAGGCGTTCGAGTTCGGCACCGGGCCGGTGCAGCATCACGGCGCGGAGTTCACCGACTTCGGACTCGACACCCCAGCGATGACTCATATGCTCACGGTATCGCGCAGGACGGCGGCATCCGGGTCAGGCGCGTCGAGTACGGCGACAACGATTGCGAAGAACACACCGAGAACACGAGGGAGATTTCATGGCCGACGACCCGCTCGGGTGCCTGGCACCGTACGCCGGGCGCTGGACCGGAGGTGGCGACGGCCACTACCCCACCATCGACGACTTCGCGTACGACGAGACGATCGAGTTCGCCACCCTTCCCGGCAAGCCCTTCCTGATGTACGTCAGCCGTACGCGGCACCGCACGGAGGGACGCCCGTTGCACACCGAGAACGGCTACCTGCGTCGCAGCGGCGACGACGTCGAACTGCTCGTCTCGCAGCCCACCGGGTTCGTCGAGATCCAGCGGGCCAGGCCGGAAGGCGGCGTGCTGGACTTCACCACCCTCACCCTGGAGCGCTCACCCGACGCCAAGCCCGTGCACGAGGTCCGGCGGCGTTTCGAGGTCGACGGCGACGTGCTGGTCTACGACTTCTGGATGGCCCACGCCGACACTCCTCTGACGCACCACCTGCACGCCGAACTGCACCGCGCGTCGGAGTGATCCAGGTGGATCCGGCCCCGCTCAGCGGGGTCGGAACCACCGGAATTCACTTCGTGCCGACGACGCGACGGAAGTAGTCGTTGGCGGCCTGCATGACGAGGTTGTAGGGCGGCGCGAACTTGCGGGCCCACCAGTACCCGAACCGGGTGTCGAACGACGTGTAGACCATGAAGCGGTTCTTCAGGATGCCGGCGACGATGCGTTCGGCAACCTTCTCGGGCGTCGCGGCGTGCCGGACGAACTGCTTGGTGAGCTTGCGGACCTCGGGGCGGTCGCGGTCGACGCCGACGATCTGCACGGTGTCGACGAGCGGTGTGCGCACGGCCCCCGGGACGACGAGCGAGACACCGATGCCGTCGCGCTTGAGGTCGAACCGCAGCACCTCCGACACCCCACGCAGACCGAATTTGCTTGCGCTGTAGGCGGCATGCCACGGCAGGGCGAGCAGCCCGGCAGCCGAGGAGACGTTGACGATGTGCCCGCCGCGGCCGGCCTCGATCATGGCCGGCACGAAGTTCTCGATGACGTGGATGGGCCCCATGAGGTTGACGTCCACCATGAGCTTCCAGTGCTCGTGCTCCAGCCGGTCGACCGTGCCCCACACCGACACTCCCGCGACGTTGGCGACGATGTCGAGCGCCCCGCACGCCTCGTGCACGTCGCGGGCGAAGGCGGTGACGGCCTCGTAATCGGAGATGTCGAGGGCGGCCGAGTGCAGCACGGTGCCGCCGCGTTCACGAACGCTGCGGACCACCTCGCCGAGGGCCTCCTCCTGCAGATCGGTGAGCACCAGCCGGGCCCCGCGATCGGAGGCCGCATGGGCCAGGGCGCGGCCGATTCCGCTGGCCGCGCCGGTCACAAGGAATTTGGTGCCGCGCAGGTCGGTGATCGCCATGGCGACACCCTAACGTCGCCGTGACGACGCGACGCTCCGGCGCGCCACGGATAAGACCGGATGCGCCGGAGCGAAGCGACTTGTGTGGCCGGAGCGAAGCAAGTTGTGCGGCCGGAGCGAAGCGACCTGTGTGGCCGAGCGAACCGACCTGTGAGCCGGAGCGTGCGGCTCCGGCGGATGGAACTCGCAGAATCGAACTCAGAGCCGCTGTGCCATCTCCTCCTGGTATTCCCGAATCGTGCGCTCGATCATCTCGACATCGTCGTGGCGATTCTCGCTGCGCGCGAGGTCGGCGCGCTCGCGCAGTACCCGGATCGCCCGACGCAACTCGTCGTCACTCATCCTGTGGTCCATGCCACACAGTCTGCCGGGTTCGGCGAGGACCCGCCAGCGGATGGCCCCGCATACGACGAAAGCCCCGCCGAGGGCGGGGCTTTCGGGGGTGGAGCTGAGGGGAATCGAACCCCTGACCTCTTCGATGCGAACGAAGCGCGCTACCAACTGCGCCACAGCCCCGTAGGTTCCGAGGGAACCGACTCGCAAACTCTAGCAAACCACCCCGTCCATCACGAAATCGGAGTGTCGGCGCAGGTGACGGGCGATTTCGCGATCTGCTCCGAAGACGGGTCGGGGCCCGCACCGATTCGGTGCGGACCCCGCCGGAAGCATCGTCGGACGATCATTCCCCCACTGCGCGGGGAACGACGTAGTCGCCGGGCTCGTCGTCGCCGTCGCTCGCCCGGACGTCGTAGCCGTGGTCGATGCCGTAGTCGTCCTCGTAGCGATCGAGATGTTCGAACTCCGGATCCTCGTCGTCGACCTCGAGGACCACGGCCCCCGGGCGACGCAGACGCTGCGGAACGTCGTCGTGGCCGCCGCGGGCTCCTGCGCGGGACCGCTGCAGTCGCGCGAGCCGACGCCGCCGGATCTCCTGTTCGAGACGCACCTGGCGCCGCAGGTAGAACAGGTAGGCCACGAGGGCCACAGCCGCGAGACCGGCGAGCCACCACATGACCGACGAGACGATCAGGGCGAGCGCCGACGTCATGATCGCGGCGATCAGCAGGCCGAGGACGGTCCGCTGACGGAATTCGTATCGTGCAGCGCTCGCGACGGCATCGGCGTGCGGGTCGAATCCGCCGCGACCCCGGCGCTGCGGTGCGTGTGCGCGCACGGGCTCACGGTCGGGTGCTGCTTCGTCGTGGACGTCGGCCTCGTCGGAATCGATCTCCGGCCTGTCGTCGAGTTCAGTGTTCATGCGGTCCTCCGCGGGGGTGCGGTGCGTGCGGTCACGAGTCGGACGCCAATGAGGATCGCTGCGGTGTCCGGCGGCCGGCCCCCGAGGGGTGATCGGCTCGTCGTCTCCGCGGTGCAGAACTCGAGTTGCGAGAGCGGCGTCGGTCGTCTGCCGGATTCGAGGACGCTTCGTGACCAGCATGGGCACCAGAACGAACAACCACACGGCAACGAGCCCGATCCACAGAAGCGAGTTCGGCATCCGGTGGTCCTCCCTCCAGTCGTCGCCCTACCAGCCCGTCGACGCCACCGACCTACATGAGGCTAACGGCATCACTGCGCTTACCTGTACAGAAACGCCGACTCAATCGACTACAGAAGTCACTCGAGTCACGCGAAACCAACTGACACTTTCTTCACTCTAATCACAGAGATCCCACACGCGCTGGGGATTGTTACTCGAGTTGCGAGTAACCTGCGTTACATAACGGACGAACCCGACTCGAGACGGGAAGTGATCAGGACCAGGTCGCGCGACCGGCCCGGACGAGGCGATCCGAGACCGAGCCCGGAACCTCCTCGACCGTCATCGCGACCAGCAGATGGTCGCGGAATCGACCCTGGACGTCGAGATAGCGCTTCAGCAGACCTTCCTCGCGGAAGCCGACGTTGCGCAGCACCGCGCGACTGGGCTCGTTCTCGGGCCGCACGGTGGCCTCGACGCGGTGCAACCCGACCGGGCCGAAACAGTGATCGAGACCGAGGGCGACGGCAGCGGTCGCGACGCCGAGGCCGTTGACCTCCTTCTCCACCCAGTAGCCGATCCAGGCCGAGCGCAGTGCCCCGCGCACGATGTTGCCCACCGTCAGCTGCCCGCAGAACCTACCGTCCAGTTCGATGGCCATCGGCAGCATCAGGCCCTTGTGGGCCTCCGACCGCAGGCTCCGATACAGCCCCGGCCACACCGAGATGTGGTGCCGCATGTCCCACGGCGCCTCACCGGTCGGCTCCCACGGCTCGAGATGCGCACGATCACGCAGACGCAGGCGACTCCAAGCCGCGGCATCGCGCAGTCGGATCGATCGGACGGTCACGACGCCCCCGGCCACCCGCAGCGGCCCGAGCTCGGCCGGCCAGCCGGGATGACGGGACATCAACCACGCTGCCCGAGGAACGCCACGTCCACCGGGTCGCCCGTGCGGATCTCGGAGACCTCGGGGTCGACGATGACGAGACAGTTCGCCTCGGCGAGGGTCGCGAGCAGGTGCGACGACGAGCCGGCAGCGCCACCGAGCGCCTGCACGAGATAGTCGCCCGTCGTCTCGTCGCGCATGAGCTGGCCGCGCAGGAAACCCTTGCGACCGGGGATCGAGGTGATCGGGGCGACCGTGCGAGCCGAGACGACGCGGCGCATCGGCTGGCGCCGGCCGAGCGCGATGCGGATCAGCGGCCGGACCATCACCTCGAAGACGACGAGCGCGCTCACCGGGTTGGCGGGCAGCAGGAAGGTCGGCACCTCGTCGCGGCCGAGACGTCCGAAGCCCTGGACCGAACCGGGATGCATCGCGATCCGCTCGACGCCCAGCTCACCGAGATCGGACAGCGCCTCGCGGACCTCCTCGAGCGCGCCACCGCCCACGGCACCGGCGATCACGACGATCTCGGCGCGGATCAGCTGACCCTCGACGACCTCGCGCAGCCGCTTCGGGTCGGTACTCGCGATGCCGACCCGGTTGACGTCGGCACCGGCGTCGCGCGCGGCCGCAGCCAGCGCGTACGAGTTGACGTCGTAGACCTGCCCCGGCCCGGGGGTGCGGTCGACGTCGACGAGTTCGCCGCCGACGGAGATGACCGACAGTCGCGGCCGCGGATGGACGAGCACCTTGTCGCGGCCGACCGCGGCGAGCAGACCCACCTGGGCGGCCCCGATGATCGTCCCCGCCCGCACCGCGACGTCGCCGGGCTGGACATCGTCGCCGGTGCGACGCACGTAGTCGCCCGAACGCACCGGTTCGAGCACCTTGATGCGCGCGGCACCGCCGTCGGTGTTGTCGAGCGGCAGCACCGCGTCGGCGAGCGTCGGCAGCGGCGCACCGGTGTCGACACGCACCGCCTGACGGGGCTGGAGACGGATCGGCTGACGCGAACCGGCACGCACCTCGCCCACCACCGGCAGCGTCACCCCGGCGGGTGCGGAGTCGCCGTCGGTCTCGGCCGGGGCCTGGAGGTCGACGCTGCGCACGGCGTATCCGTCGATCGCCGCCTGGTCGAATCCGGGTAGGGGTCGCTCGGTGACCACTTCCTCCGCGCACAGCAGACCCTGCGCCTCGGAAATGGCCACCCGGACCGGCCGGGGTGCGACTGCCGCCGCCGTGACCCTGGCCTGCTGATCCTCAACCGACCGCATACCGCTTCTCGTCCTCCAGCCCGTCCTGCAGTCAGCGCTTCAGGCGCTCGAGGAGCCACTCGCGCAGCGAGGGCCCGTACTCTTCCGTGTTCAACGCCGAGTCAACCGCAGCGCGCAGATAGCCCCCGGGATTTCCGAGGTCGTGTCGGGTGCCGCGGTGCACCACCACGTGGACGGGGTGGCCCTCGGAGATGAGCAGGGCGATCGCGTCGGTGAGCTGCAGTTCTCCCCCCGCTCCAGGCTCGATGCGACGCAGTGCGTCGAAGATCGCCCGGTCGAGCAGGTAGCGGCCGGCGGCAGCGAAGGTCGACGGTGCGTCCTCCACGGCCGGCTTCTCGACCATGCCGAGCACCTTGAGCACGTCGGGGTTGGCGGCATCCGGTACGACCTCGACGTCGAAGACGCCGTACGCGCTGACCTGATCCTTGGGCACGTCGATCGCGCACAGCACGGAACCGCCACGCTTGGCGCGGACGCGCTGCATCGTCTCGAGCACGCCGACCGGCAGCACGAGGTCGTCGGGCAGCAGCACGGCGATCGCGTCCTCGTCGGGATCGAGCGCCTCCTCGGCGCACGCCACGGCGTGACCGAGGCCGAGCGGCTTCTCCTGGACCACGGACTCGACCTCGAGCAGCCCCTGGGCCTTGCGGACCTTGGCGAGGAGCTCGTACTTGCCCTTCTCCTCGAGCTTGGACTCGAGGACGAGATCCTCGACGAAATGCGCGACCACGCCGTCCTTGCCCGGCGCCGTCACGATGAGAAGGCGTTCGGCGCCCGACTCGGCGGCTTCACCCGCCACGAGCTCGATGCCGGGCGTGTCGACCACCGGCAGGAGTTCCTTCGGGACCGTCTTGGTCGCGGGAAGGAACCGCGTCCCCATACCTGCTGCGGGGACAACCGCGGTCTTGAAATGCCGCGTGCCTCCGGTCGTACTGTTCGTCATAGACTCCCACCCTAAACTTCGGCCACCGAGGACGGTGGTTCGGCGATCGTAAGGCTCAGACATGCCCCCACCCCCGAAAGCGGTCTGGCGTGACCGCATTCTTACAGCTCGGCGCGAGCTGAGTGCTGCGAGGCGCAGAATCGAGGACACCGCGCTCGCCACGGTGGCCTCGACGCTCGCCCCGGCGGGGTCGGTGGTGTGCGCATATGTGCCGGTGGGTTCGGAGCCCGGATCGATCGCGCTCCTCAATGCCCTGACCGAGGCCGGAACGACGGTGCTCGTCCCGGTGACCCGCACCGGCGAACCGTTGTCGTGGGCCCGCTACATGGGCGAGAAGACGCTGATGGCGGCCGATTTCGGGCTGCGCGAGCCGGGTGGTGAGATCTTCCCGCCCGAGGCGGTGGCGAAGGCTCACACGGTGCTCGTCCCGGCCCTGGCGGTGGACGCGCGGGGCGTGCGGCTCGGCCGCGGCGCCGGCTTCTACGACCGCACCTTGCACCTCGCCTCACCCGAGGCCGTGATCATCGCGGTGGTCCGCGATGAAGAGCTCGTCGACGAACTCCCCGAGGATCCCCACGACATCCGTATGGGATGGGCGCTGACACCCGGGAAAGGGCTGGTCCGGCTCGGTAGCGGCGACCGTGCGGAACAACACACTCCCTAGCGCTGTTGGCACTGTCGGCGGTAGAGTGCCAAAACTGCAGTACGACGAATACTGCGGTTCGACGAACTGGCGGAGGATCAACCGGTGCCCACCTACTCATATGCCTGCACGGCCTGCGACAACAAGTTCGACATCGTGCAGTCCTTCAGCGACGACTCCCTGACCGAATGCCCGCAGTGCGAAGGCAAGCTGCGCAAGCTCTTCAACTCGGTCGGCATCGTGTTCAAGGGCAGCGGCTTCTATCGCACCGACTCCCGCAGCGGCAGCACCGCGAGCGAATCCGCGTCGACGAGCTCGAGCAGCTCCTCGTCGAGCGACAGCAGTTCGTCGAGCAGTTCGTCGTCGAGCAGCACCTCCTCGGCTCCGGCTGCCGCCGCGAGCTGACCTTCCCGGACTCCTTTTGTCCACAGGCGGTCGAGTCATCCACAGACCGCCGTTTCCGAGGGCTCATCGGGGCCGACAGAGCATCCCCACCTTCTAGGTTCGGGGCATGCCCGTCGGCCCTTTCTCGTTCCTCCAGCGTGCGCGCGCGCATCCGCACCACTCGCGCTCCTCTGCGGGTGCCTCGCTGCAGCCCACCCTCCCCGACCGGTTCGTCGAACTCCTCCGCCCCGGCTGGTCGCGCATCGTCCGGGCCCGCCGGATCGCCGCCGGACTCCTCGCCGTCCTCGCGGTGATCCTCGCGCTGCGCGGCGATCCCGACACCGATCGCATGGGTGTCGTCGTCGCGGCTCGCGATCTCGCGCCCGGGCACACCCTCACGGCCGACGATGTCGCTCACGTGGAGCGAGATCGGTCCACTGTGGTCGCCGGGACCCTGCACGCCGTAGGCGACGCCGTGGGCCACACTCTCGCCGGCCCTGTGCCGGCCGGTGAACCCCTCGTGGACACCCGCCTTCTCGGTCCTCGTCTCGCCGCAGTCGCCACCGGCTCCACCGAGGCCCGCGTAGTGCCCATCCGGCTCGCCGATGCCGGGGTGAGCGAACTGCTCCGTGAGGGCGACCGCGTCGATGTCCTGACGGTGACGGAGACCGAAGAGGGACCCCTGCCCGGCGCCCACGTCCTCGCTCGGGGTGCAGTGGTGGTGCTGGCCGAATCCGGCGGTTCGACGAGGGATCGGAACGAGCGGGTCGTGCTGGTCGCGCTGGAGCCCGAACCTGCCACGGCGGTCGCGGCGGCGTCGCTCGTGAGCGCGCTGACCGTCACGCTGCACTGAATGTCCCGGTGGTTACCGAGCGTCCCGGACGTTTGCCCTGCACAATCGCCACGAGGAACCGACCTCGCGGTTTATCGTGTGGACGTCCGTGTGACCTACCTCATGTGCGCGGCTCCGGCGGACAGGCCGCGAGAAGGAGCACACCATGCTGAAGGGCTTCAAGGACTTCATATTGAGGGGCAACGTCCTCGATCTCGCCGTCGCGGTCGTGGTCGGTGCCGCGTTCACCGCCATCGTCACGGCCTTCACCCAGTACATCATCGAGCCGCTCGTCAGCGCGATCGGCGGCGACAACGAGATGGGCTGGGGCTTCGAGATCGTGAGCGGCAACCCGGAAACCTTCGTCGACATCGGCGCGGTGATCTCCGCGATCATCAACTTCATCATCATCGCCGCCGTGGTCTACTTCGTGCTCATCGTCCCCGCCAATGCCGCGAAGAAGAAGTTCGTCACCGAGCCGGAGGACAAGCAGGCCAGCGCCGAGGACCTGCTCATCCAGATCCGCGACATCCTCGAAGCCCAGGCCGCGCAGTCGGGTCAGGGCGGCGCGCACGCCAAGCCCAGCCCCGGAATCGAATAGGTGGCCGACGAAAAAGACCGGACCCGCTCGAGATTCGAGCGAGCCCGGTCTTCCGTGCTGTGTTCGGCGTGAGCCGGACGTCTACGTCCTAGACGGTCCAGGGAGCGCCGTAGGTGGTGACGTTGTCGCCGTTGGCCGTGATGGCGCGAACGAACGGACGGACCTGGACAGCGCCGAGGACGCCGGAGGCCGTGCCGTGGACGTTGGAGAACTGAACGGTCTTGAAGTCACCGTCGAACTCGCCCTCGGCGACGACGAGCTCCTCGATGCCCGGAGCCGGGGTCAGCTCGAGCTCGGCGTAGGCCTGCGGAAGGATGTCGGTGACCTTGGCAGTCGGGCCGTCCTTGGCGCCCAGTCCGACCTCGAGCTGAGGGGTGGAGTAGGTGACGCCGATGGCACCGTCGATGCTGCCGGCCCAGGCGAACTGGTAACCGAACTGGAAGGTCGTGCCCTCGGCGTCGGCTGCGCCCTCACCGATCAGGTTGGCGGTGCCACGGCCGTTGTGGAAGAACTCGCGGTTGAACGGGCTGCCACCGAGAGCGGGGACACCCTGGATGAAGGTGTCCTCCTGGGTCACGACGACCTCGAGGCCGTCGGAGACGATGCGGTTCTGGTCGTTGACCTCGGCCGAGGCGGCACCCGAGGCACCGAGGACCAGGCCGAAGACAGCGGCACCGGCGACGGCGGCGTTACGAGCGGCCTTGAAGCCACGCGACTTGATTCCCATGATTACTCCGTTTGTGGTGGTGGGGATTTCTTGCGGGATGGCGCGGAGCAGGACTAGAGGGTCCAGACCTGGCCGTAGGTGGTGACGTTGTCGCCGTTGGCCGTGATCACGCGGACGAACGGACGGAGGGAAACCGGTCCGATGACGCCAGTGGCGGCACCGTGGACGTTGGCGATCTGGACTTCCTTGAAGTCGCCGTCGAACTCGCCCTCGGCAACGACGACCTCCTCGATGCCCGGAGCAGGAGTCAGTTCGATACCGGCAGTGCCCTGCGGAAGCAGGCCGCCTACTTTGGCAGAGGGCGCAATCACGTTGGTCTTGGTGTATGCGGGGACTGGCTTCCCGTCCTTGTCGAGGATCGGATTTCCATCCTTGTCGTACTGGTAGACAGGCTTTCCGTCCTTGTCGACAATCTTTTCCTCCACCTGCGTGGCGGTGAAGGTTGCGTCAAGGCTCGGGCTCTGCCATCCGAAACCGATGGCACCGTCGACCGACGCCGACCATGCGACCTGGTAGCCGAACTGGAAGGTCGAGCCCTCGAAGTCCGCCGCCTCGGGGCCGACGATGTTCGCGATGCCGCGGCCGTTGTGGAACCATTCGCGGCTCATCGGGCTGCCGCCGATCGGGGGCACACCGTTGATGAAGGTGTCCTCCTGCGTGACGATGACCTCGTGGCCGTTGGAGACGATCCGGTTCTGGTCGTTGACCTCGGCACCTGCGGCGCCGGCCGATCCGAGAACCAGACCGGCCACAGCAGCTGCTGCCACCGTGGCGTTGCGGGCGGCCCGGAAGCCACGTCGCGTCTGAATCTTCATGAATGCCTCATCCGTTCTCTGCGTGCCGGGTTGCGCACCGCGTCCGACAACAAGTGGTCGCCCTGTCGCCCGCGGGTCGCTGTCCACAGCGAACACACCGGCGGATCAGCCGTCGGTGTGTCGGTTACGTCCATCGTCCGCACGGTTTTGCTTTACCGATTCGTGACCGAGCCCAGGCTGTGAAGCCTGGGCTCGACCGGTTTGAACCTGAGAGGGAGATTAGACCGTGACCATTCCTAGAGCAACGCCTAGCTTTCGTAACGCTCCGGTATAGGCGCGGTGCAGATCACACGCCCGACCGTTCACCGAAGCGGTCAAATAGGACACCTATCAGGTTGGAATATGTAACCCAGGATTACACGTACAGGACTCGATCAGCGCCACATCGGCGCAGGTAGAAGCCACATTCTTATTGCACCCGGAGTGCAGGACAAAATACCTTATGTGACCGGAAACACAGATCACAAACATCGCGCGGACCAGACGGAGATGAACGGATCGTTGCGGCGACGTTTCGTTGCGGTCGACAACGGGTTGGAATCCGGTTGAGCGCAACTCGACGTCAGTGATGCAGATCACTCACCGGAGTGGTGTGGAGGCACCTGCCTGCGCAGCCATTCGTCCGAGCCGCCACCGCCGGAGTCGCTCTCGCCCCGTTCGTCGCGTGTCGTCTCGGGAAGTACATCTCCGAAGATGCGCGCCAGCCGTGCCCGGTCGATCCGGGCACGGCTCTCACGCTTTGCTTCGGTCACCTCGTCGGGCTCCTGCGGGTCCGCAGGGTCGCCGGACATGGCGTCACTCCTCCATCCAGGACAGCTCTTCGATGACGTGCGCCGCGAGAGGAAGCAGGGTCGCCATCCCGTCGCGGATGGCGGGACGCGACGACGCGAGGTTCACCACCAGCGTCGATCCGGAGACGCCCACGAGACCGCGGGAGAGGCCGGCGTCGACGGCACCCGACGCCAGGCCCGACGAACGCAGCGCCTCGGCGATGCCGCGAATCTCGTGATCGAGCACGTCCTCGGTCGCGTCGGGAGTCACGTCGCGCGGGGTGACACCGGTGCCACCGACGGAGATCACCAGGTCGACACCGCCGATCACCGCGGTGTTGAGTGCATTTCGGATCTCGACCTCGTCGGCCGCGACCGTCACGACACCGTCGACCGCGAAGCCACCTTCGACGAGAAGCTCCGTGACCAGCGGGCCCGCGGAGTCCGGACTGTCGCCGTGGGAGACGCGGTCGTCGACGACGACGACGAGCGCGCGGCCTTTTCTGGGAGCTTCGAGTTCCATGAGGTCCACGGTAGTTTGCGGGTCGAGAGCATGCGGCTCTTGTACCGAAATGTGAGCTATGTCCATGTCGTCCCTCATCGTCCGGCGGAATCTGCGGTGGTCACGACGTCGACGGTGTTCTCCTCACCGTCGGCCGTGCGGTAGGTGATCTTCACGGTCTCGCCGGGAGCGCGGGAGCGGATCGCGGCGATGAGCGAGTCGCCGTCGGTGATGACCCGCTCGTCGACGCGGACGATGAGCGCGTTGTTCGGGATGCCCGCACGATCGGCCGGCCCGTCGGGTACGACTTCCACGACGCGCGCGCCGTAGGCGTTGTCCCGGGACGGGACCTGGACACCGATGATCGAGTGCGTCGCCTGCCCGGTGTCGACGAGTTCCTGCGCGATGCGCCGGGCCTGCTCGACGGGGATCGCGAAGCCGAGGCCGATCGAGCCCGACTGTCCGCCGGCCGTGGCGATCGCGGTGTTGATGCCGACGAGGCGACCTTCCATGTCGACGAGCGCGCCACCGGAGTTGCCCGGGTTGATCGCCGCGTCGGTCTGGATCGCGTCGATGACCGACGCCTGGTTGGCAGTGTCCCCGCTCGTGGAGACGGGACGGTTGAGGGCCGAGACGATGCCCGCCGTCACGGTGCTCTGGAGTCCGAGTGGCGAACCGACGGCCACGACCTCCTGGCCGACCGCCAGGTTCTCGGCGCTGCCGAGTTCGATAGGTGTGAGGTCGGTGCGACCTTCCGTCCGGATGACGGCGATGTCCGAGACCGCGTCCGCGCCGACGACCGTCGCCGGTGCGGTGGAACCGTCCGAGAAGTAGACCGTCAGGCGCGCGCCCTGCCCGCCACCCGCCACGACGTGGTTGTTGGTGAGAATCAATCCGTCCGAGGACAGGACCACACCCGAACCCTCACCGGCACCCGTGCGACCGAGGACCTCGATCCGTACGACGCTCGGCACGACCCTGTCGGCGACGGCCTGCACGCTGCCCTCGGGAGCGGCGGCGATCGTCTGTGTCTCGGGCCGCGGGGCGTCGAGGGAGTTGACGACCGGTCCGGACGAGTCGCGCATCGACCACGCGCCGACCGCGCCACCGATGCCGCCGCTCACCAGCGCCAGTGCGATGGCACCGACGACGAGGGCGGAACGGCCCGGCATGCGATTCGATGCCGTGTGATTCGGTGCTGGGTGATTCGGTCCCGGCGCCGGCGGCGGAGGTGCCGGCTGCTGGGCGGCCTGCGCGTAGGGGTCGGTGTATCCACCGGGGCCGTACGGATGGGGTTGCGGTTGCGGTGCTCCCGCGCCGCGGGTGGGGTCCTCACTCATTCGTCACTTCGCCTTCGTCCGCCGGGGCCACCGGACGCATACGGGTCGACGTCGGCGTGCGGTGGCCGATCATGCGGGGTGCGTCGAGCACCTCCGCCCTTCTTCGTCCAGCATGGACCGGGCAGCTGAGAGTCGCCTCAGAAGTACCCGCGATTTCGCTGTCGAATTCATCCGATCTCGGTGGGGTGCGTCTCTCCATCGAGGGTCGGTGTGCCGGGCAACACGATGCGGATCAGCGCGCCACCACGATCCGACCGTTCGACGGCGATCGTCCCGCCGTGCTTCGTGACCATCTGTCGCACGATGGCCAGTCCCAGACCGGATCCCGGCATCGACCGCGCGGTCGTCGCCCGGTAGAACCGCTCGAACACCAGCTCGCGTTCCTCCTCCGGGATCCCCGGGCCGGCGTCGTCGACGGTCAGTTCCATCAGGCCACTGGCGATCTGCCGCATGTTCACGACGACGTCCTCCCCCGCCGGGCTCCACTTGGCCGCGTTGTCGAGGACGTTGACCACGGCGCGGGTGAGTCCGGCCTGGTCGCCGAAGACGAACCACTGCTCGGTGGTCGCCCGGAACTCGATGTCGGTACGCCGTCGACGCGCGCGTTCGAGACTGCGGTCCACCACCTCGGCGACGTCGACGACCTCGAAGACCGTCTCCGGCGCATCCTCACGGGCGAGGTCGACGAGATCACCGACGAGCGTCGACAACTCCTCGATCTGGCCGATGACGTCGGCCCGCAACTCGGCCATGTCCTCGTCGGGCAGGCTCGGTGCACCGGGACGGCTCGCCGCGATGAGCAGTTCCATGTTGGTCCGCAATGAGGTCAGCGGTGTCTTCAGTTCGTGACCGGCGTCGGCGACCAGCCGGCTCTGCCGTTCCCGCGACTCGGCGAGCGCGCGCAGCATCATGTTGAAGCTCTCGGTGAGACGGGCGAGCTCGTCGTGGCCGGTCACCCGGATGGGCCGCAGGTCGTCGGTGCGGGCGACCCGCTCGGCGGCGGCGGTGAGCCGGGCGACGGGACGCAGACCCGTACGGCCGACCGTCGCACCCACGGCGGCGGCGAGCACCACCCCGCACCCGCCCACGATGAACAGCACACTCGCCAGGCGGTTGAGGATCTCGACGGTGGGACGCAGGCGCTGCGCGATCACGACCGTGCTGCCATCGGGCATGCGCTGGGCCAGTACGCGCTGCTGGGCGACGGTGCGAAGCGACGACTCACGGTCGCCCTCGGCCACCGCCAGTTCGGATTCGCCGATGGGGACCGACGAGCCCGGCGGCACGTACCTGCCGAGATCCGGGTAGATCAGGGCCACGCTGATGTCGGAGCTGTAGAGCTGGGCCCCACCGATATAGCGCGGGTCATAGGTGATGAGGGTGCTCGACTCGACGAGCGCGGCGGCCCGCGCCCGCAACTGGGTGTCGACCTCCGAGTACAACGCCCGCGAGACGACGGCGTAGGCCGCGATGGAGGTGACGGCGACGGCGAGCGCCACCGCGCCGGCCGCGAGGAGCGTGACGCGGGTGCGCAGCGGCACCGAGCGGGTCAGAAGAAGAGGTGGTCGCATCGGGTCGCTCACGGCGGGGTTTCGCGCAGCACGTACCCGACGCCGCGCACCGTGTGGATCAGGCGCGGTTCTCCACCGGCCTCGGTCTTGCGTCGCAGGTACCCCACGTAGACCTCGAGGGCGTTGCCGGAGGTCGGGAAGTCGTAACCCCACACCTCCTCGAGGATGCGGCTGCGCGTGAGCACCCTCCGCGGGTTCGCCATGAGCATCTCCATCAAGGAGAACTCGGTGCGGGTGAGGCTGATCTGCCGGTCACCGCGGGTGACTTCGCGGGTCGCGGGGTCGAGGCTGAGGTCGGCGAACCGCAGCACCTCGTCGGCGGACGAGTCCGGGTCGGGCGCGGCACGACGCAGCAGCGCCCGCAGCCGCGCGAGCAGTTCCTCGAGCGCGAACGGTTTCGGCAGGTAGTCGTCGGCGCCCGCGTCGAGACCCGCGACCCGCTCCGAGACGGAGTCGCGCGCGGTAAGGACGAGGATCGGCAGGTCGTCGCCGGTGCTGCGCAGTCGGCGGCACACCTCGAGACCGTCGACGCGCGGCATCATCACGTCGAGCACCATCGCATCCGGACGCGACGCCGCGACCTGCTCGAGGGCGTCCTGCCCATCCGTCGCGAGGTCGACCGTGTATCCGTTGAAACTCAGTGACCGGCGCAGCGACTCCCGCACCGCACGGTCGTCGTCGACCACCAGAATGCGCATGATCACCATTGTGGCCTGCCCCTACTGAGAGCGCGCTGAGAACCCGCGGTGGCGGGCGGGCTCTACGACTCAGTCGGTCCGGGGATCGACGTCACCCCTGTGCACGGCCTCGACGAGCCTGCGGGGCACCTTCACTGTCGTTCCGTCGACCGTGACCGGCACGAGATCGGGGACCTTCGCCGTCCACTGCGACCGGCGATGACGGGTGTTCGAGCGGGACTTCCTGCGTTTGGGGACTGCCATGTCGTTCTCCTTCGATGTCGGGAGGTTCGGGGATCAGGGTCGGCGCCGGCCGTACTTGCGCTCGAACTTCTCGACGCGACCGGCGGTGTCGAGCAGGCGGGCGGCGCCCGTCCAGAACGGGTGCGAGTCGCTCGTGACATCGACGACGATCAGCGGGTAGGTACGGCCGTCCGACCAGACGGTCGTGCGTTCGGATGTCGCGGTGGAACGGGTCAGGAAGGTGGCGCCGGTGTTGGCGTCCCGGAAGACCACGGGGTGGTAGTCGGGATGCAGGGCCGCCGGTTTCATCGGTGTTCCTCTCTCTCGTTGTCGCGGCGGTCTGCCGGGAGGTCGTCACATGGGTCTTCGTGGAATCGACCGAAGGGGTCGTGCCAGGTCGGCCACAGGTCGGGGCGGTCGAACTCGTCGTCGGTCACGACTGCCGCACGCAGGGTGCGGTCGATGAGATCCGGGTCGGCGTCGTGGACGAGGACGACGATGCTCGTGTCCCGGTCGCCGTAGCGTTCGTCCCAGCGCAGCGACGCCATCGCGCGGCGTTCCGGCGGGATCTCGCGCTGTTGCTCGGGAGTCATCGACACGAGCCACGGCCCGGCATGCCGGCATGAGCGACCCGCAGTCCTCCACCGGCGGATTCGACGAGCAGCGCATTGTCGGGTTGGGTGGCGACCCACAGTCGCCCTCGGGCGCGCACGACGCCGTCGAGCAGCACGTCGATCGCGTGGTGGAGACGTTCCGGATGGAACGGCCGGTCGGCGGAGAACTCGACGAGGCGGATTCCGCAGTCGTCGTCGAGGGGCGGTTGACCTCGTAGGAGAGGCGAGTGCGCCCCGTCGATCGTCCCCCGACGGGCGGTGGCGGGTATCTCGCGGAGGAGCCGCTCGACGTCCGGTTCCCCCGCCCACGCGATCGGCGCGTCCGGGGCGAGTCGGGTGAGCACCGCGTGCAGGCGTGCCTGCTGCCAGCCGTCCGCTCCCGGAAGCACCACCAACGCATCGGCGAACTCGACCTGGCCGACGACGACCTGCGCCAGGGTGCGGTCGTCGTCGACACGCTCGTTCAGTTCGTCGTCGCCCGTCGCGTCCTCGAGCCAGGTCGCGGCGTCGAGGCAGGTCACGACGCCGTCCACTCGGACATCGAGGGACGCGGGTCCGTCGACACGACCGACGATCCCGCTCACCACGACATGTTCGACTGCCCAGCACAGTGCCTCGGGTTCGAGTTGCGGGTCGAGGTGCAGCACGATCCGGTCGACGCTGCTGTAGTCGCGCATGCGGCGCAGAAGCGGCAACAGATCCTCGCGCAGCGTGCAGGAGACGCACCCGTGCGCGAGTTCGAGGATCTCGGTGCGTTCGCCCTCGACGGTGAGCACTGAGCGGCGGAGTACGCCCTGGTCGAGACCGGACAGGTCGTGGTGGACGACCGCGGTGCCCGGACGCAGGAGCGACCGCGCGACCTGCGCAGTCCGTCCGCGCCATCCGCAGACGATGACGAGCGGCGTCCTGGTGTCCACAGGACTCCTTTCGATAACGATTGTCATTAACGACATCTGAGCGTACAGTCGGCGAAGCACTTTGTCGAAAATGATTGTCGTTACCTACGAAAGGAGCCGACGTGTCGGCCACGTGCCAACTCACCGGACGGCGACCCGGTTTCGGGAGATCCGTATCGCACTCCCATGTCCGCACCAGCCGGCGGTGGAACCCGAACATCCAGCGCAGAACCTATTTCGTACCTTCGCTCGGACGCCGGGTCACGCTGAACCTGTCCACCAAGGGCATCAAGATCGTCGACCGCGACGGCATCGAGAGCGTCGTCGCGCGTCTGCGCGCCCGCGGGGAGAAGTTCTGATGGCAGCACGCAGCGAGATCCGGCCCGTCGTCAAGCTTCGCTCGACCGCGGGAACCGGCTACACCTACGTCACCCGGAAGAACCGCCGGAACGATCCCGACCGTCTCGTCCTGCGCAAGTACGACCCCGTGCTGCGCAGACACGTCGACTTCCGCGAGGAGAAGTAGTCGTGGCGAAGAAATCGAAGGTCGCACGCAACGAGCGACGGAAGGCGATCGTGGCCCGGTACGCCGAGCGGCGCGCGGAACTGAAGGAGGTCGTGCGCCGACCGTCGTCCTCGCCCGAGGAGCGCAGCGAAGCCCAGCGGACACTGCAGCGTCTACCCCGCGATGCCAGTCCGGTACGATTGCGCAATCGAGACGCTGCGGACGGCCGCCCGCGCGGCCACCTGCGAAAGTTCGGGCTCTCACGAGTGCGTGTGCGTGAACTCGCCCACCGCGGGGAACTACCCGGCGTCCACAAGTCGAGCTGGTGAGGAGCGAGATATGGCAGTCAAGCGAGGACCGTCGAAGAAGTCGCGTGCCGTAGAGGGACGCAAGCCCAAGAAGAACCCCCTCTTCGCGGCGAAGATCGAGTACGTCGACTACAAGGACGTCAACCTGCTCCGCACCTTCATCTCCGACCGCGGCAAGATCCGCAGCCGTCGCGTCACCGGCCTGACCCCGCAGCAGCAGCGTCAGGTCGCCGTCGCGGTGAAGAACGCCCGCGAGATGGCTCTGCTCCCCTACGTCAGCAGCAAGTAGGTCGTAGCTTCCGACGCCGCCTCTCCATCGGGAGGGGCGGCGTCGTCGTATGTGCAGGTCTTGTCGAAATTCGTCGGAATTTTCGACGAGAAGTGCACGTCACACGGGTGCGCCCGACGCCCGCAGCGCCCTGCGGACCCGTTCGACGATCGTCAGCGGACGCATTCGGAGTTGCTCGGAGTTCACCCGGATCACCGACCAGCCCAGCGAGGCGAACGACTCGTAGCGCTCGATGTCCTTGGTGCGCTGACGCTCGTCGGTCCAGTGGTGCACCCCGTCGTACTCGACGGCGGTGCGCCATTCGTGCCACCCCATGTCCGCCCAACCGATCACCCTGCCCTCGTCGACGATCGGCACCTGGGTGGCCGGCGCCGGTAGTCCGTGGTGCACGAGCAACAGGCGGACCCTGGTCTCGGGTGGAGACTCGGCGCCGGGATCCACGCGGGGTACGACCGCGCGCACCTGCGGAAGTCCGCGCTCCCCGCGGTGCCGGTCGGCGACGGTGAGGATGTCTGCCGGGTCCAGCCCGGTGGCTCGACACAACGCATCGAGTTGTTCGACGGCTCGCGCGGGTGCCAGCCACCGGGCGAGATCGAAACCGGTCCGCGCAGCAGTCGTCACCGACATCCCCTCGCGCTCGCAGACCTCCTCCTCGAGCACGGTGTCGCCGTGCACCCTCACCCCGGCCGTGCCGCGGCGACTCCCGGTCCGGAGCAGCTCCGCCGGCGCACGACCGTCGACCCATCTGCTGCCGTGCACCGCGGCAGCGGACAGCCCTGCCAGTACGCCACCGCCTCGCGTCCACAACCACGCCGCACGCGCACGTCGCAGCGCAGTCATCTCCGCGTCGGGATGGATGTACACGTCGCGATGCAGCCGGCGCATGGTCCGCAGTCGGTACGGCGTCAGGCATTTTCCGGCCAGCGCGTCGGTGCCGCTGAACGGTTCGTCGAATTCCCCCATGGCGGAAGCCTGCACAACGTACGCCCGACGTGGAACCCCGGATCGTCGCCCTGTGGATGAACGTTCCTGAGTGAGCAGTTGTCGTCGAAAAATTCGGCTTTGATCGACAAGAACTGCGCTCCGGGCGCCTGCCTCGGGAACTCATCCACAGGGTCCTTAGACTAGGCAACCGTGTCGGGTGTGATCGCGGGGTTCAGTGTCATCTTCGTGATCATCGCCATCGGCTTCACGCTGGGGCGCCTGGGCACACTCGGGCACGAGGCGCAGACGGTGCTCAGCCGGCTCGTCTTCTTCGTCGCCACCCCCGCGCTGCTGTTCGACGTGCTCGCGACGTCCGACCTGTCGGTGATCTTCTCGCCCAATCTCTACATCGCGGCGGCCACGGCGTTCGCCGTCGCGATCGTGCACTTCGTCGTCGCGAAGCTCTGGCTGCGACGTGCAGTTCCCGAGGCCACCATCGGCGCGCTGTGCGCCGGCTACGTCAACTCCGCGAACCTCGGCATCCCCATCGCGGTCTTCGTGCTCGGCGACGCGTCGTTCGTCGCTCCCCTGCTGTTGTTCCAGATCGTCGTGCTCTCCCCCATCGCGCTGACGATGCTCGACCTGTCGACGATGCGCGCCGGGGTCTCGCGCCTCGACACCCTGCTCGCGCCGTTCAAGAACCCCATCGTCCTGGCCGCCGCGGCCGGGCTCGCCATCGCGATCAGCGGGTGGACGCCTCCCGAAGCGCTGCTGCAGCCGTTCCATCTGCTCGGCGGCGCGTCTGTTCCCGGTGCGCTGCTCGCGTTCGGGTTGTCGCTGCAGGGCGTGCGAGTGCTCGAGAAGGGGACGAGCCCGCGCCGCGACATCGCGCTCGCCTCGGTGCTCAAGATCCTCGCCCAGCCCGTGCTCGCGTACCTGATGGGGCGTTTCGTGTTCGGCCTCGACGGCCATGCGCTGTTCGCCGTCGTGGTGGTCGCGGCACTGCCGACCGCGCAGAACGTGTTCGTCTACGCCAGTGCCTACGGTCGCGGCACGGTGCTCGCCCGCGACGCCGCACTCGTCACCACCCTCGCCTCCATCCCTGCGATCGGCGTGACCGCCGCCCTGCTGGCATGAGGAACACACGACACGGGAATACCGTGGGAACCATGCGTTCCGTCGTCCGTGTCTGCCGGGGAATCACCGTCCTCGCGATGTACCTGATCATCGCGGCCTGCGGATCGAGTTCGGGTACACCGGACGTCCCTGCACTGCCCGAGGAACCGGTTCCGGCAGGGGCGACGGCGTTCTCGCCGCGACCCGACATCGTCGACGCACATCCGCTGACGATCCTGTCGTGGTCGCGGGTGAGCGACGACCGGATCGCCCTGCACTTCGAGACGGGCACCCCCGAGTGCTTCGGCGTCGACGCGACCGTCACCGAAACGGACGACGCGGTGACGGTGACGCTGCTCGGCGGCACGCTGCCGGAGATGCAGGACCGCATGTGCATCATGGTCGCCGTCGCCGGCACCCTCGAGGTCTCCTTGCAGTCGCCGCTCGGCGACCGGGTCGTGACGGCCGGCGTCTGACATATGCCGCATCCTCCGCGTCACTGGCTGCTGTACCTGTGCTTGTCCACAGCCCTGCTGCACGCGGCATTCCAGTCGATCCGCGTCCTGGTCTCCTACCGGATCCTCGCGCTCGGCGGTGACGCGACGACCATCGGTGCCGTCACCGCGCTCTACGCCATCGTCCCACTGATCGCGGCGGTGCGGATGGGACGCGCCGTGGACCGCGGCCACGCGACCGCCATTCTCCGTTCGGGCATCGTCGTCACCACGGTCGGCGCCGGGTTGATCGCTCTCAGTTCGGGATTGCCCGTGCTCGCCGCCGGCAACGTCGTGCTCGGTCTCGGGCAGTTGCTCGTCACGGTGTCGGGACAGGCGTTCGTGTCGATCCTGTCGCCGCCGGGTCAACTGGATCGCGGGTTCGCCGGTCTCACGCTGGGTGTATCGGTCGGGCAGGCCGTCGGTGTGCCGGTCTCCGGCGTGATCGCCGCGACCACCGGTGACGGCAACGGTTCCGTCGAGACCACCGGCGCACTGCTGGCCATGACGGTGGTCTCGCTGCTCTCCCTTCCACTCGTGCTGGGACTTCGTGAACCGCCCGGCTCCGGCCGCACCGCGGAGGACGGCGCGCCCCAGTCGATCCTGTCGATGCTCGGGACGAAGGGCATGAAGCCCGCGATGCTGTCGAGCCTGGTGGTCCTCGCCTCGGTCGACCTCGTCGTCGCCTACCTGCCGTTGCTCGGCGAGCAGTTCGGGTTCGGTGTGCTGCTGGTGTCGATCCTGCTCACCGCCCGCACCGTGGCGTCCATCGTCTCGCGTGCCCTGCTGCCGTGGGCGCTGCGCCGGATTCCGCGCAGGTGGCTGCTCGTCTCCGCGACCGCCGGGACCATCGTGCCCGTCGCGCTGCTGCCGCTCGTGCCGAACCCGTGGGTCATCGGCGCCTTGCTGGCCGTGTGCGGAATGTTCTGGGGCGTCGGCCAACCCCTGACCATGACGTGGGTGGTCGAACTCGTCGCACCGGCCGACCGCGCGTCGGCGCTGGCGGTGCGATTGACCGGCAACCGTCTCGGGCAGGTCGCGGTGCCCATGGTGGCCGGCGCGATCGCCGGGGTCGCCGGGGTCGCGTCGATCTTCTGGGTGACCGCCGCCCTGCTGTCCGCCGCCGCGACGACCACGTGGCGATCCGTGCGCCGCTGAGAGTTCCTACGACCGCCGACGGGCCCGCACGTAGTCGGCGACGACCGCCGCCCCGAGACCGTCGACGTCGGGCGCGACCACCCGTCCCCCGACGCGACGCGCCAGCACGTCGACGACCCGCGCGAGCCCCGGATCGCTGCCGAGCCGGAAGATCGTGACCTGGGCGCCGAGCCGCGCGATGTGGTCGAGTTCGCGCACCGTCAGCCCCAGAGTGCGTGCGCTCGGCGGGTAGTCGAAGGCCGCGAAGCCGTCCGGTTCGAGGTGGGCGGTGGGTTCACCGTCGGTGACGACGAAGACCACCGGTTGCGCGTTGGGATGTCGACGCAGGTGACGACCCGCGAGCATCAGGGCGTGGTGCAGGTTGGTGCCCTGCTCGTAGACGCCGTCGAGCCCGGCGAGTTCGGGCGCCGACACCACACGAGCGTGCCGGCCGAACGCGATGAGCTGCAGCGCATCCCCGCGGAAGCGCGTGGACACGAGATGGTTGAGCGCGAGGGCCGTGCGTTTCATCGGCACCCAGCGACCGTCCATGACCATCGAGAACGACGTGTCGACGAGTAGCGCGACGGCCGCCTGCGTCCGCTGTTCGGTCTCGATCACCTCGACGTCCTGCACCGACATCCGCACCGGCAGACCGGGACTGCGCAGGGTCGCGTTGGTGAGGGTCCGCACGACGTCCCACGGTTCGGTGTCGCCGAACTCCCATGTCTTCGACGCGCCGGTCGGTTCGCCGAGCACGCCCGCCCGCCGCGACTCGCGTTGCCCGGTGCGCGACGAGATGCGATTCACGACGTCGCGCAGAGCCGCCTCGCCGAGCCGGCGCATGGCTTTGGGCGACAGTCGCCACTGTCCGTCGGCACCCCGGTCGAAGAAGCCCTGCCGCTGCAGTTCCTTCTCGAGTTCGGCGAGGGTGCGTGCATCGGCCGCGGCCTCGGGCCCGAGATGACGGGCGAGCGCGTCGAGGTCGATGTCGTCGAGCGACGCCCCGGCGTACTGCTGCGACAGCTGCTCGGCGAGCTGGTCGAGTTCGGACAGCTCCTGCAGCGCCGAGGTGGCCTCACCGAGACCCATGCCCTGTTCGCCGCGCACCTGCTCGGAGCCGGTCCAGTCCTCGCCGGGACGCGCGGCACGCAGGTGGCCGTCGAGACGGTCGAGCTGGCTCATCAGATCCGGGGATCCGAAGGCCTGCTGCGCGAGGGCGTCGAGTTCGTCGCGCTGCTCGGGGGTGAGCGAGTTGCGCAGCCGCTGCGCAGCCGCGGCCCGCTGCGCGAGGGAGTCGAGCAGTTCCTCCACGTTCTGCGGGTTCTCCGGGAAGAACTCGCCGTGCTCGGCCATGAACTGCTCGAAGTCCTCCTCGGTGTCCTCACCGCGGGAGTGCTTGTCGAGCAGATCGTTGAGGTCGTTCAGCATCTCCGAGATGCGTTGCCGGTCTTCGTCGGTGGCCCCTTCGAGCGCCTGCTTCATCCCGGTGAAGCGCTGGTCGAGCATCTCGCGGCCGAGCAGGTCGCGGATCTTCTCGTAGTCCTGCCGGGCCTGCGCGCTGCGCCAGTCGTAGTCGGCCAGTTCCTGCACGGCCTGCGCCGTCGACGGCGGTAGTTCCTCGATCCGCATCTCCGCGAACCGCGCGTCGTCGTCGAGGGCACGGGCCAGCTCCTTGCGCTCCTCGAGCACGGCGCGGTCGAGGAGTTCGCGCACCTCGCGCAGGGTGCCGTCGAGGTTGGTGCGGTCGAGCAGCTGACGTCGACGCCGGTTCGCCTGCGCGGCAAGCTTGTCGAGGCCGCGCATACCGTCCTGTCCGCGGCGCAGCAACTCCCGCAGGGCGCGCTTGGGTGACGCGCCGGCCATGACGTCGTCGCCGATCGCGGCGAGCGCGTCGCGCAGGTCCACCGGCGGGGCGAGCGGATCGCCCCCGGCATACGGACCGTAGCGGGCCGACCTGCTCATCGGGAGTACACCGCCGATCCGTCGTCGCCGGTGTCCTTGGCGATGCGCCGCGCCAGGTACAGACCCTCGAGGGCGAGTTCCACTGCCGCGGCGCGGGTTCCGGTGTCGGTGGCGCCGAGCCGCTCGGCGACGGCGTCGAGGACGGGCAGTTCGGGCAGTTCGTCGAGCAGCACCTTCGCGGTGATCCGCTCACCGGTGACCACCGGATCACCCTGTTCGACGGCGGCGACCAGCGGCCCGAGGTCGACGCCCGCGAGCCGCGAGCGGGCGGTCTCGGCCGTGGCGCGCCGGAGGAGGTGATCGAGGATCTCGAATTCCCTTCCCTCCTCGCCGGATTCGAACTCCACCTTGCCGCGGAGCACCTCGACGACCGTGCCGAGGTCGACGGGACGCGCGACCGGATCGTCCTCACCGAGGACCGCACCGCGGTGCAGTGCCGCGGCCGAGACGGTCTCGGCGCCGGCGACGGCGAACCGTGCCGAGACACCCGAACGCTGGTCGACGGAGGTCGATTCGCGCAGCAGCCTGGTGAACCGGGCGAGGATCTCGAAGAGATAGTCGGGCACGCGGGACTGCAGGTGCGCCTCCTGCTCGATGACGGCGATCTCGTCCTCGAGCCGGGTCGGGTAGTGCGTGCGGATCTCCGCGCCGAAACGGTCCTTGAGCGGGGTGATGATGCGACCGCGGTTCGTGTAGTCCTCGGGGTTCGCGCTCGCGACGAGCAGCACGTCGAGGGGCAGGCGCAGCGTGTAGCCACGGACCTGGATGTCGCGTTCCTCCATGACGTTGAGCAGCGACACCTGGATGCGTTCGGCGAGGTCGGGCAGTTCGTTGACGGCGACGATGCCGCGGTGCGCGCGGGGCACGAGACCGAAGTGGATCGTCTCCGGGTCGCCGAGGCTGCGACCCTCCGCGACCTTCACGGGGTCGACGTCGCCGACGAGGTCGGCGACCGAGGTGTCGGGGGTCGCGAGCTTCTCGGCGTACCGCTCGCTGCGGTGCCGCCACGCGACGGGCAGGTCGTCGCCGAGTTCGGCGGCACGGCGGATCGACGCCGGGGTGATGGGTTCGTAGGGGTGCTCGCCGAGTTCGGAGCCGGCGATGACCGGGGTCCATTCGTCGAGCAGCAGCGGCAGGGTGCGCAGCAGGCGCGTCTTGCCCTGGCCGCGTTCGCCGAGCAGGACCACGTCGTGGCCGGCGATGAGGGCGCGTTCGAGCTGCGGGACGACGGTGTCCTCGAAACCGAGGATTCCGGGCCACGGATCGGTACCGTCGCGCAGCGCAGCGAGCAGGTTGTGCCGGATCTCGTCCTTGACGGACCGTTGCACGTGGCCGGAGGCGCGGAGCTCGCCGACCGTGGAGGGGCGCGGTGTGGGTGACGTCACCTCACCCAAGGTACGACCGAACCGCAGTTTCGGCATCCGTGATCCCGCGACCGGTCCGCCTACACTCGCCGCATGGACACCTGGATCCTGGCGGCCCTGCTCGGGCTGGGGCTCGCGGCCGCCACCGGGCTGCGCACCTTCCTGCCGCTGCTGCTCCTGTCGGCCGCGGTCCACTTCGAACTCTTCGGAGTCGTCCTCAACGAATCGATGCAGTGGCTCGGGTCCACCTCGGCGCTCGTCGCCCTGACGATCGCCACCGCCGTGGAGGTCGTCGCCGACCTCGTGCCGCTCGTGGACAACGCGCTGTCCGCCGTCGGCACGGTCACCCGGCCGGTCGCGGGTGCGCTCGCGGCGTGGGCGGCCTTCGCGAGCCTCGATCCGGCGATGGCGGCGCTCGCGGGCATCGTCATCGGCGCCCCGACCGCCCTGGCGGTGAGCACGGCGCAGACGGGTACGCGGGTCGCGAGCACCGCGACCACCGCCGGTTTCGGCAATCCGGTGCTGTCGATCGTCGAGAGCGTCACCTCGTTCGTCACATCGCTGATCGCGTTGCTCGCTCCCCTGCTCGTCATCCCCCTGCTGGCGCTGTTCGGGTGGCTCGGAGTGCGGGGTTACCGCCGGGTGCGCCGTGCCCGTTCGTCACGGACGAAACCGACGCCACACCGCGGCGCCCTCGATACGGGCCGGCCCGGCGACTTCTGATAGACACATGACATGTCGGACACCGAGATCACCTTTTCCAGCGGCGACGTCACCCTGCACGGCAGCCTGCGGGTCCCCGTCTCCATGAGGGGTCCGGTGCCCGCCGTCCTGCTGCTCGCCGGCAGCGGCCCCACCGACCGCAACGGTGACAGCGCACTGCTCCCGGGATCGATCGGGACCCTGCGGCACCTCGCCGACGTGCTCGAACGCAAGGGCTTCGCGAGCCTGCGCTACGACAAGTTCGGCAGCGGTGTCACCGGCCTCGGCCCGTACAGCGTCGAGGACGTCGCCGATCTCGGCTTCTCGACGTTCATCGACGGCGCCGCCGACGCGCTCGCCTTCCTCGGTTCGCAGCGCGGGGTCGACCCGGAGCGGCTCTACGTCGTCGGGCACAGCGAAGGCGCGCTGATCGCGCTGTCGCTCGCCCAGGACAACGACGCGGTCGCCGGACTCGGTCTGCTCGAACCGCTCGCCGTGCGCCTGCTCGACCTGCTGACCGCCCAGATCGACGCGCAGCTCGACGCCGTCGTCGCCGCGGGACAGCTCCCCGTCCAGATCGCCGACGAACTGCGGGTCGCGCTCACGGGTGCGGTCGAGTCGCTCCGCGCCGACGGCACCCTCAGCGACACCCTGCCCGAGCCGTTGCGCAATGCCGGGCTCGTCCCCGCCAACGCGAAGGCGCTCGCCGAGGAGGACGCGCTCGATCCGCGGATGCTCGCCGCACAGGTCGCCGGCGACCTGCCGGTGCTCACCGCGGTCTCCTCGAAGGACATCCAGGTGCGGGTCGAGGACGTCGACGCGCTCGACGCGGCACTCGTCCACACCCGCCTGACGTCGCTGCGCATGACGCGCACCAACCACGTGCTCAAGGACATCGGCGACCAGCAGTCGACGGGCGCCGATTACGTCGCCGACCTGCCCTTCTCCGACGAGTTCACGTCCGGTTTCGAGGCGTGGCTCGAGAAGCTGAGGGGCTGAGCACCCGACCCCACGCACGGACGACGCAGAAATAACAAATGTCCATTCCGCGTTGTTCGTGTATGGTCATCCGTTAACCAACTGGTTCACACGAGAAAGGTACGGTCCGATGCGATACAAGCACATGTACGTAGCCGGTTGTTCCGTACCGTTTTCTCACTTCTTCTTCCACTTCGCGGCGGAGCGATCCCGAGAATAGAAGTCACACGACGACTCGTTCTCGGGCACTCGGGGCACATACGCCCCGGGTGCCCTTTCTCTATCCCCGACCGCGACCCGTACAAGATCACCTCGACAGGAGAAACACCATGAAACTGCGAATCGAATCCGGCGGCACCGTGTCGACCGAACTGCCCGACGACCTCACCGGTCACGCCATCACCATCGACCTGAGCCGGGTCGGCGGTACCGAGAGCGGCGCCGCCTCCGCGGATCTCATCCGCGAGCTGCTCGACCGTGGCGCCGCCAAGCTCGTCATCTCCGAGGGCCGCGGCAAGCGCACCGTCGAACACACCGCACACGACAACGGCACCCACGCGCACGCCGCCTGAGCGACGGTGCGCGCGGGTGCCGCGCGTGGTCGTGACTAGTGCGCGAAGTGCCGCGCGCCGGTGAGGTACAGCGTCACGCCCGCCTCGCGAGCGGCCTCGATGACCTCGTTGTCGCGCACCGAGCCACCCGGCTGCACGATCGCCTTCACGCCGGCCTCGGTCAGCACCTGCAGACCGTCGGCGAACGGGAAGAAGGCATCCGACGCGGCCACCGACCCGGCGACACGATCACCCGCACGGGTCACGGCGAGTCGCGCCGAGTCGACGCGGTTGACCTGACCCATGCCGACACCGACGGTCGCGCCGCCCGAAGCCAGCAGGATCGCGTTGGACTTCACGGCACGGCATGCGCGCCAGGCGAATTCGAGATCGCGCAGCGTGGCCTCGTCGGCAGCCTCGCCGCACGCGAGCTGCCAGTTGGCGGTGGAGTCGCCGTCCGCGGTGAGCACGTCGCGCTCCTGCAGCAGCAGCCCACCGGAGATCTGACGGATCTCGACCGGAGCCGACTTCGGCGAATCGGCGCGCAGGATGCGGATGTTCTTCTTGCGGGAGAGCACGTCGACGGCACCGTCGGCGTACGACGGGGCGATGATCACCTCGGTGAAGATCTCGGCGACCTGCTCGGCCATCTCGACGCTCACCTCACGGTTGGCGGCGATGACGCCACCGAAGGCCGAGACCGGATCGCACTCGTGCGCGTTGCGGTGTGCCGTGGCGATGTCGTCGGCGATCGCGATACCGCACGGGTTGGCGTGCTTGATGATCGCGACGCACGGCTCGCTGTGGTCGTGCGCGGCGCGCCAGGCGGCGTCGGCGTCCTGGTAGTTGTTGTAGGACATCTCCTTGCCGTGGAACTGCTCGGCCTGCGCGAGCCCCGGCTCGCCGGCCTCGTTCACGTACAGGGCTGCGGCCTGGTGCGGGTTCTCGCCGTAGCGAAGGACGTTCGCGCGGGTCCAGGTCGCGCCGGTCCACGCCGGGAACTGCGACTCGTCGCCCTCGGGCGCTGCGTAGCCGCTGTTCATCCAGCTCGCGACGGCGACGTCGTAGGCGGCGGTGTGCTGGAACGCCTGCGCGGCAAGACGCTTGCGCTGCTCGAGGGTGAAACCGCCGCCCTCGACGGCGGCGAGCACGTCACCGTAGGCGGCCGGGTCGACGACGACCGCGACGGACGGGTGGTTCTTCGCCGCAGCGCGCACCATCGACGGACCGCCGATGTCGATCTGCTCGACGCACTCGTCGGGGCTCGCACCCGAGGCGACCGTCTGCGTGAACGGGTAGAGGTTCACGACGACGAGCTCGAACGCCTCGATGCCGAGATCGGCGATCTGGTCGAGGTGGTCCTGCTTGCGGGTGTCGGCGAGGATGCCGGCGTGCACGCGCGGGTGCAGGGTCTTGACCCGGCCCTCGAGGCACTCGGGGAAGCCGGTCAGTTCTTCGACCTTCGTCACCGGCACGCCTGCGTCGGCGATGGTCTTGGCCGTGGAGCCGGTCGAGACCAGCTCGACACCTGCCGCGTGGAGCCCTGTCGCCAGCTCCACCAGCCCGCTCTTGTCGTACACGCTGACCAGCGCGCGGCGCACAGTCTTACGTTCGGTCACCGGGGATCACGGCCTTTCGTCCATCGGAAACAACTCCACGGGTGGCGACGGCGGCGACCATCTCGGCCAGCAGCCGTCGCTCCACAACCTTGATGCGCTCGTGCAGGGTGTCCTCGTCGTCGTCGTCGAGCACCTGCACGGCTTCCTGCGCGAGGATCGGCCCGGTGTCGACTCCCCCGTCGACGAGATGCACCGTCGAACCGGTGACCTTGACGCCGTAGGCCAGGGCGTCGGCGACGGCGTGCGCGCCGGGGAACGACGGCAGCAGCGCGGGATGCGTGTTGATGATGCGGCCGGCGAACCGCTCCAGGAAGGCCGAACCCAGGATCTTCATGAAGCCCGCGGACACCACGAGGTCGGGTTCGTGGGCGGCGACCGCGTCGGTCAGCGCGCGGTCCCACGCGGTGCGGTCCTCGAAGTCGCGCAACGCGACGCGGAACGACGGGATCCCCTCGTCCGCGGCATGTCCTTCGGCGGGACATTCGCGGTCGACACCGACAGCGACGACCGTGGCGGGATATCCGTCGGTCCGGGTGGCGTCGAGCAGCGAACGCAAGAGGCTGCCCGTGCCCGAGGCGAGGACGACGAGCCGCGCCGGCGCGGTGGGCGGCAGCTGGTCACGCGAGGCAGTCAGGGTCCACTCCTGTGAAGTCGAGGTGGGTCGGCCGATCGACCGGCCGTAGGAGAGCCTAGTCGGCGCCCTTCTCGGCCTTGTTCGCGACCTCCTCGTCGGGCTCGCTGTCGTCCTCGGCATCATCCTCGTCGACGACCTCGATCACCTCGGCGTCGATGACGTCGTCGTCCTCGGCGGCGTCGGTCGCATCGCCTTCGTCGGCCTCGTCCTCGTCGACTTCTGCGACCTCGCGCTCGGCGGCGGTGGTGTCCTCGACGGAGGATTCCTCCTCGTCGGCATCCGCGTCCTCGACATCCTCGCCGTCGACATCCGCACTGTCGACATCAGCGGCCTCGGAGTCCTCCGCCGCAGGAGCCTCGAGTACCGGGGTCTCACTCTCGGCCGCCTCGAGTTCTGCGTCGGTCTCTCCGTCGGCGGTGTTGTCGGACGGGGCCGCGTCTGCCGCATCCTCCGAGATCTCCTCGTCCACCTCGATGTCGGCGCGCAGCGCCGCCGCGGCCAATCGTCCTTCGCGCCACACAAGCAGCTGGGCCGTGATGATGCCGAGCAGTCCCGACCAGGCGAAGACGAGGATTCCGGCGAGCCACCAATTGGCGCCGACCGTGCCGAAGACGCCGAGCGGACCGCCCGCGACCCAGGTCGCCAGCGCCGTGACGAGTCCGGCTCCCGCTGCGGCAGCGAGCACCGTCCATGCCGCATCGGCGCTGCCGACCGGAGCACCGTCGGCCTTCGCCTGCAGGGTTCGCTGCGCGGCGAAACGGCCGAGCAGCGCACCGATCGTCGCCGGAACGGCCAGCAGCACCGGCCAGAACGCTGCGGCCGGGCCCGAGGGGACCGCCGCGAGCACCGGCAGTGCCGGGAGGTCGCCGCCCGTCGCCTCGAACAGGCTCAGATGGATGTCGCCGAAGTGCACGGTGCTGCCCGCCAGGACGGCAGCGGCACCGATGATGACGTTGGGCAGGTACAGGATCGACATCACCGTCAGCCCCAGCACGCCGGTCCAGTGATCCCCGCGCGCGAGCAGTTCACCGACGACGTTCCACGACCACAGCAGTCCGGCGACGACCACCACCCCACCGAGGGCGAACATTCCCAGCAGCACCCGCAGTGCCGGACGGAAGGCGAGCACGAGCCAGTCGGGCGCTGCGTAATAGCGCACCAGCGGCCTCCACACGCGGGACCCGATGCCGATGAGGGCCGCGAGGAGGTAGATGCCGGTGACCCACGCGAGCGCGGCACCGGCGTTCGGGGGCGTTACCGGCAGCACGCTCGCCGCATCCTGCAGCACGATCAGCGACGCCGCGGTCACGAGCAGCGGGCCGGCGAGGACGGCGACGGTGATGCGCGAGACGTCCTGACGATCGAGGGCGTAACCGCTGTTCTCGACGAGCGCGTCGGCCGCGGACGCGCATCCGCGCGCCGCCTGCCACACCAGGACCGCGGTGGGCAGCAGCGGCAGCACACCCAACGACGTGCCGTCGATCGTGAGCGTCACCTGGTGCAGAGCGAGCCACGTGCCGGCGATCGCGGCGTAGATGCCGGTGAGGTCGCTGTTGGCGACGACCATCGTCGTCACCACGATGGTGGCCACGACGGCGAGCGTCACCGCCGGAACGCGGGCCGCGGTGCCGAGCAGGATGCGGAACCGCTCCGGGTCCAGGCTGTCGTCGTCGGTGGGAACGTGCCGGGTGGACCGGCCGAGCGTCGAAGTCATCGGTTCGAGAGTGTCACCGACACGGCGGTCGTGGTGTCAGGCGCGCCGATCACCGCTGGTCGTCCGGTGCGCGGAAGGCCTGCGTGGCCTCCTGGTCGCCGGTCGCAGTGGTCCCGGTCTCCTCGCGACGTTCCGTGCCCGTCGTGTCGTCATCGGACACTGTGCCGTCCGCCCGGGTGACTGTGCCGTCCGCCCGCGTGTCGGTGTGGTCCGTCGGGTCCTGAGCGCCGTGCGGTTCCTGAACCGGATACTGCTGGGTCGGCTGCGCACCGGTGTACTGCTGTCCGCCGTACTGCTGGGCACCGGGATACTGCGCTCCCCCGCCGTACTGCTGGGCGCCCGGGAACTGCTGTGAACCGGGGAACTGCTGGGCTCCGCTGTACTGCTGCCCGCCGTACTGCTGCGCGCCCGGATACTGCTGGGACCCACCGTACTGTTGCGACCCCGAGTACTGCTGCGCTCCGGAGTACTCCCCCGAGGTCTGCTGTCCGGGATACGCCTGGTGGCCGGGATGGGGCGCACCGAACTGGGACTGCCCGCCGGTGACTCCCTGCTGCGCGCCGTAGGGCTGGCCGTATCCCTGCGGGCCGTAACCCTGCGGCGAACCATAACCCTGCGGCGCCCCGGAGCCCTGGGGCTGACCGGTTCCCGGACCGGTCCCGAATCCCTGGTACTGCCCGGCGCCCTGCGGCGAACCGAAGGAGCTCCGCTCACCCGACCGGCCGGACACAAGGATGCCGAGGCCGAACAGCAGCGCGACGAGCGCCAGCGCGAACTGCAGGAAACCGAGGACGAGGATCGTCACGCCGCCCCACGCGATCCCGGTGTCCTCGGGCAGATGGAACAGCTGGAACAGGGACGTCACGAAACCGACGCCCGACGCCGCGACGGCCACGGCACGCAGATCCTGGCCGGGGAGCAGCGACAGTGCCGCGCTCACACCGCCGAAGAGCAGGAAGGCCAGCGGCACGACGGCGAAGCCGAAATCGAAGGACGTGAGCGCCACCTGGGAGCCGAAGGTGATGTTCACGAAGGGTGTGAGGCCGAGCAGGAAGTTCACGGCACCGAGCACGGCCACCGCGAGTGGCAGCAGCAACGGCACCACCTTGCTCTGGGCGGATGCGCCTGCGGGGAATGTCATCGATTCTCCTGCCGTCGATCGGTGTGTGTCGGTCACTCGTCCTGCAGTCAACAGCCTAGGGACTACCCGAGAGAATGGGGTCCATGCCGCACACTCTCGCCCCGGGCCCCGACGTCGTGGTCGAGACGGAGGTGAAGCACTCGCGTTTCCTCGCGGCGGTTCGTCGTGTCGACACGGCCGACGCCGCGCTCGCCTTCGTCGACGAACAACGCCGACTGTATCCCGATGCCCGACACCATTGCTGGGCGTTCGTGGTGGGTGACGCCCCGTCGGCACGCGCCGAGCGGTCGAGCGACGACGGGGAGCCGGGCGGCACGGCCGGTATCCCGATGCTGCAGGTCCTGCACCACCGGGATCTGGTGAACGTCGCGGTGGTGGTGACCCGGTGGTTCGGGGGGATCAAGCTCGGCGCGGGCGGGCTGGTGCGCGCGTATTCGGGTGCGGTCGCGACGGCATTGGACGAGGCGCCTCTCGTCGAGCGCAGGCAGCAGGAGAAGTTCACCCTCGCGATCGATCACGGCGAGGCGGGTCGCGTGGAGGCGGAACTGCGCGGGCGCGGGGTCGCGGTGCTCGACGTGGCCTATGCGGACCGGGTCGTCTTCACCGTCGCGGGGCGTGAGCGGAGCGAACTGGAGGGCTGGGTGGCGTCGTTGACGTCAGGGGCGGGCGAACTCGAACCCGCGGGAGTCGACTGGATCGACATCTGACCGGATTTACGCCGGAAAAAGCGCGTGCGCGCCTCCCGATGGCCGGAGCCACCGGAAGGCGCGCACGGAAGGCGACGCTGCTGTCAGAGCGACTGCAGGATCTCGCGAGCGAGCGCAGCGGTCTCGGACGGCGTCTTGCCGACCTTCACGCCGGCCGCCTCGAGAGCGTCCTTCTTGGCCTGAGCGGTGCCCGAGGAGCCCGAGACGATGGCGCCGGCGTGGCCCATGGTCTTGCCCTCGGGAGCGGTGAAGCCCGCGACGTAGCCGACGACCGGCTTGGTCACGTTGGCCTTGATGTAGTCGGCTGCGCGCTCCTCGGCGTCGCCGCCGATCTCGCCGATCATGACGATGACCTTGGTCTCCGGGTCCTTCTCGAACGCCTCGATGGCGTCGATGTGGGTGGTGCCGATGACCGGGTCGCCGCCGATGCCGATGGCGGTCGAGAAGCCGTACTCGCGCAGCTCGAACATCATCTGGTAGGTCAGGGTGCCCGACTTGGAGACGAGGCCGACCGGGCCCTTGCCGGCGATGTTCGCCGGGGTGATGCCGACGAGCGCCTCACCCGGGGTGATGATGCCGGGGCAGTTGGGGCCGATGATGCGGGTCTTGTTGCCCTTCTGGACGTTGTAGGCCCAGGCGTAGGCGGAGTCCTGCACGGGGATGCCCTCGGTGATGACCACGAGCAGCGGGATCTCCGCGTCGATGGCCTCGACGATGGCGTCCTTCGAGAAGGCCGGGGGAACGAACGCGATCGAGACGTCGGCGCCGGTCTCCTTCATGGCCTCGGCGACGGAGCCGAAGACGGGGAGCTCGACGGGGTTGCCGTCCTTGTCGGTGTGCGAGACCGTCGTGCCGGCCTTGCGGGCGTTCACGCCGCCGACGACCTGGGTGCCGGCCTTGAGCATGAGCGCGGTGTGCTTGGTGCCCTCGCCGCCGGTGATGCCCTGGACGATGACCTTGGAATCCTTGGTAAGGAAGATTGCCATTGTTCTGTGTGTCCCTTTACTTCGCTGCGAAGGCGAGTTCGGCCGCCTTGTCGGCAGCCTCGTCCATGGTGGCGACGACCGTGACCAGCGGGTGGTCGGCCTCGGCGAGGATGCGGCGACCCTCGTCGACGTTGTTGCCGTCGAGGCGGACGACCAGCGGCTTGTTGGCCTCGTCGCCGAGGATCTCGAGGGCCTTGACGATGCCGTTCGCGACCGCGTCGCACGCGGTGATGCCACCGAAGACGTTGACGAACACGCTCTTGACCTGAGCGTCGTTCAGGATGACGTCGAGACCGGCGGCCATGACGGCTGCCGAGGCGCCGCCACCGATGTCGAGGAAGTTGGCGGGCTTGACGCCGCCGTGCTTCTCGCCTGCGTAGGCGACGACGTCGAGGGTCGACATGACCAGGCCGGCGCCGTTACCGATGATGCCGACCTCGCCGTCGAGCTTGACGTAGTTGAGGTCGTTCTCCTTGGCCTTGAGCTCGAGGGGATCCGTGGCGTCCTTGTCCTCGAACTCGGCGTGGCCGGGCTGACGGAAGTCGGCGTTGGCATCCAGGGTGACCTTGCCGTCGAGGGCGAGGATCTGATCGTCCGGGGTACGGACGAGGGGGTTGACCTCCACGAGGAGAGCGTCTTCCTTGACGAAGACCTCCCACAGCTTCTGGATGGTCACGGCTGCGGCGTCGAGGACCTCGGCGGGCAGGTGGCCCTTCTCGGCGATCTCACGCGCGAACGCGAGGTCTACGCCCTTGACGGCGTCGACGGGGACCTTGGCGAGGCGCTCCGGCTTGGTGGCGGCGACCTCTTCGATCTCCATGCCGCCCTCGACCGAGCACATCGCCAGGTAGGTGCGGTTGGTGCGGTCGAGCAGGAAGGAGATGTAGTACTCCTCCGCGATGTCGCTGGCCTCGGCGACCAGGAGCTTCTTGACGATGTGACCCTTGATGTCGAGGCCGAGGATGTTCTCGGCGTGGGTCTGCGCGTCGTCTGCGGTGGCGGCGTACTTCACGCCACCGGCCTTGCCGCGGCCGCCGACCTTGACCTGGGCCTTGACCATGACCGGCTTGCCGATTTCCTCCGCGATCTCGCGGGCACCGGCGACAGTGTCGGTAACACGGCCGGCCGACGTCGGCACGTCATGCTTGGCGAAGAGTTCCTTCGCCTGATATTCGAAGAGATCCATCTGCTCACCGTCTCGTCTGCGTTCACGCCCGCTCCGGGGTATCGAGCGGGTCGTTTCGGACTCTAGTTTCTCGGCCGGGCCGCGGATCACGCGCGGCAGTCCCATGTGGCACAGGTCACGCGCGCGTAGGTCCGGGAACGACTTCGCAGTTCCCCTCCCGGAACGTGGCGGACGCCACGTTCGAGCGGAGCACTCGGTTCAGAATGACAGGTACCCACTCGCCCTCCGACACCGGATCCCACGCTGCCGCGACGCAACGGACTCGTGACATGTCGGAAAACAGTGTTTGGGACGCCGACCGCTGGGGCATGTCCCAATTTGCCCCGGTTTGCACTGTGATGCCACTCACATAACGTCCGCCGGACGAACTACGGCTTGCCACCCCCGCGATCGCTTCGTTACCGTCGCCTGGTCGAAGTAACGATGAGGTCACGAACGGAGGATGGCGATGCGCTCTGGTAACCCGAGTGCCGAGAGCCGAACCCGCCGTCCCGAATCGGCACCCGAAGACTGGAACGCCTGGGAAGCCGCCACGATGGACTTCCGCAACACCGGCCCCGGTCCCGAGCCCACCTACTACTCCGACTCCTTCGGCCACGCCGTCCGCGACGACCGCTTCGCGCAGGATCGTCCCGACGAGAGCACCGACGTCACCGCTCCCGCGTCCCGCGGTGGAGCCCATCGACTTCCCACTCCCCCCACCGCCCTCAAGGGCCGCGCCGCGGTCTTCGCGGTTGCCGCAGGCGCCGTGGTCGCCGCGGGCCAGGCCGCAGCCAACGGTGGTCCGGGACAGAACACCGAGCACTCCGAGGTCGCTCTCGCCGCCGGCGAAGCCGATTCCTCGATCATCACCGCCACTGCAGTGCCCCAGGCCGCGCAGTTCGCGCCGAGCGCCGACGCCGAGCCGTCGCAGGCCCCGCAGGTGCTCAACATCGCCGACCCGAACGACCTGTCGCAGTTCTCGAATCTCCTGGCCAAGGGCCAGCGGTTCAGCGAGGAACGCGCTGCGCGCGAGGCCGCGGCCCGTCGCCCGCTGTTCGTCCTCCCCGCCGTGGGGTCGTTCACCTCGAACTTCGGCGCCCGCTGGGGCACCCTCCACGCCGGCGTCGACATCGCAGGCCCCATCGGCACCCCGATCCTCGCGGTCGCCGACGGTGAGGTCATCGATTCCGGTCCGGCCTCCGGCTTCGGCATGTGGGTCCGCCTCCTCCACGCCGACGGCACCGTCACCGTGTACGGGCACATCGACCAGTCGCTGGTGACCGTGGGTCAGCACGTCATGGCCGGCGACCAGATCGCCACCATGGGCAACCGCGGCTTCTCCACCGGCCCGCACCTGCACTTCGAGGTGCACCTCAACGGCGTCGACAAGATCGACCCCGTTCCGTGGCTCGCCACCCGCGGTATCGCCCTCGGCGTCCAGCGCGACTGACCGACCTCGCCGCCGTACGTTGGGCACTGCGTCCCGTTCCACCCTCTTGCCCGTTTCGGCGCGGACCCGCTCCTGCGTGCGAATCCGCGCCTGCCACAGGCTTTCAGGGCATCACAGCTTGATCATCGGCACACCGCCGACGAGCATCAACCGCACCTTGCCGGCACTGCCGAAGTCGATCACGACGGTGGCCGTGGGGCCCGAACCCCGGGTTTCGAGAACCGTTCCCAGACCGTACTTGTCGTGGCTGACGCGGTCGCCGACGTCGAGCACCAACTGGTTGTTGCGTCCGCGCGCCGCACCGAAACTCGGTGTGCCCGACGAACCGCGCCGCTCGCCCGCACCGAAGCGCGAACCGGTGCCCGAGCCGATCGCCTGACCACGCGCGGGTGTGGGCTCGAGGCGCCGCCAGTCGATGAGATGCTGCGGAATCTCTTGTAGGAAGCGGGATTCCGGATTGGTGAGCGGCTGACCCCAGGACGACCGCAGCACGGCACGTGTGAGGTAGAGACGCCGCCGCGCGCGCGTGATGCCGACATACGCGAGTCGCCGTTCCTCGGACAGTTCGGCGGGATCACCCAGGGCGCGCATGTGCGGGAACTGGCCGTCCTCCCAACCGGTGACGAAGACGACCGGGAACTCGAGGCCCTTCGCGGTGTGCAGCGTCATCAGCGTGACCACGCCGGCCTCGCTCTCCGGGATCTGGTCGGCGTCGGCGACGAGCGAGACCTTCTCGAGGAACGCCGCGAGCGAGCCCGGTTCGGGATCCCCCTCTTCGCGCTCGTCGTCGACGATCCCGGCCGAATTGCGGACGTCGGCACTGAATTCCCTTGCCACGCTGACGAGTTCGTGGAGATTGTCGAGACGGGCACCGTCCTGCGGATCGTCGCTCGCCGACAACTCGGCGCTGTACCCGGTACGTTCGAGGATCGCCTCGACGACGTCGCCGATGTCGACCATGTCGTTGCCGTCGGCGTCGCTCGCGACGAGCATCGCCCGCAGGCCGTCCATCATCTCGACGAAACCGGCGATCGCCTTCTGCGCCCGCGTGTTCAGCAACGCGACCTTGCCGGCTGCGGCGTCGGTGAGGGCCTGCCCGAAGCTCACACCGAGCCGCTCGGCGTGCACCGCCACGCACGCCTCGGCGCGATCGCCGATACCGCGGCGAGGGGTGTTGAGGATGCGGCGCAGGCTCACCGTGTCGTCGGGGTTGTCGAGCACCTTCAGGTACGCGACGACGTCGCGCACCTCCTTGCGCTCGTAGAACCGCACACCGCCGACGACCTTGTAGGGCACACCGTGCCGGATGAAGACGTCCTCGAACGCGCGGGAGGCGTTGTTGGTGCGGTAGAACACCGCGATGTCGGAGTAGGTGGTGTCGCCGCCGTCGACGAGCCGGTCGATCTCGGCGGCGACGAACCGCGCCTCGTCGTGCTCGTTGTCGGCGACGTAGCCGGTGATGAGTTCGCCCTCGCCCGAATCGGTCCACAACCGCTTCTCGCGGCGACCCGTGTTCTTGGAGATGACGGAATTGGCCGCCGACAGGATGTTCTGGGTGGAGCGGTAGTTCTGCTCGAGCAGGATCGTCCGCGCCTGCGGATAGTCGCGCTCGAACTCCTCGATGTTGCGGATCGTGGCGCCGCGGAAGGCGTAGATCGACTGGTCGGCGTCGCCCACCACGCACAGTTCGCTCGGGGAGACTGCGGATTCCTCCTCCGGATCGCCCACGAGGGTGCGCACCAGCACGTACTGCGCGTGGTTGGTGTCCTGGTACTCGTCGACCAGCACGTGGCGGAACCGGCGCCGGTAGTACTCGGCGACCTGCGGATGCGCCTGCAGCAGCGCCACCGTCTCGCCGATGAGGTCGTCGAAGTCGAAGGCGTTCGCCGTGCGCAGGCGCTGCTGGTAGTGCGCGTAGACCCGGGCGACGACACGGGTGAGTTCGGTGGCCGCCGAATCGGTCTCCGCCTCGTGAGCGGCTTCCTCCGGCCCGATCAGTTCGTTCTTCAGGTTCGAGATCTGCGTGGACAGCAACCGGGCGGAGTACTTCTTGCTGTCGAGTTCGAGATCCTTCGCGATCATCGTGAGCAGACGACGGGAATCGTCGGCGTCGTAGATCGTGAAATTCGAATTCATGCCCTGGAGCAGACCCGCCTGCGCGCGCAGGATCCGGACGCAGCTCGAGTGGAAGGTCGAGACCCACATCGCATTCGCGCGCGGCCCCACCAGGGCCGCCACCCGCTCGCGCATCTCGGCCGCGGCCTTGTTGGTGAACGTGATTGCGAGCACCTGACCAGGGGCGACGCCGCGCTCGGCCAGTAGATAGGCGATGCGGCGCGTGAGCACCGCAGTCTTGCCGGAGCCCGCGCCCGCGACGATCAGCAGCGGGGCCCCTTCGTGCGTGACCGCTTCCCGCTGCTGCGGATTGAGCCCTTCGAGAAGAGCATCGGATCCGGGACGGGAGTGTGCGAGCGCGACGGGAGTGTTCATCGTTTCACCAAACTACCGGACCGCTCGGACAACGGATCCGAACCACGAAGTCGATCAAGCCGAGTGGCAGGGCCTACAGGGTGAGTGGCAAACTGGAGGCCATGTCTTCTGTCCTTTGCAGGCTCGGATCGAGTTCCGGTTGTCGCTGTCGATTCCCGACTGCCGGCCCGACCCGATACCGGTAACAGCCGCTCCCATACGGGCGATCCATCAGAGCAGATGCGAGGAGACGACATGAGCACGCACATCGATTCTTCCCTTTCCGGCGAGCCGGGCCAGGCGAACGCCGGAACACCGGCCGAGGCCGACGACACCGGAGTGCCCACCGAGGCCGAGATCGAGGAGCTCCGCAAGGAGATCGATCGTCTCGACGCCGAGATCCTGGCCGCGGTCAAGCGGCGCACCGAGGTCTCCCGCATGATCGGGCGTACCCGGATGGCGTCCGGCGGCACCCGTCTCGTGCACAGCCGCGAGATGAAGGTCCTCGAGCGGTTCAGCGAACTGGGCCAGGAAGGCCACACCCTGGCGATGCTGCTGCTCCGCCTCGGGCGTGGCCGCCTGGGTCACTGACGGCGGGGCCGTCCGAGTCACTGACGGCGGGGCCGTCCGGCCCATCGCTGAGTTCCCTACTGCAGGGCGATGTACTTGGTCTCGAGGAATTCCTCGATGCCCTCGGTACCACCTTCGCGTCCCAGCCCGGAATCCTTGATTCCGCCGAACGGGGCGGCGACATCCGAGACGACACCGCGGTTCACACCGACGATGCCCGTTTCGAGCGCGTGCGACACGCGCAGGGCCCGGTCGAGGTCGCGCGTGAAGATGTAGGCGGCGAGCCCGTAGCGGGTGTCGTTCGCCGCCGCGAGCGCTTCCTCCTCGGTGTCGAAGCCGGTGACGGCCGCGACCGGCCCGAACACTTCTTCCTGCAGGATGCGGGCCTGCTTGGGCACGTCGTCGAGGACGGTGGCCGGGTAGAACCATCCCGGGCCGTCCGCGGGTTCACCGCCCAGTCGTACCGAGGCACCCGCCGACACCGCGTCCTGCACGAGTTCGATCACGGTCTTCTTCTGGTTCTCGTTGACCAGGGGGCCCAGCGTCGCGTCGGGGTCCGTTCCCGGTCCGAGCTTGTACGAGGCCATGCGCTCGGTGAGCTTGGCGACGAAGGCGTCGCGCACCGAGTTGTGGACGTGGAAGCGGTTCGCGGCCGTGCAGGCCTCTCCCCCGTTGCGCAGCTTGGCTGCCACCGCACCCTCGACCGCTGCGTCGAGATCGGCGTCCTCGAAGACGACGAACGGCGCGTTGCCGCCGAGTTCGAGCGAGGTGCGCAGCAGCGAACGACCGGCCTTCTCGGCGAGCATGCGCCCGACCTCGGTGGAGCCGGTGAAGGTGAGCTTGCGCAGCCGGGGATCCTCGAGGAGCGGCCCGGTGACCTCACCGGCATGCGAGGACGGCAGCACCGACAGGACCCCCTTGGGCAGTCCTGCCTCGTCGAAGAGTTGCGCGAGCAGCTGGATCGTGAGGGGTGTCTCGGACGCGGGCTTGACGATGATCGTGCACCCGGCCGCGAGGGCGGGACCGATCTTGCGGGTTCCCATCGCGAGCGGGAAGTTCCACGGCGTGATGGCCAGGCAGGGACCGACGGGTTGTTTCGTCACGAGAACGCGTCCGGTGCCGGCCGGGGCGGGCGTGTAGCGACCGGCGATGCGGACCGCCTCCTCGGAGAACCATCGCAGGAATTCGGCGCCGTAGGTCACCTCCGATCGGCTCTCCGGTAGTGCCTTGCCCATCTCGAGTGTCATAAGCAGCGCGAAGTCGTCGGCGCGCTCGGTGATCTTCTGCCAGACCGCTCGCAGCAGTTCGGCGCGTTCGCGCGGCGGGGTCGCTGCCCATTCCGGACCGGCCGCGACGGCCGCATCGAGGGCCCGTAGGGCATCGCCGGGCGCGGCATCGGCGACTCGGGTGAGTTCGTCGCCGGTCGCGGGATCGTGGACTCCGAAGGTGGCTCCGTTCTCGGCCGCCACCCATTCACCGCCGAGGAACAGGTCGGTGGGGACGGACCGAATCAGTTCTGCAGCATCCATATGCCCCATCATGCGCGCCGCGGTCGCTCGCTGTGGGAAACCGAGGGATCCCTTCGTCACACCGGGCACAGTCACACCGGGCACGGTCACATCGGGGGGCACGGTCGCATACCGGGCGCACCGTGTCGGGGCGCACTACTGTCGACGACATGAGCGACGTAACCGCAACGGCACCGTGGAAAGCTCTGGAAGACCATCGCGACCGGCTCGAATCGGTGTCGCTGCGGCAGTTGTTCACCACCGAACCCGACAGGGTCTCGGCGTTGACGGTCCGTGCCGGGGATCTGGTGATCGATTGCAGCAAGCAGCGCCTCGACACCCCCGTCCTGCAGGCTCTGCTCGAGCTCGCCGACACCGCCGGAATCGCCACCGCTCGGGAGGCGATGTTCTCGGGGGCGCACATCAACGTCACCGAGGACCGCGCGGTGCTGCACACCGCCCTGCGCCTACCCCGCGAGGCGGACCTGATCGTCGACGGGGTCGATGTCGTCGCCGACGTCCACACCGTGCTCGACCGGATGGGCGAGTTCACCGACCGCCTCCGCACCGGGGCTTGGCGCGGCGCCACCGGGCAGAAGATCGCCACGGTCGTCAACATCGGCATCGGCGGCTCCGATCTGGGCCCGGCCATGGTCACCCGCGCCCTGCGCCGTTTCCACGAGGGCCCGGCGGCGCGGTTCGTCTCCAACGTCGACCCCGCCGATCTGACCGCCGCCCTGGCCGACCTGGACCCGGCCACCACCTTGTTCGTCGTCGCGTCGAAGACCTTCTCCACCCTCGAAACCCTCTCCAATGCCACCGCCGCCCGGCGGTGGCTCGTCGACGCCCTCGGCGAGGACGCCGTGGCGAAGCATTTCGTCGCCGTGTCGACCCATACGGAGCGGGTGGTCGAGTTCGGCATCGACCCGGCGAACATGTTCGAGTTCTGGGACTGGGTCGGCGGGCGGTATTCGGTGGGTTCGGCGATCGGCCTGGCGGTCATGTGCGCGATCGGCCGCGAGCGGTTCGGCGAGTTCCTCGCCGGCATGCACGCGATCGACACCCACTTCGCCACCGCGGCCCCGGCACAGAACGCACCGTTGCTGGCCGGGTTGATCGGGGTGTGGAACGCGAGCATCCTCGGCCACCGGTCGCGGGCGGTGGTGCCCTATGCGCAGGATCTGGCGCGGCTGCCGGCCTATCTGCAGCAGCTGACCATGGAATCGAACGGCAAATCCGTGCGCGCCGACGGCACCGCGGTCTCGTGCCCGACCGGGGAGGTGTTCTGGGGCGAACCCGGTACCAACGGCCAGCACGCCTTCTTCCAGTTGCTGCACCAGGGCACCGAGATCGTGCCGGTCGATTTCCTCGGCCTGGCCCGTTCCGGCGACGACCTGCCCGCCCGCGACGGCACCACCAGCATGCAGGTGCTGGTGCTGGCGAACATGTTCGCCCAGGCCAAGGTCCTCGCCTTCGGCCACGATGCCGACGAGGTCCGCGCCGAGGGCGTCGACGAGACGTTGGTGGCGCACAAGGTGATGCCCGGCAATCGGCCGTCGACGACGATCCTCGCCCCGGAACTGACCCCCTCGGTGGTGGGGCAGATCATCGCCTTCTACGAACACCAGACCTTCGTCCAAGGCGTCGTGTGGGGGATCGACTCGTTCGATCAGTGGGGCGTCGAACTCGGCAAGACCCAGGCCACCGCCCTGCAAGCCGTGCTCGCCGGCGACGACACCCCCGATACCGGCGACGCGTCCACCGACCACCTGATCGAGATCTACCGCCGCCTGCGCGACGGAGCCTGACCGCGCCCTGCCCGAGACGTCAGGCAGCCTTCGGATCGGACCAGGCCGTAGTGGTCCGGACCCGTCCGTGCGTGTCGACGAGACGCGCCGGCAGGTCGTACTGCTCGAGCCAGGACAGGGCTCCGATCCCCCGCTGCAACGCCGTCGCCGCGGCCGCATCGGCCCACACCGCGTCGGGAGCGATGACGCTGACGAGACGCCACCGCTCTGGATCGGCGACGTCGCTGGCGTGCGACGCCATCGCCGATCCGGCCGGCAGTTCGACCGAGCCCCGATCCGGGAGCGGCACCTGCCATCCCCCGGCCGGCGCGTGCCCCGCGGTGGCCATGACGTCGCCGATGCGCACGAGCGCCCCGCATTCGAGCAGGTTCGCGACGAGCGTCGCGGAGTAGTCGACGGTGTCGGCCACGGCCGTCGCGCCGAGCTCGAGGCTCACCCCGAACGGGGCGAGCACGATGTCTCCGTCGATCTGCACATCGCGGAAGGTGGGGATGGGGTGGATCGGTGGGATGGCTCCGGCGTCGACCGCGGCGTCGTCGGAGTCGACCGGGGTGACGGCCCCGCCCGTCATGCGGGCCGCCCACAGCGCCGACCGCACCATGGACGCCAGTCGGGGGCTCATCGTGACCGGAGTGCCCTGCGCGAGGTTCACGGAGTGGATCTCGGCGTCGCCCCGGCGGCTGTCGCTCACCGCCTCGGACTCGGCGACGACGCCGCGCACGATCATGCGGGCACGGTGCAGTGCATGCGGCTCGGTCACCGCGAGTGCGATCTGCCGACCCCACTCCCACCATTCGTTGCTGCCGATCATGACGGGCTCCACCCGTGGTCGATTCCTCGCAGGACGTATTCCAGTATGCCCGCGACCTGCGACAGGTGACAGCGCCGCAGAATCGGACCCGCGCCGTCAGATCCGGTCGAGGATCGCGGCGGTGTCCACGCCGGTCGGCAGTGTGCCCATCGCGATGCCCCAGTCGTCGTCGAGCCGGCTGCGGCAGAAGGCCTCCGCGACGGCGGGATGCCCGTGCCGGACGAGCTGCGCGCCCTGCAGGACCAGGGCCATGAGCTCCACGACCCGCCGTGCCCGGTACTCGGCGTCCTCGAGGTCGGCGAGCTCCTTGCCCACCCGGGCGATGGCCGAATCGAGCCGCGGATCGGCGCCTTCCGCAAGTCGGACCTCGGTGAAGAACGCCTCGACCGTGTCGGGTTGGCGGGCCATGGCGCGCAGCGCGTCGAGTGCCGCGACGTTGCCGGATCCTTCCCAGATCGACATGAGCGGCGACTCGCGATACAGCCGCGGCATGCCCGATTCCTCGGCGTAGCCGTTGCCGCCGAGACATTCGAGCGCTTCGGCGGCGACTGCGGGCGCCCGCTTGCACACCCAGTACTTGGTGACGGCCAGCGCGATGCGGCGCAGGGCGGCTTCCTGCTCGTCCCCGGCGGCGCGGTCGGTGGCCCCGGCCAGGCGCATCATCATCGTCGTCGCGGCATCGGATTCGACGACGAGATCGGAGAGGACGTTGCGCATGAGCGGCTGGTCGACGAGCAACGCGCCGAACGCCTTCCGGTGACGGGCGTGATGGACCGCGCGCAGCGTCGCGACCCGCATGTTCACGGCCGAGCCGATGACGCAGTCGAGTCGCGTCATGTTCACCATCTCGATGATGGTGTTGATGCCGCGGCCTTCCGGGCCGACGAGCCAGCCGATCGCGTTCTCGTACTCGATCTCGGACGAGGCGTTCGACTTGTTGCCGAGCTTGTCCTTCAGTCGCTGGATGCGGATGGCGTTGCGGGTGCCGTCGGGCAGGACGCGCGGGAGCAGGAAGCACGACGGCCCGTGCTCGGTCTGCGCGAGCGTGAGGAACAGGTCGGACATCGGCGCGGACGTGAACCACTTGTGCCCGACGATCGTGTACGAGCCGTCGGCGTTGGGGGTCGCGGTGGTGGTGTTGGCGCGGACGTCGGAACCGCCCTGCTTCTCGGTCATCGACATCCCGGCGATGAGACCGAGCTTCGTGGAGGGTTCGCGCAGCCCGAAGTCGTAGTGCGGCGCGGCCAGCAGCGGCTCGTAGCGCTCGGCGAGTTCGGCGTTGTGGCGCAGGGCCGGGACCGCAGCGTAGGTCATCGAGATGGGGCACATGTGCCCGGCGTCGGTGTGCCCCCACACGTAGAACTTCGCGGCGCGGGCGACGTGCGCGCCGGGACGCGGGTCGCGCCAGGGTGCCGCGTGCAGGCCGTTCTCGACGGCGACGGTCATCAGGTCGTGCCAGTGCGGATGGAACTCGACCTCGTCGACGCGGTGACCGCAGCGGTCGTGGGTGTGCAGCACGGGCGGGTACTCGTTGGCGAGCCGCCCCCAGTCCTGGGCACGGGCGGTGCCGGCGAGCGCGCCGAGTTCGCGGACCTCGTCCTCGGCCCAGCTCGCGCCCTCGCGTCGCAGTCCTTCGAGCAGGGCCGCATCGTCGGCGGCCGGGTACGGCTCGAGATCCGGTACCTGGTTGAACACCTCGTGGGTGGCGGGGAAATTCACGGCTTCACTCCTGAGTCGTTCCGGAAGGCAGGTGCCCCGCCGCTCGCAGTGCGAGGGCGACGAGGTCGGGGACGGTGGATCCGGCCGCGCTGTCTCGAAGGCGACCGTCGGCCGCGCCGGGCAGACGGCCGGTGAGCACCTCGCCGACGGCCCCGACGAGCGCGGCGGCGGTGAGTTCGACATCCTGTTCGGGGAATTCACCGGTCGCGATGCCGTGGCGCACGGCGTTCGCGAAGGCCGCCGCGAAGGCGCGGCGCAGCACGAGCCGTTCGGCGTCGACCGCGACGTCGACCGGTTCGGCGAGCAGCGCGTAGGCGAGGGTGGGATTGCGCAGAGCACGGCGGGAGAAGGTGTCGACCACCGCGCTCACCCGGTCGGCTCCGGATCCGGTTGCGGCCGCGGACGTCACGGCCTCGACCTCCCGTTCGCACAGTTCCCGGAAGATCCGCACCACGAGATCGGACTTGTCGACGTAGTGCCGGTAGACGCTGCCGGTGGCGACACCGGCCCGTTCGGCGACCGCCGAGACGGACAGTCCGCTGTACCCGCGTTCGCTGAGCAGAGCGACCGCGGCGGCAGCGATCGCCTCGCGCTGTGCGTCGAGTCGCTCCTGCACTGCGGGTGTCCGCCGGTACGCCACACCAAGGATTGAACCTCGGTTCAGTGCTTCGGTCAACGGTCGGCGCTACGGTCGGGATTGTGAATCGCCTGAGCGTCGTGGACGAGATGTTCCTCCACCGCCACAAAGGAACCGGCCTGCCGTCGGTGATGCAGGGTCTGTGGCGCACCGACGAGACCGTGGACGCGACCCTGTTGCTGTCCCTTCACGACGTACTGTCCGAAGGCCCGCTCGGTCGCCGCGTGGTCCGTCCCCGTGTTCCCGGCGCACGCCCCCGGTTCGAACCCAACACGCACGTCCATCCGCTGCGCTATCCCGCGACCCCCATCCCCGACGAGGAGCTCCTCGATTGGGCCGACGAGCACGCGAACGTGAACGTCGATCCCGAGCTCGGTCCCGGCTGGGCTCTCGCCGCGACCCGCCTCACGAGTGGCGGCACCGCACTGTCGATCGTGTGCTCACATGTCCTGACCGACGCGCGGGGATTCGTCCGCGCGGTCGCCGACGCGCTCGCCGACCGGCCGCGACGACCCGACCCCGGTCGCCATTCCGATCTGCGCGATGCGATGCAGCTGTTCCGGAAGGTCGGCAGCGGGCTGCGCCGCGTGAAGTACACGCCCCGCACGGAGAAGCCACCCGCGCCGCAGACGGTGCGCTCGCGACCGCGCACCGCGCTCGTCGACGTCGACGCGGCGCAGTGGAAGGCCGTCGCCGCCGCGGAGGACGGCAGCCCGAACGCCCTGCTGCTCGCCGTGTCCGCCGGTGTCGCGCGACGCGCCCGGATCCCGTTCCCCGTGCGCATCTCCGTTCCGGTCGACGACCGGAAGGACGGAACCGTCTCCAACGGCGTGTCGATGGTGGGGATCTCCGTCGACGACGGCGACACGCTCGCCTCCATCCGCGCCAGCGCCGCGCACGCCTACTCGCAGCCGCGGGAAGGAGCGCCGCACAACATGCCGGCCGAGATCCTGCAGCTCCTCCCCGACCGCCTCGCCGCCCGTGTCGCGCGAGGTGCGGGCGAGCGGGACCTGTTGTGTTCCAACATCGGTGCGGTGCCCCGCGAACTCACGACACTGGGCCCGTACCGCACCACCGGGATCGCGATGCGCGCGATGCACCCGGGTCTCGACACCCGGCCGGCCCGCACCGCGACCCGCCTGTCGGTCTACGCCTGCCACACCGACGAGCGGTACACCCTCGCGTTCGTCGCCCTCGACGAGGAGCGCTTCCCCGACACCGCGACGCTGCGCACCTACGTGCTGGCCGAGCTCGCGGACCGGGGACTCGAGGCCCACTCCTGGTGACGCCGACGGTGGAGGCGGCGGCTACCGTGACGCGCCGTCACGTACAGTGCGGAGCATGACGCCCGAGACCCACGTCACATTCGCCGACGGGACCGTCCGCGGCACCCGGCTCGGCGACCTCCTCACCTGGCGCGGCATCCCCTACGCCGCTCCCCCGGTCGGGCCGCTGCGGTTGCGCGCCCCGCAACCGGTCGAGCCCTGGACGGGGGTGCGCGATGCGACACGGTTCGGCAATGCCGCCCCACAGCGTCCGCGCTACGCCGAGACCGGGCGTCGCGGAGTGCGCGTGCGTCCCGACGAGGACTGCCTGACCCTCAACGTGCTCGCCCCCGCAGGTCGTGTCCACGCGCCGCGACCGGTGATGGTGTTCATCCACGGCGGCGCGTTCACCCTCGGCACGAGTGCCCTGTCGGTCTACGGCGGCGAGTCGCTGGTCCGGCGCGGCGACGTCGTCTACGTGTCGATCAACTACCGCCTCGGATCGCTCGGCTATCTCGACTTCGGGTCCTTCTCCACCGACGACGTGCGTTTCGATTCCAATCTCGGTCTGCGCGACCAGGTGGCGGCGCTCGAATGGGTGCAGCGCAACATCGCGGCCTTCGGCGGCGACCCCGACAACGTGACGATCTTCGGCGAGTCCGCCGGCGGCACCTCGGTGACGACCCTGCTCGCGACCCCCGCCGCGCGCGGACTGTTCTCCGCCGCGATCGCGCAGAGCCCGGCGCCGAATCTCGTCGTCACCGCCGACCGCTCGGCCGAATGGGGCCGCAAGTTCGTCGAACTGCTCGGTGCCGATCCGGATACCGCCGCTCGGGCGCTGCTCGACGCCTCCCCCGTCGAACTCGGGCGGGTCGGATCGCGGCTCGGGGCGCAGGTGCTGCGCGCGACCCCGGGTCTGCATCCCTTCGGCCCGGTCGTCGACGGCGATTTCGTTCCGCTCCAGCCGCTCGAGGCGTACGAGACGGGCGCGGCACATCCCGTTCCGCTCGTGCTCGGGACGAACGACCGCGAAGGTGCGCTGTTCCCGAAGTTCCTCGACGCGCTTCCGACGAACCCGCGGCGGATCGACGCGCTGTTCGCCGCGACCGATCCGGAGGCGAAGGATCGCATCACGGCGGTCTATCCGGGATATCCGGACGAGCGTGCCGCGATCGATCTCGGCGGCGACCTCACCTTCTGGTATCCGTCCGTGCAGATCGCGCAGGCACATTCGCGTTTCGCGCCGACCTTCATGTACCGCTTCGATCTCGCGCCGCGACTGCTGCGGTGGACGGGCTTCGACGCGACGCACGCGGTGGAGTTGCTCGCCGTCTTCGACCAGACCGACGAACCGCTCGGCCGGGCGCTCACGGCGCTCGGTGGGCGACGTGGTCTGCGGAGGGTCGCCGGGTCGATGCAGCGCCAGTGGCTGAACGTGGCCCGGCACGGTGAACCACTGCCGTCGTGGCCGCGCTACGACGAGAAGGACCGCGCAACAGTGATTTTCGACGAGGTCACGCGCATCGAGCACGATCCGCGCCGCCAGCGCCGACTCGCGTGGGAGGGCTACCGCGGGTACACCGCTCCGGCACCTGTGCAGTAAGCGTCGCTACTCGACGCGTGCAGTGAGCGCCGCTACTTGGCGACGGTGAGCAGGAAGGCGACGTCCTCGATGGCGCTGACGCTGTGCCGGACCAGCGGGATGATGATCATGTCGCCGGCCGAGCCCTTCCACACGTCGTTGCCGGCGACGAGCTGGAGCTGGCCCGACAGCACCTGCAGGGTCGCCTCGCCGGGGCTGTCGTGCTCGCCGAGTTCGTGGCCGGCGAGCAACGCGACGACGGTCTGCCGCAGGTGCTTGGTATGCCCACCGAAAACCGTCTGGGAGCTGCGTCCGCTGCTGGACGCCGCTGCGAGTTTGAGCTGCTGCCGTGCCAGGGCGGTCAACGAGAGCTTGTCCATGTACCGCAGTATCGCTCAGATGCCGCCGCGAGAACTCAGCTTCGCGCGTACCGGATCCAGCGGAACCTGATTCCCTTGGTGGAGGTCATCCATTCCCCGGCCTCGGCCACCCACTCGGCGCCGATCGGGGGTGCGGTCGCATCTCCTGCGACGTCGAGGTCCACCTCGGTCACGAGCAACTGCGTCGCGAACGGCATCGCCTGCGCGTAGATCTGGCCCCCGCCCATCACGACGACCTCGTCCTCACCGGCGAGCGTCAGCGCGTCCTCGAGGCTCATCGCGGTCTCCGCGCCCTCGGCCGACCACTCGACGTTGCGGGTGACGACGATGTTCCGGCGGCCCGGCAGCGGCCGGAACCGCACCGGGAGCGAATCCCAGGTGAGCCGGCCCATGATCACCGGCTTGCCCATCGTGGCGTCCTTGAAGAACACCATGTCCTCGGGGATGTGCCACGGGATGGTGTTGTCGCGGCCGATCACCCCGCCGCGTGCCTGGGCCCAGACGAGGGTGACATCCCCCATCAGACGGCCACCGGCGCCTTGATCGCCGGATGGTGCCGGTAGCCGACGACCTCGACGTCCTCGTAGTGGTAGTCGAAGATCGAGTCGCGCGGGTGCAGCTTCAGCGTCGGGTAGGGATACGGCTCGCGGGTGAGCTGTTCGGTGACCTGCTCGATGTGGTTCGAGTAGATGTGGCAGTCGCCGCCGGTCCAGATGAACTCTCCCGGCTCGAGTCCGGTCTGCTGCGCGACCATGTGGGTGAGCAGCGCGTAGCTGGCCATATTGAACGGCACACCGAGGAACATGTCGGCGCTGCGCTGGTAGAGCTGGCAGCTGAGCTTGCCGTCGGCCACGTAGAACTGGAAGAAGGCGTGGCACGGCATCAGTGCCATCCGGTCGAGCTCGGCCACGTTCCACGCCGAGACGAGGATGCGCCGTGAGTCGGGGTTGCTGCGCAGGGTCTCGATCACCTGGCCGATCTGGTCGATGTGCTGCCCGTCGGGGGTCGGCCACGAGCGCCACTGCACGCCGTAGACCGGGCCGAGGTCACCGTCGGGTGCGGCCCACTCGTCCCAGATCGTCACGCCGTGCTCCTGCAGCCACTTGACGTTGGAGTCGCCGCGCAGGAACCACAGCAGTTCGTAGACGATGGACTTCAGGTGCACCTTCTTCGTGGTGATCAGCGGGAAGCCCTCGGACAGATCGAAGCGCATCTGGTGGCCGAACAGGCTCCGCGTGCCGGTTCCGGTACGGTCGGCCTTCTCCGCGCCGGTCTCGAGGATCAGGCGCAGCAGGTCTTCGTAGGGCGTCGACACAGTCACGAGCGCAGTCTATCGGGGGCTCGAAGGTGTCCGTCGCCACCCGCGAACGGCCCGGCGACCGTAGCCTGTTCCCATGCCCGAGCTCCCCGAGGTGGAAGCACTTGCGGTGTTCCTGCGCGAGCACGCGGTCGGCAGCGTCGTCGGACGCATCGACGTCGCGGCGCTGAGCGTGCTGCAGACGGCCGACCCGCCGATCACGGCGCTGCAGGGACGCGACATCACCGGAGCGGCGCGCTTCGGCAAGTTCCTCGCGATCGACTGCTCCGGGCTGCATCTGATCACGCACCTGTCGCGCGGCGGCTGGTTGCGCTGGCTCGACGAACCGTCGCAGACTCCCCCGAAACTCGGTCGCGGTCCGCTCGCCCTCCGCGTGCACCTGTTCGCCCCCGACGCGACGACACCGGCCTTCGATCTCACCGAGGCCGGCACGAAGAAACGCCTCGCGGTCTGGGTCGTCGACGATCCGCAGCAGGTGCCGGGCATCGCCCGCCTCGGCCCAGATGCACTCGCCCTCACCCGCGACGAGTTCGCCGAGCTCCTGACCGACAGCACCTCGCGTCTCAAGACGCTGCTCACCGATCAGAAGGTTCTCGCGGGGATCGGCAACGCCTACTCCGACGAGATCCTGCACGTCGCGCAGCAGTCGCCGTTCGCGGCGGCCGGCAAGCTCACCGACGACGAGGTGACCACGCTGTACGGGACGATGCGGTCGGTGCTCACCGACGCCGTCACCCGCTCGGTCGGGCAGGACGCGGCGCGCCTCAAGGGAGAGAAACGGTCGGGGCTGCGCGTGCACGGGCGTACCGGCGAGCCGTGCCCGGTGTGCGGCGACACCGTCCGCGAGGTCTCCTACACAGACCGCTCGTTCCAGTACTGCCCCACCTGCCAGACCGGAGGGAAGGTCCTCGCCGACCGGCGGATGTCCCGCCTGCTGAAGTAGCGTGCGCGCCGTGCAGGCCCGTCCCCGTCTCCGCGAAGAAGTGCGCACCCTGGCGCCGGGTTACTTCGCCTTCGTCATGGCCGGCGGCATCGTCTCCACCGGCCTCCATCTCCGCGGTTTCCACTTCGCATCGGCCGCGCTGCTGATCGTGTCCGTGATCGGATACGCGACGCTCGTGGCCATGTCGGTGTGGCGGTTCCTCGCGTTCCGCGACGAGGTCCGCGCCGATCTCGCCGATTCCGGGCGGGCGTTCGGCTTCTTCACCTTCGTCGCGGGCAGCAACGTGCTCGGCGTACGGCTGATGATGGACGGCCGGCATTCCACCGCGGCGGTGCTGCTCGCGGGCGCGGCGGCGACCTGGCTGGTACTGGGATATGTCGTCCCGTGGACCGCCGTGCTCGGCACGGCGGAGCGTCCCGTCCTCGCAAAGGCCAACGGGACGTGGTTCATCTGGGTCGTTGCCAGCGAATCGGTGGCCATCGCCGCGGCCACGCTCCAGCCCGTCTACCGCGAACTCGACCGGCTCCTCGCCGCCGTCGCGGTGTTCACCTGGGGTGTGGGCCTGTTCCTGTACGCGGCGGCGGGCATCTTCGTCGCGGCGCGGATGCTGCAGTACCCGCTGCGTCCCACCGACCTGACCGCACCGTACTGGGTGTCGATGGGAGCGTGCTCGATCACCGTCGTGGCGGGCTCACGCATCGTCGAGATGGACGACGCCCCGATGGTGGACGCGACCCGCGGACTGATCGCGGGCCTCGCCGTCGTCATCTGGGCCTTCGCGACGTGGCTGCTGCCGCCTCTCGTCGCGGCCGGTTGGTGGCGTCACCGCGTCCATCGGGTGCCGCTGACCTACGACTCGGCCCTGTGGTCGATCGTCTTCCCACTCGGCATGTACGCGGTCGCGGGGATGTATCTGGGTCGCGCCGACGATCTGCCGCTGGTCGGGGCGATCGGTGCCGCCGAATTGTGGGTCGCGGTGGCGGCCTGGGTCGTGGTGTTCGCCGCGATGCTGCACCGCATGTGGGTCCGGCTCACGCGGCCGGTCGAGCGCGACCGACCGTGACCGCCCGCGCGCGGGCACGCCCCATCTCGCCGTACCAGCGGACGGCGAGCACGACGGCCAGGGCCACACCGACCACGTCGCCGCCGTAGTACATCAGCTGGGCACCCGCCTGCAGATCGGACGCGGCGAACATCGTGCCGGGAGGTGACTGCGCGTACAGCGTCTTCGCCAGCACTGCATGAGCCGCGCCGGCCACGAGCAACACCACCGCGAGATGCGCGAGACCGTACCGGCGGCGGAGCGGATCGAGGCGGCAGATCGCGACGGTGAACAGCATCCCGGCGGCGAAGACGTGCAGGTGGACGACGGTCGCGACGAGCGGGTCGTCGTGCATGGCAGCGAACAGCGGCGTCCGGTAGAGCACCCACAGCCCACCCATGTCCAGCACGGCCGCGACGGCCGGCGCCGTGAGCAGTGCGGCCGGTCGCGAATGCAGCACGGTGAGCAGACCCGCACGTGCGCCTCCCACCGGGACGGTCCTCAGCAGCAGCGTCATCGGCCTGCCCAGCACGATCAGCAGGGGTCCGACCATCCCGACGAGCAGATGCCCGGCCATGTGCGCGGTGAACGGACCACCGGACAGAGGGAACACCGCCGCCGTGCCGAGAGGCAGCACCGCTGCCGTGCCGAGAGGCAGCACCGCTGCCGCAGCGACGGCGCCGGCACCTGCGGCGACACTCGCGTCACGCCACCACGGCCAGGCGTCGCCGCGTCGACGCAGCCGCACGGCCGCTCCGATGTACAGCGCGACGGCCACCGCTGCCGCGAACAGAACGACGAGAGCGAGCGCTCCCGGTCCCGCCTGTGTCGGATGGTCGTGCACCGACGGCTCCTATCCGTCCGAGAGCCCGGTGGGGCGCGCGCTCCGTCGCGCCGACCACCACAGGAGCGCACCGGCGACGAGGAACACGAGAGCCCCTGCGATCCAGGCCAGGTCGTAGGGCCACACGTCGACGTCGTAGCGGATCTGGTGGACGCGGAACACCTTGTGGTTCACCAGCCCGTCGAACAACTGGAACGCGCCCGCTCCCATGAGCAGCGCCGCCCAGAAGTGCCGTACCGCCAGGGCGTGCCTGCGGCGCACATCCGCGAGCAACGCGAATCCCGCTACGAGAACGAGCAACTCGGCGGTGTGCAGCAGACCGTCGGACGCGAGACCGACCGCGGGTGTGGAGCGATCGTAGAAGTGGTGCCAGCCGAGGATCTGGTGGAAGACGATCTCGTCGATCGCCGCCATGAGCGCCACACCGAGCAGGGCACCGCTGATCGCGGAGTGCCGCACCGAGATTCCGCCGTGTGTGTCTCCGGGTCGTGTCGCTCCCGTCATCGCTCCTTCACCGTGCCGTCCGTAGGACTCCGCCCTGGGAATACGGGTTGTTCCGATCCCGCGGCGGGTACCCGAGCGGTCATGCTGAGAAACGCACTGTGGGAAGGCCTGGTCGCCGGTGCGGCCGGCGTCGCCGCCATGACCGTCGGGGAGAAGATCGAGCAGGCCGTCACCGGGCGACCGAACTCCCACGTGCCGGGCCGCGTACTCGCACGGCTGACGGGCGCGTCCGAATCGGCCGGGCAGCACTCGACCGCCCTGAACTGGGCGATGCACTTCGGGCAGGGCATCGCACTCGGCGTCCTGCGTTCGGTCATGGCCGAGGTCGGCCTGCGGGGGCCGCTCGCATCGTCGAAGTTCACCGTCGTCCGTCTCACCAACGATCAGATCCTCGAGAACGCGACCGGCGTGGGAGCACCGCCGCAGACGTGGCCCCGTTCGGAACTGGCGATCGACGTCCTCCACAAGAGCGTCTACGGCTTCGTCACCGGTGCCGTTGCCGACGCACTGGCCGCCCGCCGCGGTCCCGGCCCGGGCGGGCGGCATGCCGAGCTCGTGCCCGGTCGCCATTCCGACATCGGCCCGATCCCCCGCAGCGCGGCGGCCGGCCGGTAGAGGTACGGAGCAGCACGCGCGACCTGCGGCACGGAGCACAGGCGACCTGCTGCGGAGCACGGAGGCCCGAGGAGACGTCGCCGACGCGGCGGTTACCGTATCGGTGTGAGTGTCGAACCGCTGGACACCGGCACCGTGGCCGGTCACCTGCATCTTCCCGAGGGCAGCCCGCGGGGTGCCGTCGCGTTGACGCACGGCGCCGGCGGCAACTGCGACGCCCGGATCCTGCAGTCGATGTGCTGCCGGTTCTCCGACGCCGGCTTCCTCGCCCTGCGCTACGACCTGCCGTTCCGCCGTCGCAAGCCGAAGGGTCCTCCGCAGCCGTCCCGCGCCCCGGAGGACCGCGAGGGGGTGGCCGCCGCCGCCGCGGAGCTGCGCGAACGCGTGTCCGGGCCCCTGCTGCTCGGCGGCGTCTCCTACGGCGGCCGCCAGACGTCGATGCTGGCGGCCGACGAACCCGGCATCGCCGACGCCCTCGTCCTGCTGTCCTATCCTCTCCATCCCCCGGGCAAGCCGGAGAAGCTGCGCACCGAGCACCTGCCGAAGATCTCGATGCCCACGGTGTTCGTCCACGGCGACCGCGACCCCTTCGGTACCTTCGACGAACTGCGGGAGGCACTCGATCTCCTGCCCGCGGCCACGACCCTCGTCGAGGTCACCGGGGCCGCACACGACCTGAGCCGCGCGAAGACGGATCCCTCGGAATCCGCCGTATCCGCCGCGCTGCACCTGCTGGAAGAGAAGAAGTCATGATCGAACCCACCGACGTCGCCATCGACACGCTGCTCGCCGAGCTCCGCGACCGGCTCGACGACTCCGTCGACGCCCCGACGACCCTGCGCGGACTGCTCGAAGCGGTGCTCGTCGTGGGATCGGGTCTCGAACTCGACTCCATGCTCCAGCGCATCGTCACCGCCGCGACCGCCCTCCTCGACGCCCGCTACGGCGCGCTCGGTGTGCGCGCCGCCGACGGTGGCCTGTCGGAGTTCGTGTACGTCGGGATCAATCCGACGCAGCGCGAGGTGATGGGCCACCTGCCCGAGGGTCGGGGCATCCTTGGTCTGCTCATCAACGATCCCCGGCCGGTCCGCCTCGGCGACCTGTCGAAGCATCCCGCCTCCATCGGCTTCCCGCCCAACCATCCGCCCATGAAGAGCTTCCTCGGCACACCGATCATGGTGCGCGGCAAGGTCTTCGGCAGCATCTATCTCACCGAGAAGCTGGGCGCACCCGAGTTCACCGAAGAGGACGAGGTGATCCTCAAGGTGCTCGCGATGTCCGCCGGCGTGGCCGTCGAGAACGCGCGCCTGTTCGAGGGCTCCCTTGCCCGCGAGAGATGGCTCACCGCAATGGCATCCATCAACTCCCGGTTGCTGATGGGTGGGTCGGTGGACGAGACGCTGTCGATGCTCACCGGCCAGGTCCGCGAACTCGCCCGGTGTGCGGGCGCCTATGTGGTGCTCGTCGACGGGCATCACGGCCGCCTGCAGGCCGCGTCCCCCGCGATCCCGTGCGGGAAGGACAAGCGTTTCGATCTCACCGGATCGCCTGTGCTCAAAGCACTCAAGAGCCGGCAGCCGATGCACCTCGACACTCTCGAGGGACTGCCGCCGACGGAACAGGGCGACGAGGGCCACGCGGTGGTGCTGCCGCTGTCGGCGACGTCGACGGTCACGGGCGTGCTCGTCGCGACCCGCGAGGCCGGTACCGAACCGTGGGACGACGAGGACGTGGCCCGCTTCGAATCCATGGCGAACCTCGCGGCCGTGGCCCTCGAATTCGCCGAACAGCAACGCAAGAAGCGGTTGCTCGACGTGCTGGCCGATCGCGATCGCATCGCACAGGACCTGCACGACAACGTCATCCAGCGCCTGTTCGCCACGGGTATGAGTCTGCAGAGCGCGACCGCGGACGGAGCGGACAACGAACGCATCGTGGAGGTGATCCGCCACGCGATCGAGCAACTCGACCGGACGGTGCGCGAGATCCGCACGACCATCTTCGATCTGCACACCACCGGCGCGGCGGCGTCGAACAGCCTGCGCCGGAGACTGCTGGACGTCGTGGGCGATCTGAGCATCCACTCCGCGGTGGCACCCAACGTGCAGTTCGTCGGCCCCATCGACACACTGGTGCCGATGCGCATCCACCCGCACGCCGAAGCCGTGCTCCGCGAGGGGCTGAGCAACGCGCTGCGTCATTCGCAGTCCGACAACATCTCGGTGTCGGTCTCGGTTCAGGACGACTTCCGGATCGAGATCCTCGACGACGGCACGGGTCTGCCCGACACGCCTCGCCGCAGCGGCCTGGCGAACCTCGAGCGGCGCGCCGTGCAGTGCGGCGGGACGTGCGAGATCGGCCCCGCCGATCCGCGCGGCACCCGGGTGCTGTGGGCGGTCCCGCTCTGACGGGACCGGTCCCGCACCCGTCGGACTAGGACGTCGGCTTGCCGCGCTCGTTGCGCAGTTCGGTGGCGAGCACCGCGGCCTGAGTGCGGCGCTGCATGCCGAGCTTCGCCAGCAGGCGCGAGACGTAGTTCTTCACGGTCTTCTCCGCGAGGAACAGCCGTTCGGCGATCTCCCGGTTGGTCAGGCCCTCACCGATGAGCTCGAAGACGGCGCGTTCCTGCTCCGACAGCTCGGCCAGCGGATCGGCCGTACGCGACGCCCGGATCCGTTCCATGAGGGCGGCGGTGGCACGGCTGTCGAGCAGCGAGCCGCCCTCACCGACGGTGCGGATCGCCGAGACGAGATCGGTGCCGAGGATCTGCTTGAGCACGAAACCCGAGGCACCGGCCATGATCGCGTCGAAGAGCGCCTCGTCGTCGGCGTAGGAGGTGAGCATCAGGGCGCGCAGGCCCGGCATGCGGGTACGCAGCTCGCGGCACAGTTCGACACCGTTGCCGTCGGGGAGCCGCACGTCGAGCACCGCGACGTCGGCGCCGCTCTCGGGCACGCGGGCCAGGGCCTCGCCCACCGAGGCGGCCTCACCGACGACGGTGAAGTCGGGCACGCTGCTCAGCAGATCCACCAGGCCGCGCCGCACGATCTCGTGATCGTCGACGAGGAACACGCGGGTCATCTCGGGCACCTTTCGTTGACATGCTGTCCCGTCATTGTCCCAGGTGTACCGCGATACCCACGTCCTCGGGGCCGTTCGACACCCATCTGGGGACCTTCTCCCCCTGCCCCGCGGGCGCCGCTCGGGAGACGCTGGAGGGGCAGAGGTGGACATGTGGGACGAACGAGCCGACGAGGAGGATGTCGTGACTGTCGATGCCGGAACCTGGTCGCTCGGTGACACCGAGATCATTGCGCGTGCGGTGGTGGAGGCACCCTCGGTGCACGACACGCAACCGTGGAATCTGCGCCTGCCCGATCACAGCGCCGAACTGGAGGAACGCCTCGAGTTCGCCGAGCCGGGCCCGGACCCGCTGCGAGTCGACCGGTTGATCTCGTGCGGTACGGCCCTTGCGAATCTCGAGCTCGCGATCCGGGTCCTCGGCAACCGATCGCGCACCTCCGTGCTGCCCGATCCGCAACGTCCGGAACTCATCGCCCGGATCGAGACGCTCGGCTCGGGCACCCCGAGCAGCCGCGACCTGCGGTTGTACGCCGCCATCTCGCACCGTCGCAGCCACCGCGAATCGTTCACCGATATCCCGGTGCCGACGGAGACGCTCGCCGACGTCGTCGCCGCGGCCGGGGAGGTACCCGACATCGACGTGCGCCTGCTCGCCGCCGACGAGTCCGCCGCCCTCGCCCAGGTGCTCGCCTACGCGGCGGAGGCCCGCCGGCGTCACCCGCACTATCAGCGGGAGATGTTCTCGTGGACGTCCCACTGGCAGCCGCGCGGCAACGCCGAGGTGGTCACCACGTGGAGCGCGACCCTCGACGAACACGGCGCGGCCGGCGAGGCCATGGTCACCACCGGGATCCCCGACATCGATGCGCTGGCGGCGGCGATCGCGCGCGAATCGGTGCTGCTGTTCTCCGCCCCGTCGACGTCACCGGCGGATCTGGTCCGGGTGGGTGCGGCGGTGGAACGGTGCTGGCTCGCGGCCATCGACGCGCGACTGTCGGCGTCGGTCGTGACGCATCCCCTGCGCGTCGAAGACGCCGGTTCGCGCCTGGCCGAGATGCTCGACCTGCCGGTCGTGCCGCTGGTGATCCTGCGCGTGGGTTTCTGACGAGAAGAGAGATCGAGGTGACGATGAGCGCACCGACCGAGGATCCGATCGACGATCCGACCCGCGAGTTGTTCCACACGGCGCTGGACATGGCGCAGGCCGCCAAGGCCGGGAACGTCTCCGGGTGGCTGACCGCCCGCTACGAGTGCGGACGCGTCGAGGACGTCGCGTTCGTCCTCTCGCAGATGCTCGGGGTGCTCATCGAGAACGGGGCGATCAGCCGGGGTGTGCATCCGGCCGACGCGTGGAGGGAACTGCGCGAGCGGGGCGTCGACGACTTCGGGTGACGCCCCGCATCGCTCGTCCGCCGGATCGATCCCCGTCCGGGATCAGTCCTCGGTCTCCTTCGACCGGACGACGAGGACCGGGCAGTCCGCGGTCTGGATCAGCGCGTTGCTCGTGGAGCCGAGCAGCAGTCCCTTGAATCCACCACGTCCGCGGGTTCCGACCACGAGAAGCTGTGCGGCCTCGGCATATTCGCTGAGCACTCGCACCGGCCGGTCGCGGGCGACGACCCGTTCGACGGTGACGTCCGGGTACCGCTCCTGGTATCCGGCGAGACGTTCGGCGAGCACGATCTCCTCACCGGTCTGGATCCGGCTCCAGTGCGGGTCCTCGGGGACGGCGCCGAGCGAGGGCTGGACGCTCACGTCGCTCCACACGTTCACCGCGACGAGCGTCGCCCCGCGTGCGGAGGCCTCCTCGAACGCGACCTCCACCGCGTCGCGGCACGAGACCGATCCGTCGACACCGACCACGACGGGCCCCTCCGCCGGCGGCGCACCGTCGAGGGTGCGGCCCCGCACCACGACGACGGGCGCCGTCGCGTGCGAGACGACCGCCGTGGAGACCGAACCGGCGAGCAGACCCTTCACCTCGCCGAGACCGCGCGAGCCGACGACCAGCCGGTCGGCGTGCTCGGCCTCCGCGATGAGCGTGGGCACGACCTTGCCTTCGAGCTGCGCGGTGGTGACCTCGACGTTCCCGTGACGGTTCTCGTCGATGATCTGCCGGGCGAGCACGGCCGCGTTGTCGAGCCGGTCGCGGGCCGTCGCCTTCATCTCCTCGTGGAAGCTCTGCGCGAGGTAGGGCTCGGAGTAGTAGAAGGCGGGGATGTGCACGACGGTGACGATGCGCAACGGCAGGCCGCGGATCGCAGCCGTCCGTGCCGCCCAGCTCACCGCGGTCGTGGACGCGTCGGATCCGTCGACGGCCACGACGATCGGCTTGTTCTCGGTCATCGCACGCGGAACCTTTCTCGGTGGGTCAGCCGCAGATCTGTCGCAGCTGTTCGATCAGTCGCACACGACCTGCGGTGTCGGCCGCGAAGGGGGTGACGTTGAGGGTGGTGACCCCGGCCTCCGCGAAGGCCGCGATACGTTCGCGCACGAAGCCCTCCGAGCCGATCAGGGAGATCGAGCGCAGCAGTTCGACAGGCACCGCCGCGGCCGCCTCCTCCTTCTTGCCGGCCAGGTAGAGCTCCTGGATGGTCTCGGCTTCCTTCGCGTAGCCGTAGCGGATCGCGAGGTCGTTGTAGAAGTTCTTGCCCTTGGCACCCATGCCGCCGACGTAGAGCGCGACCATGGGGCGGACCCAGTCGAGCATATGGTCGACGTCGTCGCCGATCGCGAGCGGGGTCTGGGCGTAGATCTGCAGGTCGCCGAGAGCCGGATCGCGCTTGGCCTTGCCCTTGGCGATCGACTCGCCCCACACCTCGGCGGCCTTCTCCGGGTAGTAGAACAGCGGTTGCCAGCCCTCGGCGATCTCGGCGGTCATCTCGACGTTCTTCGGGCCGAGCGACGCGATGATGATCGGGATGCGCTCGCGCACAGGCTTGTTGATGATCTTCAGCGGCTTGCCGAGACCGGTGCCGCGCTCGGCGGGCAGCGGGATCTGGTAGTGCTTGCCCTGGTGCTCGACCTTCTCGCGGCGCCACACCTGGCGGCAGATGTCGACGATCTCGCGCGTGCGGCCCAGCGGCGCGTTGTAGGGAACGCCGTGGAACCCCTCGATGACCTGCGGACCGGATGCGCCGATGCCGAGCACGAAGCGTCCGTCGGAGACGAAGTCCAGGCCGGCCGCCGTCATGGCCGTGAGCGTCGGTGTCCGGGTGAACAACTGGAGGATGCCGGAGGCGAGCTCGACGCGGGAGGTCTTCGCCGCCAGATAACCGAGCTGGCTCACCGCATCGAACGAGTAGGCCTCGGGCACGAACACGATGTCGAGACCGGCCTTCTCCAGGTCGGCCACCTCCGCCGCGGTCTCCGCGAAACCTCCGCTGTAGTTCAGTCCCATTCCGATGCGCATGCGCCACCTTCGTTCCTGCTGCACACCCCGTTCGGGGCGCGTTCGTCCACGTGCCCCGAACACTACCGCCGTCAGGTAGTGACCGGTCGCACCACCATCACCGGGCACTGCGCCTCGCGCATGAGCGCGTTTCCGGTGGAGCCGAGCACCATCCCCTTGAAGCCACCCCTGCCCCGGGTACCGACCACGACTAGCTGGGCTTTCCCGCTCCAGGACCGCAGGTGGGCGCGGGGGCCGTCGACGTAGACCTTCCGGTGGACCGTCACGTCCGGATAGCGCTCGCCGTAGCCCGCGAAGCACTCCGACAGCAGGGAGTGCTCGTACTCCTCGAACGCGCGGGGATCGAAGTCGAGGGGCGACTCGTCGATCTCCCCGACCTTCAGGTCGCTCCAGACGTGGACGGCGACGAGGTCGACCCCGCGCCAGGACGCCTCCTCGAACGCCAGGTCGACCGCGTGGCGGCTCGCGGGGCTGCCGTCCACACCGACGACGACGGGACGCTCGTCGGGGACGGGCCCTTCCGGTCCCCGCACCACGACGACCGGGCATTCGGCATGACCGGCGACGGAGACCGGGGTGGAACCGAGGAAGGCCTCCCCCAGCTTGGTGCTCCCGGTGGCACCGAGGACGATCATCCGCGACGTGCGGGACAGCTCGACGAGCCACTTGGCGCTTCCGGTGAGCGCGAGCTCTGCGGTGATCTCGAGATCCGGCGCCACCGACTCGGCGGTCTCCGCGGCCTCCTTCAGGAGCGCCTGCGCCTCGGCCTCACTCCACTCGAAGACCTGCGAGGGACGGAAGAAGGGAAGTTTCGTCCAGCCCGACGGCGCGAAGTCCACCGCGTGGACGAGATGCAGCGGAATCTTCCGGCCGGCCGCGGTGGCCGCGGCCCACCTCACCGCCCGCTCGGAGGCCGGGGAGCCGTCCGCACCGACGGTCACGTGGTTGTGGTCGCGGGGTGCCTCACCGAGTGGTTTCACGCCCCCGAGACTAGTCGGATCCGCTACGTCCGGATACGGACTTTGGTCATCGTGTCGAGATTCCTTTGATTGCAATGCATTCCGGCAACAGCGATCTACGTCACATCAAATTGTCATTTGGGATGCGAATTTACTACCGTGAGGTCATGCAACTCACCCGGTTCACCGATCTAGGACTGAGAGTTGTGATGCATCTCGTCGCCGGCCCGGCGGAGAGTATGCCCAGCACCAGAACGATTGCAGACCAGCTCGATCTGTCGTACGCACATACGACGAAGGTCGTCGCCCGGCTCGGCGAGCTCGGAGTGGTCACCACCCGCCGCGGACGCGGTGGAGGCCTGACCATCACCGAACTCGGCCGCACGGCGAGCCTCGGTTGGCTCGCCCGAGCCCTCGAGGGTGAAGAAGAGGTCGTCGAGTGCGAAGGAGCGAAGCCGTGCCCCATGCGTGGCGGTTGCAGCCTCCGCTCCAGGCTCCGCGCCGCACAGGACGCCTTCTACGCCGCTCTCGACGACGTCACGATCGCCGACCTGGCGACCCCTGACGCCGGCCCGGTCCTGCTCACTCTCGAACCACCCACCGGCCGCTGACCCACGGCGAGGCCGCCGGTGCAGCCCGTCACGACACACACGAGGAGACACACCATGCCGCTCTCACCCGAATCCAAGGACGTCATCGCCGCGACCCTCCCGGCGGTGGGAGCCGCCATCGGCGACATCACCCCGCTGTTCTACAGCAAGATGTTCGCCGCCCACCCCGAGCTCGAACGCGATCTGTTCAACCGCGGCAACCAGAAGCAGGGTGAGCAGCAGAAGGCACTCGCCGGATCGATCGCGGCGTTCGCGACGCTCCAGCTCGATCCCGATCCCGCCCGTGTCGAGGCGATCCTGTCCCGCATCGCCCACAAGCACGCCTCGCTCGGTATCAAGCCCGACGAGTACTGGATCGTCCACAAGCACCTCTTCGAGGCGATCGTCGAAATCCTCGGAGATGCAGTGACTCCCGAGGTCGCGAAGGCATGGGACGAGCTGTACTGGCTGATGGCCAACACTCTCATCTCGATGGAGGCCGATCTGTACCGGGCCGCGGGTGTCGAGGCCGGCGACGTCTGGCGCACCGTCCGCGTCGCCGACCGCGTCCACCAGTCCGCCGACACCGTCTCGTTCGTCCTCACCTCGCTCGACGGCTCCCCGCTGCCCACCTTCCGTCCGGGCCAGTACCTCTCGGTCGGCGTCCACCTCCCCGACGGCGCCCGCCAGATCCGTCAGTACAGCCTGTCGAGCGCACCCGCGAAGGGCGACTGGCGCATCACCGTCAAGCGGGTCCTCGCGACCACCGCACCCGACGGCACCGCGCTTCCCGCCGGTGAAGTGTCGAACTTCCTGTACAACAATGTCTTCGAGGGCGACGAGCTGGAGGTCACCACCCCCTTCGGTGATCTCGTGCTCACCGAGGACGACACTCCGCTCCTGCTGGCGTCGGCCGGTATCGGATGCACCCCGATGATCGGCATGCTCGATCACCTCGCCGGCGTCGGCGACGAACGTCCCGTCGCGGTCCTGCACGCCGACCGGTCGGTCGCGAGCCACGCCCACCGCCGCGAGCTCGAGACCCTCGCCGAGAAGATCCCGTCGGCCCAGCTGTACCGCTGGTACGAGGATCTCGGCAACCGTCAGCCGCTCGAGACGGTCCGCGTCGGACGCGCCGACATCTCCGATCTGCCGCTCGACCCGAAGACCCAGGCCTACCTGTGCGGCCCGCTGCCGTTCATGCTCTCGCTGCGCGAGGCCCTGATCGAGCGCAACGTCCCGGCCGAGAACATCCACTACGAAGTGTTCGGACCCGACAGCTGGGCGCCTGCCTCCTGATCCGACCCGATCCGATCGCGGTGCCCCGGCCGAGTCTGCCGGGGCACCGCTGCATTCGCGGCTAGGCTGCACCCATGGACTCCGCCGCGGCTGTTCGCCACCCGGCCCCGTCCCGGCGTAGCAGTGTTCTGGCACTGATCGGAGTCCTCCTCGTGGCGGGCCTCGTCGCCTTGTTCCCCGGATCCGACGAGCCGCTCGGTGCAGACGCTCCCGCCGATGTCTTCAGCGCCGCCCGCGCCGGCGAACACATCGACGCGATCGCCGGCGGCCCACGACCGCTCGGGTCGCCTGCCCACGCCGATGCCCGTGACCATCTCGTCGCCGTCCTCGAGGAACTCGGGTGGTCGACCCGCGTCGACTCCGGTGTCGGATGGATGGCGCGGTCCGGTGAGACGACCCAACGCGGCGCCCGCGTGCAGAACATCGTGGCGACCCGGGACGGTACCGATCCCACGGGCACCGTCGTGCTCGCCGCCCACTACGACACGGTCCGGGGCTCCCCCGGCGCGGGCGACGACGGGATCGGCGTCGGCACGGTCCTCGAGGTCGCTCGTGCGATCGACTCCGGCCCTCCCCCACGGAACGACGTCGTCGTCCTGCTCACCGACGGTGAGGAGAACGGTCTGCTCGGCGCCCACCGGTTCGTGGGCACGGAATCCGTCCGGGCCGGTCCCGTCGTCGTGCTCAACCACGAGGCCCGCGGGAACGCCGGTACGCCGACGACCTTCCGGATCACCTCACCGAACGGCGTCCTGATCGACAGCCTGGCGGGGGCACCGGGCGCGAACGCGGATTCCCTCACCGAACTGATCTTCGAGGCGCTGCCGAACGACACCGATTTCCGTCGCTTCGCCGAGCACGGCCACCACGCCCTCGACACGGCGATCTCCGCGGGATCGGCGTACTACCACAGCCCTCTCGACACCCCCGACCGTCTCAGCAGGACGTCGCTGCAGCACATGGGCGACACCTCCCTCGCGACCGCCCGCACGCTCGCCGGATCGGATCTCGCGACCGTCGACGACGGCGGCGACCAGGTCGTGACGACCGCGCCCTGGGGACTGCTCCACATGCCGCGCTGGGCCGAGGTGGTCGGCGCGATCGTGCTGGCCGCCATCGTGGGGGCGATCGTCGTGCTGCGGGTGCGCCGCGGTGAGGCCTCGGCCTGGCAGGTCGGCGCGGCCGTGGCCGTGGCCCTGCTCGCCGCCGTGCTCGCGGCGGGCGCGGCGTGGCTGCCCTGGTGGATCGTGCAGACCGTCGATCCGGGCACGGCCGCGCCGGTCGCCGACGAGCCCTACCGGCCGGGTGTCTTCCAGTTCGCGGCGGTCGTCGCGGCTCTCGGAGTACTGCTGATCGCGCGATCGTGGTGGGGCCGTGCCCGTCCGGCCGCCGCGCTCACGTGCGGAGCGTTCACGCTCGTCGCGGTGCTCGCTCTCGCCGGTATCCCCTTCGCCGGTGTGCCGCTGACGCTGCTCGTACTCGTCCTGCCGACAGCGCTGGGTCTGCTGGTGGCGCTGCTGCTCCCGCAGCGCGACACGGTGTGGCCGCTCGTCGCGATCGCGCTCGGTGCGCTCGGCTCGGTGATCTTCGGCCTGCCCGCCGTGCTGGTGTCGTTCGACGCCGGACTCCTCTACGGGGCACCGGTGGCCGGTCTGTTCGTCGCCTTCACGTTCGCCGCGGTGCTCCCGCTGTGCGAGCCGTTCGCGTCGACCACCCGCGGGCTCGTCGTCTCCGCGACCGGCACGATCGCGATCGTCGTGGTGGGCACGCTGCTCGCCGGCTATCTCAACCGGGACGGTGCGACCGATCCCCGGCAGGAATACCTCTGGTACTCGCTCGACGCCGACCGGAGTGCCGCGGTGTGGGGATCGCCCGACGGCCCGCGATCCGACTGGAGCGAAGGCCTGCTCACCACCGGGCCCGAACCGCTCCCCACCGCCTTCCCGTGGCGGGAGCACCGGCCGATGTACCACGGGCCTGCCCCGGTCGCCGAGCTCGAGGCGCCCGAGGTCGAGATCCTCGAGGACACGACCGGCGGAAGCGCCCGGAAGATACGACTGCGGTTGAGTTCACCGAGGGACGCCCAGGCCGTCGGACTGTGGATCGACAACACCACCGCCCACGTCCACGGCGCAACGGTGGACGGCTTCCGCGCCGAACCGTCCGACGACTTCGGTTTCCTGTTCTGGGCTCCCGGCCCCGACGGGATCGAGGTCGAGCTGACGCTGAGCATGCTCGAGAGCCGTCTCGGCATCCGCGTCGCCGATCTCGGTGACGATCTCGGCGAGGTACCCGGTTTCGAGCCGCCCGCCGATCGCGTCGTCGTCCAGCCGACGGTGGCCGTGACGCGGACCCTGCAACTGTAGGGTCGTCACTCCCACTCGTGGACGGGAGTGCCCGAGGCCATGTTCTGCACGTAGTCCTTCATCATCCCGAGCAGGGCGGTGCGCCGGTTCTCGCCGGCAGCCTCACGCCGGGCCACCTGCCGTCGCTGCCACGCCGCTCCGGTCTGCCGGGTCAGCGCACGTCCCTCGACGATGCCGAGATAGCGGTCGCGGACCGCTGCCGACAGCCCGTAGGCCTCGAGGCCCTGGTGCGCGAGCGGCAACAGGCACCGCAGTACGAGTTCGTCGGCGCCGACCCATCCGGTGCGCGGCCAGTACAGCTTCGCGTCGAGACCGAACTTCGCACCGAGCACGAGGTTCCGCTCGGCGGCGTCGAAGCTGAGGTCGCGCCAGAGCGGCTCGTCGGAGTCGGTCAGGGCGCGCAGCGTCCCGTAGTAGAAGGCCGCATTGGCCATGGTGTCGAGGACGGTCGGTCCCGCAGGGAGCACACGGTTCTCGACGCGCAGGTGCGGATGGCCGTCGCTGATGTCGTAGACAGGCCGGTTCCACCGGTAGATGGTGCCGTTGTGCATCTGCAGTTCGCGCAGTTCGGGAACCCGGCCGGCGTCGAGTTCGGACATCGGATCGACGTCCGAGACCTCCGGCAGGAGAGCCGTGAAGTAGCGGGAGTTCTCCTCGAACAGGTCGAGGACGGAGTCGATCCACCGCTCACCGAACCACACGCGGGGACGAACGCCCTGGTTCCGCAATTCGAGCGGGCGTGTGTCGGTGGCCTGCGCGAACAACGGGATCCGGCTCTCGTGCCACAGCGCCTTGCCGGCGAGGAAGGGCGAGTTCGCCGCGAGCGCGACCTGCGCTCCGGCCAGGCACTGGGCAGCGTTCCAGTGCGTCGCGAAATCTTCGGGGGCGATCCGCAGGTGCAGCTGCAGGGACGTGCAGGCCGCCTCGGGGACCACCGAATTCATGTCGGCGCGAAGGGTTTCCACGGCATCACTGCCGGGCAACGGCACACCGTCGAGATCGAGTTCGATGTCCTCGCCGCGCGCCGCGAAGATCTGCTCGTTGAGCGCTTCGTACCGAGGATTGGCGGTGATCCGGCCCCGTTCGAGATCGTCGAGTTCGAGCGTGGGCAGCATGCCGATCATGACCAGCTGCGCGTCGTGCAGGTGCATCCGCTCGTCGGCGCGCCGCAGCGACGACCGCAGCGACTCTTCGAGTTCGAAGGGTTCGTCGCCGGTGAGACGTCGTGGCTCGACGTTCATCTCGACGTTGAACTGGCCGAGTTCGGTCTGGAAGACCGCGTGATCGTCGATCGCCTGAAGTACCTCGAGGTTCGACATCGCGGGCGACATGTCGTCGCGGACGAGGTTGAACTCGATCTCCATGCCGAGATGCGGTTCGGGTGACGAGTGCACGTCGACGAAGACGTCCTCTCGAAGCATCCGCTCGAGCGCCTTCATGCAGTCGCGAACCTTGCTCCGGAACATCCGCCGGTCTTCCCCGGTGAACGAACGAGCGGATATCTCAGCTCCCAATGGAACCCCCGGGTCGGCGCGCGGTCTGTCGAGCCAAGCCTAGCGCGCGCTCACGCTGCGGGTGGGATCGACGGCGTGCCGTCGGGTGGGATCGAACACTGCGGTGGGATCGACGGCGTGCCGTCGGGTGGGATCCGATACCGCGGGTGGGATCAGACGGCGCGGTAGCCGCCCCAGTCGGTGACGACGCCGCGATCGCTCAGCCACGCGTTGGGGTTGATCTTGGTGCCTTCGGTGTCCCAGACCTCGAAGTGCAGGTGCGGTCCGGTGGACCAGCCCTCGTTGCCGACGGTGGCGATCTGCTGGCCGGCGTTGACACGCTGACCGGCCGAGACCTGGTAGGTGCTCACGTGGCCGTAGACGGCGGTGGTGCCGTCGTCGTTCAGGACGCGGACCCACTGACCGAAACCGGAAGCCGGTCCGGCGTCGAGGACCGTGCCGTTGGCCGCGGACTTGATGGGCGTGCCGAGCGGAGCGGCGATGTCGATGCCGCCGTGGTGTGCGCCCCAGCGCGGACCCCAGTCGGAGGTGAGGGTGCCGGAGACGGGCTGCACAGCAGAAGGAGCAGCGGGGTTCAGCTGGTCGAGCCAGCTGGGACCGGAGAACTGGTCGAGGAAGTTCGTGACCTCGGCGGGCAGCTCGGGCGCGCCCTGCTCGGCCGGGGTGGTGATGCCGGGGATGGCCGGGATCTCGACACCCTCGGGCAGCAGGCCCGCGGGAAGCTCGAAGGGCAGGCTGGGCGCGGGGGCCTCGGCCTGGACGTGGTCGTGGCCGGGATGCGCGGCAGCGGTGCCGGCGCCGATCTGCGAGCCGACGGCAAAGAAGGCACCCGTGGCAGCGGCGACGGTGGCGGCCTTGACCGGAGCGGACGTACCGGTGGGCTCTACGCGGTGACGGCCCTTGCCGGAGGACGGCACGCGAATCGTCTCGAGGTCGAATGCTTCGTCTTCGCGTGTGCGCTGATGGCGTCCCACAGTGTGTCCCTTGTTTCGTCCCGACTTCGACCGGGTATCCCCCGGCCGCTCCTGGCGACCCAAGGTAACAAAACGGTATAGGGAAAGGCCAGTGTTACCTTTCCTTGATCTCAATCGGCGGGAACCTGCAGGTCGTACGCCCGGCCTCGAGAGCCTCGAGAGCGGGCGCTTGGTTACGGCACGCGTCCGGCGGCTACACTCACAACGCGCCAAGGTCGGCTCCGCCCGGCCGGACGCCTCCGTAGCTCAGGGGATAGAGCACCGCTCTCCTAAAGCGGGTGTCGCAGGTTCGAATCCTGCCGGGGGCACAGATCGGGTTCCGCCGCATCCGCGAGCACTGGCGGACCCACTTCCTCGAACATCACGGGCATCTTCCCGCCCACGCATCACGGTTCGATCTAGTCGGCCATCCACCGTCCGCGCGACAGTTAGCATCCACAACGATGCCGCTCGACGACGACGGAAATCGAGGACCTCACATGGACATTCGGCCTCGTGCCCGACATCTCGCCGTGATCGTCTCGGCGGCGGTCCTCGGATTGTTCGTCCCTCCCGCCCCCGCGGTCGCCGGGGGCGTCTCGGGCCTCGTCGAAGGACCCGCTCATCCCGTCGGGGCGGGCAACGCCCGCACGTACGTCACCGTCGACGAGGAGGGCACGCCGGCCACCATCGGGGTGCGACTCGATGCGGCCGCCCTCGACGACCTACCCAGTGCCCTGATGCCGGTCACCGAGGCCTACGTGCTCGAGTTGCCCGAGGAGGCGGCCGCCACCGCGTTCGACCACGTCACGGTCGACTGGAACTCGCACGGCCACGATCCCCAGCACGGCTTCGACGTCCCGCACTTCGACGTCCACTTCTATCTCCTGGATCGGCCCACGGTGGAGTCGATCCATCCCTTCGCCCCCGGCTACATCCCGGCCGCGGTCCGCGTGCCCGACCCGCGTTACATACCGGAGGGGTACGCACCGTCCGGGGATCCGCTGACGTCGACCGTCGCGGGCATGGGACTGCACTGGGTGGACACCACCGAGGCGGAGCACGATCCGGCGGCGGGACACCACCTCACCGAGACCGTGCTCTACGGCACGTGGGACGGACGGCAGGCGTTCATCGAACCCATGCTGAGCCGCGAGTGGCTCGCGACGCGGCCCGCGCACCACGAGGAACTCCGCCTGCCCGAGGCGTACCAGCGCGGAGGCCTCTACCCCACCACCTACTCGGTGTGGTGGGACGAGGCATCGCAGACGTACACGGTCGAACTCGGCGGGCTCACGATGCGCGAGGCGTCGTAGACCGGTCGGCCGAACGGGGACTCAGTCCAGCGGGGAGACACGGATGAGGTTCCCGTCCGGGTCCGACACCACGAACGTCCGCCCGAACACCTCGTCGTGTGGCGCCTCCACGACCGTCGCCCCCTTTCCTACCCACTCGTCGTGGATCGCATCGACTGCGGCGGCCGATCCCGGCACCATCAGGCCCACCTCCGAGAACCGCGGCGCGTTCGTATCCACCGTCTCCGCGTGACCCGACCACAGTGCGAACAGCACTCCCGGCGTCACTTCGAAGGACACGTAGCGCGGGGTCGTCAGCTGCGGGGTCATGCCGAACAGCTCGCTGTAGAAGCGGGTCGCGCGGTCGACGTCGGTCACGTAGATCAGGAACAGATTGGGCGACGACACGGTCATCGACATCTCCTTCCGGTAGGCGGTGAAGGCTTCGAGGACTACCGTGACACCGAAACCCGACAGTTCCTGTCGTGTTTTCGGAAGGAGATCGGACAGTCGATGAACCGGCCGCAGCGGTTGCTGAGCATGCTGGTCGTCCTGCAGGCCCGCAGACGGGTCACGGCCGCCGAACTCGCGGAGGAATTCGGCGTCTCCGAGCGCACCGTGCTGCGCGATGTGGAAACGCTTGCTGCCGCGGATCTTCCGGTGGTCGCCGAACGCGGCAGGTACGGCGGCATCGTGATGCTCCCCGGCCGGCAGACCGACCTGAACCGGCTCAACGCGTCCGAGGTGGACGTCCTGCGCGCCCTGGGGGTCGACATGGGCCGGGCCCGGCAACTCGGTGTCGACGCCGCCGCGAGGGACGCCGTCCACAAGCTCACCGCACGTGCCCGGCGCACGCCCTCCACCGCACGCGAGAACGACCTGCTGCCGCTGACCGAGGTGGTCACCGTCGACAACCGGGGATGGTTCGCCACCGAGGACCGGGCCGACGTCGCGGCACTCACCCACGACCTGCGGCGCGGCCGGCAACTCGCCATCACCTACCGCTCGAGCGGGCACCGCGACGAACGCGAGATCGTCGTCGATCCCTACGGTGTGCTCTCCCGCGCGGGCCGTTGGTATCTCGTGGCCGACGACCAGGGGCGACCACGACTGTTCGCGCTGACCCGCCTGAATGCGTGGACAGTGCTCGACCGGCCTCGACACCTGTCCCCCGGCCGGACCCTGCCCGCCCTGGCACGCGAACTGGGCGACGCGCTCGAACGACGCGAGGACGTCGTCGTCACCGCCGATCTCGCGACGAACCGCCTCGACCTCGCCCGGCGCATCCTCGGTGCCCGCCTGCGCGGGAGCAGCGCGGGGCCGCGACCGGACGTCTCGCGGATCACGGTGGCCTACGACTCGATCGACGGTGTGCGGCAACTGCTGCAGTTCGGCGAGCACATCGAGATCGTCGGGCCACCCGAGGCACGGGACCTCGTGGCGGGACTGGCCGAGTCGCTCCTCCGCCGCCATACCGCGCATCGCCGCGGCGAGTGAACTCCCGTCGAGCCGAACCCTGTCCCGACCGGACCGGGCTTCCTATCGTGGGGAGATGTTCGACGCCCACCTGCACATCATCGATCCGCGTTTCCCTCTCGTCGAGAACGACGGCTATCTGCCCGAACCGTTCACCGTCGACGACTATCTCGCGCGGGTCGCACATTTGGGGTGTCACCGGCGGCGCGGTGGTGTCGGGCTCGTTCCAGGCCTTCGACCACAGTTATCTCCTCGACGCGCTCGACCGGCTCGGGCCCACTTTCGTCGGCGTCGTACAACTTCCGGCCACCGCCTCGGACGACGAAATCGTGCGACTCGACGCGGCGGGAGTGCGCGCCGTGCGGTTCAACGTCAGACGTGGCGGATCGGCGACGCTGTCCGACCTCGACCGCCTCGCCCGGCGGGTCCACGATCTCGTCGGCTGGCACGCCGAGTTGTACATCGATTCGCGCGATCTGGCCGAACTGCACACGACGATCTCCGGACTACCCGCTGTCTCCGTCGACCACCTGGGCCTGTCGCAGGAGGGTCTGCCGTCTCTGTTGCGGCTGGTGGAGGGCGGTATCCACGTGAAGGCCACGGGGTTCGGACGCGTCGACCTGCCCGTGGCCGACACGCTGCGCGCCGTTTCCGACGTGAATCCCGGTGCACTCGTGTTCGGCACCGACCTGCCGTCGACACGGGCACCGCGACCGTTCCGGGACAGCGACATCACCCTCGTCGAGGAGGTCCTCGGCGACGAGCTCGCCGACGCGGTGCTGCGCCGCAATGCTTCCGAGCTGTATCGGATCGAGACCGAAACCGCTCCTGGGACTTCGGTGTCTCGATAGACTCACGCTCGTCATCGGTGCGCGGGACGCGCCGCGGTGTTCTTCGCTGCGGTCGGCTCCCGGACGTGACCTTCCCTTTCCGAGGAGCAGCACCATGCCTGCACTGCGAATTCCACGTCGAGTTCTCGCCCTGGCGGCACCCGTCGCCGCCGCAATCGCATTCACCGGTGTGGCCACCGCTGCACCCCCTCAGCCCCTGGGCACGGCGATCACCATCGGCTGCATCAACCAGGGCAGCCTGGCGTCGTTCACCTCGGTCACGGCGCAACCCGGACCGGACGAGGGCATCCCCGGCGGCCACGTCCTGTTCTCCACGCGGGAGGCCCTGTGGCCGGTCCCGGCAGCCGGACAGGTCAGCGTCGCATGGCTCAACCGCAACAACGGCCGCACCGGCATCGTCGATCTGGGCGGTGCGTACCCGAACCTGTCGACACTGGTCGACACCGGTCCGGGTGAGGTCGTGGCGACGGTGTTCGGTTCGGTGAATCTCGGCAGTGGACCGCTGTGCAACTCGACCCCCGCAGTCGGCGGTGTCGTGGTTCCGTGATGTCCGGACGAGACATCCGGCACCTCTGTGCCGGATGCCCCGTCACCGAGGCGAATACATGATGATGGCGACGCCGGCGAGGCACACGAGCGCGCCCGCGACATCCCACCGGTCCGGCCGGAAGCCGTCCATCACCATGCCCCACACCAGGGAACCCGCCACGAACACACCGCCGTACGCGGCGAGGATGCGACCGAAGTTCGCGTCGGGCTGGAGTGTGGCGACGAAACCGTAAGCGCCGAGAGCGATCACGCCCAGCCCCATCCAGATCCAGCCGCGGTGTTCGCGCACGCCCTGCCACACCAGCCACGCACCACCGATCTCGAACAGGGCGGCAACGGCGAACAGCAGCAACGACTTCAGCACGGTCACGGGAGGTGACTCTAGCCCTGCGACGCGTTGCCCAGCTCGATGCGGCGCACGGAGTCGCCCCGCACGAGGATCGTCACGAGCGCCCGGCGTCCCGGAGGCAGGACCCGCACCGTGACGGAACCGTGTGAGACCGAGTCGAGTTCGTCGGCGACCGCGCGGCGGAGGCGGGCCTGTTCGTGCGGGGGCACCCCGTCCAGGCCGTGATCGTCGAGCATCACCACGTCCACACCTCGCCGGCGCGCGGCGTCGGCCGCCTCGACGACCTGCGGGTCCTGCAGGGCGGGCGCTCGAAGCCCGTCCCGCAGACGCGCTTCGAGCAGCACGCCGGCGCGTCGCTCGCCCGGGTCGAGCAGCTCCCCGGTCGCGATGCGTTCGAGGAGCGGCCGGGCCAGGGAGTCGAGCCGGTCGAGCTGCGCGTCGCGCTCCTCGATCGCTGCCGCCGAGGCCGCCTGTTCCGCGCTGCGCTGCAACGACATCGCCCGCAGCAGGTAGATGGATCCGGCGAGGGGGCGCAGGGTGAAGGCGAAGAAGGTGGACATGAGGACCGGGGCCGCGTTGACGACCGACAGCGACAGGCCGGGTCCGATCCCCTGTCCCGTGACGTAGGTCCAGAAGGTCGCGGTCGCGATCATGCAGGCCAACCCGATCCACGCTGCGAGCGTGCGTCCGCGCACGCACATGAAGGTGAAGACGACGGTGGACATCCCGAGCGGCCAGGTCGCGACGCCTCCCGGGGACGGCACCGGCAGCACCGAGAAGACGAGCGCCGACGAGACCGTCCCGGTGGCGGCGAGCAGGATCGTCGCCGGCATCGGCAGCGGGTCGCCCGGAACGGTGATGAGGGTGAACGCCGCGAACGTGCACACGAGCACAGCGAGGGCGGGAGGCCAGCTCGCGGACGTGTGCTCGGCGCCGAATGCCGCCAGCACGAGGCAGACCAGGGCGTAGAGGCTCACGAGTACACGTGCGGCCGTGGTGCGCATCCCCAGCAGGTCGCGCACGTCGCGGGTCGGTTCGGCGGTCACGGCGCGCGACGCTCTGCCGGATCGCGCCAGAACAGCGTCACCGTCGTGCCTCCGGGACCGGAGGTGATCTGCGAGTCGCCTCCGGCCAGGCTGCGCATGCGTCCGTGGATGCTCGCGCGGATGCCCATCCGGTAGGGATCGACCTGGGCCGGGTCGAATCCGTGGCCGTCGTCGCGGACGACCACGCGGACCGATCCGGAACCGAGGTCGACGTGCACGGCACGCTGCGTGCCCGGGCCGGCGTGGCGAACGCTGTTCCGCACGGCCTCGGCCAGCGCGGCTGCGACCGCCCTGATCACGTCGGCCGGGTAGTGCGGCCCGGCATCGACGCTCGTGGCAGTCGTGAATTCGACGTCCTCGTCCACTTCGGAGGCCGCCGAGCGGAACTGGGCCGCCACCCGGTCGGCGTCGAAGCTGCTCTCGGTGTCGTCGCCGCGCCGCAGCGAGTCGAACATCTCCAGCGCACGACGGGCCTGGGCGGCGACGGGACCGTCGGATGCGCCGCGACCCGAGGCGAGCAGGGTGGACATCACCTGGTCGTGGACGAGCGCATCGAACCGCTCGCGTTCGACCGTCCTGGCCGCGGCCGCGGCCGCCGCGACGACGGATCGCTCGGTGGCCGCGACGGTGGAATCGAGGACGTCGCCCGTGCGGAAGGCGACGATCGCCGCGGCAGCGAAGACCCCGCAGAACATGAGTGCGAACGCGAGTTCCGGGACGAATCGGTATCCCGTCGTGGTGTTCACCAGCAGGTAGTTGGTGGCCTGCACGACGAAGACCACCACCATGAGGTAGGCGAGCGCCGTCCGGGGCCGCCACGCTGCCGCCGCGGACAGTCCTGCCACTCCGGGGAAGAGCGCCTGCCAGGCCGTGCTCGTGGAGGCCTCACCCGTCCAGGCCGGGAACCACAGGACCGCCGCGATCAGGAAGGCCAGGGCGTTGGCGGCTGCGAGTCGTCCGACCCACCGGACATCGCTCAGGAAGGTCGCCACCCCGAGCGCGATTCCGGTGCCGAAGATCGCGAGCAGTGACGTCGACAACCACCACCATGCCGTGAGGTGGGCCTGCGACACCGCTGTGGGGACGACGAACAGCAGGTAGAACACGTAGCCCGCGCTGATGAACCGGCCGAAGACCCGGTGGATCCGGTCGGCCGCGCTCACGGGATCCGTCGTGTGTCCACCCTGTGCGGTGGCAGGCCGACGGGTCACAGCTCGTCGATGGAGACCACACCGTCCTGCAGAGCGCGGGCGAGCAGTGCCGTCTTCGTGGTCGCCGTACGCCCCACGCGGGCGTACTTCTCGCGGATGCGGACGATGTGGGTGCTGACCGTGGCTGCGGTGACGAACAGGCTCGCAGCCGCCTCGGACTTGGACTCGCAGAGCAGCCAGGCCCGCAGGATCTCGATCTCGCGAGCCGAGAGTGCGGGCTTCTGAGGCGCAGGCTTCTGTGCCGGGGAGTGTTCGAGCATCGTCGTCATAGCGCGTCCCTACCGAGATGAATACATGGGATCGAACCGAGTCCCCCGACGAACTCCGTTTCGAGTGGGTACAACGTAACGGTTGAAACCGACAACTACCCAGACAGATTTTTCTCTGCCCAAGAAAATATGGGCATCGGTGTGTCGACTAATTACCGGTTCGGCAGCCGTCGTGCCCGATCTCGATCCGGCGCACGCCCTCGCCCTTCACGAGCATCGTCACCATCGCCGCGCGGGCCGGCGGCAGCACCCGCACGGTCACCGATCCCTCGCTCACCGAATCGAGCACGTCCACCACCTCCCGGTAGACGGCGCGCCGGACCTCGGGGGACGCCGAGTCCATGGCGTGGTCGTCGAGCATGACGATCTCGACGCCGCGCCGGCGGGCCGCAGCGGCGGCCCGGTCGACCTCGGGCACCTGGAGCACGGGCGCACGCAGACCGTCGCGCAGTCGTGCCTCGACCAGTCCGCACTCGATCCGTTCGTTCTCGTCGAGAGGTTCGCCCGAGACGATCCGCTTGAGCAACGGGCGCGCCGACGCGTCGAGGCTGCTCAGCCGGGCATCACGTTCCTCCAGGGCCGCGGCGGCCGCGGACTCCGCCGCGATCCGCTGCATCGACCGGGCGCGCAGCAGGTAGATCGACCGCGCGAGCGGGCGGATCGTGTAGGCGCAGACGGTGCCCATGAGGACAGGTCCCGCGCTTGTGATCGTCAGCCCCAGTCCGTAGCCGAACCCGGGGCCCGTGAGATACGACCACAGCGCGGCGACGACGAGCATGAGGAGCATCCCGCACCAGGCGAACGCCGTGCGTCCCCGCACGCACATGAACACGAGGATCGTCGTGGACATCCCGAACGGCCACAGCTCGATGGGGTGCGGTGCCGGATCGGCGGGCACCACCCACAGCACCGACGCCGACGCGATCGCGCCCGAGAACGTCATCGCCAGTGCGGGTCGCACCGGTAGTGGATCCCCCTCCACCGCGACGAGCGCGTAGGCGGCGGCCACACACACGATCACGGCGATCGCGAGGGGCCAGCGGACCTCCGCATGGGGCGCGGTGTTCAGGGCGAGCACCACGCAGGTCACCGCATACAGGACGGCAAAGGCCCGCGCGGGCCGGCTGTGCATCCGCAGCAGATCGGAGACGGTCGAGTTCGCCGTGTTCATGCGGCCGGATCCCGCCAGTACAACAACACCCGGGTCCCGGCCCCGGGAGCGGACTGCACGACCGCCCGTCCACCGGACAGTCGGCGCATGCGCCCGCGGATGCTCACTTCGAGACCGAGCCGGTGCGGGTCGACGGCCTCGGGTTCGAAACCTCTGCCGTCGTCGACGACCTGCACGGAGATCCATCTCGGTGCCACATCCACCTCGACCGTGCGGGAGGCGTCCTTACCGGCGTGCCGCACGCTGTTGCGCACCGCCTCGGCGAGGGCGGCGGCGGTCGCGCGCGCGGGTTCGGGCGGGAACGAGACGTCGCCGGATCCCGGGGCGACACGGCCGGTGAAGACGACGTCCTCGTCGGCCTCGGTCGCCGCCGAGCGGAGTCGCGCCACGACTGCGGCGGCGTCGAGCGCCGAGTCCCGATCGGTGCCGCGCCGCAACTCGTCGAGTTCGGCGACGGCGCGTTCGGCCTGCTCGACGAGCGACTCCCGGGGGGCGTTGCGCGACGCCGCCAGCAGGGTGGACATCACCCGGTCGTGGACCAGGGCGTCGAACCGTGCGCGTTCGGCGTTCCGCGCTTCCGCCGCCGCGGCGGCGGCCGCCGTGGCCTGGGTGGCGGCGATGGTTTCGTCGAGGGTGCGGCCGGTGCCGAGTCCCACCACTGCGGCCGCGAGGAAGACCGTGCAGAAGACGAACGCGAACGCCAGGTCGGGCGCCAGGAAGTATCCGAAGGGGGCGTCGCGGACGAGGTGGTTCGCGCCCTGCGCGAGCAGGACCGCGACGAGCATGTGGACGAACGCCCGCCGGGGTCGCCACGCGACCGCCGCCGCGAGCGAGGCGAGGCCGGGGAAGGCGGTGAACCACAACGAGTGGTCCTGCGGGATCTGTGTCCCGTTCCACGCCACGAACCACAACCCGACCATCACGACGTAGGCGAGCGCATTGACGGTTGCGGTCCGCTGCATCCATACCGAGCCGCGGAACGACGCGACGCCGAGCGCGACTCCGGAGCCGAACATGAGGACGGTCGCGGTGGGGGTCCACCACCACGCGACGAGTGCCGACGCCTCGAGGATCTGTGGCACGAGCAACGCGAAGTAGCAGAGGTATCCGATCGCGACGAATCGCGTGAACATCCGGAGAAGCCGGTCGGCGGCTGCGGTGCTGCGATCGTGCGACTTCTCCCCGGCGTCCCCGGCCGGTTCGTCAGCGACGGCGGACATCCGACCGTTCGGGCATCGGCAGCCATCCGTCCTCGACGGCGCGCTTGTACAGATCCGTCTTCGTGGGCGCGGGACGACCTGCCTCCGCGTACTTCTGGCGGATTCGCTGCAGGTAGTCGTTGACGGTCTGCGGAGCGAGGCCTGTCAGCCGGGCGACCCGGTCGAGCTTCTCCCCCGACGCATACAGTTCGAGCACTTCGAGCTGCCGTGGACTCAGACCGACGTCGTCGAGTTCGGGATCACCGTCGATCGCCGCGGCCCATTCGGTGCTGGCGACCTGCCCTCCCGCGGCGGCCACGCGGATCGCCTCGATCACCACGGCCGCGGGCTCGGATTTCCGCACCACCCCGAGCACACCGGCGCGGGCGGCCGAACGCAGCAGATACGGATTCTCGGCGCCGGTGAAGACCAGGGTCTCGAGGCCCGCCGCGCGCAGCTGCTCGACGTTGCTCTTCGGGGAGGATCCGTCGGACAGGCGCAGGTCGAGAACGGCGAGGTCGAGGTCGGTGACCTGCTCGAGCAGACCCGAGACGGTGGGGGCGGTACCCACGAGCTCGAGATCGGGTTGATCGGCGAGCATCGCTGCGAACCCGAGCGCGACCGACTCGTGATCCTCGACCAAACCGATCCGACGGACGACGCCACGCGAGCCCTCGGCCATTGATGCCTCCCCTAATGCCCGATCACCCGACTTCGGACGAACGTTAGCAGTCAGTGCCTGTTTCCTCTTCTCGCACCACGCTCGACGCGTCCATGTCGTCGCGCAGACCACGCCAGCTCGCGTGCCGCACCCGGTCTCCTTCCGTCCATCCCCCGAACCGCACCTCCCCCACGAGTTCGGGCCGCAACCACACCGCATCGCGGCGTTCGGCGGCCGGCACCTCGTTCGCGAACGGGTTCGTGCGGCTCGTGTGCCCTTTCATAGCCTTCGCCACCGACAGGAGTGTCTCGTCGTCGAAACCGGTGCCGACCTTGCCGACGTACACGAACTCACCGTCGTCGTAGACGCCGAGCAGCAGGGAGCCGAAGGTCGAGGCACGGTTGCCCTTGCCGCGGCGGTATCCGCCGAGCACGACGGTCTGGGTGAGCCAGTTCTTCGACTTGATCCATCCGGCTCCGCGCTTGCCCGGCAGATACACGGAGTCCCGGCGCTTCGCGACCACGCCCTCCCAGTTCTTCGCTCTACTGCGTTCGAGGGCCTTCGAACCGTCACCCGGGAGCAGATCCGGGACGATCAGTCCGTCCGTCGCAGCGGCGAGCGCCTCGAGGACGCGTCGGCGATCGTCGTAGGTCTTGCGCAGCAGTGACACCCCGTCGAGATACAGCACGTCGAACACGCGGTACTCGTAGTTCACGCCGCGCTGCAGCATCGAGAAGCTCGTCACTCCGGAGCGGTCGACGGCGACGATCTCCCCGTCGAGCACCGCCGAGTGACCGTCGAGGATCGTCGCGAGTTCGACGAGCTTCCGGTAGTCGCCGGTGACATCGCGTCCGGATCTGCTGCGGAGCCTGACGGTGCCGTCCTCGATCTCCGCGACGGCGCGGTATCCGTCCCACTTGCCTTCGAAGGCCCAGTATTCGGCATCGAGACCCGAGACGTCACCCGGGGTCGCGAGCATGGGCGCGAGATCTCGCGGGAAGGCCTTGGACCCCGACGACCCGACGAGGGAGGCCGGATCGACATCGGACGCCGACTCGGTGCTCGGCGTCGACTGGTCCTTCATGCGGTGCGCCAGCCACTGGTTCTTCTCGGTGCGGATCAGCGCGTACCGTCCCTCGACCCTCTCGCCGTGGAACCGCACGATCACCTCGTCGTCCCGCCACTTCTCGGTGTCGTAGGTGCCGGTGTCCCACACGGTCATGCTGCCGGCGCCGTATTCGCCCTTCGGGATCGTCCCGTGGAAGGTCAGGTACTCGATCGGGTGGTCCTCGGTCCGGACCGCGAGATTGTTGCGCCCGGAGGTGTCCGGCAGGTTCTTCGGTACGGCCCACGAGGCCAGTACACCGTCGCGTTCGAGCCGCAGGTCGTAGTGCAGGCGACGCGCGTGGTGTTCCTGGATGACGAACCTGTTGCCGGGACCGTTCTCGGGGACACGGTCGGGTACCGGCTCCGGGGTGCGCGACGCGTCGCGCTTGCCGCGGTAGGTGTCCAGGGCGTCTCCCGACCCGGCCTTACCGCCGGACACGGCCTTGTCTCCGGACACCGCCTTGTCTCCGGATACGGCCTCGCCGAGGGGCGGGTCGAGACCGGCGAGCAGGTCCCCGAACTCGTCGATGCGGGCGAGGACGTCCCGGAACTGCAGTTGCCCGAGGTCGGGGTCGTCGAGTTCGTCCCAGCTGCGCGGCGCCGCCACCCACGGCTCGTCGCGACCGCGCAGCGAGTACGGCGCGACCGTCGTCTTGGAACTGTTGTTCTGGCTCCAGTCGACGAAGACCTTCCCCTCGCGCGCCGATTTCGCCATCGTCGCGGTCACCAGGTCGGGAAGGGTGGTCTCGAGATTGCGCGCGACCTGCTTCGCGACCTTCGACGCCCCCGACGACGACAGCATCCGATCGAGCGGGACGTACAGGTGGATGCCCTTGCTGCCGCTGGTGACCGGGTAGGCCGACCACCCGAGTTCGGCGACGGTGTCGCGCACGTGGCGGGCGACCTCCGCGCACTCGGCCAGGCCCACGCCGGGCCCCGGGTCGAGGTCGAAGACGATGCGGGTCGCGGGTCCTGCCTTCTCTCCGTCGAAACGCCACTGGTGCACGTGGAGTTCGAGGGCGGCCTGTTGCCCGAGCCAGACGAGCCCGGCGGCGGAATCGAACAGCGGGTAGGTGACCCGCCGGTCCTTGTGGTGCAGGGTGCGACGGTCGAGCCAGGCCGGTGCGTGGTCGGGAAGGTTCTTCTCGAAGAAGGACTGTTCGCCGACACCGTTCGGCCACCGATTACGGGTCGCTGCCCGGCCGACGATGTGGGGAAGCATCGCCTCGGCGACGGCTTCGTAGTACTCGACGACCTCACCCTTCGTCGTCCCGGTACTCGGATACAGCACCTTGTCGAGGTTGGTCAGGGTGATGCGGTGACCGTCGATCGTCCGGGTCGGCATACTCCGGATTCTGCCAATTCGGACGCGTTCGGGTGCGGTGTCGAAGGGTGGCGATCGGGACTGCACGTCCGTGGACGCCGAAGCTTCGGAAAGAGGTAGGTTCGGGAGCATCGGTGGTGCACGACCGCGATGCGGCGGGGAGGTGGGGCATGACGGGGTCACCGCTGGCCGGAGTGGTCCGCTCGCGCGGCGGAGGCGGGGATGTGCGCGTCGCTCAGCATTCCCCTGCAGTACGCGGGACGGACCCTGGGCGCGCTGAAGGTGTATTCCACGCGCCCCCATGTCTATACAGCAGACAGTGAGGACATCCTGGGACGTTTCGCCGACCAGGCGGCGATCCTGCTGGCGAACATGCACACCCTGTCGGAAGCCGAAGCGCTCGAGGAGCGGTTGCTGCAGGCTCTACGCGACCGCGACCTGATCGCCACCGCCAAAGGAATCGTGATGCTGCGCGAGAACCTCGATGCCGATCGTGCCGTGCAGCGACTGCTGGAGTTGTCCTCGCAACGACGCATCGCCGTACGGGAGGTGGCAGCTGAGATAGTCGCGTCGACCCACACCGAGACGGTCTGACGCCGCGATGAACTACCTTCCCGACGGCGAGCATCGCCGGCAACTCCTCGCTGCACTCCGCGCTTCCGAGCTCGGTGTCGAGGAGTTGTGGCTCCGCTACTTCGCCCTCGGCGGCGAGGTGGGGAAGGTGGAGATCGAGGCGTATCTCAACGGTTTGCTTCCCCTCTCCCGTGTGCAGCACGATCTGATCGCCCACGCGATCAACGAACGCCTCGACGAGATCGCGCCACCCCGTGCGCCCTATGCAGCCGAACTCCCCGCGTCCCTCCCCGAAGTGGACGACGGCGACGACGATCCCGGCGAATCACGAGGAACGGGGCCGGATTCCGACCGCTGAAGTGATGACGCCCGCGCGCCGAACGACCTGCGGCGCGCCGAAACCCTGCCACCCGAGCAGGGGAAATGGGCGACAGGGTTCGGCATCGCCCGAGTGGCCTACCTCTGATCCACCCGGCGCCGGCAATCGTCCGTGCAGGGGGGTGACAGGCGATCACCGATGTCCTGAGCATACGCCGAAATGCCTTCACCGGGACCGATTGTGCGTACTCGAGCCACTGCCGACGGGGCAGATCGACATATCCGACCCCCTGCGTCGGAAGTCTCGCGCCCCGCCGGCAGAGTCGACAGCGAACGCATGGTTCGCTTCCGGTGCAGTCTATTCGTTTTCTGCAGGATCGGCAGTAGTTCGATCGGACCACAGCCTGCCCGACCGGGTCACACGAGGCGTCCGGCCGTAGACGGACCGGTACTGCGTCGCGAATCGTCCGGGCGAGGAGAAGCCCCACCGTGCAGCGATCGACGCGACCGTCTCGCGGTTCGGGTCGGCGGCCTGCAGATCCCGGTGAGCTCGCGCGAGCCGTACGGACCGCAGGTATTGCATGGGCGTCGTCCGGTGATGACGCACGAAGTCGTACTGCAGGGCACGGCGACCGATTCCGGCGGCAGCCGCGATGTCCGCCAGTCTGATCGGACGTGCTGCTTCGGACTCGATGAACGCGACGGCCTTCCGCAATGCCGAGGGTGTCGATGCGGTCTCCAGGGCCTCCCTGATGGAAGGTGGTTCACTCGCCCGATCGGACGTGAGCACGTCCTCTGCCAACTGCACCATCGGCACATCGGCGCGACGGGACGCCTGGACCAGTGTCTCCTTCGCCTGTTCGGCATCGAGTCCGTACCGCTCCATCAGCACGCCCGTGGCCCGCTCGATCGCGGCCCGCGAGGCCCACACCTGCTCCTCGGTCGGAACCGCGGCAGGAAGGTGGGCCCCCTCCGCCCATTCGTTCGTCCGCGTGCCCATCACCCGATCACACCATCCGAACGTCCTGCATGTCAGCACACCTGCACGTTGACCGCTTGTCGTCCGAAGATCCCGTAACCGATCTCGAATCGGACCCGTTGACCCCCGGTCAGGAAGCGGTAGCCGCTTCCATCGATCTGTGAGTAGTGCACCAGGATCTCCGTACCGTCGTCGTCACGGATGAACCCGTGCCCCAGACCGGCGTCGAACCACAGCACAACACCGTTTTCCATCTTGTTCCCCTGCCACCGTTCGCGAATGTCCCCGACGGAGCAAGCGACGCGGAAGCGTATCCCCTGCGCTCCCGACAGCCCTCTGCACCTGCCATTGAAACGTGCTCGGCGGGTCCGGGGAAGTGTCCACGCCGAATCGGTGACATTCGTACGATTTCTACCGATTTCGCGGCGTGCCAATGTAGTTCGTTCGATGGACAGACACCGACGATCGCGGGGGCGTATCCGGGCTGCGGGTACCGACAGGATACATACAGCACGCACGCTTGTGTGCGAAGAGCTTACGGACACATGACATTCGGATGACGTCGGGTCATACGGCCGGTGCTCCGTCGACCGGATCCACTGCCTGTGCCCGTTCGGCGACGGTGATCGCACAGGCCGCGCCGACGAGGGTGAGGTGACTGAATGCCTGGGGGAAGTTGCCGACCTGCCGTCCCGCCTGCACGTCGTACTCCTCGGCGAGCAGTCCGAGATCGTTGGTGAGTCCGAGCAACCGCTCGAACAATGCGCGGGCCTCGTCGACCCGGCCGTTGAGCGCCAACGCGCTCACCAACCAGAACGAGCAGGCCAGGAACTGACCTTCGTCTCCCGGAAGCCCGTCGTCGGTGTGCGTCGTGGAATACCTGGATACGAAGCCGTCGCGACCGAGTTCGTTCCGGATCGCGTCGATCGTGGAGGTGACCCGGTCGTCGGTCGGAGGCAGGAAGCCGACGAGCGGGATGAGCAGCACGCTGGCATCGAGTTCCGCGGAACCGTAGTACTGCGTGAACGTGCCGCGGACCGGGTCGTATCCACGTTCGCAGATCTCGTCGTGGATCTCGTCGCGGGTCCGCTTCCACCGTTCGAGAGGAGCGTCGAGCCCGAACCCCTCCGCGAGCCGGACGGCACGATCGAAGACGACCCAGGCCATCACCTTGGATTGTGTGAAATCCCGGCGGGGACCACGTGTTTCCCAGATCCCGTCGTCGGGTTCCCGCCAGATCCTCTCGACGTGCTCGATCACCGCCTGCCATCGGGGCCACATTCGCGCCTCGATCCTGCCGAGCGCCTCGGCCCCCTTGTACGCCACGCTGAGGACTTCGCCGTACACATCGAGTTGGAACTGTTCGGCAGCGGCGTTACCGACCCGCACAGGTGCCGACCCTTCGTAACCGGGCAGATGATCCACCTCGAACTCGGTCAGCCGGCGTTCGCCCCTGATCCCGTACATGATCTGGATATCGGCCGGATCACCCGTTCCCACCCGGAGCAGGAAGTCACGGAAGGCCAGGGCCTCGCCGGTGTATCCGCCGGCGAGCAGCGCCTCGAGTGCCAGCACCGAGTCGCGCAGCCAGCAGTATCTGTAGTCCCAATTGCGTACCCCGCCGAGAGCTTCGGGCAGGGAGGTGGTCGGGGCCGCCACGATCGCGCCGGTCGTCTCGTCGGTCATCCCTTCGAGGACGATCAGAGACCGGATCACCTCGTCGCGATACGCCCCCTTGTAGGTGCACCGACCGGTCCACTCGCGCCACCACTCCACGGTGCGCGCGAGCGCGGATTCGGCATCCTCGACGACGGGGGCCGGTTCGAAGGATGCGTACCGGTCCAGAGCGAATCGGTATCGGCCGCTCTCCACGGCGACGAACTCGGATTCGACGGTCCCGGCACGGATCTCCAACGGCACCGTCGTGCACAGATGGAAGGCATCCGGGCCGGCCGTCGCGACGGCACCGTCGGCCACCGCCTCGACCCATGGAGTGACGGCCGCATAGTCGGGACGCAAGGACAGATGCATCCGCATCGGCACCCGACCGCGCAGACCCTGGACGATGCGGACCAACCGAGGCGGACCCGACCCCCGGCGAGGCATGAAGTCGATCAGGCGGACGGCACCGTCCGCGGTCTCGAAATCGGTCTCGAGCACCAGGGTGCCGTCGACGTAGCGGCGGTTCACCGCCACGGGTTCCGCCTCGGGCGCGACGAGCCAGCGTCCGTGCTCCGGGCCGCCGAGCAGGGCCGCGAAACACGATCCGGAGTCGAAGGCGGGCATGCACAGCCAGTCGATCGAACCGTTCCGGCCGACGAGCGCGGAGGTCTGCAGGTCACCGATGAAGCCGTAGTCCTCGAGAAGCATGGCGGTACCCCCGCGAGAAGAGGAGTCGAGTCCTTCGATCCTCCTCTGGTCTCGGATGCGAGGTCAAGGTCACGGTTTCGACTCGTCGACGCCACTGTGCACCACCGCGGTGGATCATGACGTGCAGAGTTTCGGCGACGTCCTTCGCGACGGGAAGTACGAGATGACCGACAATCCGGTGGCGAGACCGTCCGCCCCCATCCGGCGAATGTTGCTTCCACTCGCCCTCGCTCAGTTCATCTGCAGTTTCGCAGGTTCGAACATGAACGTGATGATCAACGACATCAGCGTCGATCTGGACACCACGGTGCAGGGTGTCCAGACCGCGATCACCGTGTTCCTTCTGGTCATGGCGGCGTTCATGATTCCGGGTGGGAAGCTGACGGATCGATGGGGCCGCAAGCGATGCTTCGTCGCCGGGCTCGTCCTGTACGGCGTGGGAGCCCTCCTGAGTGCGGCAGCACCGGGTCTGGGAATCCTGATCCTGGGCAACTCGATCTTCGAAGGAATCGGCACCGCACTGCTGATCCCACCCGTCTACATCCTCACGACGATGCTCTTCACCGACATGAAGTCCCGGGCACGGGCCTTCGGCGTGATCACCGGTATGGGTGGGATCGGCGCCGCGGCGGGGCCGTTGATCGGTGGATTGATCACCACCGCGATCGACTGGCGGGCTGCCTTCGTCTTCCAGGCACTGATCGTCGCCGCCATCGTCGTTCTGAGCAGAGGACTCGAGGATCCCCTTCCCCCGGATCCGACCACCCCCTTCGACGGGATCGGTGCCGTCCTGTCCGCCGCAGGTCTCGTCTGCGTCGTCATGGGGATTCTCCAGGCGGACAACGCGCTTGCGGTGTCCGTCGGCCTCATCGGCATCGGAGTCCTGCTCATCGTGGGGTTCTTCCTGCACGTACGACGCTTCGAACGGTCCGGCAGAGTGCCACTGCTGTCGACCGGCCTGTTCCGCAATCGCACGTCGAATCTCGCGCTCGTCACCCAGAACATCCAGTGGCTGCTATTGATGGGTGTCGCGTTCGTCGTCTCGGCATTCCTGCAAGTGGTCCGCGGCTACAACGCGATCGAGACGGGCGTCATCTTCACCGCCGCGACCGCCGGTATCCTCGGTTCCTCGCTGCTGGCCGAACGGTTGGCCGCCCGGCATTCACAACGCTCCCTCATCATGAGCGGCTTCGTCGTCACCCTCGCCGGTATCGTGGTTCTGCTCCTGCTGGTGCGTGCATGGACCAGCGCATGGGCGTTCGCCCCGGGTCTGTTGCTCATCGGCGTCGGACTGGGTGCGATGCTCACTCCCTCCGTCAACGTCGTGCAGTCGGCGTTCCCGGAGGAACAGCAGGGTGAGATCTCGGGCCTGTCGCGCTGCGTGTCCAATCTGGGTTCGTCCCTGGGCACCGCCGTGGCAGGTACCGTCCTCGTCGTCGGCCTCGCCACCCCGGACCGTTCGTATGCGGCCGCGATGATCGTGCTGGCGTGTATCGGGCTCGTCGGACTCGTTGCGTCCGCACTCCTTCCCTCGAGCTCGAGTGCAGCGCCTTCCGCATCCGGAGCACGGTGACGACTGCATCGGAAAGGAAAGTCGGAGACGTACCGGACGAAACATGCTCTCCGTCAACCGGTGCAGTGCGTCCTCGGTACGGCATCATGTCGACGGCGGCCGAGTCGACGGTGACCGGGTCGACGGTGACCGTGGGGACGACCAGTTCTCCGGCTCGACCTCCCCGACGTCCACGTCGTGCCCGAAGAGCTCACGGGCGAGCGCACGCGCACGATCCTGTACCTCCGCCGAGGTGAGTTCGTCCGCGAGCACCAACGACAGCCTCGCCAGACGGTCGGCCGGCTCGCCGATCCGGTGTACCGTGCACCTCCAGTCGCCCACGAGCCCGGTCCCATCGCATCGATCGTCGCGCCGGAACGGTCGTAGCCATTCGCACCGGATGCCGCACTCGTATTTCAGGATCCGAGAATTCGCGCCTTCTCCCTCTCGAACTCGGCCTCGGTGAGCACGCCCTGCGCCTTCAGTTCGGCGAGGTCCTTCAGCGCGGCGATGCGATCCGTTCCACCCGGAGGTGGGGCGGCCGGAGGAGGCGTGGGCACGGGTTCGGGTTCGGGCGCGTACTGCGCCGGACGACCGTAGACGGCCTGCCCCTGCGATGCCCATCGCTCTCCCTGTCGACGGGAGACGCGATTGGAGACGGCCGTCGCCGTCCCCGCTACCACTGCGGTGCGAGCCACCCCGCGGAGTAATCCTGGCATGTCGATCTCCTCATGTATCTCGTTCGCTCGAATCACATTTCGACGTCGAGCTTCTCCAGCGAAGCCAGGATGCTCTGGACCGGGATACGCCCGGATGCGACGAGTTCGGCGCCGTTGCGACGCAGTGCCCGCGCCAGCGGAGCAGCCCAGGTGTTCTCGTAGACGAGCACGGCCGCCGAGCAGCCCGGCTCGAGCGCAGCCCCCGCTTCGTCGAAGTCGGTGTCGCCGAGCAGGCCCGAAGACGCCTCCGCGAACAACGTCACGTCGACTTCTCCCTCGAGTCCGACCTCGGAGATGTCGATCCCGGTGACCGAACCGTCGGTGTCCTTGCGGACGAACGCGAGATCGAGCACCCGGATGATGCCTCGCTCGACGAGGTCGAGCAGCAGCGGTAGCGCAGAGCCGTTCGGTGGTCGGTCGGCAGGGAATTCGATGACGAGATAGTCGACCGGGCCCATCTCGTCGATATCCGAATCGGTCACCTGGAGCCTCGTTTCGATGAAAGATCGTTCACGGAAGCCGGGAGCCGACTTCCGTCGGTGTCGTCGAGAACAGATCCCCCTCCCGTCGAGTATGACCGCCCGACGGCCACTTCTGAAGCGAATACGGTTCGAATTCCTGCCGGAGCGATCCGCGGCGGCGCATACTGGATCCGGCCCCGAAAGGGGGCGATGCAGGGATGACCACGAACATCGGCGCGGGCGGTGACGAGCCCCGACCGGGCCGGCTGGACGACGACGAACGCGCCGAACTCGATCGGTTGCGTGCGGAGGTCGCCACGCTTCGGGAGCGAGCCGCCGTCGGGGGCGAGCCCGCTCCCGAGCCGCGGCCCGCGAGACACGGATGGCGCTGGGCTGCGGTTGCGCTGCTCACCGTGCTGGTCGCGGTTCTGGCCGTCCTCTCGGTCACCGCACGGTTCGTGCGCAGCGAGATCCTCGACACCGACCGGTACGTGACCACCGTCGCCCCACTGGGCTCGAATCCCGCCATCCAGACACAGATCGCGAATTCCGTCACCGACGAGATCTTCACGCGCGTCGACGTCGAAGGACTGACGACCGATGCTCTCGTTGCTCTCACCGATGCCGTTCCGGCCACGGAGAACGCGCCGCGCGTCGACCGCGCCGTCGAGGGACTGGCACCGGTGATCACCGGGCAGGCACGGAACTTCGTCAACGAGACGGTGCTGTCGCTCGTGCAGAGCGAGCAGTTCGAGGACCTGTGGATCCAGGCCCACCGCGCCGCCCACAACGCATTGGTCGCGGTCGTGACCGGGAACGTCGGACCGTCATCGGTGACGGTCGACGATTCGGGCACGGTGAGCATCTCGCTCGGCACGGTGATCGACAACGTGAAGGGGCGTCTTCTCGACCGCGGTTTCACGTTCGCCGAGAAGATCCCGAGCGTCGACAAGCAGTTGGTCCTGTTCCGATCACCGGAACTCGTCCGGGCGCAGCGGGCCGTGAACACTCTCGACAACGTTTCGGATGTGCTGCCCTGGATCACCCTCGCCGCTGCTGCCGGCGCAGTTGCCGTCGCGCCGCCCGGCCGTCGCCTACGCGCACTCGCCTTCGTGGGCCTCGCCCTGGTGGTGGGAATGTTCGTTCTGGCGGTCGTGCTCATCATCGCTCGATCGCTGTATCTCGACGATGTCCCGCCCGACGTCCTGTCGCCGGACGCGGCGGCCGCCATCATCGACGCGGTGCTGGTGCCGTTGCGGACCAGCCTTCGGGCGGTCGCGGTGCTCGGACTGGTGATCGCTCTCGGTGCCTACCTCACCGGTGGCTCGTCCTCCGCCCTGACGGTCCGTCGCGGATTCGGCCGCGGTCTCGATGCCGTCCAGCGGCTACGTCGGCCTCGCCCGCCGAATGCGTTCGAAGAAGCGGCCTTCCGTGCCCGCGTCGCAATCCGGACGGTCGTCATCGGAGTGGCTGCACTGCTCGTGATGTTCTGGCGTTACCCCACCGGGCTGGTGGTTGCGTTCATCGTGCTGGGTGCGGTTCTGGCGCTGCTCGTCCTGGAACTGGTGATCAGGCCGGCCCGCACGCCGGAGGACCGGCCGACGACCGAGGATCAACCGACGACCTGATCGTTGCCGCGACCGGTCCTGCCGATGAAGGCGTCCACCGCGTCCTCGAGGGTGGGATGGAACCGGCTCGGGTCGAATCTGTCGCCCACCCCGAATCTGATGAGCCGGTCCTTGATCGGCCCTTTCATCTCGGCGAACACGAGGCGGATGCCGTTGCCTTCCAGATAGGTGTCGAGGTCGACGAGCTCGTCGACGGCGGTCGTGTCCAGTCCCGTGATCGGTTCGGCCGCGATGACCACCCATTCGACAGGCGCTTCGGTTCGGGCCACCACCGACCGCACGTACTGATCGAAGATCTCCCCGTTGGCGAAGAACAGCGGGGCGTCGAACCGGACGATCACCAGACCCGGGATACGACTGCCCTCGGGATGACGTTCTACGTCGTGGAATCCCGGACGATCGGCGGTCCGCACGAGCTCGGTGCGATACGGCTGCCAGGCGCGCGCGACCACCGAGACGAAGGACAGACCGATCGCGACGAGGATGCCCTGCAGCACGCCCACCAGAGCGACCCCGAGGAAGGCCGCGACGGCCAGCCCGAACTCGACCGTGCTCATCTGCCACATCCGGACCATTCCCCGGACGTCCACCAGTGCGGTGGCGGCGACGATCACCACGGCGCCGAGCGTCGCATCGGGTAGATAGGTGGTCAACCCCGGAGCGACGAGAACGAAGACGAGAACGGCGACCGCTCCCACAACGCACGCGAATTGGGTTCGCGCGCCGCTCTGCTCGGCAACCGGTGTCCGGGATCCGCTCGCCGAGATCGGGAACCCTCCGAACAGTCCCCCGGCGATGTTGGCTACGCCCACCGCTTTCATCTCCGTGCTCCCGTTCACGTTCTCGCCTCGTCGCGCGGCGAAGGTGCGGGAGAGCACTCCGGTGTCGGCGAAGGCGATCAGCGCGATGCCGGCTGCCGGTCCGACGAGCCGGGCCACGTCCGACCACTCGACACCGCCGAACGACGGGAGCGGAAGTCCGTCGGGTAGCGCACCGACCATCCCTATGTCGTCGGTGAGATCGAGTGCGGCAGAGGCGATGATGGCTGCGACGACCGCGACCAGGACTCCCGGGATCCGTGGCAACCACAAGCGGAAGCCCACGATGACCGCGAGGGAGGCGAGCCCGATAACCGCTGCGACGGGGTCGATCCCACCGTTCACGACGGTCTCTGCGATCTCCCGGATCTCTCCGAGGAGACCGGGCGCGTCGACCGAGAAGCCCAGCAGTTTCGGAAGCTGTCCGACGATGACGACGAGGGCGATGGCGTTCAGGTAACCCAGCCGGATCGGTTTGGACAGCAGTTCGGTGACGAAGCCGAGGCGCAGGAAACCTCCGACGAGCAGGATCACGCCGACGAGTACGCCGAGTACCCCGGCGAAGACCAGCGCGCTCTCCGGATCGTCCGCAACGGCGAGCGGAAGGACGGCCGCAGCGATGAGCGGAGCGAGCGAGGAATCCGGGCCCAGGACGAGGATCTTCGACGGGCCGACCACCGCATAGGCCAGGAGCGGAACGATGGTCGCATAGAGCCCGGCATAGGCGGGCAATCCGGCCGCTTCGGCGTAACCCATCCCGGCCGGAATGAGCAGCGCGGTGAGCACGAGGCCGGCAGTGATGTCCGGTCTCAACCATTCACGGCGGTAGGCACGAGCCGTGGCGATTCCGGGTAGCGCCCCCGGCCCCTCGATCCGCGGCATGACCCCGCCTCAGTGGGCCCGCGCAGGAGCAACCGCCGCAGGCGCGGGAATCGACAGGTCCGGCGAGCGTCGGCGACGTCGAACCGCCTTCTCCGCTTCCACCACGACCGGAATGATCACCGACCAGCCGATACAGACCAGCCATTGAGCACCCGTCAGCGACGTCGTCATGAGGAGGTCCTGAAGGAATCCCAACTCCACGGCGAACACCGTGACCACCACCGGAATCGCCAGGATCCGGACGGCGCCCACGATCGGCGCGGAGAATCCGGATTCCGGATCGCGTCGCATGGACAGTCCTGCGAGAACGGATCCGAACGACAATACGACGAACGCGGTCGTCATCGCCACGGTCGGCTCCGTCGTGCTCATCCCACCGGGAGCGAGGAGCATCGCCGCGAGTGCGACGGCGAACTGAAGGGTTCCGTAGAACGACCACTGCACGAAGGCTGCCCTGTTGGCGATCGGTGTGTTCGGGTCGCGAGGCGGTTTGCTCATCAGATCCGGCGAGGGCGGGTCGAGCATGATGACGGCCACCGGGAACAACGTGATGAAGAAGTGCTGGAACAGCACCATCAACGGGGTCAGGGCGACGCCGTCGTTGATGTCGAAGATGCTCGCGACGAGGAAGAGCAGGACGAGCGACAACAGCTTCGACATCTGGTACCGGATGTAGGACACGATCTTCTCGTAGATGTTGCGTCCCAGGCGTATCGCAGTGACCAGCGTCCCGAAGTTGTCGTCGGTCAGCACGATTCTTCCGGCCTGCTTCGTCACTTCGCTGCCCGACCCCATCGCAACTCCGATGTCGGCCTTCTTCAGAGCTGCGGCGTCGTTGACGGCGTCCCCGGTCATCGCGACGACCGCACCGCCCTTCTGCATGAGATCGACGAGTCGGAGTTTGTCCTGGGGAGTGACCCGACCGAACACGTGCAGGTTAGGAAGTTCTGCCGCCAGAGCCTCGTCGGGCATCGCACGAAGGTCGGGTCCGCTGACGACGCCCGGTCCGAGACCGAGCTCGGCGCCGATCGCGGAGGCGGTGATCGCATGATCGCCGGTGATCATGCGGACATCGATACCTGCCGCGTGCGCGGTGCGCACCGCCTCGATCGCTTCGGGCCGAAGCGGATCGATGATGCCGACCATCCCGACGAAGGTGAGATCGTCCACGAACGACATCGGATCGATCCGCACCGCTTCCTCCTGCCCGTCGACGAGACGGGCCGCGAACGCCAGGACCCGCAGTCCCTTCTCGGACAGGGCTCGGTTCGCCGCGAGGATGTCGTCACGAACCTCGTCGAGCGGAACCGCTCGTCGTCCAGGGCGAAAGGCGCTGCCGCACTGCGCGAGAACCACGTCCGGGGCGCCTTTGACGAGCTCGACGAACCGTGTGGCACCGTCGACCGGCAGGTGATGGAACGTCGCCATGAACTTGTACGCCGAGTCGAACGGCACTTCGGCGACGCGGGGATACGACCGGCGGGTGAGCGGGGCGTCGATGCCGAGTTTGGCGGCCAGCACGACCAGAGCCGCCTCGGTGGGATCTCCGACAACCACTCCGCTGTCGGACACCGTGGCATCGCTGTCGAGGCACAATCCGTATGCGAGAAGAGTGAAATCGGGCAGCTCGTCGCCGGCGGCACGCGTGATCCGCCCGGTCTTGCTGTATCCCTCACCGTCCACGGTGTACCACCGGGTGTGGAAGTACAACGAGCGCACGGTCATCTGGTTCATCGTGAGCGTACCGGTCTTGTCCGAGTTGACCGCGTTCGTGGCACCGAGGGTCTCGACATCGGAAAGGTTCTTGACGACGGCCTTCGCTTCGGCGAGCTGCCGGGCACCGAAAGCGAGCATCGCCTGCACGAAGGTCGGCAGTCCGGTCGGGATCGCCGACACCCCCATGGCGATGCCCAGCAACAGCACCGTGGTCAGATCCTGCCCACGGATCACGCCGATGACGACGATGACGGCAACCGCGGTCCAGGCGATGACGCCGAGCAGCCGGGTCAGCGAGTCGAGTTCGCGTTGCAACGGTGACTTGCTCGGAGCAACGGCCGAGAGCATCGACGCGATCCGGCCCATTTCGGTGTCCATGCCCGTTTCCGTCACCACCATCCTGGCGGTACCACGAGTGACGGATGTGTTCTGGAACAGCATGTCGGAGCGATCGCCCAGGGGCACGTCACCGACGGGAAGGGTCGCGGGGTCCTTCGGAACGGGTGCACTTTCTCCGGTGAGCGCTGCTTCCTGCGTCTCGAGCGTCGCCGACGTGATCACACGTCCGTCCGCGGGCACGAGGTCGCCGGCTTCGAGTTGCACGATGTCGCCGGGCACCAGGTCGGTGGCCCCGATCTCGCTCAACACTCCGTCGCGGATCGTTCGCGCCTGCGGAGTCTGCATTCTCGCGAGGGCGTCCACGCTCGCACGGGCCTTCACTTCCTGCCGCGTGCCCAGCACCACATTGAGTGCGACCAGGACGACGACGACGAGTGCGGTGGAGATCTCCCCGATCACGATGCTGACCACCGTCACGGCGATCAACATCAGGTTCATCGGATCCCGTACCTGCCGCAGTGCGATCGTCCACGTGGACGGTGCGGGTTCGGACACGATCGTATTGGGTCCGAAGCGTCGGCGACGTTCGTCCGCCTCTGCCGTGGTGAGACCGGATCGTTCGTCGGAGGACAGCGCTGCGATCACGTCGGCGGCGTCGGTGGCATACCAGGACGGTTCTTCCCGATCGGGGACGAAATGCTTCGCTCGGTCCGGTCCGGATCTCGTAGTGGCCATCGCGGTTCGTCCTTCCCTACCGGAAGAGCCTCAGTAGAGCGTGGGTATCCAGTGAAGAGGCTGGGTCGGTGCCGTGTACCCATCGGCGTCCTGCCGCTGCGGCAGAACCAGATCGGGGCGCTCGAGCGGCTCGTAGGGGATCCGGTCGAGCAGATGGGCGATGACGTTGAGACGACCACGTTTCTTGTCGTCGTTGTCGACGACATACCAGGGAGCCCAACCGGTATCGGTGAAGTGGAACATCTCGTCCCGTGCCCGGGAGTAGTCGTACCAGCGTGTGTACGACTCCAGATCCAGATTCGACAGCTTCCAGGTCTTGCGAGGATCGTCGATGCGACTCTGCAAGCGCAGCGTCTGTTGCTCCGGGCTCACTTCCAGCCAGTACTTCAGAAGGATGATGCCGGAGTCCACGATCGCGCGTTCGACCGTCGGGATCATCTGGAGGAAATGCTGTGCCTCCTCCTCCGTGCAGAAGTTCATCACTCGTTCGACGCCGGCGCGGTTGTACCAACTGCGATCGAAGATCACGACCTCACCTCCGGCCGGCAGGTGGGGTACGTAGCGCTGGATGTACATCTGAGACCGTTCACGCTCCGTGGGTGCGGGCAACGCGACGACGCGGAAGACCCTGGGACTCACTCGTTCCGTGATCGCCTTGATGACACCACCCTTACCTGCGGTGTCGCGACCCTCGAACAGGATGCAGATACGAACTCCGGACGATCTCACCCATTCCTGCACGGCGACGAGTTCGGCGTGCAACGGACGGAGCAGGCGACGGTACTCCTTGTTCTTCATGGGTTCGCGGACCGGCGATGCGCCCTGCTGCGGTGGACCGGGGGGACGAAGAGCGCCGGAATCGGAACGCGCGGTGAGCGACTTCTCCGGCGATCTCTTCCGGTGCTTCTCGTGCCCCGTCTTGTGTCCCACGGTTCTCCCTCGAACGTTCACCCATTGTCCGCCTCCGACCCCGCGTTCGTGGGAGAACGATCGGTTCGGAGCGATGAATGCGGACCGGCCACCACGTGCCGCAGGTGTTGCCGAATCGTGCCCGGAAACGGTGCATCCGATGCCGTTTCGAGCCTTGACGTATCTCGGGGCCGACGTCACGCTTGGCCGATGAGCGGTGACGACGAGTTCCGTCAGATCCAGCAGGTGATCGAACGCCTGATCGTTCGATATCCGCTCGTTCCTCCCGACGACATCGCACGTGCGGTGCACGGCGTCTATCGCCGATTCGCCACGAGCAGGGTCCGAGACTTCGTTCCGCTCCTCGTCGAGAAGGCGGTGAAACGTGAACTCTCCGAACCTACGACTCTCGATTCCGTTCTTCCGCCCGCGATTCCGGATATCGGAAGGTAGGACGTGAGCAAGCACGAGCACGACATGCTGCTTGTGAGCGCTGCAGCATACGACCGCGTCGACGATGCCGTGGCCGACTTCGATCGCCTCGAACGCCTCCACCGCGAGGTGCGTCCGTTCCACGACTTCGACGCGTCCGTCATCGTCAAGGACGAGAACGGGAAGGTCCGCGTCGTCGAGAAGCACGAGCACCACACCCGTCACGGCGCGGCGATCGGTCTCGGCTGGGGTCTGGCCGCGGGAGTGGTGGCCGCACTCTTCCCGCCGGTGGGCATCGGCCTCGTCGGCACCACGGCCGGCGGAACGGCGCTCGGTGCACTGCTCGGACATGCCGGTGACCGAATGGGACGCGCCGACGTCGACGAACTCGGCGAGACCCTCGAAGCGGGACAGGCCGGCGTCGTCGCAGTGTACGACGTCGACCTCGCCGACCGGGTCGCCGACGAGATGAGATCGGCCCGCCGGATCGTCTCCAGGACCACCGGGATCGCCATCGCCGACCTTCGCGGCACCGACCGGAATCCCTGACCGTACCGACGGAAATAACCCTGTACGAACGGCTTTCATTCCATCCGAGCCGGGTCGCCCGACCGGGTCGTCGCGTCGTGACCGGTCGCGGCCGTCGACGGTCGCGACGAGAGATCCCGCCACCCGACGAGCACCTCGTGTACGTTCTCGGCACCGTTCAGCGGCTCGGGTGGAGGGGGCAGCGTGGCCGGGTAGAGGAGGAAGGGGGTGCCCTGCGGGCCACCCATGCCGCCGTGCGAGCCGACCTGCTCCTCGAATGCCGCGACCTCGTCGGTCTCCGGCCAGTAGGCACCACCGACCATGATGTCGGCGACGTTGCCGAAGGTGTCGGTGCGCCGGATCTTCGACAGCGCGTCGGGTCCCATCACCTCGAGGGGGTTCCGGCCGGTGACCTCGCCGGTCGTCACGTCCACCCGGCCGTGGGGTCCGAGCACGACGGATCCGCCCGGAGCGGCAACGAGAAGGAAGCCGATTCCGGGATGCTCCCGGAGCCCGGCGAGCAGTCCCGGATGTGCCGCCTCGATGGCGTCGATGTCGGCGCGACCGGGCAGGTGCGGGAAGTAGATCAGGCCGAGATTGCCCGAGCCGAGAACGATCGGCTCACCGGCGGCCGGGCGTGGCTGCTCGTCGGCGGCAGCGTGCATGCTGGCTGCGGCGTAGGCGCGACCCTCCGCTCCGGGTTGAGCGGATCCCTCTCCCCTGTGCTGGTGCCTGTGACCGTCCGCCGCGACCGAACGGGACCGTGTGGCCAGCCGGACCACCAACTCCCCCAGGCTTTCCCCGTAACGCTGCAGGAAGGTCGCACCCTGACTCTGTCCGTGATCCGAGAGCACGACGACGCGATAGGACCGGTCGGACTGTTCCGCCACGGCAAGGAGCATCTCGATGATGTCGTCGACCTTCGTGAGCACGGCCAGCGTTTCGGGTCGAGAGATCCCCGAGTGGTGCGAGACTTCGTCGTAGCCGATCAGATCGAGGTAGACGACGGTACGTCCCTTGATCAGATCACCGACCACGGCAGCAGCGGTGACGTCGGTGGCGAGAACGGTCGCGAAGGCGCGGACGAACGGATAGATTCCGCCTCGCGGTACTCGTGGCCGAATGTCCTTCCGCTTCTGGCGCAGTGACTGACGAAGTTCCCGTTGCAGTTCCGCGATCATCCGGATGAAGGTGCGCAGTGCGCTCGCCGGGTCGGCGAAGTAGGCGCTGTAGCCGGCGCCTCCACCGAGTCGGGCACCACGCATACGACTGACGACCAGCACGTTGTCCTGTGCGCCACCGGTGAACAGGTTGCCCCGGCTCGCACCGTCGTGCGCGAGCAACCCGGGCCGGTCTGCTCGTTCGAGTTCGCGTTGTTCGTTGTCGGCGGGGTTGCTGAACACGGAGATGCGCCCGGTCGTCTTGTCGTACCAGCGGAATGCGGGCACGTTGTGATTGGACCCGTGCAGTACACCCAGCTGTGTCGCACCGGTCTGGCTGCTCCAATCCGTGTACCACGGCACCAGCCGGTGGGTCTCACGCACCAGTTTCGCCAGGCCGGGCGTGACACCGTCGGCGATCGCCCGCCGCAGGACGTCGTATCCGAGTCCGTCGATCTGGATGCACAACAGTCCCGGAGTCGCGTCCACGAGCGTCGCGTTGCGCCGCAGGCGGAACCGGTTCCGTCGCACCTGCATCAACCGATAGGCGGTATCGGAGCGCGAGGCGATCGCGCCCGAGACGACCGAGGTGACCAACGAGACCAGTGCGGCGAGGACGATCGCGTCGAGCGGGCGGTCCACCGTGGCGACCGGTACCAGGTACAACGTCAGCAGCATGATCGCGCCACCGGCCAGGAACACCCCGGCGAACAACAACACCGGGCCGACCCACGACATCAACCGCATCATCACCGGCCACAGGGCCGCGTTCAGCAGACCGAACACCAGCGCGAGTACCAGAGCAGCCGGGAGCGTCGGTATCGGAGCGAAGCCGGACCGATCCAGGGTGATGCCGCCGAGGACGCGGTCGAGCACGACGAGCACGAGCGCCGACGATCCCCACAACACGAGGAACTCGACGAGTATTCGCAACAAGCTGCCCACCGTACGCATCGCGGGCCCCTTCCCACGTCTGGAATCGTAAGGTCATGAGCACGCCACCGCGGGGGAATGCCCCGGCATCCGGTCTGCGCTGGCTCGGACACGCCACCACGCTGATCGAGGACCGCGGGACGGTCGTCCTGACCGATCCGGTGCTCACCGATCGCGTCGCGCACCTGCGCCGACGCCGGGGCCCCACCCCGGCCGGACCGCGCGTGCTCGACCCGGATGCGGTGCTGCTCTCGCACCTGCACACGGACCACACCCACCTGCGGTCGCTGGGAAGGCTCGATCCGGACGTTCCGATCGTGGTCCCACGGGGAGCGGTCGACGGATTACCGGCACTGCGTCGGTTCGACGACCGGTTGGTCCCGCTGCGTCCCGGCGAGGCGACACGGATCGGCACGGTCACCGTGCGTGCCGTGCCCGCCCGACACGACGGTCGCCGTTGGCGGCGCGGCCCGGAGTTCGCCCCGGCGGTCGGATACGTCGTCGAGGGAGACCGGCGCACCTATTTCGCCGGCGACACGGATCTCTATCCCCGTCTTGCCGGGCATGTCGGCCCGGTGGATCTGGCGTTGCTCCCCGTGGGAGGTTGGGGACCCACGCTCGGTGACGGTCATCTCGATCCCGCTCGGGCCGCGGTCGTCGCCCGTCTGGTGGAGGCGAGTCTGGCCGTACCGATCCACTACGGCACGCTGTGGCCGATCGGATTCGACGCCGTTCGGCCCCGGTTGTTCTTCGGTCCGGGCGCCGAGTTCGTCCGCCGGGCCCACAACGCCGGGATCGCTGCCGTGGAGCTGACTCCGGGCGATTCACTCGACACATCGGGTCCCGGCCGGAACGAGCGGTGACATGGACTCCGACAGCAAAGAATTCGTCGTGATCACATCGAGCGCACGGGTGAGATCGGCGCGAACGGCCGGAACTCCTGGTCGCTCCCCCGAACGACACCCGCGCTCGACTCGGGAACCTCCAGCCAGGCCCCTTCGAGATCCCGAAGGGGTTCGGACACCACGAAGCGGGTGTCGTCTCCCAGCTGGTACAGCACTTCCACTTCGGGATGCTGCGCCCGTATCGCCTTGATGTCGGCCGAGTAGAACAACGAGCGTGTCTTCCGCTCCGTCGAATACCGGAACACCCAGACGCTGCTGCCGTCGGTGGTGGCGATCGTTCCCTGCATGGGATTCTCGATGCCCATGCGGGCTCCGATATCCTCCACGAAACCGACGGCCTTCGCCACGCCGGTGAACGGGTCGTCGGCGAGGCCGAAGGTGAGCGCGAGGTAGAACAGCATCTCGGAATCCGTCGACCCCCGGATCGCGTCGTAGAGGCTCGCATCGACGGCCATCGCCAGGTCCCGTTTCATGAGGTGGAATCCGTGCACCGCCCCGTTGTGCATCCACAACCTGTTCTCGTAGCGGAAGGGATGGCAATTGGTGCGCTGCACCGGAGTTCCCGTCGAGGCGCGGACATGCGCGAACATCAACGGCGTACGGATCTGCGTGGCGAGCTCGCGGAGGTTGCTCTCGTTCCAGGCGGGTTCGATGCACTTGAACAATGCGGGCCTCGGGCCCTCTCCGTACCAGCCGATGCCGAAGCCGTCCCCGTTCGTGGTAGTTGCGCCCATCTTGGAATGCAGGCTCTGGTCGATCAGGGAGTGCACCGGCCGGAACAGGAGGTCGTCCATCAGGACGGGATCACCGGTGTACGCCATCCATCTGCACATCCCTCCATTGAAGTCGTAGGATGCGCCGGAATGTGAGATCCGAAGAGTTCAATTCGGCCACAATATCTTCCGCAACCGAACGGAATCGAGGTGCGGGGGCGGCACACGCGCTCCCGGACGGTTGCGGGGAACACGAACTCGTAGCGCTCCGGTGGAGATCGTGCATCGGACGGGTGTCGACAGCATCACCGACTCACCGTCGACTCCGACCGGAATCTCCGGTACGTCCGCATCGACGACCACTTCTGTGGCGGTGCGCTGCAACAGGCCTCGGTTGTGGGTGCGACGGAACAGGCCGACCGCCTGGCGTGCGTTCGAGACCGAGATCGCGACGACACCGAGCCGGCCGCTGTCCAGGCGGGGCCGTCGGCCCATTCCTGCCAGGTCGTCGAAGGCGTACGGACCGTTGCTGACCAACACCGCCTGAGGCCCGTCGACGGTCTCCGTGTCGATGTGTGCCCGCAAGCCCGGCCGGCCCTGCTCCCCGAGCAGATCGGGCAGCATCTGCAGCACCGTCGCCGTCTTGTCGGCACGATACTGCGGACTCCGCACCACCTCCGCGTAGACACCGAAGGACGCATTGTTGACGAACGGCCGCCCGTTGATCCGGCCGAGATCGACGCGCAGTTCGACCCCGTCCCGGAGGGCGTCCAGACCTGCCGCGGGATCCTCCCGGTCGAGCCCGAGGTCGAGGGCGAAATGATTCCGGGTTCCGGCGCTGATCACCACGAACGGAAGCCGGTGTTCCGCTGCGACCGCCGCGACCAGGGCCTGCGTTCCGTCGCCACCCGCGACGCCGAGCAGGTCCGCCCCTCGTTCGACGGCTTCCTCCGCCAGCTCGGTGACGTCGAGTTGCTGCGGACCGCTCAGCAGCACCACTTCGGCCCCGAGTTCCTCGGCCTTGCGCTGCAGGTCGAAACGGACGACCTTGCCGCCGCCCGAGCGTGGATTCATGACGAAGAACGGGTGCTGTACGGGAACGGCCGGGAACTCAGGCTGCGGGCTCACGCGATCGGCCCGCAGGGCACGGCGTCCGCACGCGACCGCCACAGCGACGAGCAGCACCGACACGATCGCAACCCACAGGTGACCCGACGCCGCGAAGACGACGATCACGACCACCGGCGCGAGGACGGTCACGGCCAGAGCCGCCCCGCGGATCACGCCCCGGTGGGTGAGGAACCAGTAAGCCGCGGCAACGGCCAGGGCTGCACCGGCCGCAGCGACCAGCAACAGCGCGACGACACCGCGCAGACCGGCTTCGGCGATCGGAAGCACGATGGCAACGATCAGCACCACCACGGCGGTCCACGCCCACCGGCGGGAATCGGCGGGTACCGGATCCCGATGCGATTCGTGTTCCTCGGCCATCGACTCGACCTCGCAATCGTTCCTGCGCGCCCGGGCAGCCGACCTCGCGGGCCGGACGGACTTCTCGGGTCGAGGACCGACCACTTCTTCCGAGCTTGGCACGATCGTGTGCGGGTGAGGAGTGTTTTGCCGTTGCAGAATTTTCTGCGACACCGCACGTTTCGCCGTGCCGGCAATGCCGGGCACGGACCGGTTCAGCTCAGTACGAGGACACCGACGAGGGTGATCAGCACCACCCACAGGGTGGAGGCCGCAGCGAGCACGAACGGTCGCAGCCCGATCGAGCGCAGCAGTCCGACCCTGACCCCGAGACCCAACCCGAACATGGCCGTGGTCAACAGCGCCGATTGCACGAGCGCGGCGTGCTCGAGCACGACGTCGGGAAGCAGTCCGGAGGACCGCACCGCCACCGCTGCCAGGAATCCGATCACGAACACCGGCACCAGAGGCGGCTGCCGGCCGACCGTGTCCTCGTGGACGCCCGTCTCGCGACTGCGCCGTCGGCGGACCACGCCCAGATATGCCATCACCGGGGCCAGCATCAGGACACGGGCAAGCTTGACCACGGTGGCGACCGCGAGAGCTCCGCCGCCGATCATGCCTCCGGCGGCGACCACCTGCGCGACCTCGTGGATCGATCCACCGGCGAGGATGCCGGACTGCCGGTCGTCCATCCCCAGAACTCCCACCAGCAGCGGAATCCCCGGGATCATCAGTGTGCCGAAGACGACGACCAACGCGATCGAGGTGATCACCTCCTTACGCTTCGCGTCGACGACTCCGTCTGCGGCAGCCACCGCCGCGGCGCCGCAGATCGAGAATCCGCACGAGATGAGGACCCGCTGAGTCCACGAAAGTCCGAGGACCCGCCCCAGGTACATCGTCCCGGTGATCCCGGCCGCGACGATGACCACGACGAGCGCGATGACACCCCACCCGAGGGCGAGGATGTCGTGGAAGACCAGTTGGAGGCCGAGCACGGCGATGCCGAGGCGCAGCAGCCGTTTGGTCGAGAAATCCACACCTGGGCCGATCCACGCCGGGACGGGAATCAGATTGGCCACCAGTGCTCCGAACACGATCGAGATCAGCATCGGGTTCACGGCGGGGAGCAGTCGGCCGAGCACGATCGCGATTGCAGCGCCGGCCGCGCACACCCCGATACCCGCGACGAGGGCAGCCGCGCGGGGACGCGCACCCCTCGGCGTCGACTCCGGCCGCACGACGTCCTGCGGCGCCGACGTAACCTCACTCGACATCCGGCGAACCCTGACTCGTCGACACCGTGCCCGTCGATACCGCGCCTGTCCGTACCGTGGTGACGAGTTCGCGCTTCAGGATCTTTCCCGTCGCGGTCGTCGGAAGCGTCGTGACGATCTCGATCGAGCGCGGATACTTGTATCCCGCCATCCGATCGCGGCACCAGGAGATCAATTCCTCTTCCGTGATCTGATCCCCTGCCTCGAGGACGACGAAGGCGCCGACCTCCTCGCCGTACACCTCGTGGGGAACGCCGACGACCGCTGCGAGCGACACTGCCTCGTGGGTGATCAGTACTTCCTCGATCTCGCGGGGGTAGACGTTGAAGCCTCCGCGCACGATCAGATCCTTCGCGCGATCGACGATGTAGTAGAAACCGTCCGCGTCCCTGCGAGCGAGGTCGCCGGTACGCAGCCAGCCGTCCCGCATCACTTCGGCGGTGGCATCCGGCCGGCCGAGATATCCGGACATGACGTTGTGTCCGCGCAGGGCGAGTTCCCCGATCGTGTCGGTAGCTGTGACGGTGTTCCAGTCGGCGTCGACGAGGCGGGCCTCGACTCCCCACACCGGGACTCCGATCGATCCGGGCCGCGGGTCGCGTTCCGGATCGCTGAACAACGCGAGCGGAGACGTCTCGGACAGCCCGTAGCCCTCGAGGATCCGGACGCCGAAGCGCTCGGAGAACCGGGTGAGGATCTCGACGGGCAGGGCGGCGCCACCGGAGATCGCCCGGCGCATCGTGGCGGCGATCCGTTGCACGTCGACCGCCTCGTCCACCGCATCGAGCAGAGCCCAGTACATCGTCGGGACCCCGGCGAAGACGGTGACGTCCTCCTCGATCATCAGTGTCAGTGCGGTGCGGGCATCGAAACGTGGCAGGAGAACCAGCGTGGCCCCTACCGACAGTCCCGCGTTCATGGTCACGGTCTGGCCGAAGGAGTGGAAGAGCGGCAGGGTCACCAGGTACGTGTCGGGGCACATCGGAGTGCTGTCGAACAGGCGGTTCGCGGTGAGTGCGTTGGTCACCATGTTGGAGTGGGAAAGGCAGGCTCCCTTCGGTTTTCCTGTGGTTCCGCTGGTGTAGAGGATCACCGCCGTGTCCTGCGGATCACGTACCACCGACGAGCGGACATCCGATACTTCCCCCAGCGCAGTATCGAGACTGTCCGCACCATCGAGTCCGCCGACGACGAACATGTCGCGACACTTCGGTGCTGCGGCGAAACCGGCACGACCGTATTCACCGATGGGCAGGTCGGGTCCACCTTCGGAGCAGAAGAACGCCCGGGCGCCGGAATCCTGCAGATGGTAGGTGATTTCAGGTCCCTTGAGCATGATGTTCAACGGCACCACGACGGCGCCGGCCTTGAGGATGCCGTAGTAGACGATCACGAACTCCGGCACGTTGGGGATCGACATCGCCACGGTGTCGCCCGGCGCGATTCCACGCGCGATCAACAGGTTGGCCACCCGGTTCGCTCGGGCGTCGAGTTCGCCGTAGCCGATCCGGGTGTTCCCCAGCACCAAGGCGTCCCGGTCGGGATACCGGCGGGCGGAATCCTCCAGGAGAACGGACAGGTTGAGCATCGTTGGTTCGCTTTCAGGATTCGGACGGGACGGGGGCGGTCTCGTGCGTTGTCGCTCCGGACCGCTGGAGCAGTTCCTGCAGGAACAGATCGGCGGCGGGCCAGTCGCCGAAGCCGGACGCGGGATTCAGATGCCCGACCTCACCGAGGTCGACGAATCGACTCCCCCACGCCTCCGCCAATCCTGCGACCCGGCGCCGGTCCGCGAGTGGATCGTTGCTGCTCGCCGCAAGGATGCTCGGGAAGGGAAGGCGGCGACGCGGTATCGGGAGCCAACCACCTCGATCGAGGTCGGCCGTGGTCGGATACCCTTCGGGGAGCGGCTTTTCGATATCGACCGGTGTTGCGAGCAGCGCACCGAGAACCGGTCTGGTCGATGCGTGGGCCCAGTGCACGGCGATCAGGACGCCGGCGCTGTGCGCGACCAGCACGATCGGACCGTCGACGTCGCTGACGACCGCGTCGAGCGCGGCGATTCGCGCATCCAGGCTCAGCCGGTCGTGGTCGAGCGGAGGTACGGTGCGTACCCGGTCGAGCCGATCTGCGAGCAGTGTCTGCCAGTGGTCGGCGACGTGGTCGCGCAGGCCGGGCACGATGATGACGGTCGGTTCGGTGTCGTCGTTCATCTCTCCGAAACTTCCCTTCGTACGGAGCATTCCCATGCAGGTGCGAGCCGCCGGGTGTCAGCCGTGGTGGGTGAAGCCGACCTGACCCGGGCGGCGGTTGGGGGCGTAGCCGAGCTTCGCGAGCGTCTCGTCGGCGTCACGGTAGGTCTCGCCGATCCGGTAGATCTCGCGGGCTTCCTTGCCGGTGGCGACCTCACGGCCGAGTTCGTCTGCGAGACGGACCAGTTGCCGGATCTGTTCGACCGAGGTCATCTTCTCGCCCTTGCGTCCCCAGAGGGTGTCCTCGTTGCCGCAGCGGGTGTGCAGCCCCATGGCGATGGCCATGGTGTTGACCGGCAGCACCGAACGCATGAGGGTTTCGAGTGTCAGGCAGGCACCGTCCGGGACACGCTGGATGAAGTTCATGATGTTGTACGGGTTCGGTCCGTCGAAACCGCCGCCGATCCCCACCCAGGTCAGGTTCAGCGGACCGGTGTAGATGCCGCGTCGAATCAGGCGTTCGACGGTCTCGAGCTGCGGGATCGACGACAGCTGGAAGTGCGGCTGGATGCCGGCGGCCTGCAGGCGTCGCAGGTGCTCCTCGACCCATTCCGGCCCGGCGGGCACGGTCATCTCCCGGTAGGTCACCGCGAGTTCCGGACGCTCCATCGAGGTGCCGGCGATGTCGTCCGCGGTCATGAGCTCCATGATGTTCATCTGGCTCGTGTTGATGGCGATGGTCACCTGATCCGGCTTGGGATCCAGTTCGGCGAGCATGTGCCGAACATCGTCCGACAGCCATTTGGCTTCGGCTCCTTCACCTTCCGGCGCGAAGGAGATCGAGCCGCCGACCTGCAGGATCATGTCCGGCACCGCTTCGCGCAGGCGGGAGAGCAGTTCGTTGAACTTCGACAGTCGCTTGCTGCCCTTGCCGTCGAGTTCGCGGACGTGGATGTGCAGCACCGTGGCTCCGGCCTCGTAGCAGTCCACCGCCTGCTGGACGTGCTCGTCCATCGTCAGCGGCAGGTCTTCCGGGAAATCCTCCGGTTCCCATTCGGGTCCGTACGGGGCCGCGGTGATGACCAGCTTCTCCTGGCATTCGGGGAACAAGGCATCGTCGTGGAAGTGCATCGTGGTCTCCTGTGGATCGGGTCGTGCGTGATGAGGGAAGGAAGTTCTCGAAGGTCAGAAGGGACGATCGCCGGCGATTCCGGCACGCTCCATCCTCCGGACGGCCGGCCAGTAGTCCTGGACCGCGTAGTGCTGGGTGGACCGGTTGTCCCAGATCGCCACGCTGTTCGGCGTCCATCGCCACCGGACCTGGTACTCGGGGATCGTCGCCCGGCTCTGCAGGTATCGGAGCAGCTCGCCCGCCCCGGGGGCGTAGTCGATACCGCAGCGGACGTTTTGTGCCGTATGGAAATTCGTGAAGTGTGTGGTGAAGCTGTTGACGAAGAGGACCTTCTCCCCCGTTTCGGGATGGGTGCGGACGACAGGGTGCTCCGCGTCCGGGAACCGGTCCTTCAGCGCGAGTCGTTTGTCGATCGGCAGTCGCGCACCGAAAGATGCCTCGATGCTGTGACGCGCGCGCAGCCCGGCGATCTGTTCCTTCACGTGCCCCGGGAGTTGCTCGTAGGCGAGTGCCATGTTCACCCAGATTGTGTCGCCACCGACGGCGGGACCTTCGACGCATCGGAGCACCGATCCCATGGGCGGGTTCTCCCGCCAGGTGGCGTCGCAGTGGTAGGAGTTCTCGAACGCCTCGGGTGGGCTGTCGAGGTCCTTGTAGATACGGACCAGACCGGGATGTTCCGGATCGCTGCCGAGTACCGGATGGTCCTCGAGCGAGCCGAAACGCTCGGCGAGGGCGACGTGCTCGGCCCTGCTCATCTCCTGGTTCCGGAAGAACAACACCTTGTGTTCGAGCAGCAGCGCCTTCAGTTCTGCGAATCGTTCGTCGTCGCGAGTCACCTCGGCGAGGTCTACACCGTGCAGTTCTGCGCCGATACTGCCCGTAAGCGGTCGTGCGTCCATTGGGAATCGGCGACGTGCCTCGTCCCGGACATGAGCGTGGTCGGTGGTGGTCATGACGGTCTCCTGGGCGTGAGGGGGTGGATCGGGCCGAAGGTCAGAGCGAGAACACCGACGAGCCGACGCTGATGCCGGCTTCGAGGTCGCGGTGTGCTCGTTCGGCGTCGGCGAGGGCGTATCTCTGGTTGATCTCGATATCGATGTCTCCGGCCGCGACCTGCGCGAACAGCTCGTTCGCCAGTTCGGCTCGCTCGACCGGATCGGCGATGTAGTCCGCAAGCGCGGGCCGGGTGACGAACAGCGAGCCCTTGACCGCGAGGTCCATGGCGCTGATCGGTGGGATCGGGCCGGAGGCCGTTCCGAACGCGACGAGCAGGCCTCGGCGGGCGAGGGAATCGAGCGAGGAACGATGGGTCGAGGCCCCGACGCTGTCGAACACGACCGGCACACCCGCTCCGTCGGTCAGCTCGCGCACTCGTTCTGCGATGTCCTCACGGGTGTGGACGATGACCTCGGCACAACCGTAGGACCGAGCGACCTCCGCCTTCTCGTCAGTGGACGTGGTTCCGATGACGTTGATTCCCAACCGTTTCGCCCATTGGCAGAAGATCAGGCCGACGCCCCCGGCTGCGGCGTGCAGTAGGACCGTGTCGCCGGCTTCGAGTGGGTGGATGCGGCGCAGGAGGTACGCCGCGGTCAGGCCGCGCATGGTCATCGCGGCCGCGGTGTCGAAGGGAATCGCGTCGGGCAGTGCGATGAGGTGTGCTGCGTCCATCACCCGTTCGGTGCTGTATGCACCGAGCGGGCTTCCCGTGTAGGTGACACGGTCACCCTCGCGGAAGTCGGTGACGCCGGGGCCGACCGCCTCGATCACGCCGGCGGCCTCGACGCCCATTCCCGCCGGCAACGGCGCCGGATACAGCCCGGTACGGAAGTAGGTGTCCGCGAAGTTCAGGCCGACGGCTTCGTGCCGGATCCGCACTTCGCCGGGGCCGGGATCGCCGACCTCGACGGTTTCCCATTCGAGGACGTCGGGGCCGCCCGTCTCGTGGAAGCGGATCGCGTGTGCCATCTGTGTTCTCCTTGGATGTCGGGCGTTCTGCTACCGCAGAGGGGGTGTGACGCCGATAACACGACACTAACGAGCGGACATCCGGAATACTTATCCCTGCGGGACATATTCGTTGTCATTCGGGGACAACCCCTTCATCGGTCGACGGGACATCGAGGAGACGCGCGATGACGCTGCCGAAGCCGTTGGCGCGCTACGCCACACTGACGGGATTCGTCGAACTGGCCCGCTCGCTCTCGGTCGACCCGATCGATCTGCTGCGCAGCGTCGGGCTGGACCCGTCCGGACTCGACCTGCAGGACCGGTGGGTGCCGGCGGCGTCGATCGTCCGTTTGCTGGAACTGTCCGCCGTCGTCACCGCCCGCCAGGATTTCGCACTGAGACTCGCCGAACGGCGACGCCTGTCGACCCTTGGCCCCTTGAGCGTGGCCATCCGCGACGAACCGAACGCCCGCAGCGCCCTGCGCATGCTGATCCGCTTCCAGCACACGTACAACGAGGCGCTGTTCATCGACATCACCGAACGTGACGGGCTGTCGACGATCGTCCTCCGCGTCGAACCGGGCGAACCCATGCCCGTGCGTCAGGCCACGGAACTCGCGGTCGCCGTCATCCACCAACTTCTGCAGTATCTGCTCGGCGACCGCTGGCGGCCGGTGTCGGTGTGTTTCGAACACGGTCGGCCCGACGACGACAGCACACACCGTCGGGTCTTCGACGCGCCCCTCGTCTTCGACGGCAACTATTCCGGAATCGTCGTGTACACCGGCGATCTGGACCTACCCAATCGCCTCTCCGATCCCGTCCTCCGAAGTTATTCGCAGCAGGTCCTCAATGACCTCTCGGCATCCGAAACCCCCGCGCTCGAGCGGCGGGTCCGGGAACTCGTCGAACTACTGTTACCGACCGGGCGCTGTTCGGTCGACCAGGTGGCAGCGAGCCTCGGAGTGGATCGCCGCACCGTCCACCGGCACCTGGCGAGGTCGGGACAGACCTTCACCGGGGTCGTCGACGACACCCGGGCCGAACTCGCCCAACGACTGGTGACGAGTGGGCGTCACACCTTCGCCGAGATCTCGGAAATGTTGTCGTTCTCGGCTCCGAGCGGCTTCTCGCGCTGGTTCACACGCCGTTTCGGCATGACCCCCCGAGAATGGCGCAAGCGGTCCGAAGCCTGAGTGTCCCGAAATGGACAGACCCGTGTCCCCTCGGGATAAGTGAGCGCCGCACACCCCGACTACTGTGATGTGCACCACGGCAATCGCGGATCGGCGTGCACGCCCCGCCGTCCTCCCCTCCTCCGCGTGAGAGTCGTGAAACCGCTCGGGTTCCGACCCACCCCTTTTCTATCGAGGAGCTCCTATGGGAATTCTCCCCACCCCGATCGGCACCCCTGCCGAACTCACCCTCGAATCACCGGACGAGCCAACCGATTCCGGCGGACCGGCACCCGAGAAGAATCGACGCCGACGGGTCGCATACCCCTGGTTGGTCTTCGCGCTGACATTCGCACTGCTGCTCTCGGATTACATGTCGCGCCAGGTGCTCAGCGCGGTCTTCCCGTTCCTGAAAGCGGACTGGGCACTGTCGGATTCACAACTCGCATCGCTGACGAGCATCGTCGCCCTGATGGTGGGCCTGTTGACCTTCCCGTTGTCGCTCCTCGCCGATCGGTGGGGCAGGGTACGGAGCCTCACCCTGATGGCGGTGATCTGGAGTATCGCGACGCTGTTCTGCGCTGTGGCAGCCAATTACGAACAGTTGCTCATTGCCCGCTTCCTGGTCGGGGTCGGCGAGGCCGCCTACGGCAGCGTCGGAATCGCCGTGATCCTGAGCGTCTTCGTCCCGCGGGTCCATTCCGCACTCAGCGGCGCCTTCATGGCCGGCGGCTCGTTCGGTTCGGTCATCGGCGTCGCACTCGGGGGCGTCATCGCGGTGCACCTGAGCTGGCGGTGGTCGTTCGCGGCCATGGCGGTGCTCGGCCTGATCCTCGTCGCTCTGTTCCGCGCCCTGGTCACCGAAGGTAGGTTGGCGGCGCACAGGGTCGGTCAGGACACGACGCCGACCGAACCGTCTCCTCGTCCGGATTCGTCACCCCCGATCCGGGTACCGATCTCCACACTGTTCACCAGCCCTGCCGTGTGGTGCGCCTATCTCGGTGGCGGTCTGCAGATGTTCACTGCCGCGGTGCTGCTGGCATGGACGCCCAGCTTCTTCAATCGTCAGTACGGTCTGGCCCCGGACAAGGCCGGGATGGTCGCATCGATCTTCGTCCTGCTGATCGGCACCGGCATGGTGGTGTGCGGGATGATCACCGATCGGGTGAGCCGCACGAACCCGTCGGCGAAGTGGACCAGCGCCATCGCCTACTGCGCCGTCTCCCTCGTGTCGCTCGCCATCGGATTCCAGCTGGCGCCGGGTCCGGCGCAATTGGGCCTCATCGGAATCGGAGCCTTCTTCGCCGCCGGGTCCTCCGGTCCCACCGCGGCCATGGTGGCACGACTGACCCACGAGTCGGTGCGGGCCTCCGCGCTCGGCACTCTCACCGTCGCCAACAACGTCCTCGGGCTGGCGACCGGGCCGTTCGTCGTCGGGATCCTCGCCGACCGTCTGGGTCTGCTCGCCGCGCTGCAACTGACCCCGCTGGTGTACGCACTCGCGATCGTGGCGCTGGTCTTCGGTAAGCGTTGGTACGCAAGCGGCGTGGAACGACTGCACCGTCGGAGCGCGGCCGCATCGGATCATGTCCCTGCTCGATGAGACCGAGCGTCGTGTCGCGCTGCGCCGGGCGTCAGTTCCCGCCGTAGCGGCGCGCGAAGGTGTCGAGCGACGACTGCAGGTCGCCGTGCAGGGCCCGCGCCACCCCCGAGCCGATCGGGCCGAACAGGGGCGCCCCGCCGAGGTCGATCTTCATCGACAGCGTCGAACCGTCCCCGCGGGCCGCGACGGCGAGTCGCATCGAGAACTTCGTGCCACCCTTGCCGGTGCCCTTCAGCACCACGTGGTGCGGCGCGTCCAGTTCGACGATGGTCCACGTGACGCGGTTGCGCATGCCCTTGACGGACACCACCGACTGCAGGGTGGTGCCCTCGGCGAGGGTGTCCGGCAGGTCGCTGCGCCACCCGTCGTGGATGCTCAGCCACTCCCCGAACGACTCGAGGCGGGAGGCGTGCTCCCACGCTGCGTGCGGGTCGAGCGGAAGGTCGGTGGACACTTCGAGTTTCGCCATGGTCCGCAACAGTAGACGGTCCGTTCCGCCGGCGGGGCACCCCGACACGGCGGTGGCCCGCCCCCGTATCGGGAGCGGGCCACCGCGGTGCAGAGGATCAGTGGGAGACGGCCTTCTCCACACCGACACCGGTGAGCGAGCGGACCTCCATCTCCGCCTGCTTGTACCGGTCCTCCTGCCTGCGGCGTCCGACGTAGGTGCCGATGACACCGAGCGCGAACGCGAGCGGGATGGACACGATGCCCGGGTTCGACAGCGGGAACCAGGAGAAGTCCACGTTCGGGAACATCGCCGAGGGTGCACCGGACACCGCCGGGGAGAACACGATGAGCACGAGGCAGCTGATCAGACCGCCGTAGATGCTGAACAGGGCGCCGGTCGTGTTGAACTTCCGCCAGAACAGCGAGTACAGCAGGGTCGGCAGGTTCGCCGAGGCGGCGACCGCGAAGGCCAGGGCCACCAGGAAGGCGATGTTCTGTCCCATGGCGAGGATGCCGAGGACGATCGCCACCAGACCGATCACGACGACCGTGATCCGCGAGACCCGCACCTGCTCGTCCTCGGTGGCGTTGCCACGCTTGATGACGCTGGCGTAGATGTCGTGGGCGAACGACGCCGAGGCGGTGATGGCCAGGCCGGCGACGACCGCGAGGATCGTCGCGAAGGCGACGGCCGAGATGATCGCGAGGAAGACCGTGCCGCCGAGTTCGAAGGCCAGCAGCGGGGCCGCCGCGTTCTCCTTGCCGGGAGCACCGAGGATCGCGTCGGGGCCGACCATCTTCGCGGCACCGTAACCGAGCACCAGAGTGAACAGGTAGAAGGCGCCGATGAGGGCGATGGCCCAGGTGACCGAGCGACGTGCTTCCTTGGCGGTGGGCACGGTGTAGAAGCGCATCAGCACGTGCGGCAGACCGGCGGTGCCGAGGACCAGCGCGATGCCGAGCGACAGGAAATCGATCTGCGTCATGTTGCTGATGCCGTACTTGGCGCCGGGGGCGAGCACGTCACGCTGGGCGACGGCCTCGTTCGACGAGCTCGACACCATCGCCTGTGCGTCGGCGAGCAGCTGCGAGAAGTTGCCCCGCACCGCGAACAGGACGAGCACGAACATCAGGCCCGCGCCGGCGACGAGCAGCACGGCCTTGACCATCTGCACGTAGGTCGTGCCCTTCATGCCGCCGATCAGCACGTACACGATCATGAGCACACCGACGACCGCGACGACGATGGCCTGGCCGACCTTGCCCTCGATGTCGAGCAGCAGCGCGACGAGTCCGCCGGCACCGGCCATCTGTGCGAGCAGGTAGAACAGCGACACCGCGAGGGTCGAGAGCGCCGCCGCCATGCGGACGGGGCGTTCCTTGAGCCGGAAGCTCAGCACGTCGGCCATCGTGAACCGGCCGGTGTTGCGGAGCAGTTCGGCGACGAGCAGCAGGGCGACGAGCCATGCGACGAGGAAGCCGATCGAGTACAGGAAGCCGTCGTATCCGTAGACGGCGATCGCACCGGCGATACCGAGGAACGACGCGGCCGACAGGTAGTCGCCGGCGATGGCGAAACCGTTCTGCGGGCCGGAGAACTGGCCGCCGCCGGTGTAGAAGTCGGAGGCCTTCTTCGTCGTGCGGCTGGCCTTGATGACCAGGCCCATCGTGATGACGACGAACGCGACGAAGATGGCGATGTTGAGGATCGGGTTGCCGACGTCGGCCCCACTCTGCGCGAGAACGCTCACTGCTGCGGTCCTTCCAGTTCCTCGCGGATCGCGGCGGAACGCGGATCCAGCTCACGCCCGGCGAACTTCACGTAGACGGCGGTGATCACGAAGGTCGTGACGAACTGGCCCAGACCCAGGATCAGCCCGACATTGATGTTGCCGATGACCTTCGTCGCCATGAACTCGTCCGCGTAGGTGGCCAGCAGGACGTACAGGGCGTACCAGGCCAGGAAGAACGCCGTCACCGGGAACACGAAACGGCGCAGACGGCTGCGCAGTTCCTGGAACTCCGGGCTCTCCTGCATCGTGACGAACTCCTGCGGCGTCGGTATCCGTCGCTGCTGGGGTACGCCACTCTCGCTGAGTGGTGCTGTGGTCACTGCCGACTCCTTGATAGTCGTGTGAGGTGAGGATGATCACAACGCTAATGAGACGGCTGTCACACGAACAGAGCAGACAAGAGGCGGAACGACGAGGGGTGCCCTCGTGCGACGAACGGTCGCGTCACCGCGACGAACGGCGCCTCTCGCCGGGACCACGGCCCCGCTCACCGAACGCGCCGAGTTCGCGGTCGCGGCCCATCCCGAGCCGCTCGGGTACGTGCATGCGGGAGAACGTCCTACCCACGTCCCTGGGGATCCGGCGACGCGTCAGAAGACTCACCGTGATCATCGTGAGGAACGCCAGCGGCACGCTCAACGCCGCCGGGTAGGCGGAGAGCACCGTCGGCCACCCGGCGGCCACCGACGGATCGATCGGCAGCAGCACGGTCGCCAGGGCTGCACCGCCCGCGACGAGACCACCGACGACCATCCCCGCCGCGGCACCGATCGCAGTGAGCCCGCGCCACCAGATCCCCAGCACCAGCAGCGGACACAGCGTCGACGCGGCGATGGCGAAGACCTGACCGACCGAACGGGACAGGTCGAGGGAGGTCACCGACAGGGCGAGCACGAGCGGCACCACGCCGGCGAGCACCGCGGCCACCCGGAAGTCGCGCACCCGGCCGCGCAGTACGTCCGTGGACAACACGCCGGCGACACTCACCAGCAGTCCGGACGACGTCGACAGGAAGGCCGCGATCGCACCCGAGGCGACCAGCGCCGCGAGCAACTGTCCGCCCCAGCCCGACAGCACCGATCCCGGTAGCAGCAGCACTGCCGCATCGGAGCGTCCGGTGATGAGCAGCTGCGGGACGTACAGGCGCGCGAACACCCCGAGCAGCGTGGGGAACAGATAGAACAACCCGAGCAGGCCGATGACGGCGAGCGACGTCATGCGCGCCGCCCGCCCGTCGGGATTGGTGTAGAAGCGCACGAGCACATGGGGCAGCCCCATCGTGCCCAGGAAGGTCGCGAGCATCAGCGAATACACCTGGAACAGCGGATGTTCGCTGCTCGCTCCCAGCCCCGCCCCCGGCGACGCCCAGGTGTCGTTGTCGGTCGGCGCACCGGCGACCACCGGCACCGGTGACCCGGCGTCGAGGACCAGTTCGGTCCCGGCCCCGAGGACGTGCTCTCCCGGTTCGAGTTCGAAGACGCCCGTGACCGGCCGGCCGTCGATCTCCCCTGTCGCCACGACGGGGCGCGTTTCGGCGACCTGCACGATCACGTCGATCGTCACGTCGACGGTGGTGGTCTCGGTGACGGTGGGCGGCACGGGTTCGTCGACGCCGCGGTCGTCACCGACGAAGTGCAGTGTGAGGACAAGAGCGGGTAGGGCGACCGCGGTGAGTTTGAGCCAGTACTGGAAGGCCTGCACGAAGGTGATCGAGCGCATCCCGCCACCGACCACGTTGGCGACGACGATCACCCCGACCACCGCGACGCCCACCCAGTCGGGCACTCCCAGAAGGATGTTGAGCGTGAGTCCCGCGCCCTGGAACTGCGGCACCAGGTACAGGATGCAGATGATCGCCACGACCATCATCGACAGCGTGCGCAGCCACTTCTCCCCCAGCCGGAACTCCGCGAAGTCCGGGACGGTGTAGGCACCCGAACGTCGCAGCGGCGCAGCGACGAACAGCAGCAGACCCAGATAACCGGCGGTGAAACCGACAGGATACCACAGGGCGTCGGCACCGAACTTCGCGACGAGCCCGGCCACTCCGAGAAAGGATGCCGCCGAGAGGTATTCACCGGAGATGGCCGCGGCGTTCCAGCGCGGGCCGACGCTGCGGGAGGCGACGAGGAAATCCGAGGTGGTGCGCGCCATCCGCACGCCGTACACCCCGATCGCGACGGTGGCGATCGCCGCGGCGACCAGACCGACGACGGTGACGACGGGAATCGATCCGCTCATGGGGTCGTCAATCGTCGGTGAGGTCGGTGAAATCCTGCTCGTTGCGTTCGGCGAGGCGCAGATACACCCACGCGATACCGAGCAGGATCGGATAACCGACCACACCGAGCAACACCCACGGCAGGCGGATGCCGAGGACCGTCACCGCGGCGAGACCGGGAGCGAGGTGGAACAGCACCGGGATGGCGCCCAGCAGACACACCGTGAACAGCGCGACCCGCAGCGCGAGCCCGAGCTGCGCCCGGACCAGCCCGCGGACCATCGCGTCGCCCACCTCGGTCTGCTGCTGCACCTCGACCCGGGTACGGACCATGCGCGCCCCACGCCGTTCGGCGAGGACGACCTTCTGACGCGGCGGAGGCGGGCCGCCGGTGGTGCTCATCGCGACGTCCACGACTGCATCGGACCTCGGATGAGCCGGTCCTTGAGTTCCCGTGTGTGCCGGCGGCTGACGGGCAGTTCGACGGGCGGTGAGTTGCTGTCGCTGCGCAGGCACACGACGAGACCCGAACCCACACTGCGGATACCGGTGACGAGCGGCAACGCCACGAGATAGGAGCGGTGCACCCGCAGGAAGCCGGCGTCGCCCCAGCGGTTCTCGAGCGTCGATATCGGGATACGTACCAGGTGCGAACCGGTCGCGGTGTGCAGGCGCGCGTAGTCGCCCTCGGCCTCGACCCAGTGGACCGACGAGCGCGGCACGAGGGTGGTGACACCGCCGAGCTCGACCGGGATCACGTCGTCACTCTGGCCGGTCTCGGATGTCGCCTGCGCGGCGGGCCGGTGGCGCTCGGCGATCCGCCGGACCGCTTCGGCGAGTCGTTCCTCCCGCAGCGGCTTGAGGACGTAGTCGACGGCGCCGAGGTCGAACGCCGAGACCGCGCGATCGTCGTGCGCGGTCACGAACACCACGGCCGGGGACACCGCGAAATTGCGCAGGATGCCTGCGAGTTCCAGCCCGTCGAGTCCGGGCATGTTGATGTCGAGGAAGACCGCGTCGATTCCTCCGTCGCGCAGCACGCGCAGAGCGGTCGTCGCGTCTCCTGCGGTGTGCACGACGCCGATCTCCTCCTGCGCGCGCAGCAGGTAGGCCAGCTCGTCGAGGGCGGGCGGTTCGTCGTCGACCGCCAGCACGGTCAGGTTGTCTGTGATCTCGTTCACGGCGAATCCATCGTGCCATGCCGGGTGTTCCTCACGGCCGGATACCCGCCCTGAACTTCGGCACGCGCATGCTCACCCGGGTGCCGGCCCCCGGCGCGGTCTCGACGACGAGGCCGTAGTCGTTGCCGAAGGCCGCACGCAAGCGGTCGTCGACGTTGGCGAGGCCCACGTGCGCGGACTCGCGGACGCCGCTGCCGTGCTCGCTGTCGGCGATCGCGTCGAGCGTGCCGGATCGCAGCAGTTCCGGGTCCATGCCGATGCCGTCGTCCTCGACGCTGATGACGCAGTCGGTGCCCTCGTCGGCCGCGGTGATGGTGATGGTGCCCGTGCGGGTGTCCTTGCCCGCGATCCCGTGCCGCACGGCGTTCTCGACGAGTGGCTGCAGAGCCAGGAAGGGCAGCGTCACGTTGAGTACCTCGGGAGCGATCTGCAGGCGTACCTCGAGGGCGTTGCCGAAGCGGGCGCGTTCGAGTGTCAGGTACCGGTCGATGTTGCGCAGTTCGTCGGCGAGCAGGGTGTACTCGCCGGCCGCGCGGAACGAGTAGCGGGTGAAGTCGGCGAAATCCAGCAGCAGTTCGCGGGCGCGATCGGGGTCGGTCCGGACGAACGACGCCACCGTGTTGAGCGCGTTGTAGATGAAGTGCGGACTGATCTGGGCGCGCAGCGCACGGACCTCGGCGCGGTCGAGCCGGGCGCGGGAGGCGTCCAGTTCGGCCAGCTCGATCTGGCTGCACGCGTACCGCGCCACCTCGGTGATCGCACCGAGCAGCGCCGGGCCGGGTTCGACGGTCGTCACGACGCCGAGCACCCCCGCCACACCCATGTCCTCCACGACGAGCGGCTGGGCGATCAGTGCGCGGGCCGCGAGGTCGCCGTGGGCCCGTCGCAGGTCGTGGTGCCCGACGAGCACGCGGCGCTTGTCGGCGACGGCCCGGCCCGCGGCGGTGATCATCTCGTCCGTCAGTTCCTCGAACGGGCCGTCCCAGGCGAGCAGGGCACCGTTCTCGTCCAGCAGCGCCACCGCGCGTGCTTCGGCCAGCAGCATCCGCAGGTGCGGAGCGGCCTCCTTCGCCGACGACGCGTCGAGCCCGGCGCGCAGGGGGCGCGCCGCGAGGGACGCCGTGTGCAGGGTCGCGTGGACCGCGCGTTCGGCGGGTGTGGTGACCACCCGCCGGGTCCACAGCACCACCGAGACCACGACCAACACCAGGAGCAGTACCACCGCGGCGAGCTCGATCGCGATCATGCGCTCACGTTACGTCGAATCGACCCGACGTCGAGTTGCGCCTCGACAACGGCGGCCTGCTCCCCGCCTGCGCGGTCAGTGCTCCCCACCGAGCCGACCGGACAACCGGCGGAGGCGGTCGAGGCTCGCACCGTCCAGTCCGACGATGGTGACCGTCTTGCCCTTGGCCGCGTACTTCTGCTGGATCGCATCGAAGGTGGCAACGGTGGACGCGTCCCAGATGTCGGCGTCGGTGAGGTCGACGACGACGTTCTCCGGGTCGCCGACGTAGTCGAACTGGAAGACGAGATCGTTGCTCGACGCCCAGAACAGCTCCCCCGTGACCCGGTAGGTGCACGTGTCGTCGCTCGTGAGGGTCCTCTCGACCGTGGTCATGTGCGCGACCCGGCGGGCGAACAGCACCATCGCGGTGAGCACTCCGAGCGACACCCCGATCGCGAGGTTGCCGGTGCTCACCGTGGCCACGACGGTGACGACCATGACGACGGTCTCACTGAGCGGCATCAACCGCAGCGTCCGCGGGTGCACGCTGTGCCAGTCGACCGTCGCGATCGACACCATGATCATCACGGCGACGAGGGCGGCCATCGGAACCAGACCGACGATGTCGCCGAGCGCGACCACGAGGATCAGCAGGAACACGCCGGCCGCCAGGGTGGACAGACGGGTCCGTGCCCCGGAGACCTTCACGTTCATCATGGTCTGGCCGACGACGGCGCAGCCGCCCATGCCGCCGAAGAATCCGGTGACGATGTTGGCGATGCCCTGACCCCAGCCCTCGCGGGTCTTGTCCGACCGGGTGTCGGTGATGTCGTCGACGAGCTTGGCCGTCATCAGCGATTCCATGAGCCCGACGAGGGCCATCGCGAGCGCGTACGGCGCGAGGATCCGGAGGGTCTCGAAGGTCAGCGGCACGTCCGGTAAGAAGAGCGAGGGCAGACTCTCGGGCAGTTCACCCTGGTCCGCGACATCCGGCACGTTCAGCGAGAAGGCCACCGTCACGACGGTGAGGAGCACGATCGTGACGAGCGGAGCCGGCACGGCCTCGGTGATCCTCGGGAGGAGCACCAGCACCAGCAGACCTGCCGCCACCAGCGGATAGACCATCCACGGCACGTCCACGAGATGCGGAATCTGGGCGACGAAGACGAGGATCGCGAGCGAGTTGACGAAGCCGACCATGACGCTGCGCGGCACGAAACGCATGAGCTTGGCGACGCCGAGGAAGCTGAGCAGCACCTGGAAGATGCCGCCGAGGATCACGGTCGCGATGAGATGGTCCACACCGTACTGCTCGGACACCGGAGCGATCACGAGCGCCACCGCCGCCGTCGCTGCCGAGATCATCGCAGGCCGTCCCCCGACGATCGCGATGGTGATCGCCATGGTCACCGAGGCGAACAGGCCCACCCGGGGATCGACACCCGCGATCACGGAGAACGCGATCGCCTCCGGAATCAGGGCGAGCGCCACGACCAGACCGGCCAGGAGTTCGGTCTTCAGCCGAGCAGGCGACCGGAGAGCGAAGCGGACGGAGACGTCGGCGCGGGGATCGTGCGGCACCTGTTCCGGGCCGTGCGGGGTGTTCACTTGCGGAAAGTCTACCGTTGCGCGCTGTCGTCCTGACCGTTGCGCGCTGCCGTCCTACCGTGTGCACTGCCGTCCTACTGTTGTGCACTGCCGTCCTACTGTTGTGCACTGCCGTCCTACTGTTGTGCACTGCCGTCCCGACGGCGGCGGATGCGTTCCTCGACGGCTGCCTCGTCGACATCGAGACTCTCCAGCACGTCGCGGAGAATCTCGTCGTCGAGTTCCCCACGATCACGTGCGTCGATGAGATCCTGTCGTCGCGCCCGCAGGGACGCTCGCCGGATGTCGTCGAACAGCGCGGCAAGTCGCGCGCCCGCGTCTGCAGCCGCGTCCTCGACGGTCTCTGCCTCCTGCCGCGACCGGAGCGACGTGCGTGCTTTGGCCAGCAGCCTGTCGTAAATCTCCGGATCCACACCGTCGGGCGGCTGTGCGGCGAGTTCGGTGAGCACACGGTCGCTGGACTCCGCCGAGATCCTGCGGGCCACCGCCATCTGTTCCTCGGTGCGCAGCCGCTCGTAGGGGTCGGTGACGTCGAGTCGGCGGATGAGCCACGGCATCGTCGCGCCCTGGATGAGGAGTGTGCCGATGGCGACGACCAGCGCGGAGATCTGGATCATCTCGCGGCCGGGGAAGGGAGCACCCGACGCGATCGCCACGGGCACCCCACCGGCCGCGGCGAGGGTGACGACGCCGCGCATGCCCGCCCACGACACCACGACGTGTTCCCGGAAGTTCAGCTGGTCGCGGCCGAGTCGTTCGGATCCGGCGCGTCGCACGAGCGCGCGCCGCCCCCAGTGCAGCAGACCCCACGCGGGTCGCACGATCATGACGACGAGCAGGATCATCACCGCACCGAGCAGCGCGAGGCGCAGATCGGCGCCGCTGTCGCGGACCTCGTCGAGGACGAACCGCAACTGCAGGCCCATGTAGGCGAAGACGAACGTCTCGAGCACCACGTCGACGCTCTTCCACACCGCGCGTTCCTGCAGTCGCGTGCTCACCGAGACCTCGGTGGCCCGGTGCCCGATGAACAGTCCGGCGGCGACGACGGCGAGCACTCCCGAGGCGTGGATCTCCTCGGCAGCGAGATAGGCCGCGAACGGCAACACCAGCCCGAGCACGGTCTCGAGCGGCGAGTCGTACATCCGGGCGCGGATCAGGTGGACGGCGTACGCGAGCACCAGACCCACGGCGATCCCACCCGCCACCTCGTAGAGGAAGAACAGGAACGGCGAGTCGGCGAGGATGTGCGTGCCGGTGACGGCCGAGATCGCCACGGTGAACAGGGTCAGGGCGGTGGCGTCGTTGACCAGACCTTCCCCGGTCAGCACCGCGATGACCCGTTTCGGTAGTCCGAGTCGCTGTCCCACGGCGACAGCACTGACCGCGTCCGTCGGTGCGACGACCGCGCCGAGAGCGAGCGCCGCACCGAAGGTCAGCGTCACCATCATCGCGGATGCGGTCCACGCCACGACGAACGCCGTGACGAGCACGGCGTAGATGCCGAGCCGCAGGATCGACGGCAGGTACTGCCGGAAGGTGGGAACCGAGAACCGCAGGGCCGACGAATACAGCAGCGGCGGCAGGACGACCCCGAGGATGACGTCCGGATCCAGTTCGAGCCGCGGCAGACCCGGCGCGAACGACACCAGTGCGCCGACGGTGACGAGCACGAGTGGGGCCTGCAGGTCGCGGCGCGACGCGACGGCGGTCACCGCGATCCCGGCGATGACGACCAGCAGGATCCACGCGCCGTTCATCGCGACGGCACCGTGCCACGCGTCCGGTTCACGGTGTGATGGTGACACAGCCGGCGGCCGACCGTCGCGAACGTGCAGGTCGTTTGTACGGACCCGGCACGGGTATGCAATCGATCGACCGCCGTGTACCCGGCCCAGCGAGGAGTGCGTGTGATCCCATCCCGCGACGACGACGGCTATGCGGACCTGCGCACCTATGCCGCACTGGGCGACGGCGACACCGTCGCCCTCGTCGCCGAGGACGGGTCGGTGGACTGGTATCCGGTACCGCACCTCGACTCGCATCCGGTCTTCGCACGACTGCTCGACGCATCGACGGGCGGTTCCGTCGAACTGCGTCCGGTCGACGAGTTCACCGTCGAACGCGCATACGTGCCGGGCACGAACGTTCTGAGCACCGTCTTCACCACCGCACAGGGGCGGGCACGGGTGACCGATTCGATCGACACGGGTGTCGCCGGGCGGTTGCCCTGGGGTGAGCTCGCCCGCCGCGTCGAGGGCCTGGACGGCGAGGTCGCGATGCGCTGGACGGTCGCCCCCGGCACCGGACTGGGCCGGTACCAGCCCTGGTGCGACCGGACCGAACACGGCCCCGTCCTGCGGGTGGGGACCGTGAGCATCGGGGTGCGCACGTCCGGCACGGGTGAACCGGTGGTCGAGCACCGCTCGATCGGTGGCCGCTTCACCACCTCGGCCGGATCCCGGCACCTCATCGCCGTGCTGTCGACGGAGAACGAACCCCTGCCGTTGCCCGACGCCGGCGCGATCGACGCCAACATCGACCGCACCGTCGACCGGTGGAAGCAATGGTCGTCGCTCCTGCACTACGACGGGCCGTGGGCCGACGCGGTGATCCGGAGCGCGCTCGCACTGAAACTGTTGCAGAACCGATCGGGCGCAATCGCCGCAGCGGCGACGACGTCGGTTCCGGAAAGCCCGGACGGCGAGAAGAACTGGGACTACCGTTTCGCCTGGGTGCGCGACGCCGCTTACACCCTGCACGCGCTGATCCGTCTCGGCGATCGCGAGGAGGTGCACGCCGCGATGAGCTGGTTGCTCCGCGTGGTGCGCGATCAGGGCGCCGATGCGGAGGTGTTCACCCGGCTCGACGGCGGAACGCCCGACGACGAACGGCGACTGGATGTTCCGGGTTGGCGCGGTATCGGCCCGGTGGTCGAGGGGAACAGGGCCGCAGGGCAATTGCAGCTCGGGATCTACGGCGACCTGTTCGAGATCGTGACCCTCTACAGCAGTGAGGGTTACGTGCTCGACATCGCGACCGCGCGTCTGCTCGCCCGCATCGCCGACCACACCTGCGATGTCTGGCAGCAGGCCGATCACGGCATCTGGGAACTGCTCGAACGCGAGCACTACACGAACTCGAAGATGAGCTGCTGGCACGCACTCGACCGCGCCGTCCACCTCGCCGAGGTCGGGCAGATCCCGGGGACGGCGGATCGCTGGCGCCGCGAACGCGATCTCATCCGCGACTGGATCGAGGAGAACTGCTGGTCGGACGAACTCGGTTGCTACACCGCTTATCCCGGCACCGATCGGCTCGACGCGTCCGTCCTGCTCGGAGCCGTCGGCGGATACGACCGGGGTCCGCGCATGCAGGCCACCTGCGACGCCCTGCGACGGGAACTCGGTCGCGGGCCGCTGCTCTACCGGTTCAGCGGCGCCGACAAGGAGGAAGGGACGTTCGTCGCCTGCGCGTTCTGGATGGTCGCGGCACTGGCCGAGACGGGACGGACCGACGAGGCCACCGAACTGATGGGCGAACTCGTGCCGCTCGCCAACGACGTGGGCCTGTACTCGGAGATGATCGCCGAGGACGGCACCTTCCTCGGCAATCTCCCCCAGGGTCTGAGCCATCTCGCGCTCATGACGGCTGCACTGACACTCATCGAGAAGTACTGATCGCCGATCGACCGAAGGAGCGGACAGGTATGACGCTGATAGGTTTTCACGCCTCACACGAACAGGCGTCCCCATCCCGCCTGCTCGAGGACGTCCGGCTCGCCGAAGCGGCCGGCTTCGGGGCGGCCATGTGCTCGGACCACATCGAACCGTGGTCGCACCGCCAGGGACACTCGGGGTTCGCGTGGTCGTGGCTCGGAGCGGCCCTGGCCACCACCGACCTACGTTTCGGTGTCGTCACCGCGACCGGCTTCCGCTACCACCCCGTCGTCACCGCCCAGGCCACCGCCACTCTGGCATCGATGTTCCCGCACCGCTTCTGGTTCGCACTCGGCAGCGGTGAGCACTGCAACGAACGCATGTCCGGAGTTGCCTGGCAGCCCAAGGAGGAACGGCAGCAACTGCTCGGCGAGAACCTCGACATCGTGCGACGCCTGCACGCAGGCGAAGTCGTCGACCACGACGGCGCGGTGAAGGTCGACCGCGGACAGGTCTGGGACCGGCCGGAGACTCCTCCCGAAATTCTGCTTCCCGCACTGACTCCCGAGACGGCCGGTCGTTTCGCCGACCGGGTCGACGGTCTCGTCACCGTGAACGCCCCGCTCGACGACCTGCGCCGGATCCTCGGCGCCTACCGCGACGGTGGCGGAGGCGGACGGACCGTGCTGCAGGTCCATCTGAGTTGGGCACCCACCCGGGAGCGTGCCCGCGAGATCGCGCGGGAACAGTGGGCGACGAACGCCCTACCGCCGGAACTGATGGCAGAACTGGCCACGCCCGAGGAATTCGAGTCCCACGCCGCCGAACTCGACGACGGCGACCTCGAGGGCGCGGTGATCGTGTCCGACGATCCCGCCGAACACGTCGACCGCCTGTGCGAATTCGCCGAACTCGGTTTCGACGAGATCTATCTGCACCATGTGGGGCCGGATCAGCGCCCGTTCATCGACACCTTCGGCGACACGGTGCTGCCGCACCTCCCGTGAACCGTGCTGCCGCACCTACCGTGAACCGTGCTGCCATACCTGCCGTGATCAGGGCTGACGCGGACCCGGTTGCGCTTCCGGTCCGGGACCGCCCTCGGGACCCGGCTCACCGCCCGGTCCGGGCTGCGCGCCCGGTGCGGGATTGTCGGTGGTACCCAGGTGCTGACGGGCGGCGTCCTGCGCTTTGTCGACGTGCTGGGCGTACTTCCCGCCGGTACGTCCGTCCACCTGGTCGCCGGCCTTCTCGATGAACTGGTCGGCCTTGTCGGGGTTCTTCGAGGCGTAGTCCTTGCCCTTGTTCACAAGGCCCTTCACCGAATCCATGAAACCCATCGTTCGGTCCTTCCCTCGTCGGATCGCCGTGAGGTTCGGGCGCACCCATCCGTGCGCTGCGGGTCAGTGTACGCCCGGCAGCAGATCGTCGGGGGCGGCGAACAGGCGACGGCGCTCCCCGTGCAGACGCCCCGACACCCACCACAGGGCCTCGACCAGGACGACTCCGATCAGCCCGCACGTCACCGCGATCGTCGTGTACCCGACGTTCGACGGATCGAGCGCGAAGAACTCCCGGGTGAACGGCACGGAGAACAGGATCACGTAGCCGAGCACCGAACCGGCGAGCAGCACGATCTTCCACCACTGGTACGGGCGGGCGACCACGGCGAGCACCCACAGCGCGATGATCAGCAGGGTGATCAGGGCCGAGGTCCCGGCCTGGATCTTCTGCTGCTCGGTCTGCTCCGGGCCGCCGTAGACGAGCACGTAACAGACGAAGGTCGCCACACCCACGACGACACCGGACGGAATCGCCAGTCGCATCACACGGGAGACGAAACCCGAGCGTGCCCGCTCGTTGTTCGGTGCCAGCGACAACAGGAAAGCGGGGATGCCGATGGTGAACCACGCCGCGATCGTCACGTGCCGGGGCAGGAACGGATAGGGCAACGGCTCGAAGTCGAACACCTGCGACAGCACACCCGACACGCCCACCAGGAAGGCGAGCAGCACCGAGTACACCGTCTTGGTGAGGAACAGGTTGGAGACGCGTTCGATGTTGCCGATGACCCGGCGACCCTCGGCCACCACGTAGGGCAGCGTCGCGAACTTGTTGTCGAGAAGGACGATCTGTGCGACCGCGCGGGTGGCGGGACTGCCCGACCCCATCGCGACTCCGATGTCGGCGTCCTTGAGGGCGAGCACGTCGTTGACGCCGTCGCCGGTCATCGCGACGGTGTGACCGCGCGACTGCAGCGCGCCGACCATCGCGCGCTTCTGATCGGGACGGACCCGGCCGAAGGTCGTCGAGCCTTCGACGACGTCGGCGAGTTCGTTGTCGCCTTCCGGCAGGGAGCGCGCGTCGATGGGAGACGCGCTGCCCGGCAGGCCGAGGGACGAGGCGACCGCACCGACGGCGATCGCGTTGTCGCCGGAGATGACCTTGACGTCGACCTGCTGGCCGGCGAAGTACTCGAGGGTCGGCTTCGCGTCCGGGCGCACCCGCTGTTCGAGGACGACGAGCGCGGCGGGCGTGACCGTGCCGGGTGCGAGTTCGTCGTCGACCGGGCGGTCGCTGCGCGCGAGGAGCAGCACCCGCAGGCCGCTCGAGCCGAGTTCCTCGGCGCGTCGCGCCGCCTCGGTGCCGGGGTCGAGCAGCACGTCGGGTGCGCCGAGCAGCCAGTTGCCGTGGGTGCCGTACGACTGGCCGCTCCACTTCTTCGCCGACGAGAACGGCGCGACCGCCGTGGGCTCACCCCAGCCGGGGGCGGTGGGGAACGCCTCGGCGATCGCGAGGACGCTGGCGTTCGGACGCGGGTCGTCGGCGGCGAGCGAAGCCAGGGCGGCGCGGGCCTCGTCGAGGTTGCTTCCGTCCAGGGCCTCGAGATCGGACAGGCGCATGCCGTTCTCGGTGAGCGTGCCGGTCTTGTCGGCACACACCACGTCGACGCGCGCGAGGCCTTCGATCGCCGGCAGCTCCTGCACGAGGCACTGGCGGCGTCCGAGGCGGACGACACCGACCGCGAACGCGATGGATGTCATGAGCACGAGGCCCTCGGGCACCATCGGCACGAGGGCGGCGACCATGCCGCTCAGTGCGGGGCCGAGCGACTCGCCGCTGGAGAAGAGCTGGTTGTAGATGATGAGCAGACCCGCGGGGATCATCAGGTAGGTGATGAAGCGCAGGATCTTGTTGATGCCCGCGTTCAGCTCCGACTTCACGAGCGTGAACTTGCTCGCCTCTTCCGCGAGTCGCGCCGCGTAGGCGTCGCGGCCGACCTTCGTCGCACGGTAGGAGCCGGATCCGGAGGCGACGAAGCTGCCCGACATCACCGTCGAACCGGGCACCTTGTGCACGGGATCCGACTCGCCTGTCAGCAGCGACTCGTCCAGTTCGAGACCCTGGGCCTCGACCACCTCGCCGTCGACGACCAGCTGGTCGCCGGGGCCGAGCTCGATGATGTCGTCGAGGACCACCTCGCGCGGAGCGATCGGTGCGGCGACGCCGTCCCGGCGCACGACGGGTTTCGTCTGGCTGACGATGGCCAGCTTGTCGAGGGTGCGCTTGGCACGCACCTCCTGGATGATGCCGATGCCGCTGTTCGCGATGATCAGCAGACCGAACATGCCGTCGATGATCGAGCCGGTGGCCAGCACGATCAGCAGCAGCACCCCGAGGATCGCGTTGATCCGGGTGAACACGTTGGCCCGGACGATGTCCTTGACCGATCGGGACGCGCGGTCGGGGACATCGTTGGCGAGGCCACGTGCCACACGCTCGGCGACCTGCTCGGTGGACAGCCCGGTGGCTGCGTGGTCGGGTGCGAGGACCGGAGCCTCGCCCGTTCCCACCACCGTCGTGGGCTCTTCTACTGCCATGACGAACCAGATTAGGGCACGAAAGCGAACAGCCGGTGTCGTGGCGGGTGGATCAGCTCGACGCGAGCCACCAGGGATCGAGTGCGACGGGCTTCGATGCATCGGACTTCGAGACGTCGATCCGCTGACCCGGCATCGGCACCGCCGTGATCACCTCCGACTCCCGCGCGGCGGGCAACAACCGGGTGATCGGCTCCGACCAGGCGTGGAAGGCCAGGTCGAAGGTTCCCCAGTGCACGGGGACCAGCAGACTGTCACGACGGTCGACGCCACCGAGGTCGAGATGCGTGCGGACCGCCTCCTCGGGGTTCATGTGCACGTCGGGCCATCGCCTGTCGTAGGCGCCGACGGGCAGCAACGTCAGGTCGAACGGGCCGTACGCCTCGCCGACGTCCGCGAAGCGCGGGGTGTACCCGCTGTCGCCGCCGAAGAACACCCGGCGTGTCGGGCCGGTGAACACCCACGACGCCCACAACGTGATGTTGCGCTGCAGGCCACGACCGGAGAAGTGCCGGGCCTCGGTGCACGTGATGCGCAGGCCGTCCACCTCGACGTGCTCGTCCCAGTCGAGTTCGACGATGCGTTCCTCGGCGATCCGCCAGCGGCGCAGGTGCGCGCCCACCCCGAGCGGCACGACGAACCGGACGGCCGGCTGCAGCACGGCGAGGGTCTCGACCGTGAACCGGTCGAGATGGTCGTAGTGGTCGTGCGAGATCACCACCGCGTCGAGGCGCGGCAGGGTCTGCAGTTCGACGGGCACCGGATGCAGACGCGCCGGGCCGACGGTCGGTGACGGCGACACACGCTCGCTCCACACCGGGTCGCACAGCACCCGGTAGCCGTCGACCTCCACGAGGGCGGTCGAGTGACCGAACCACGTCACGGCGAGTTCCGCCGCGTCGACCGGCGCGAGATAGGTCGACAACGGCACGTCGGCGCGAGGTCTGCCCCGCGATCCGCGGGTGATCAGGTCCTTCGCGAAACCGCCCGCTGCCTCGGGTCCGAGCACGGACGCCGGGTCGGTGTTGTGGAAACGACCGTCGCGGTAACGGGGCGACGCGGCGGCGTAGGGACGGATGTCGGAGACCGAGGCGCCGATGGAACCGGGCAGGCCGTTCACGGCGCGCGCCACCCACAGCGTGCCCGCCCCGGCGAGCACGGCCGAGACCGCGGACCGGACGTTCATCGTCCGCGGAAGATCGGGTCGCGGCGCTCGGAACGAGCGAGCCTGGCCTCCTGGGCGTCCTCACTGAGCCACGCTGCGGCGAGTGCGGCGGTCTGCTCGGGTGTGGCCTCGTCGCGGGTGCCGTCGTCGTTGAGGAACAGCTTCATCGCGTTCAGCGACAGCGGCGCGAGCTTCGCGATCTCGTGCGCCCAGGCCTGGGCGTCGGCTAGATCGCCGATGCGGTTGGCGAGCCCACGCGCGAGGGCCTCCTCGGCGTGCACGGGTTCGGCGGCGAGGAAGACCGTGCGTGCCGGACCGCCGCCGATGAGCGAGGCGAGACGGCGGACCGTCCAGCGGTCCACCGAAATACCCAGGCGCGCAGCAGGAACCGAGAAACGCGCGGTGGGCGCCACGACTCGCAGGTCCGACGCGAGCGTCAGCTGGGTGCCGGCACCGATGGCGGGGCCGTTGACGGCCGCGATCACCGGGATGGGGGCCTCGACGATGGTGCGCAACATCTCGGCGAGGCTGTCGGTGAACCCTTCGGCGTAGACGTCGCCGGACAGATCGGCACCGGCGCAGAAGCTCGAGCCCCGCCCGGTGATCACCATTGCGCGCGCGTCGTCGGCCACGGCCTTGTCCACGGCTTCGCGGATCTCCACGCACAACTGCGTGTTGAGCGCGTTCCTGCGTTCCTCGCGTTGCAGTTCCACGGTCACGACGTCGCCGTCGCGGCTGATCCCGATCATGTGTCGCCCCATCCCTTCGTCACCGAACACCCCGCATCATTCCACCTGCCCCGCGCGTGTGGGTGAGGCGCCGGACCGTCAGGCGCGGCCGGTCGGCGCGTAGCTCTCACGTTCCCACCGCTCGACCTCTTCGGTCACGTTGTCGGCCTCGTCCGAGAGATACGCGATGGCACCGAGAATCATGATCGACGCACCGGAGACCCACGCGATCCAGGCGGCGCCGTCGCCTGCGAACCGGCCGACCCACGGTGAGACGAGCATCGCCAGACCCACCACCGACAGAGCCCAGTGATCCTTCGTGGGATCGCGCGCGACCAACGACCACAGCGCGAAGATGCTCGCCAGAGCCCCCAGACCGAGGGTGGCGCCGCGCCCGGGCTCGGTGGTCTCGACCCAGAACGACGACGACACGGTGAGCAGACCGAGAAGCAACGCGATTCGTCCTGCCCAGGACGCGTGAACGGACATTCCGAAACCTCCTGACAGCGAAACGCTACATGTAGTGTAGCTACAGACACTGTATCGACGTTCCGATTCGAATGCCATGCTTCGATGGAGCGGCCGACCCGACACCCGACAGAAGAGGCCGAAGGCGATGGACGCCGCGACGACACCCTCACCCGAACAGCGGATCGCCGACACCGTGCTCCTGCTGCTGCGCACGAAAGGGCCGAAGGCCGTCACGATCGAAGCGGTCGCGAACGTCGCCGGCATGGCCCGGACGACGATCTACCGCAGGTACCGAGATCGCAGCGAGATGCTGAAGGCGGTGATGGAACCCCTCACCCGACCGGCACCCCCGGAACCGGAGGCCACGGCCGAAGAGCTCCTGCGGTGGGTGGTGGAGCAGTCCCGCCTCTCCGTCGACGAGGGCATCGGGCTCGGTGGGCTCGCGGCGCTCGTCACCGAACAGGAACCGTGGTTCACCGAGCTGATGCGATCTCTGTTGATGCGCCATCGGCAGATGCTCGCCGAGGCCATCCGACGCCACTGCGACGACGGAACCGTCTGCGCCGATCTCGATGTGGAGACCTTCCTGGACTGCGTGGTCGGAGCCTACTTCGCCGAGCAGGCGCGCCGCGGCGAGGTGGACGAGGACTGGCCCGCTCGCATCACGCGAACCCTGCTACCGACCTTCGCCGCCTGATGCCGGATCAGGTCGTGCGGGACACTCGCAGCGCAGTCGACGTCACCGCTCGCGTCCTCACGGAGGTCGGGGCGCCCTGGGTGATCAACATCGTCGGGTCGGTGGTCTTCGGCATCGGTGTCGGCGCCCCGGGCTGGGGCGTCTTCGTCGCGATGATCGCCGGGGTGATCCCGATGGGGCTCATCCTCACCGGGATGCGACGCGCCCGGATCGGCGACCATCACGTCACCCGGATCGACGAGCGGCACGCGCTGATCGTCGCCATCCTTGGCGTGGTGGTCGCCGGACTGGTGGTCCAGATCGTCGCCCGGGCTCCGATCGAGACGATCGCGTTCACCTCGGCCGGTGTCGCCGCCCTCGGTGTCGCCGGGATCATCACGAGCCTGGCGCACTGGAAGGTCAGCGTGCACACCGGCGTCGGAGCCGGTGTGAGTGCGGTTCTGGCACTGGCTCTCTCGCCGTGGTGGCTTCTGGGACTGGTGTTCACCGCCGCCGTCGGCTGGTCGCGTGTGCATCTCGGAGACCACACCCGCGGGCAGGTCGTCGTGGGGGCGGTCGCCGGTGCACTCGCCGCCGGACTCACCTACGCCCTGATCGCCTGATCAGTGAAACCAGTCGAGAATCCGGCCCCGCGACCAGCAGCGCGCCACCGCATCCACCCGATGCTCGGCGCCCTCGTACAGCGCGATGCCGACGATGCTGTGGCCGGAGGCCGGACGATCACCGAGCGTCGGGACCGACGGCGCGACACCCACACCCTCGGCCGACACCCATGCGACCGTTCGTCCCGTGGCCGCCTCGCGAAGGCGGTCGACGAACGACGGGCGCCGCGGAATCGCCAGACGCGACAGAGCCCAGGTGGTCGTCACGACCGGCAGGGCATCCTCGGGTACCGCCGCGATCGCCTCGTGCAGCAGCTCCACGACGTCACCGCAGAACCGGACGGGTGGGTCCTCGGCGAGCAGGGCGTCCTCGACGTCGGGGCGGTGGCGCGTCACAGCGACGCGCGCGACCACCGGAGGCATCGCACGGTCGGGAACCGACCCGCCGTGGACGATCGAACAGCTCTCCTGCACAAGAGAATCCGGGTCGCCCAGGAGCACCCCGTCGCTGTAGGTGATACCCACGCGGTCGACGCACAGGTTCAGCGCCGCGGGGCGTCCCACGTCGATCAGACCGATCGCGGTCGCGCCTACGCGATGGGCCGCCTCGACAATCGCGGGATAGAGCACCGCGTAGCGACCCGTCTCGTCGGTGGCGCCTCCCCGTCGTGCCGTGCCGGCCATCTCTGTTCACTCCTCGTCGTCGGCATCGGCTCGCGGACGGCCCGGTCCGCGTATGCGCCCCACCTCGCGCGGCATCCGCCCGGCCTCGGTGAGGGCCCGCCGGAGCAGGAACTCGATCTGGGCGTTGGTGCTGCGCAACTCGTCGGCAGCCCACCGCGCGAGCGCGTCGTGGACTGCCGGGTCGAGGCGCAGCAGCACCTTCTTACGTTCGGCCATGCCGCATGATCCCTACTGGTACAGCGATCCCGTGTTGAGGACGGGCTGAGCACTCTGGTCTCCACACAACACGACGAGGAGATTCGAGACCATCGCGGCCTTGCGTTCCTCGTCGAGTTCGACGGTGTGCTCGGCCTCGAGGCGGGCCAGGGCGGTGCCGACCATCGAGACGGCACCTTTGACGATCTGCTCGCGGGCGGCGATCACGGCGCCGGCCTGCTGACGTCGCAGCATCGCCTGGGCGATCTCGGGTGCGTAGGCGAGCTGGTTGATGCGGGTCTCGATGACGCGGATACCGGCGGACTGCACGCGGTCGTGGACCTCGGCCGAGAGCTTGGTGGTGATCTCGTCGGCGTTCTGACGCAGCGACATCACTTCCGGCGCAGCGTCGTACGGGTACGAACCGGCGATGTGGCGGACCGCGGCCTCGGTCTGGACGGCGACGAACTCCTCGAAGTCGTCGACGTCGAAGACGGCGCGCGCGGTGTCCTCGACCTGCCACACGATGACCGCCGAGATCTCGATGGGGTTGCCGTCGGCATCGTTGACCTTGGCTCTGCCCGTCTCGTGGTTGCGGATGCGGGTGGAGATCTTGCGGCGGGTGTTGAGCGGGTTCATCCAGCGCAGACCGGGTTCGCGCAGGGTGCCGGTGTACGAGCTGCCGAGGAGCTGGAGGACGCGGGCCTCGTTCGGTTCGACGAGGACGAGTCCGGCGAGTGCCACGAGGGCAAGCACGACGATGACGCCACCGGCGACGATCAGCGGGACGGTGACATCCACCGCTCCCCAGCCGATCAGACCGGCGCCGACGGCGATCACGACCAGGGCGGCGATCAGCACCGACCAGCCGTTGGACGAGCCGCCCGGCCGCTCGACGGTCACGGGCGATTGCACGACATCCATGTTCCTACCTCCCAGAGTCAAAGCGATATTAAAGTGATATCACATTTCTACGGCTGCGGACAGCGTTCCTTCCGCGCATCGGCCGCGATCGCGGCATGATGAAGGACAACGATCCGAGAGGGAGGCTCGCGATGCTCGCCGACGAGGCACTCGATGCGGCCGAGATACAGACCGCCGATGCGACGCCGGTCGACATCGTCGTGATCGGAGCCGGGCAGGCCGGTCTGTCGACCGCCTACTTCCTCACCCGCTTCGGAGTCGCACCCGAGACCGGATTCGTCGTCCTCGACCGCTCGTTCGGCCCCGGCGGCGCATGGCAGGACCGCTGGCCGTCATTGACACTGAGCACCGTCAACGGCGTCCACGACCTGCCCGGCCTCGCGTTCGCGGACGTCGTCGACACCTCCGCGGGTGAGGTTCCGGCGGCCTCTGCGGTACCGCAGTACTACGCCGCCTACGAGAAGGAGTTCGACCTTCCCGTCCACCGCCCCACCACCGTGCGGGTCGTGTGCGACCGCGGCGAGCGACTGCGCGTCGAGACCGAATCGGCCGTCTACGCGGCACGCGGCATCATCAACGCGACCGGCACCTGGGAGCGCCCCTTCGTCCCGTGGTATCCCGGCGCTGCACGCTTCACCGGACGCCAACTGCACACCAAGGACTATCGAACGGCCGAGGACTTCACCGGGCAGCACGTACTCGTCGTCGGTGGCGGCATCTCCGCGGTCCAACTCCTGGACGAGATCTCCCGCGTCACCGAGACCACCTGGGTGACGCGACGCGAACCTGCCTGGAGCGAGGAGCCTTTCACTGCCGAGCGCGGTCACGCTGCCGTCGCGCTCGTGGAGGATCGGGTACGACGCGGACTGCCACCCGGATCGGTCGTCTCCGTCACCGGGCTCCCGCTCACCCCGGCGCTGCGGGCAGCGCGCGAACGCGGCGTGCTGGAGCGGTCCCCGATGTTCTCCGAGATCACCGAGACCGGCGTGCGGTGGAGCGACGGCCGGACACTCGACGTCGATGTCATCCTGTGGTGCACCGGATTCCGGAGTTCCCTCGACCACCTGGCGCCGTTGTCGTTGCGCAATGCCGGTGGCGGCATCACGATGGACGGCCGGCTCGCGACCCGCGTCGCGAAGGATCCGCGCATCCATCTCGTCGGCTACGGCCCGTCGGCGTCCACGATCGGGGCGAACCGCGCCGGTCGCGCCGCGGCCCGGGAACTGCTCGACCATCTCACCGGCGAGGTGCCGCAGCAGTGAGCGGGCGGGGCGGATCGGTGCTGCTGGTCGCGCTCGCGACCACCGCCAGCCTCGTCGCATCGGCACCGGCCCTGGTCGACGTCATGCTCCCTCCCCCACCGCCGGCGCCGGTCGCTCCTCCCCCGACGCCGTTGACCGCCGACGAACTCACCGCGCGCACCCTGCCGGTCGTCGTGACGATCGACGCGAGCGCGGGATGGACGGGCATGACGGGCACCGGGATCGTGATCACCCCCGACGGCACGGTCGTCACGAACCATCATGTGGTGAGCGGAGCCACCGACATCAGCGCGGTCAGCGGTGCGGACGGCCTGATCTACGACGCGGAGGTCCTCGGCTACGACCGCGAACGCGATCTCGCCGTCCTGCGCCTCGGCACCGCGAGCGACCTCCCGGCCGCCACGATCGCCGAGGACCTGCCGCCGGTGGGGAGCCGGGTCACGGCCTTCGGCAACTCCCAGGGCGGTGGGGTCGTCGTGGCGACCCCCGGCACCATCGTCGAGTTCGACCGCAACGTGGTGGTGCGCGACGCCACGGACGGTTCACGTCACCGCCTCACCGGGATGATCCGCACCGATGCCCCGATCCGGCCGGGTGATTCCGGCGGGCCGCTCGTCGACGAGTACGGAACGGTCGTGGGGATCAACACCGCGGGCGCGGTGCAGCGGAACACCGACACCTCGCCCGACACGACCCCCGAGGCGTACGCCGTGCCCATCACCGAGGCGATCACCGTCGTCGAACAGGTGCGGACGGGAGTGAGCGAAGGGTCGGTGCACGTGGGCCCGACGCCCCGGCTGGGCGCGAGCGTCACCACCGCCCGCAAGGACGGGCAGGATCTCGGGGCCGAGGTGCTGTGGGTGTCCTACGACAGTCCCGCCTATCACGCCGGTCTCGACGCCGGCGACGTCGTGGTGTCCTTCGACGGGGAGCGCGTCTCGTCGACCGGGGAACTCGAGGAACGTCTGCTCCGTCACCGTCCCGGCGACGTCGTGTCGATCGAGTGGACCACCGAGAACGGTGAAAGGCGTTCCGCCGACATCGTTCTCGAATCCGGACCCGCACGCTGACGGCGACGCCCACGGAAAATCGGTTGATCGGTCACCCGAGGGGCGAAGACACTTGACCTCGAGTCGCCTCGAGGTCGCAAGATCTCATCGGACCGTCCGACGACCGGGGGAACGCGATGAGCAACCACACCGCATCACCGACGCACCGGCGTCCGCGCCTGGCGCGCGGACCCGTGCGGCCGTTCGCTCATCCGCAGTACCGCCTGCTGATCCTGGCGCTCGCCGCGGGACTGCTGTCCGTGGGCACCTGGCTCATCGCGGTGGTGTGGCAGGTCGTCGAGATGGGTGGCGGTCCGGCCGAACTGTCCTCGGTCGCAGTGGGGCCTGCCGTGGGCATGCTCCTCGTCGCACTTCTCGGGGGTGTGCTCGCCGATCGGATCCCGCAGCGCACCCTGCTCCTCGCGACGTACATCGTCCGGGCGGTGCTGGTCGCGGTGACGGCTGCGCTCGCCGTGAACGGATCGATCGCCTTCTGGCATCTCACCGTCGTGGGTTTCGCACTCGGGCTCGCCAACGGTGTCCAGTTCCCGGCCTATTCGGCACTGTTGCCGTCCATCGTCCCGCCGCAGGACCTGCTCGCCGCCAACGGTGTCGAGGGTGTGCTCCGGCCGACGCTCGTGCAGGCGGCTGGTCCGGCGGCGGCGAGCGCCGTCGTGGCGGCCTCGTCCCCCGCCGTCGCCATGTGCACCGTCGCGCTCCTCGAGGTGGTCGGGGCATTGTGCATCCTCGCGATGCACCCGACCGTGGTCCGCTGCGACGACACGCGGACCGGAGGGTCGAGCAGATTCCGTTCCGTGCTCGACGATCTCGCGGAGGGTGTGCGGTTCACCGTGCGCACGCGGTGGTTGCTCGGAACGCTCCTGTTCGGGTCCGTCGCGGTCTTCTGCGTGCTGGGACCGATCGAGGTGCTGATCCCGTTCGCGATCCGCGAGGCGACCGGGGGCGGGCCGTTGCAGCACGCGATGGTGATGGCCGGTTTCGGTGTCGGTGGGGCAGTCGGGTCGATGCTCGTGGCGTCGCTGCGGCTGCCGAGGCGCTATCTCACCGTCCCGCTTCTGATGTGGGGGCTGGGCTGCGTCCCCCTCGCCGTCATCGGGGTCTCCGGGTCGGTACCGATCATGATCGCCGCGGTGTTCGTCGTCGGCGCGCTGTTCAACGCCGGATCCGTCGTGTGGGGAACGCTGCTGCAACGGCGGGTGCCCGCGCACCTGCTCGGTCGGGTCTCGAGTCTCGACTTCTTCGTCTCGATCGTGTTCATGCCGCTGTCCATGGCCGTGGCCGGGCCGCTGGCCCTCACGGTCGGGCTCGCGCCGACCTTCGCGATCGCCGGGTTGGTGCCGGCCGTCGCCGCGGTGATCGTGATCGTCGCGGCCCGGACGCGGCGCGACGAGATCGACAATCCACTCGACGCCGTCCCGGTGGGCGACGATGGGATCGTGCCCGCGGAGTGCGGCGGCTGAGGGGCCGCTCGTGGCCGGTACCGACCCGCGCCGGACCTCGGATTCGTCGCACCCGGGATACTCGGAGCGTGAGCGCAACACTTCGTATCAACGGCCTGTCGGCCTCCCGCGGGGAACGTGTCCTGTTCGACGGACTCGATCTCACCGTCGCACCGGGCGACGTGATCGGCCTCGTGGGCGCCAACGGCGCCGGGAAATCGACGCTGCTCACGACCCTCGCGGGGGTGGGCGACGCCGATGTCACCGGCTCGGTGATCCTCAGCCCGCCCGACGCCACGATCGGCTATCTCGCGCAGGAACCCGAGCGGGTGCCGGGCGAGACGATCCTCGGCTTCCTCTCCCGGCGCACCGGTGTCGCCGAGGCCGAACGCGTCATGAACGACGCCGCCGAGCGACTCGGCGACTCCGACGAGGACGAGTACACCCCGGCGCTCGAACGGTGGCTGGCGCTCGGCGGGGCCGACCTCGCCGAGCGCGCCGAGAAGGTGATCGACGACCTCGGCCTGGAAGCGGGCCTCGACGCTCCGATGACGGCGCTCTCCGGTGGCCAGGCCGCCCGCGCCGGGCTGGCGGCACTGCTGCTGTCGCGCTACGACGTGCTCCTGCTCGACGAACCGACGAACGACCTGGATCTGGCCGGCCTCGAACGACTCGAACGCTTCGTGGACGAGACACGCACGGCATTGGTGGTCGTCAGCCACGACCGCGAATTCCTCGCGCGCACGGTGACGGGCATCGTCGAACTCGATCCCGTGCAGCAGCAGATCTCGGTCTACGAGGGTGGGTACGAGGCGTATCTCGTCGAGCGCGAGGTGGCGCGCCGACACGCGCGTGAGCAGTACGAGGAGTTCGCCGACACCAAAGCGCAGCTCGAGGAACGCGCCCGGATGCAACGCAACTGGCTCGAACACGGCGTCCGCAACGCGCGCCGCAAGTCCAAGGACAACGACAAGATCGGACGCAAGCATCGCGCGGAGGCCACCGAGAAGCAGGCGGCGAAGGCGCGTCAAACGCAGCGGCGCATCGAGCGGCTCGACGTCGTCGAGGAGCCGCGCAAGGAATGGGAACTGCGCATGTCCATCGCCGCCGCCCCGCGCAGCGGCACGGTGGTCGTAACCCTCGACGAGGTCGTCGTCCGGCGGGGCGACTTCGTCCTCGGGCCGATCACCACGCAGGTCGAGTGGGGCGACCGCATCGTCGTCACCGGCCCGAACGGCGCCGGGAAGTCTACGCTGCTTCGGTTGCTGCTCGGCACGATCGAACCGGATACCGGTCGCGCGTCGCTGGGGTCGGGTGTTCTCGTCGGCGAGATCGATCAGGCCCGCAGCCTGTTCGAGGGGGACGAACCGCTGGTCGAGGCGTTCGGACGCAACGTGCCCGACTGGCCGGACGCCGACGTGCGGACCCTGCTGGCGAAGTTCGCCCTCAAAGGGCACCACGTCCTGCGGACGGCGTCGTCGCTGTCGCCGGGCGAACGCACCCGCGCGGGACTCGCACTGCTGCAGGCACGCGGCGTCAATCTGCTGGTGCTCGACGAACCCACCAACCACCTGGATCTGCCGGCGATCGAGCAACTCGAGCAGGCCGTCGACAGTTTCGAGGGAACCCTACTGCTGATCACGCACGATCGCCGCATGCTGGAGACCACACGGACGACACGTCGATGGATGCTCGACGACGGGAAGCTGAGCGAGGAGTTGATGTAGATGGGTGGAAGCGTGCGCGTGGACAGCTGGACGTGGTCGGTCCGGCTGTTCAAGACCCGGTCCGCCGCGGCGAGCGCGTGCCGCGCCGGGCACGTCCGCGTCGACGGTGTGACGGCCAAGCCGTCGACGCCGGTGACGATCGGAGCCGAGGTCCGCGTACGCGCGCACGGAACGGAGAAGATCGTCGAAGTCACCCAGCTCGTGAACAAGCGCGTGGGTGCACCGATCGCCGCGACCGCCTACATCGATCACAGTCCCCCGCCTCCACCGAAGGAGATCCTCGCGGCGCTCCCCCGCCGCGACCGCGGGGCGGGCCGTCCGACGAAGAAGGAACGCCGCGAACTCGACCGTCTCCGCGGTTTCGCCGACGACGACTGACAACACTACGACATATCGATCCATCCTCTCCCATTGACAAAGCGTTGGGTTTTCACAACACTTTGTTCCATGAGTCCGGTACGTCGTGGGGAAGCTCTCCCCATCTACAACCGCATCCGCGTCCTGCGCGCGGAACGCGGACTGAGCCGCGCGCAACTGGCCGAACTCGTCGAGGTGAACCCGCAGACCGTCGGCGCCCTGGAACGAGGCGACCACTACCCGAGCCTCGATCTGGCCTTCCGTATCTGCGATGTCTTCGGACTGCCGGTCGAAGCCGTCTTCTCCCGTACCGAGTTCACGCCGTTGTCGACCGAGCTGTACAAGCCTCGAAAGGAGGCCTGACGTGTCCACCGCCTCACTGATCGACCGTTACGAGCACTACCGCACCCGCCGGTTCCTCGAGAACGAGAAGCTCACCTCCGGGTGGCTGCCGAACTGGCGCACGCAACATCGCCGTCGCATCCTCGCCGGCACAGTGGTCGCACTCATCGGCGCTATGTTCGTCACCGCCGTCGCGTCGTACTTCACGATCATGGTCTCCCTGGTGTGGCTGCCGGTCGTTCTCGCGTTCCTTCCCGCGTGGACCTGCCTGCAGATCGTGTCGGGGAGACAGTCCGACGCGCCCCGCCACGCCCTCGACGAACGCGAGATCACCGAACGCAACAGCGCTCGTTCGATCGGATTGTCGGTGGCACAGGCGCTTCTGCTGGTCCCCATCTTCGTCCTGCTCTTCGGCGCCTCGATCGACTCCCTCGACCACCAGGCCCTCGCGTACTCGATGGGTGGGTTCGCACTCGCCTCGATCCTGTTCAGCGGTTGCCTGCCCGCCGTTCTGCTCGCCTGGACCCGCCCCGACGACGATCCGGAGGACCTGCTGTGACACTGACGATCGACAATCTCTCGAAGCGCTACGGCGACACGGTCGCTCTCGACGGCGTGAGTTTCGAAGTCCGCCCCGGCGAATTGTTCGGTTTCGTCGGCAGCAACGGCGCCGGCAAGACCACCACTATGCGGATCACCCTCGGCGTCCTGGCCGCCGACTCCGGCGAGGTCCGCATCGACGGGAAGCCGGTCGACCTCGAGATGCGCCGCAACATCGGGTACATGCCCGAGGAACGCGGCCTGTATCCGAAGATGAAGGTCGGCAAGCAACTGTCCTATCTCGCTCGGCTGCACGGCCTTTCGAAGTCGGAGGCGTCGGAGGCGGTGCAGCGGTGGACCGAGCGGCTCGGCATCGCCGAACGTCTCGGCGACACCGTCGACGCCCTGTCGCTCGGCAACCAGCAGCGCGTACAGCTCGCCGCGGCCCTCGTGCACGACCCGACGGTCCTCGTCCTCGACGAGCCGTTCTCCGGCCTCGACCCGGTGGCGGTCGACGTCATGAGCGACGTCCTGCTCGAGAAGGCGAAAGAAGGTGTGCCGGTGGTGTTCTCGAGCCACCAGCTCGACCTGGTCCAGCGCCTGTGCGACCGCGTGGGCATCATCGGCGCCGGCCGGATGCGCGCCGTGGGCACCGTCGACGACCTGCGGTCCAAGGGCGACGCGCTCCTCGTCGTCCACGCGCCGCAGGCACCCCGAGGCTGGGCGCACGGTCTGCCGGGCGTCACGCACGCCGAGTACGGGGACGAGCGCACCGTGCTCACCATCACCCCCGGCGCCGACGACCAGCTGATCCTCAAGGCGGCCCTGGCCACCGGCCCGGTCCACGAGTTCTCGCTCCGACGCCCATCCCTGACCGAGCTGTTCCGAGAGGTGGTTTCCGCATGAGCGCCCCGTTGAGCAACGCCCGCGCGGTCGGTCTCGTCGCGTCTCGCGAGTTCGTCACGCAGGTCCGGAAGAAGAGCTTCCTGATCAGCAACGCGATCATCCTCGTCGCGATCGTCGTCGGCATCGTCGCCACCTCGGTCCTGTCCGGCGGCGACGACGACCGGCCCACCGTCGGAGTGGTGGGCGCACCCGCGCTGCAGACGACGATCGAATCGCTCGGCGAGACCGTCGGCACTCCGCTCGAGGTCTCCGGCGTTCCCGACGCCGCCACCGCCCGCGAGCAGGTGTCCTCCGGTGATCTCGACGTCGCGCTCGTCCCCGGCGACGGAGCGTCCGTCACGGCGATCACCGAATCGGAACTCGACACCGACGTCCGCGCGGTCGTCGAGGCCGCTGTCGTGCAGCAGGCCCAGGTCGCCGCGCTGACCGACCGTGGCGTCGATCCCGCCGCGGTCGCGGCCGACGTGTCCGCGGCGACCGTGACCGTCGAGGCCCTCGACCCGCCGGATCCCGAACAGGGACAACGCATCATCCTCTCGATCATCGCCGTGGTCCTGCTGTACATGCAGATCCTGATGTTCGGCATGTACGTCGCGATGGGTGTCGTCGAGGAGAAGTCCTCGCGGGTCGTCGAACTGCTGCTGTCCACGCTGCGTCCGCTGCAGTTGTTGTGGGGCAAGATCGTCGGCATCGGCGCGGTCGGGCTCCTGCAGCTCACCGCCTACGGTGTGGTCGGTGTCGGCACGGCGCTCGCCACCGACACCCTCACGATCACCGGTACCGCCCTCGGCGTGCTCGCCGGCACCCTCGGCTGGTTCGTGCTCGGCTTCGCGTTCTTCGCCGTCCTCTACGCGGCGGCGGGGTCGATGGTGTCGCGGCAGGAGGACGTCAACTCCACCTCGGGTCCGCTGGTGATGCTGATCCTCGCGATGTTCTTCGCGGCGTTCTCGTCGGTCGACGATCCCGAGGCGGGATGGAGCACCACGCTGAGCTGGATCCCGCCGTTCTCGGCGATCCTCATGCCGCTGCGCATCGCGGCAGGGGTGGCCACGCCGGTGCAGATCGTCGGCACCATCGCGCTGATGGTCGCTGCCATCGCGGTGCTCAGCGTGATCGCCGCGCGCATCTACCAGCGGTCGATCCTGCGCATCGGCCGGACGGTCACGTGGAAGGAAGCGCTCGGCCGATAGCCGATCCCGCAACGAGGGGGAGGATATGTGCGGTGTGTCGCAAGAACACGCACATGTCCTCCCCCTCGTTCGCGCCGTTATAGGTTGACCTCGACGGACGAGGACAGGTGGAGGCGACGTGGCCGGTGGCAGGATCTCGGCGCAGGAGTTCATCGACAAGGTGCTCGACCCGGGAAGCTTCGTCTCCTGGGACGTTCCGCCGATCGATGTCGGGGCGGGCGAGAAGTACCTCGCCGATCTGGAGCGGGCCGCCGAGAAGTCCGGGGTCGACGAATCCGTGCTCACCGGTTCGGGCACCGTCCACGGCCGCCGGGTCGCTCTGATCGTGTGCGAATTCTCCTTCCTCGCAGGCTCGATCGGTGTCGCCGCCGCCGAGCGCATCGTCACTGCCGTCGAGCGTGCGACCGCCGAGGGACTACCTCTGCTCGCGTCGCCCACCTCGGGTGGCACCCGCATGCAGGAGGGCACCCTCGCCTTCGTGCAGATGGTGAAGATCGCCGCCGCCGTCGCCGCACACAAGGCCGCCCACCTCGGCTATCTCGTGTACCTGCGCAACCCGACGACCGGTGGGGTGTTCGCGTCGTGGGGGTCGCTCGGGCACGTCACCGCCGCCGAACCCGGCGCGCTCGTCGGGTTCCTCGGCCCGCGCGTCTACAAGGCGCTCTACCAGGAGAACTTCCCCGAGGACGTCCAGACCGCGGAGAACCTGTACCGCAAAGGCGTGATCGACGGGGTCGTGCCCCTCGGCGGTGTGCGGCAGGTCGTGCACCGGTTGCTGCGCGTACTCGTCGAGGGCAACCGGCCCGAGGTGACGTCGAGTCCGGCGATCACCACCGTCGACGACGTGCCCGACATCCCGGCCTGGCAGTCGGTGATGCTCAGCCGACGGCCCGAACGGCCCGGTATCCGGCAGTTGCTGCGTCACGCCGCCTCCGCGCAGGTCCCCTTGTCCGGGACCGGTGAGGGCGAATCCGATCGCACCGTCCTGCTCTCCCTCGCCCGGTTCCGGGGCGTGTCGTGCGTGATGTTCGGCCAGGACCGCGCGGGACAGTCACCCGAACGCACGATGGGGCCGGGAGCACTGCGCGAGGCCCGCCGCGCGATGCGTCTCGCCGACGAACTGCGCCTGCCGCTCGTGCTCGTCATCGACACCCTCGGTGCCTCGTTGTCGAAGGAGGCCGAGGAGCGCGGGCTCGCACCCGAGATCGCCCGCTGCCTCGCCGATCTCGTCACCCTGCCCACCCCGACGGTGTCGGTGCTGCTCGGTCAGGGAACCGGCGGCGGCGCGCTCGCCCTTCTGCCCGCCGACCGGGTGCTGTGCGCACAGCACGGCTGGCTCGCCCCGCTCCCGCCCGAAGGTGCCAGCGCGATCGTGCACCGCGACACCACCCACGCACCGGCCATGGCGCACGATCAGGGGATCCGCTCCCGCGACCTGCTGCGCAACGGTGTCGTCGACGCGGTCGTCCCCGAGCATCCGGACGCCACCGAGGAACCGGTCTCGTTCGTCAAGCGGATCGGTGCCGCGGTGGCCCGCGAACTCGCGATCCTCACCGACGAGCCCGCGGAGGACCGCTGCCGGCGACGGATCGAGCGGTACCGGAATCTCGGCCTGCCCTCCTGACCGTCGCCGGCGCGATCCGGATCAACTCGAACCCGCCACCGCTCCGCCGGCCGCGACGGCGGCCATCATGGCCGCGTTGACGGACGCGACGGCGTCACGCACCGCCTTGGCCGCCCACTCGCCCTGCGCGATCTCCTTCGCCCGTTTCTTCACTGCCCGCTTGTCGGCGTCCGGGAACACCTTCGGCGCCGCATCCGCGGCCGACAGCAGCGCGATCAGCGCCGCGGTGCGTGGCTCCGGGGTCAGGCCGTCGATCAACGCCGCGCGGATCAGGTCGCGGACGCGCTGCTCGTGGGTGGAATCGATCGCGGGCCACTTCTTCGTCGGGAACACCCCGAGGATCTTCCCGCGCTCCTCCGAGACCCAGCCCTGCTCGACGACCCGAGCGAGAAGCTTCTCCTGCAGGCCCTTCTGCAATTTCTCGATGGCCGCCGTCGGTTTCAGCGGCCTGCCCGAGCCGAGCCGCTCGACCGCCTCGGCGAGGATCGGATCGGCGGGTCGTGCCTCGGTGCGTATCGCGATCCGCCCCTTCTTCACCTGCTTGCCCTCCGCGTCGACCGCCACCACGTCGTCGAGGGCGAGTTGGAGGAGCACCGCACCCGCGAGGACGCGGGGCAACTTCACTCCGTCGACGACAGGCTTTCCCGATTCGTCGTCGAGAAGCAGGAGCAGCAGGTCTTCCGCGATCGAGGTCATGCGGCTCAGGGTAGGCACTTCGTCCGTTCGTCGCGTGGTTGTGTCCGTCCGACGCAGACCTGCAGCCACCCCCTTGCAGGTCACATAGAGTGGTTCGGGCCACAACCGCCGTCGAGGAAGGACACGAACGATGGGCTCGTACGAGGAGGCGTTCCGCCGGAGCACCGAGGATCCGGAGGGATTCTGGCTCGAGGCCGCCCGCGCGGTCGAGTGGGAGAGCGCGCCGACGCGAGCCCTCGACGACTCGGCGGCACCGTCGTACAAGTGGTTCCCGGACGGCACCCTGAACACCAGCGTCAACGCCCTCGACCGGCACGTGGACGCCGGGAACGGCGACCGCCCGGCCCTGATCTGGGATTCGGCGATGGTCCCGGCCAAGCGCACCTACACCTACGCCGAACTGCTCGACGAGGTCGCGAAGTTCGCCGGTGTGCTGCGCGACCAGGGTGTCGCGGCCGGCGACCGCGTGATCGTCTACATGCCGATGATCCCCGAGGCCGCCATCGCGATGCTCGCCTGCGCCCGCATCGGGGCGGTGCACTCGGTGGTGTTCGGCGGGTTCGCCGCGAAGGAACTCGCGACCCGCATCGACGACGCCACGCCGGTCGTGCTCGTCACTGCTTCCGGTGGTCTCGAACCCGGCCGCACCATCGAGTACCTGCCGATCGTCGAGCAGGCGATCGGTCTGTCGCCGACCCCGCCGCACACCGTGATCGTGAAGAACCGCGAGCAGATCCCCGGCTCCGCGGCCGATTACCAGACGTCCTCGGCGGCGTGGTTCGACTGGGACGAACTGTGCGCCGACGCCGCCCCTGCCGAGCCCGTGACGGTCGCGGCGACCGACCCGCTCTACATCCTCTACACCTCCGGCACCACCGGGAAGCCGAAGGGCGTGGTCCGCGACAACGGTGGGCACGCCGTGGCCCTGACGTGGTCGATGCGCAACATCTACGACATCGACCCGGGCGACGTGTGGTGGACCGCCTCCGATGTGGGCTGGGTGGTCGGCCACTCCTACATCGTCTACGGTCCGCTGCTGGTCGGTGCGACGACGGTGATGTACGAGGGCAAGCCCGTCGGCACCCCCGATGCGGGTGCGTTCTGGCGGATCATCGCCGAGAACGGCGTCAAGGCCCTGTTCACCGCCCCCACTGCGATTCGCGCTGTGCGCAAGGCGGATCCGAACGCCGAGGAATTGAAGAAGTACCCCATCGACTCGCTGCAGACGCTCTTCGCCGCCGGTGAGCGCCTCGACCCCGACACCTACCACTGGGCGACGAAGGTGCTCGACCGCCCGGTCGTCGACCACTGGTGGCAGACCGAGACGGGCTGGGCGATCGCCGCCAACTTGCGCGGCCTCGAGGCGATGCCGCTCAAGGCCGGCTCCCCCACCGTCCCCGTCCCGGGATACCGGGTCGAGATCGTCGACGGAGAAGGCAAGCCCGTCGATCCGAACACCGAGGGCAACATCGTCATCCGCCTGCCGTTGCCGCCGGGCACGCTCGCCGGCCTGTGGCAGGACGACGACCGGTATCGCCGCTCGTACCTCGACACCTTCCCCGGCTACTACCTCACCGGCGACTCGGGCTACGTCGACGAGGACGGCTACGTCTTCGTCCTCGGCCGGTCCGACGACGTGATCAACGTGGCCGGGCACCGGCTCTCGACCGGCAGCATGGAGGCCGTGGTGGCGTCGCATCCCGCCGTCGCCGAATGCGCCGTGGTGGGCATCCGCGACGAACTGAAGGGCCAGCGTCCGTCGGGCTACGTGGTGCTCAAGGCCGGTGTGGAGATCGATCCCGAGACCCTGCGTCAGGAACTCGTCACGATGGTCCGCGACCAGATCGGTGCGGTCGCGACCTTCCGCGACGTGACGGTGGTCCAGGCCCTGCCGAAGACGCGCTCCGGCAAGATCCTCCGCAAGACCATGCGGCAGATCGCCGACCACGAGGAGTACACCGTGCCGTCGACGATCGAGGACCCCGCCGTGCTCGACGCGCTGAAGGAACAGCTCGGCGGCTGACCGACCCCGACCCGCACGGATCGGCGGACGGAGACCTCGTCTCCGTCCGCCGAGTGCATTGCATTCAGGTCACTTCCGTCGTCGGCGCCTCACGAGCACCAACACGAGCACGGCCGCGACGACTCCTCCGGCCACCGCGATCAGATCGGGCCGGTTGCGGACCTCCTCGGCGCGTTCGGCCGCGGACTGCTTGACCCGGGTGGGCACGTCGAGCCTGTCGGTGAGTTCGCCGACGGTCGCGGCGAGTTCGGCCCGTTGACGTTCGATGTCGGCCACCTCGTCCGGACGACCACCGTTGTCGGATGCGGTCACTTCGTTGCTCCCTTCGCGGCGTCGATGTCGGCGCGGACACTGGCGACCGTGCGTTCCGGCACGGGCGGTGCGGCGTTCTTCGCCTTCGAGGCCCCGACCGCGGCGAGGATGCCACCGACGGCGAGCACCACGAGCGCGACGATCAGAGCCGCGAGCCACGGTTCGACGGCCGTGGCGAGGCCGAGCACCGCCGTCGCGATCAGCGTCGCCAGACCGAGGAACAACAGGATCGCTCCCGCACCCGAGATCCCCACGCCCACACCGATGCGGGTGCCCTTGGACTTGACCTCCTCGAGCGCGTGCGAGACCTCGGTCCGAACCAGGGTCGAGACCTGTTCGGTGAGTCGCTCGGTGAGCTCTACCGTGGACAGGTTCTTCGGTTGTTCGGCCACGGGGCGTGCATTACCGGTGGGTGTCGTCATCGCGGATTCCTTTCCGTCGTGGGCACGGTAGGGCCCACGGGGTCGGCCGCCTCTCCGGGGGAGCCGTCGGGGTTGTCGGTGCTGTGGGCTTCACGCAGCCTGCGCCCGTGCTCGACGAGTTCTTCCAGCTTGGCGGCGTTCTTCTCGCTCGCGCGCGAATCACGTTCGGGCAGTTGCAGTGTCTTCTCGGCAGGCATACCGGCCTGCAGCTGACGGCCACGCTCCATCTCGGCGTCGAACTCGGCGCCGAACAACAGGGCCAGATTGGTGATCCACAACCACAGCAGGAAGATCACCGCGCCGGCGAGTGAGCCGTAGGTCTTGTTGTAGCTACCGAAATTCGAGACGTAGAAGGCGAATGCCACCGAGGCCACGATCCACACGACGATCGCGATGAGCGACCCCAGGCTGACCCAACGGAACTTCGGCTGCGACACGTTGGGCGTCGCGTAGTACAGCACCGCGACGATCATGACCACCAGTGCAAGCATCACGGGCCACTTGACGATGTTCCACACCGTCACGGCGGTGTCGCCGAGGCCGATGACGTCGCCGATCGTGCGTGCGACCGGGCCGCTGATCACGAGCATCAGGGCGGTCGCCCCGGCGGCCACCAGGGCCACAGCGGTGATCAGCAGCATCAGCGGGCGCAGCTTCCAGACGGGCCGGCCCTCTTCGATCTCGTAGATCCGGTTCATGGCGCGGCCGAAGGCGCCGACATATCCCGAGGCCGACCACAGCGCGCCGAGAATACCGACGACCAGGGCGAATCCGGCTGTCGGTGCGGACACGAGCTGTTCGATCGGGCCCCGGAGGGTGTCGACGGCGGAGGACGGGCCGAGGTCCTCGACCATGCCGAGCACGGTGTCGACCGTCGTCTGTCCCTGGCCGAACACGCCGAGCAACGAGACCACGACGAGCAGCGCGGGGAACAGCGACAGGACGGCGTAGTACGTCAGCGCGGCGGCGAGATCGGTGCACTGATCCCGGCTGAACTCCCGAATCGTCCTGCGCAGCACGTACTTCCACGACGGCTTGGACAGATCGGTCGGTGAGTCGGGTTTGCGCGGGTCGTCGGGGGCGAGGGTGGCACCCGACGATCCGTCACCTCTGTGCTCGGCGTCCATACTGCGGCGGGTACCCCACCTCACTCGTAGACCAAACTCACAGGCGCACGTGTACCGAACTCCCGCCGGGGCGGGGGCACGGCCGTACGATTCGGCTCATGGCCGACACCCCACTCGAAGGTTCCGCCGACGGTTTCGCGGACATCGCCTCGCAGCTCGACTACCCGATGTTCATCGTCACCGCATTCGACGGTGAGGAACGCAGCGGTTGCCTAATCGGCTTCGCGACCCAGTCCGCGATCGATCCGGCCCGCTTCCTGGTGGCGCTGTCGAACAAGAACCGGACCTACCGGGTGGCGTCGAAGACGAAACACCTCGCCGTGCACGTCCTGACCCCGGACGACCGCGAACTGGCAGCGCTGTTCGGTGAGCACACCGGCGACGACATCGACAAGTTCGACCGCTGCGCGTGGCGCGAGGGACCCCACGGCCTGCCAGTGCTGGACGGTCCGCGCGCGTGGTTCGTCGGCCGGATCCTCGAGACGTTCACGACCGGTGACCACGGCGGTTTCCTCCTCGAACCCGAACGCGGTGAGCTCCGCGGCGACCTGGACCGCCTCATGACCTTCAAGTCCGTGGGCGATCTCGACGCCGGGCACGGCGCGTGACGTGCATCCGGCGGGCGGGAGTGGTCTGATCGGCGACATGCGACGACTCGACGGCACCGATGCGGCGCAGCACGTGGACGACACGGCGCTGCGCGCTCTCTACGCCTACCCCGACGACCTGTCCCGGCCGTGGATGCGGATCAACTTCGTGTCCTCCCTCGACGGAGCCGTGGCGGTCGAGGGACGATCCGGCGCCCTCGGCTCGCCCGCCGACAAGAAGGTCTTCGGGCTGCTGCGCGAACTCGCCGACGTGATCCTCGTGGGCGCGGGCACCGTGCGGGCCGAGAACTACGGCGGCGCCCGGACCGGCGAGGCCCTGCGTGCGCGCCGCGAGGAGGCCGGACTCGCTCCGATACCGCCGATCGCAGTGGTGACGGCCTCGTGCGACCTGCCGACCGACCTGCGGCTGTTCACGGACACGACGATCCCGCCCGTGGTCTTGACGACCGCACGGGCCCCCGAGGCCGCCCGGCGCGCGGTCGAGGCCGCCGGAGGCGACGTCCGCGTCATCGCCGACGCGGTGATCGACGGGCCCTCTCTGCTCGCGGCGATCGGCGAGGCCGGATGGTTCCGGGTGCTGTGCGAGGGCGGACCGAATCTGTTCGGCCGCATGATCGAGGACGGCGTCGTCGACGAACTGTGCCTGACCTGGGCTCCGGTCCTGGCCGCCGGCAACGCCGCGCGTATCGCGCACTCGCCGACGGCCGCTCTGACACCCCTGCGACGTGCGCACCTCGTGTGCGACGACGACGGCACCCTGCTCACCCGCTGGGTGCGACCCGATGCTCTGGAAGGAGACACGCATGGCCGATGACGACGTGGTGGAGGGGACGGACACCTCCGACGAGTTGATCGAGCAGCTGGCTCAGCTCGCCTCCGACAAGGAGCTGACGCTCGGCTGCGCGGAGTCGCTCACCGCGGGCACGCTCGCAGCCCGCCTGGGTGCCGCGAAGGGCAGCTCCGACTGGTTCCGCGGTGGCATCGTCGCGTACTCGCGCGAGGTCAAGTACGGCCTGCTCGAGGTTCCTGAAGGTCCGGTCGTATCCGAGAGCGCGGCCCGCACGATGGCGGAGAGCACCTCTCGTCTCCTGGGCGCGGACATCGTCGTCGCCGTGAGCGGCGCCGGTGGACCGGACCCGCAGGACGGCCGCCCGCCGGGCACGGTCTGCTTCGCGACGACCGGTCCGGACGGCACCCACAGCGAGGAGCAGCGCTTCGACGGTGACCCCCAGGATGTGCTCGCGAAGACGGTGCGTCACGCCCTGTCGTTGCTCGTCGAGCGCGCGTCCGCCTGAAAATCGGATGCGATCCTCTGCCCGCGGGGCCTAACGTGACGAGCATGCGCGTCGTCTTCACGAAGGGTCCCGGCATCGGGTACGAGATCGCGGTGCACCGCGACACCGGTCCGGAGCTTGCTCCGCGCAACGGCCCGGGCGGTCACCCCTATCTCCCCCACGACCTCGTACATCTGCTGGTCGAGAAGGAGGCGGGGATCGAACTCGGCGTCTTCGGGCAGCTGGCCGCGGGCGACAACGGCCTGTTCTGGCCCGCCGACAACGCGGAACGCACCCGCGCGGGCCGACGCCGCAAGGCGAAGAAGCATGCAATGCCGCCGCGCGCGGAGGCCGACATGATCAGGTCGGAGGAATTGGCGCGCATCGCCGTTCCCGTCTGGGAGGTGCGACGCGGTCTGGCGCAGAGCCTTCCGGCATATGTGTCCGCACACGATGTCACCCCGGTGGTCGACCGGATCGTCGACACCTTCGACGACCACGCCGACCGGTGGCATGCGCTACCGGTCGGCGGGTCGTTGACGGTCACCTGGAATGTGTCGCTACAGAACCGACGGTGACACGTCGAGGGTCGTGCGGTCGAGGCTTGCGAGCAGATCGAACTGCGGTCCGGTCCTGGGCAATTCGAAACGGAAGAAATAGCGTGCGGCGGCGCGCTTCCCGTCGAAGAAGTCGCCCTCGCGGTCGCCCACGGCGAGGAGCTGTTCGAGCCACATCCACGCCACCACGACGTGCCCGACGGCTTCGAGGTAGACCGACGAGTTGGCGAGGGCCACAGCGGGATCGCCGGTGGACCACAGTGTCGCGGTGGTCTCCGCGACGCGAGCGACGGCCGCACCCAGCTGCTGGGCGTAGGCGGCGGCGTCGCCCCCGGCCTGAGTCGCCCGCGCGATCGTCTCGCCCACCGCTTCGCCGAGCAGCGCGAGAGCGGCACCGCCCTGCATGATCACCTTGCGGCCGAGCAGGTCGAGACCCTGGATACCGTGCGTGCCTTCGTGAATGGGATTGAGGCGGTTGTCGCGGTAGAACTGCTCGACGTCGAACTCGCGGGTGTAGCCGTAGCCGCCGAGCACCTGGATGGCGAGGCTGTTGGCCTCGAGGCACCACTGCGACGGCCAGGACTTCGCGATGGGGGTGAGCAGGTCCAGCAGCAGACCGGCGCGGGTCCGTTCGTCGTCGCTCTCGGCGGTGCGCTGCACGTCGACGAGCTTCGAGCAGTACAGTCCCAGCGCGAGCGCGCCTTCGACATAGGACTTCTGCGCCAACAGCATTCGGCGCACATCGGCGTGTTCGACGAGCGGCACCTGCGGCGAGGCCGGATCCTTCGCGCCGAGCGGCCGGCCCTGCGCGCGGGTACGGGCGTAGTCGAGCGACTGCAGGTACCCGGCGTAGCCGAGGGAGGTGGCGAGGAAGCCGACGCCGATCCGGGCCTCGTTCATCATGTGGAACATGTACGACAGGCCCTTGTGCGGCTCACCGAGCAGGTAGCCGACCGCCCCGGCCTCGCCGCCGGGGGTGTGGACGCCCTCGCCGAAGTTGAGCAGGGTGTTGGTGGTGCCGCGGTTGCCCATCTTGTGGTTGAGGCCGACGAGGGCGACGTCGTTGCGTTCGCCGAGCGTGCCGTCGGCCTCGACGAGGAACTTCGGGACGATGAACAGCGAGATGCCCTTCACCCCGTCCGGCCCGCCGGGGATCTTGGCGAGGACGAGGTGGACGATGTTCTCGGTGAGTTCGTGGTCGCCGCCGGAGATCCACATCTTGGTGCCGGTCAGCCGGTAGGTGCCGTCCGCGGCGGGCACGGCCCTCGTGGTGATGTCGGCGAGCGACGAACCGGCCTGCGGTTCGGACAGGCACATGGTGCCGAAGAAGCGGCCCTCGAGCATCGGCGGCACGAACGTCTCGATCTGCTCGTCGCTGCCGTGGGTGACCAGCAGGCTCGCGTTGGCGGCGGTGAGGAAGGGATAGGCCGAGGTGCCGGCGTTCGCGGCCTGGAACCATGCCATCGATGCGCGCTGCACGGTGACCGGCAGTTGCATGCCGCCGTGCTCCTCGTCGAACCCGCCGGCGAGGAGTCCCGCCTTGCAGAACAGGTCGAGCGCGTCCTTGACCTCGGGGATGATCTCGACGCGACCGTCCTCGCCGATGCGGGGTTCCTGGGCGTCGCCCTTCTTGTTGTGGGTCGCGAAGTGCTTCGTGGCGATGTCGGCGCTCAGGTCGAGCACGGCGTCGAAGGTCTCCCGGGAGTGCTCGGCGAACCGACTCCGCGCGGTGAGGGACTCGATGTCGAGCCAGTCGTACAGGAGGAAGTCCAGGTCGCGGCGGGACAGTACGGGAGAGGGCATCGAGGATCCTTTCGGGCGACTCGGATATCGGCCGCAGCAGGAACGAACTCAGCAGGAACGAACTAAGCGCTCACTCAGTAGACCAACGACGGTGCATGATGTCAACGACGCCTTCTCCGCGACCCGCAGGACGGACCCCGTGACCGACACACCCGAGCAGACCCCCGACGCCTCTCTCGCCGCAGCGCTCCCAGGCGGTGGATCCGAGGTCGCACGTCGGCTGGTCGCGTCCGCGGTGGAGTCCTTCGCACGCCGCGGCTACCACGCGACCACGACCCGCGACATCTCCGTCGGCGCAGGATTGAGTCCCGCGGCGCTCTACGTGCACTTCCCGTCCAAGGAGGCCGTGCTCTTCGAGGCCGGCCGCAACGGGCACCTCCACGTCCTCGAGGAGGTCGAGAGCGCCGCTTCGAGTTCCACCGACCCGATCGAGCGGATCCGCGCCATCGTCGATCGCTTCGTGCGGATCCACGCCGTGCACCACACCACCTGCCGGGTGGCGCAGTACGAACTGCATGCGCTCTCGGAGGAGCACTACCGCGAGATCGCGGAGATCCGCAGACGCACCGACGCCGTGGTCCGGGAGGTCATCTCCTCGGGCGTCGACAGCGGCGCGTTCCGGGTCGGCGACGTACCCACCGCAGCCCTGGCGATCCTGTCGCTGGGGATCGACGTCGCCCGCTGGTACCGGCCCGGCCGTGTGGGCGTCGACGATCTGGCCCGCAACTACGTCGACCTCGCGTTGTCGATGCTCGGGGCGTCCCGCAACTGAGCCGGCCGGGCACCGAACGACGACGAGGCCCGCAACCCCGGCGGTCTCACCGGTGTTGCGGGCCTCGAATGTCGTTGCGGGTCGGGTTATCCGACGCCGAGCAGATCGATCACGAAGACCAGCGTCTTGCCTCCGAGCGGATGCCCGGAACCGGCCGGTCCGTACGCGAGCTGCGGGGGCACCGTGAGCTTGCGACGTCCACCGACGCGCATGCCCGGAATGCCTTCCTGCCAGCCCGGGATCAGGCGTCCGAGCGGGAAGCGGACGGAGTCGCCACGAGCGAACGACGAGTCGAACACGTCGTTGGTGTCGTACTCGACCCCGTGGTAGTGCACGTCGACCACGCCGCCGGGCTGCGCTTCGTCGCCGTCACCGATGGTGATGTCCTCGATGACGAGATCGGCGGGCGCCGGGCCGGTTGCCGGCTCGACCGTCGGAACCTCCGGCGGCACCTGCACGGCGAGCAGGTCGATGATGAACACCAGCGTCTTGCCCGACAGGCGGTGGCCCGATCCGGCGGGACCGTAGGCGAGCTCCGGCGGGATGGTCAGCTGGCGACGGCCGCCGACCTTCATGCCCGGGATGCCCTCCTGCCAACCGGCGATCAGACCGGACAGCGGGAAGGTGATGGACTCACCACGGCTCCACGACGAGTCGAACTCTTCACCGGTATCGAACTCGACCCCGACGTAGTGGACTTCGACCTTCGATCCGGGCTCCGCTTCGGCACCTTCGCCGACCACCAGGTCCTTGATGACCAACTGGGTGGGGGCGGGGCCCTCCTGGAACTCGATTTCGGGCTTTGTCATGCGTGTCTCCTCGTCGGGATTCGGTCGATCTTTCCGGTCGCTACGAGGTTCAGCGCTCCTCGAGGGACGTGTACGGGCGCTCGGTGTAACCGGTGTAGATCTGACGCGGACGGCCGATCTTCAGGGTCGGGTCCGAGTGCATCTCACGCCAGTGCGCGATCCAGCCGGGCAGGCGACCCAGGGCGAACAGCACGGTGAACATGCGGTCCGGGAAGCCCATCGCACGGTAGATCAGGCCCGTGTAGAAGTCGACGTTCGGGTACAGCTTGCGCTCGATGAAGTAGTCGTCCGTGAGGGCGGCCTCTTCGAGCTTCATGGCGATCTCGAGCAGTTCGTCGCCCGCACCGAGCTTCTTGAGGATGCGGTCGGCGGTCTTCTTGACGATCGCGGCCCGCGGGTCGTAGTTGCGGTAGACGCGGTGCCCGAAGCCCATGAGCTTCACGCCGTCTTCCTTGTTCTTGACCTTGCGGACGAAGTCCTTGACGTCGCCGTCGGACTTCTGGATGCCGTCGAGCATCTCGAGCACGGCCTGGTTGGCGCCGCCGTGCAGCGGGCCCCACAGTGCGTTGATGCCGCCCGAGATGGACGTGAAGAGGTTGGCGTCGGAGGAACCGACGAGGCGCACCGTCGACGTCGAGCAGTTCTGCTCGTGATCGGCGTGCAGGATGAGCAGCATGTCGAGCGCCTGAGCGATTTCGGGATCGATCTCGTAGGGCTCGGCCGGGAAGCCGAAGGTCATGCGCAGGAAGTTCTCGACCAGCGACAGCGAGTTGTCGGGGTAGAGGAAGGGCTGGCCGACCGACTTCTTGTAGGCGTAGGCCGCGATGGTCGGCAGCTTGGCGAGCAGACGGATCGTCGACAGCTCGACCTGCTCGGAGTCGTCCGGATCGAGGGAGTCGGGGTAGTACGCCGACAGGGCGTTGACCGCGCTCGACACGACCGGCATCGGGTGCGCGTTGCGCGGGAAGCCGTCGAAGAACCGCTTGAGATCCTCGTGCAGGAGGGTGTGGCGGCGGATCTTGTCGGTGAAGACCTCGAGCTGCTCCGCGGTCGGCAGCTCACCGTAGATCAGCAGGTAGCTGACCTCGATGAACGTCGACTTCTCGGCGAGCTGCTCGATCGGGTATCCGCGGTACCGCAGAATGCCCTTCTCGCCGTCGATGTACGTGATCGCCGACTTCGTGGAGGCGGTGTTGACGAAACCCGGGTCGAGGGTGGTGTACCCGGTCGCCGCGAGGAGCTTGCCCAGCTCGATACCGTCATTGCCTTCCGTCGCCTTGGCGATCGACATCGTGTGTTCGCCACCGGGGTAGCTGAGGGTGGGGTTGGTGTCATTCTCAGCGGGCACGAAGGATCCCTCTCAAGCTCAGACCTACGAGAAACTTCCGGACATTCACGTAGAACCTAGCCGTAGCGCGGGGTATGCGCTGCGGCAGGGTCCGCCGAAAGTCCCCGATCGGTATGTCGTCCATGTGGGTTCCGAACGCTCGCCCGCACCCTCCGCGACTGCGCCGCAAGGCCGGCACACGCCGATAACCTGCGGCAATACTACCCGGGTCTCACCAAGGTCGTTACGCGGGGATCTGCGCGTATCCGGCGCCCCACGCCGGCCACTGTACTCACGGCACGGCGAAGAGCGCATCGACCAGCGCGGCGGTGGTCTCCGCGACGGGCCCGCCCTCGAGGGGAGCGTCGGGGTCACCGGTGGTCGAGTCCGACAGGATCACCAGCAACAGCGGCTGCCCGTCCGGCGACCACACCACCCCGGCGTCGTTCACCGTCCCGTGATTGCCCCCGCCCGTCTTGTCCGCCGACGTCCATCCCGACGGCAATCCCCCGCGGATCCGGGTGTCCGAAGTGGTGGTCGCCCGCATCCAGCCGAGCAGTGTCCGCTGTTGCGGAGCGGGCAGCCCCGAACCGAGCAGCACCTCGCCGAAGCCACGGGACAGTCCGGCAGCGGTGGTGGTGTCACGCTGGTCGCCCCGTGCCGCCTCGTTGAGTTCGGGTTCCCAGCGGTCGAGCCGGGTGGTCCCGTCCCCGACGGAACGGGCGAAGGCGGTGACAGCGTCGGGCCCACCGATCCGTTGCAGCATCAGGTTTCCGGCGGTGTTGTCACTGCGGGTGAGCGCGGCCTCGCACAGCCGGTCGAGCGGCAGCACGCGCCCCTGATGTTCCGAGGTCACCGGCGAATTGACGACGATGTCGTCCGGGTCGATCGGAAGGGTCTCGTCGAGCCGGAGGGTTCCCTCGGCCTCGAGGCGCAGGATCGCGGCGGCGGCGTAGACCTTGAACGGAGAACAGATCGCGAACCGCTCGTCGGCCCGGTGGGTGTGGACGCGCCCGGTCACCGGCGACTGCGCGACCACACCGAGCCTCACGGCATAGCGGTCCTCGATCTCCTTCAGGCGCTCGTCGACACCGGCGGCGAGCAGCCGGGTATCGGTGGCCGACTCGGCCGTCGTCGACGGGATCGTGTCGACCGGACCGTCCTGCGACCCACAGGCCGCCGCGGCGGTGACGGACGACAGGGCGAGAGCGGAGTGGAGAAAACCCCTGCGCGACAATCCGTTCCGGACAATGGATTCGGTGGGTGTCATGCCGACAGGACACCACCGACGGGAATCGGCCCGCCAATACCCACCTGCCGTCCGCACGAGTCGGAAAAACTATCGCCGCTGTTGGCGGCCGGGACGACGAGCGGGATCCGGCCGCGCGACACGGCGGGTCGACGAATCGTCCGCCGGTGCTGATTGAATCCCCTGCCATGGACCTGATCCGCCATCTCCGGTTCTTCGTCACCGTCGCGGAGGAAGGACACTTCGGGCGGGCCGCGGCGGCGCTCGACATGACGCAACCTCCTCTGTCACAAGGACTTCGGAAACTCGAGCAGCATCTCGGTTCCGAACTCGTGCATCGCACCAGGCAGGGAGCGGTCCTCACTCCTGCCGGAGCCGAACTGCTCCCCCGCGCTCGTCTCCTCGTCGACGACGCCGACCGTTTCCTCGCCGAGGCCGGACGCGTCGCTCGCGCCCGGGGTCTCCTGCACTGGGGCGCCACCCGCGCACTGCCCGACCGCCTGGTCACCCTGTGCGTCACCGCATTGAGCAGACGCGGTGAAGCGACCGTCTCGACACGATCCGCGAGCACCGTCGAACTCGTCGACGCCGTGCGCTCGGGCATGTGCGATCTCGCCGTCGTCGAACATCCGGCCCTGACCGAAGGACTCGACGCCGGCCCGGTGGTCAAACTCCGGCGATGGCTCGTCGTGCCGGCCGACCACCGCAGCGCCCGTTCCGACCGGCCCCGTCTGCCGATGCTCTCCGACCTGACGTTCGCCGCGGCGCCGCGGACGGGGAACCCGGCGGCCTTCGACGCGGTGCAGGATCTGTTGCGCGAACGCGGACTCGATGTCGACACCACCCCGGCGGTGGACGACCGTGCGGTACTCGCCGCCGTGGCCGCCGGTACCCACTTCGGGGTGTCGACCTCACCGCCCGGCTCGGTGCCCGGCGTGGCCTGGCTGGACTGGGCTCCGTCCGCGCTGGCGCTGCGGGTGCGCATCGTGCGACGCGCCGACGCCGACGTCGGTGCGCACGTCGACGCCCTCGACCGCGTCCTGTTCAAGGAACGGGTCCGATGACCGGCGGGGGTCGGCGAGACACGGCGGTCGACCGGATCCGGGCGGTCTTCGCGGATGCGGGGTGCACGGGATGGCTGCACGCCCGCCGATGTTCGGATCCGCGTGCGGCGATGCTGTCGGTGCGCGGGGACGAACGCGTGGTGCTCGCGTCGGTGTACAAGCTTCCGCTGTTCCTCGCGTTCTGTGCAGAGGTGGACGCCGGCCGGCTCGACGCATCCGGGCAGCTGCGGATCGTGCCGTCGGACTGCACCCCCGGACCGACGGGGATCGCGAGCTTCCGGGATCCGGTGACGATGAGCCGACGCGACGTGGCCGCGTCGATGATGACGGTGTCCGACAACGCGGCAGCCGACGTGCTGCTCGGCGAGATCGGCACGACCGCCGTCGAGGAACTCCTCGCGCGCCTCGGACTCACACGGACCCGGATCATCGGTGGCACGGCGGACGTCTATCAACGCCTCGTCGAAGAGACGGACACCCGCACCACCGTCGAGGCGTTCCGGGCGCTCACCGACATCGACGCGGCCTGGACCGTCTCGGCGTACGACCCGGCCTATACGAGCGCGACCACCCCGCAGGAGATGACCCGACTGCTCGAAGCCGTGTGGTCGGGCTCGGTGCTCTCGCCCGAGAGCACCGACTTCGCGCAGCAGGTGATGCGCGCGCAGGTCTGGCCGCATCGCATCGCGTCGGGCTTCCCGCATCGCGGGGTCGCGATCGCGGGCAAGACCGGCACGATCGGCATCATCCGCAACGAGGTGGCGGTCGTCGAGTTCCCCGGCGAGTATCCGATCGCCGTCGCGGTGTTCACCCGCGCCGCCCGCGCGGATCCCGTACTGCCCGTCGTCGACGCGGCGATCGGTGAGGCCGCGCGCATCGCCGTCACGGAGTTGCGGGCTCCCCTGCCGGACGACCCCGCAGGCCCGTCACCCGAGTGTGCGTGAGACCCGGTAGCGCACGAAGGCCGGGAAGGCGACGACGCACACGAGCGTGCCGACGATCACGAGGACGCCTCCCCCGGCAGCCGCGACGGCCGTGCCCGCAGCCGCTGCAGCGGCACCGTGGAGCACGTCGCCGATACGCGGCCCGCCCGCGACGACGACGATGAACACGCCCTGCAACCGGCCGCGCATCTCGTCGGTGGCGACGGTCTGCAGCATCGTCGAGCGGAAGGCCGCGGACACCATGTCGACCGCCCCGCCGAACGCCAGGAAGAACAGGGCGACCCACAGCAGCAGACCGCTGCCCTCGGGTTCGGCCCACCACACCGCGGCGCCGAAACCGACCATCGCCACGCCCCACAGGACGATGCACACGATCACGGCGAGACCCTGGCGCTGCACCCGCGGCAGCCATCCGGAGAAGACACCGCCGACCACCGCGCCGACCGACATCGCCGCGAACAGCAGACCGAGGGCGAAGCCGCCCTGGGCCGGATCGCCGAACGACTCGTGGGCGATCTGCGGGAACAGGGCGCGCGGCATCCCGAACACCATGGCGACGATGTCGACGACGAACGACGCCAGCAGGATCTTCTGGCCCGACAGATATCGGAAACCGTCGAAGACCGCGCGCAGTCCGGCCTTGGTGACCTCACCGAGCGGCGGGATCGCCGGGAGCCGGACCACCGCCCACAGCGTGGCGAGCAGGAAGATCGCATCGAGCAGATAGAGAGTGGACAGTCCCACGACGGGAATGAGAGCGCCGGCGAACAACGGACCGGCGATCGCCCCGAACTGCACGACCGTCATGTTCAGCGAGGTGGCCGCCGCGATCTGCCCGACCGGCAACAGCCGCGGGATCACCGCCGCACGGGTGGGCTGGTTGACGGCGAAGAACGCCTGCTGCACCGAGAAGAGACAGAGCAGCACCCACACGTTGTTCAATCCGATCGCGGCCTGCGCCCACAACAACAGCGACGTGAGACCGAGACCGGTGGAGGTGACGATCAGCAGTTTCCGGCGGTCCATCGCATCGGCCAGGGCTCCACCCCACAGGCCGAACACCACGAGCGGCACGAGCCCGAACACGCCGGTCAGCCCCACATAGGCGGAGTTGCGGGTGATCTCGTAGATCTGCTGGGGTACGGCGACGACCGCCATCTGCGCACCGATGACGGTGACGATCCCGGCCCACCACAGCCGGGCGTAGTCCTTGTTGCGCAGCGGTGTGGTGTCGGCGAGCAGACGCCTCACGGTTGCAGACGCTCGGTGATCCAGCGACCGTCCACCAGCCGGGTCCGGATCCGGTTGTGCAACCGGTTGGGCCGGCCCTGCCAGAACTCGACCGACTCGGGCACGATGCGGAATCCGCCCCAGAACGGCGGTACCGGGATGTCGTCGTCGACCTCGTAGCGCTCGGCGGCCTCGACGAGGGCGTGCTCGAGATCGGCGCGCTCCGCCACCGGACGCGACTGCTGCGACGCCCACGCGCCCAGGCGGGATCCGCGCGGCCGAGTCCGCCAGTACGCCAGGGTCTCCTCGTCGGGCACGCGCACGACCGGCCCGCGGACGGTCACCTGCCGGTAGACCGGCAGCCACAGGAAGGTCGCCGACGCGTAGGGGTGCCCGGCCAGATGACGGCCCTTGTCGGACTCGAAGTTGGTGAAGAAGGTCAGGCCGTCGGCGTCGATCTTCTTGCACAGCACGGTGCGGGTCGCGGGGTGGCCGTGCTCGTCGACGGTCGCGAGCACCATCGCATTCGGCTCGGGCACCGTGGTGGCGACCGCGTTCGCAAACCACGTGCGCACCAGCGGAAGCCAGCCCTCGGCGACATCGCCGGGGGTGAGATCGCGGTCGGCCGGGGACTCGTCGGTCGGCCCGGCCGGGCTGTAGTCGACACGCATACGCGCGAGGTCGTCACCCTCGGGGCGCGGCAACGGGAAATCGGACGGCACGAACGACGACGGTACTCCCGGCATCCGGGCGTCGACGCTCGGACCACGGGAGCTACAGTTTTGACGACGACCCGAGTGGGGCGCCGATCACACCCGACGGTGACCTCATTCCACCGGCAGCGCGGCTCGGACCGGGCCGTGCTCGAACGAGGAGAGCCCAACCGTCATGGCAGCGAGCGCGTCAGTTCCCGAGGATTTCGTCGCAGGACTCGAAGGCGTGGTCGCCTTCACGAGCGACATCGCCGAGCCCGACAAGGACGGTGGCGCACTGCGCTATCGCGGAGTCGACATCGAAGAGCTCGTCGAGAAGGGCGTCACCTTCGGCGACGTGTGGGCACTGCTCGTCGACGGCGAGTTCGGTCGCGGCCTGCACCCGGCCGAGCCGTTCCCCCTCCCGATCCACACCGGCGACGTGCGCGTCGACGTCCAAGCCGGTCTCGCGATGCTCGCACCCATCTGGGGCTTCCGTCCGCTGCTCGACATCGACGACGCGACCGCCCGCGACAATCTCGCCCGCGCCGCGGTGATGGCCCTGTCCTATGTCGCCCAGTCCGCCCGCGGCATCTACCAGCCCGCCGTGCCGCAGCAGCGCATCGACGAGGCGAGCACCGTCACCGAGCGCTTCATGGTCCGCTGGAAGGGCGACCCGGATCCCAAGCACGTCGAGGCGATCGACGCCTACTGGGTGTCGGCGGCCGAGCACGGCATGAACGCCTCGACGTTCACCGCCCGGGTCATCGCCTCGACCGGCGCGGACGCGGCCGCCTCGCTCTCCGGCGCGGTCGGCGCGATGTCCGGCCCGCTGCACGGCGGTGCCCCGGCCCGCGTGCTGCCGATGATCGAGGAGACCGAACGCACCGGCGATCCGCGCGGGCTGGTCAAGGGCATCCTCGACCGCAAGGAGAAGCTCATGGGCTTCGGTCACCGCGTCTACCGCGCCGAGGACCCCCGCGCCCGGGTGCTGCGCAGCACCGCCCAGCGGCTCGACGCTCCCCGTTTCGAGGCGGCGGCCGCGCTCGAACAGGCCGCCCTGGCCGAGCTGCGCGAGCGTCGTCCCGACCGGGCGATCGAGACCAACGTCGAGTTCTGGGCCGCGGTGATCCTCGATTTCGCGGAAGTCCCCGCGGCGATGATGCCCGCGATGTTCACCTGCGGACGGACCGCAGGCTGGTGCGCCCACATCCTCGAACAGAAGCGCCTGGGCAAGCTCGTGCGTCCCGCAGCGATCTACACCGGCCCCGATCCGCGCCCTGCCTCCGAGGTCACGGGCTGGGATTCGATCACGCATCGCTGATGCCTCTTCCCCTGCCGGGCCGACCAGCGCCCGGCGGGGGCTCCGAGGGGGCGGTCTAGACTACCTGTGCACCATGTCCCTCGACTCTTAGGACACGCATTCCGATGGCAGACGCGTCACCGATCATTCCCGCCGACCTCAAGCCCGCAGACGGCCGCTTCGGCTGCGGCCCGTCCAAGGTTCGTCCCGAGCAGCTGCAGTCGCTGGTCGACGTCGGCGCTTCGGTGTTCGGCACCAGCCACCGGCAGAAGCCGGTCAAGGACGTCGTCGCCCGTGTCCGCTCGGGTCTGCGCGACCTGTTCTCCCTGCCCGAGGGCTACGAGGTCGTCCTCGGCAACGGTGGCACCACCGCCTTCTGGGACGCCGCGGCCTTCGGTCTGATCCGGGAGCGTTCGCAGCACTTCACCTACGGCGAGTTCTCGTCGAAGTTCGCGACGGTCGCGAAGAAGAACCCGTTCATCGGCGACCCGATCGTCGTGGGTTCGGAGCCGGGCTCGGCTCCGGAGATCGTCGCCGACGCGTCGGCCGACCTCATCGGCTGGGCGCACAACGAGACCTCGACGGGTGTCGCGGTTCCCGTCCAGCGTCCTGCCGGTTCCGACAACGCTCTGATCGCGATCGACGCGACCTCGGGCGCCGGCGGCCTGCCGGTGAACATCTCCGACGTCGACGTGTACTACTTCGCCCCGCAGAAGAGCTTCGCCGCCGACGGTGGCCTGTGGATCGCGCTGATGAGCCCGGCCGCGCTCGAGCGTGTCGCCGAGATCAAGGAGTCGGGTCGCTTCACCCCCGAGTTCCTGTCGCTGCCGATCGCCGTCGACAACAGCAGCAAGGACCAGACCTACAACACCCCGGCGCTGGCCACCCTGCTGATGTTCGCCAATCAGATCGAGTGGCTCAATGGCAACGGCGGTCTCGACTGGGCCGTCGCGCGCACGAAGGATTCGTCCTCGCGCCTGTACGAGTGGGCCGAGGCCTCCGAGTACGCGACGCCGTTCGTCGCCGATCCGTCGCTGCGTTCGCAGGTCGTCGGCACCGTCGACTTCGCCGACTCCGTCGATGCGGCGCAGGTCGCGAAGATCCTGCGGGCCAACGGCATCGTCGACACCGAGCCGTACCGCAAGCTCGGCCGCAACCAGCTGCGTATCGGCATGTTCCCGGCCATCGATCCCGAGGACGTCACGCAGCTGACCAAGAGCATCGACTGGGTCGTCTCCCAGCTCTGAGCACGCCGCACAGCGGGGCCGGGTCCGATGTCGGATCCGGCCCCGCTGTCGTCATAGTCTCGACCTCGCATCGAGACATTTCGGCGAACCCTGGACGATAACGCGCCGCGTCGGATTTCTTGCGATGTCGCTCGGCGTGGCGCGGCGTGTCCGGCCACGAAAAATATCCAGGTCGGTTACAGTCGGGCGGGTCAATCGCGATCGGCGCGAGGAGGTCAAGGTGCGAGAGCTTCGAGTGGTCGGTCTCGAGCCCGATGCTAAGCATGTGGTGCTCGCCGATCCCACGACGGGGGACAAGTTCCGCATTCCCGTCGACGACACCCTGCGCGCGGCCGCTCGCGGCGATCTGGCCCGTCTCGGCCAGATCCAGATCGAGACGACCAGCCAGCTCCGTCCTCGCGAGATCCAGGCCCGCATCCGCGGCGGCGCCTCGGTCGAACAGGTGGCCGACGAGGCCGGCATCCCGGTCGCCAAGGTCGAACGGTTCGCCTATCCCGTCCTGCTCGAGCGGTCCCGGGCGGCCGACATGGCCAAGAAGGGCCATCCCGTCCGCCCCGACGGTCCCGCCGTCGAGACCCTCCACGAGATCGTCACGCAGGCCTTCCGCGCTCGCGGGCACAGCCTCGACGAGGCCGAGTGGGACGCCTGGCGCGACGACGAGGGCTTCTGGGTCGCACAGCTGCGGTGGCACGCGGGTCGTTCCACGAACCGCGCCCACTGGCGGTACCAGCCCGACGCTCACGGCGGCACGATCACCGCGCTCGACGACATCGCCGCCGATCTCGTCGATCCCGACTGCGGTCGCCCCCTGCGCTACCTGACCCCGGTCTACTCCGCGCGCGACGTCGACGATTCCACCGAGGCGGAGAACGCCGAGCGGCACGCCCCGATCGCGCTGGAGGCCCCCGCCGCCGACGAACCGGCCCCCGAGCCGGTCGCCGACGAGGAGACCGCCGTCGCCGTCACGGTGCCCGACGACACCGACGCATCGCGCACGTCGCAGGCTCCCGCGAAGGACAAGCGCGGCAAGCCGGCACTCCCCTCGTGGGACGACGTGCTGCTCGGTGTGCGCAGTAACGGACGCGTCTGAGGAAGTCGTCGACGATGTCGGCGACGATGTCGACGCTCTGGTACGTCGACGCACCCGATCCCGCAGCGGTCCTGCGCGAGTTCTCCCCGGATCGCGATGCGGCCCAGGCACTTCTGTCGCGCCTGTTCCCGGATCTCCAGGTCGATCCCGGCGGCCGGGTTCCGCTGGCCGAGGCCGGGGATGCCTGCGAGGACGACGGCGTCGAACAATTCCGGATCGGCAGTTATCCCGGTGTGACGGTGGTGTCGAGCCCCCGGTTCGCGCTGCGCCACCCCTCGGAGCTACCCGCGATGTGGTTGCGCACGCCCGCCGCCGAACGCACGTGCCTGCTGGCCTCCGATCCGGCCGGCGCGTGGGGATCGTTCGCCGTGTGGGAGTGCGGCACGCTGCGCCGCAGCTTCGGGGCGAACACCGTCGAGTTCTTCGAGGATCAGGGACTCCCGTTCGTGTGGGAGCGCCCGTTCTGGGCGGGTGAGCATCCGCTCCGCTGGCCGCCGAACGTGCCCCCTCCCCCGGAGTCCCTGCCCTTCCACCCACGCAAGCTCGTCGAGGAGGCCCACGGGGCGTGGCTCGGATTCCGCTACGTCGGCCGTCGCGACGACGAGCTCGACCCGCGGAACATCGAGACGTGGAGTTTCACGCTGCGCACCCCCGTCCCACAGATCTCCGTCCCCGCACCGAAGACCTCCTGGTGGCGGCGACTCGCCGCGCACTGACGTGCCGTCGAGCGACGCTCCCGGTCGGACTCGTCACTCCTCTGCTCCGACAATGGATTTCAGTTCTTCGATGTCGTCGGGCGTGATCTCCGGGGACTGCAGGACGACGGCCCAGGCGTCGACGTACTCGGTGCTGTACTTGTGGCCGTGCCCGGCAGGGACGCCCGTGGAGAAGGGCAGATCGGCCGTGACCTGCCAGAAGGTCACGAACGGGATCCACACCATGTCCTCGAGCACGTCATGGCCGGGGGCTTCGCCGATCCAGTCCGGCTCGCTCGTGATCAGGCGCGGACTCCACCAGACGATCGGATCCGACGGGTGCATCAGATACAGCACCCGGCTGCCCTCCCACGGCTCGTCCGCCGGCGGGATCTCCGCCTGCGGGTCGTTCGTGAACCGCACCGTGCGGCCGTCCCGGAAGACCGGTTCGATCTCGGGGCTGCCGGCCTCCCTGCGATCGCTGAACTCCCGGAAGAGGACGTTGAAATTCGGAGGTCCGGCGAAGACCGTACCCGACGTGCGATTGCGCAGGTCGTACTCGCCGCTGAAGGCGGTCTCCCCGCCGAACGAACCGAGGCTCTCCCCAGCCACGAGCAGTCGGGGGCGGGCGTCCTGGGGAAGCTTCGACCAGACGTCGTAGACCGCGTCGAACAGGTCGCGTCCGGCCTCCCGCGCCTTCGACTGATCGACGAGATACGAGATCCACGAGGGCAGATAGGAGTACTGGATCGCGACCGTCGCGACGTCGCCACCGGTGAGGTACTCGACGGAGTCCACCAGGGCCGGGTCCACCCAGCCGCTCCCCGTCGTCGTCACCACCACCAGGTTGCTCCGCTCGAATCCTCCTGCCCGGGTGAGGTCCTCGACCGCGAGGGACGCGCGATCCTCGGTGTCGTCCGCCGATGCCAGGCCGGCGTAGATCCGGATCGGTTCCAGAGCAGGACCTTCCGCGAACTCGCCGAGTTGCTCGGTGGTCGGGCCCTGCCCGACGAAGATCCGACCCTGCCACCCGAGAGAATCCCACGGAACGACCGAATCCGGTCCACCGGAGCGGAGTGCAGTCGTCGGTTGCTGCACACCTTCCTCGGTTCTCGTGTCCCGCGCCGAGAACGCCGCGTTGGCGGCGTCGATGAAGCCGGCGAGGAGCACTCCGGAGACGATCGCGTACACGAGTCCCGCGACGAGAACCCACCCCACGACGTTCGCGGCCCGCTGCCCGATCCACCGGTCGAGTGTCCGTGCCGCCCAGTGGTACAGAGCGCGGATACCGTGTCCGATCGCCAGCAGCACAGCGAACATCACGACCGCGACGAGCGGGGAGAGGACCGCAAGCGCCAGGTTGTACTCGGAAACCCCCATCAGAGTACGGATCTCGTGCTGCCAGTACTGACCGAGACCGAAGAAGACCGCGAAGAGGACCACCGCGCAGACACCGAAGGTCCACCACGACGTCGCCTTCGGAGGTCGAGGAGGACGGTCGGCGAACGCACGCCACACGAACGCGACGAGCACACCGAGACCGTATCCGATCGCAGCGGTGATCCCGCAGATCATCCCCTGCAGGAGACCGCCGCGCGGGAGCAGCGACGGCGTGAAGGACAGGCACGCGAAAAGCACTGCACCCCAACACCCGGGAAGTGTGAGGTGCAGCGCTTTCCGTCGTGTCCGCGATCGGGGGTCATCGGCCGCGACGTTCGCGACCGGATCGCCCCGGACGCTGCGGCCGTCTTCCTGCACGGTCGCGTCAGTAGTAGTCGGGGCGCGGGTTCCAGGTCGAGATCGCCCAGATCACGACCGCGTCCAGCGCGATGATCAGGATCGACCACCACGGGTAGTACGGCAACCACAGGAAGTTCGCGATGATCGACAACGCCGCGAGGACGATCGCCGTGACACGGGCCCAGGTGGCACCGCTCATCAACGCGAGACCGGCGACCAGCATCACGACACCGAGGACGATGTGGATCCATCCCCACGTGGTGAAGTCGAACTTGAACGTGTATTCCACGCCCCGGACGAACACTTCGTCCTCGGCCACCGCAGCGATGCCCTGGAAGAGCTGGACGACGCCGACCGTTGCCAGGATGATCGCGGCCCCGATCGAGGTGCCTGCGGCGATGCCCTGTTTCACACTCATCCCGTCTCTGTCGGGACGTACGTCATGCGACATGACGATCCTCTCGTGTACGAAGGAGACATCGATCGTGCACCGACCCTCGCGAGGAGCGGTCACGATCCGATTCGGAGGAACAAGGGTGCTGCGGGTTACGCTGTCACCCTTACATTTTCAACCGCCGGCTGCCCCGACGCGACACGACGATCGCACGAGCCGACCATGGGAGGGCACCGTTCTTCGATGCCCTCCCCGCACCGATGGTTCACGCGATGGGCACGCCGTCGCGTCCGGTCGTGACGTTGCCGAGCGCCTGCGCCTTGAGGTGTTCGTACTCCGTGGGTGTGATCGCACCCGAATCGAGCAGGGCCTTGGCGTCGGCGATCTGCTGGGCCGGGGATTTCCCGACCGCCACGGTCCGGATGTACTCGTCGGTGGCCTGCTTCGCCTCCGCTTGGGCCTGCTGCGCCCGCAGTGCCATCCCGCGGCCCCGAGCGATCAGATAGACCAGTGCCGTGAGGTACGGGAGGATCACCAGTCCGATGACCCACACCGCTTTGACCCAGCCGGACACGGAGTGATCACGGAAGAGGTCGACGATGATTTGGAACAGGACGATCAGGTATGCCACGAATGCGAATACGACGACTGTGTACCACACGTAGTCCCAGAATGAATCCATAGCCGAACCTCCTCGGCCGGACCGGGGGACGGAACGATGCCCGCGAAACCGCCCGGAAATTGAAGATCTCGAATCCTGTTTCCCCCTGCGGCGTGCCGCTGCCGGCACCACCACCAGTCACGGCTCATCCGCTCGTCGACACCGGATCGAATCGTGGCATCTGTCCGACTCCGGCGTCGGCGGGTGTCTCTACAAGCCATGACGACCTCCGTCCCTCCCGTCCGGAAGGAACGCATAAACCATACGCCCATCACGAGTGAAGGACACCTGTTTTCGCTGATCGTGCGCCCGGCGCACGACCGGGTCGTTCAGGAGTAGATCGCTCGGGGGTTCCACGCCGAGATCGCCCAGATCACCATCACGTCGAGCGCGATGATCAGGATCGCCCAGCCCGGATAGTTCGGTAGCCACAGGAAATTCGCCACGATCGACAGTGCGGCGATGACGATCGCCACCACGCGCGCCCAGGTCGCACCGGCGATCAATGCGATTCCCACCACCGCCATCGCGACCCCGATGACGATGTGGATCCATCCCCACGTCGTGAGGTCGAACGCGAACGTGTATTCCGGCCCGGCGACGAGCAACTCGTCGCCGGCGACCGCAGCGATCCCCTGGAGGATCTGCAGCGCGCCGATCAAGGTCAGGATGATGGCGGCTCCCACCGACATCCCGGCTGCCAGACCCTGACCGATCGTCATGTGCTCTTGTTCGGCATGCGCACCGTGGGACATGATGCTCCTTTCGGCCCACCCGACATTTCCGAGTGTGCGCTTCGGAGACGTTCTGCGGAATGCCTGCCGCGGGAGGAATGCTCCGCAGGGACGGTCAGGACACGATCAGCGCGAGCCAGCCGAACGGCACACCGGCCACGAAACCGGCGGCAAGCCAGCGCAGTACCTGCACCCGGAGCCACGACCACACGGTCGGCGCAACTCCCGCGACCGTCACGACATTGACGACGACGGCGAGGGCCGGATGGATCCGTCCGAGCGCCTGCCCGCAGGCGACGACGGTGATGACGGTGGCGACGAAGGAGAATGCCGTCAGTGTGAGCCCCGTCGCCCAGGGGGTGGGCGCGGGGCCGCGAGCCTGGCTCATCGCGGGAGCCGCACCCGCTCGTAGAACGCCATCGCAGCAGCGGTGGCCACGTTCAGCGAATCGGTGCCGGGAGCCATGGGAATGCGGGCGCGCACGTCGGTCGCCCGCATCGCATGCTCGGTCAGGCCCGGGCCCTCGGCACCGAGGAGCAGCGCGACCTTCTCCCCCGTCATCGCTTCGGCGAGCGGGATCGCCTGCGGGTCCGGGGTCAGCGAGATCAGCTGGAAGCCACTGCTGCGCAACAGATCCAGGTCGGACGGCCACCGGTCGACGTGCGCGAAGGGGACACGGAGGACGTGCCCCATCGACACACGCACCGCACGCCGGTACAGAGGGTCGGCGCATCCCTTCCCGAAGAGCACACCGTCGACACCGAGCCCGGCGGCGTTGCGGAACATCGAGCCGATGTTCTCGTGGTCGTTGACCCCTTCGAGCACTGCGACCGTGCTCGCCTTGTCGAGGACGTCGTCGAGCGACAGCGGTTCGGGCCGGTGCGCGACGGCGAGCACCCCGCGGTTGAGGTGGAAGCCGACGACCTCCGCCATGGTCGCCGCATCGGTGCGGTAGAACGGCACGTCGACGTCGCGCAGGTCGTCGGCGAGTTCGTCCAGCCGCCGACCCACTCCGAGCAGGCTCGTCGGCGCGAACCGGGAGTCGAGCATGCGTTGGACCACCAGCACACCCTCCGCGATCACCAACCCCTTGCCGCCGGGAAGGTCGGGCCGACGGTCCGCGGAGTTGAGATCGCGGAAGTCGTCCACCCGGGGGTCGGAAGGATCGTCGATGTCGATGACGTGAACCACCGGGTCATTCTCCCAGCGCCCCCACGTCCTCCCGCACCGGGTCGGTCGTCATCGACCGCAGTGCGGTCGGGCGTCACCACCGCGGTGCGGTCGGTCGTCACCACCGCGGTGCGGTCGGTCGTGATCGACCGCGGGGCGGTCAGTCGTCTTCAGCGACGAGCGCCGTGAGGATTCCGACGGCGTCGCGCAGCGTGGCGAGCGAGTCGGGATCGAGCTTCTCGAGCCGTTCGGTCAGCCACGCTTCGCGTGCCTGCGCCTCGTCGGCGAGCAGCTCGCTCCCGGCGTCGGACAGCGTCACGATGATCTGTCGTCCGTCGGTCGGGTGCGGTGTCCGTTCGACGAGACCGAGTTCGTGCAGAGACGCGATGACCCTGGTCATCGAGGGTGGTTGGACGCGTTCGCGCGCTGCCAGTGCCCCCGGGGTCATCGCACCCTCCTGCGCGAGGGTGGCCATCGCCGAGATCTGGGTCAGGGAAACTCGGGAATCGCTGCGTCTCCCCCGCAAATGACGCGTCAGACGCACTACGGCGAGTGAGAGGTCACCGGCGAGTGCGCGTGTATCCGAGATCATGGCGTGCAGAATACGTCACATCGCCCGAAACACGCGTCGGCCGTCTAGGTGAGCAGTTCCGTGAGGGGATCGACCGAGAAGTACAGGGCGAACAGCACTGCGACGATCCACATCAGCGGGTGGATGGTGCGGATCTTGCCGCTGGCGGCGTGCAGGATCACCCAGGTGATGAAGCCGACGCCGATGCCGTTGGCGATCGAGTAGGTGAACGGCATGACCATGATGGTCAGGAAGGCCGGCAGGGCGATCTCGAACTTGGTGAAGTCGATGTCGCGGACCTGACCGATCATCAGGGCGCCGACGACCACGAGTGCCGGGGAGGCCGCCTCGATGGGGACCACCTCGTACAGCGGGGTCAGGAACATCGCGAGCAGGAACAGCACGCCGGTGACCACGTTGGCCAGGCCGGTGCGGGCTCCTTCCGCGATACCCGAGGCCGATTCGACGAACACCGTGTTCGACGAGGCGGAGGCGCCGCCACCGACGATGGCGCCGGTGCCCTCGACGACGAGGGCCTTGCCGATACCGGGCAGGGTGCCGTTCTTGTCGGCCAGGCCGGCTTCCTTGCCGAGGCCGGTCATGGTGCCCATGGCGTCGAAGAAGTTCGCAAGGACGAGGGTGAACACGAGCAGGGTCGCGGCGATCACGCCGATGCGGGTGAACGCGCCGAACAGGTCGACGTTGCCGACGAGGCTCAGGTTCGGGATGCCGAAGAAGGAGTCGGGGGCCTCGGGGGTGCTGAGGTTCCAGCCCTTGGGGTTGGTGCCCAGCGAGGGGCCGACGTCGGCGATGGCCTCGATGATCATCGACAGGATCGTGGTGGCGACGATGCCGATCAGCAGTCCGCCGCGCACCTTGCGGGCGACGAGCACACCCATCAGCAGCACGCCGATGACGAAGACGAAGGTCGGCCACGACGCGATCGATCCGTCGATGCCCAGGCCGACGGGCACGGTGGTGCCGGCGGCGTCGGGGATGCGGCGGACGAAGCCGGCGTCGACGAGGCCGATCATGGCGATGAAGGCGCCGATACCGGCGGCGATGGCGGCCTTGAGTTCTGCCGGGATCGCGTTGAAGACCGCGGTGCGGAAACCGGTCAGGGCCAGCACGACGATGATGATGCCGTCGATGACGACCAGGCCCATCGCTTCGGGCCAGGTGACCTGCGGCGCGATGGTCACCGCGAGCAGGCTGTTGATGCCGAGGCCGGCGGCGATGGCGAACGGATAGTTGGCGACCACACCGAAGACGATGCTCATGAAGCCGGCGACCAGCGCGGTGACGGCGGCGACCTGGTTGATGGGCAGGATGTTGCCCATCACGTCGACCTTCGCGCTCGCGTCGTCGGCGGAGAAGCTACCGAGGATCAGCGGGTTGAGGACCACGATGTACGACATCGCGAAGAACGTGACGATGCCGCCACGCACCTCCCGGGACACGGTGGAACCGCGTTCCGTGATCTTGAAATAGGTGTCCAGAAAGGACGTTCGCTTGGAGTCGGTGCCTACGGCCATGTCCACAAATCCGCTCGTCGAGTACGGGGCGTCGCAACGGGAACCGATTATTGCAGCGCGAAGGAACTAATCTGCAAACCGTGGAACCCGCCCAGCTCGTCGCAGCCCGCATCCGACGCCTCGCCGACCCTCGCCCCGCGCTCGCCGTGGGAACCGGTCTGTGGGTGGTGGCGACCGTCGTCGTGGCGGTGGTGGGCGGCGAGCTCCGGGACGATGTGCTCCCGGTCTGCGTGGCGGGAATCGTGGTGGGGCTGCTGGGAACTGCGCTCTTCCTGCTGCAGCGCCGGGCCGCCCGGCGCGGCGACCGGGGTGCCCAGGTGGGGCTGGACTGACCCTCGCCCACAGCCGTCCGCGACACGCCCGCAGCGGTGTCAGCGACGGATCCGCACCCGAGTGATCAACCACACCCACAGCAGTGCCCATGTGATCCCGAAGATCCAGCCCGCGACGACATCGGTGAACCAGTGCGCCGCGAGGTAGACGCGGGAGAGCCCGATCACGACGGTGTAGGCGGCGAGCGCGATCGTCGCGGCGGTCCGGCGGCGATCGCCCCGCGGCCATGTGCGCACGACGACCGCGATGAGCACCGTGGCCAGAACGGCGCTGGTCATCGCATGTCCGGACGGGAACGATTCGGTGTGCAGGGCCAGCAGCCGTTCGGGTTCCGGTGGCCGGACGCGGCCGAACAGATTCTTGAGCAGGACCATCACCGGCCAGCCCGTGAGGACCGCTCCGGCGACGAGGACGGCGTCGGACAGACGATCGGCCCGCACCAGCAGCAGCGTCGTCACCGCGGCGATCAGGGTCGTGGCGACTCCCCCGCCCGTGTGGGTGAGTGCGGTCACGGCGGTGGTCAGCCCCGGCTCACGGATCGACACCATCCAGTCGAGCACCGCGGCATCGAGCGTCACGGTTCGGTTCTCACGTCCGGAGCCGCGAACGCGGTGAGTGCCGCCGCCAGACCGGCCGGTGTGCTGTGGACGGTGCCGGCCGCGTCGACCCACCACGGGACCTCGACCTCACCGGTCAGCGCTCCGGAGCAGCGGACGACGAGTCGGTCGTGCAGCGCGAGCACCCCGCGCGGAAGCGGCACACCCGCGACGATCCCGGCCAGGACCGCGGCCGGTTCGCGCTCCCACGTCGAACTCCGGCCCTGCTCGACAGGTTCGGCGTCGATCACCGCGGATGCCACGGCGATGTCGAGCACGTCCGCGAGCGCGTGGGCGGTTCCCCGGCCCCCGGTGACGAGCCGGTCGTGCGGGATCGCGGCCGCGAACCACGGACGGTCGGGCACGAGAGCGTCGGCTGCATCGACGACGACACCCACCAGGCTGCGCACCCCGTCGGGCAGGGTCACCGACTCCGGGTCGAGACCACCCGACGAGAAGGCCGCTGCGAGCGCGTCGTGGGCGGCGACGATCGCGGCCGGTCCCGGCGACCTGCTGTCGTCCGCGAGCCGGTCGAGCAGTGTTTGTGCCAGATCGGTGTCGTCGATCCGCGTACCGGCGAGGGCGCTGCGGAAGGCCGATGCGTCGGGGTGGGTGCAGGGGTCGAGCAGACCCTCGAAGAGGGTGTCGTCGGCGAATCGGTAGTGCCCCAGAGGCCGGCCGTCGAGCGACGCGCGGGTGCGCAGGTACCACGCCGTGTATCCGGCGGGGTCGGTGATCGCCTCGGCCGTCGCAGGTTCGGCGGCCAGCAGGGTCAATGCCCGCGACCAGCGGCGATCGTCGACGAGATCGAGGTCGCGCACGGCGACGAGCACCTCGGGATCGTCGTCGAGCCGCTCCCACCACAGGTGCTCGTCGGGCAGGTCGTGGTCGGGTCCGGTCGGCAGTTCCGCGCGCAGGACCGTGAAACCCCAGCCCACACCGATCGCGCGCAGGGCGTCGGCGCCGTACCGGTCGGGGACGGACGGGTCGACGGTGCCGAAGGGCGCGTCCGCGACCAGCACTTCTGCGAGCGGTGCACCGGGAAGCAGCAGTTCGTCGGCGGGGACGAGGTCGCCGTGGGCGTCGGGCAACAGCAGCGCCCCGAGTTCGCGGGGCACGGCCGTGGGCGACACGAGCGGCACCAGCCGCAGCACGACGTCGGCGAGCTCACCGGCCGGGAAGTCGCCGTCCGGGTCGATGTCGTCGGGATCGGTGTCCTCGACGGCCGCGACGAGCGCCGGGTCGGCGAGCAGGTCCTCGACCGTCACGGTGCCGGCTCCGAGCCGGGCGAGCAGCGGATGCGCGGCGTCGGGATGGACGAGACGCACCCACGGCATCGACACCGGGCCGAGATCCTGCAGTTGCGTCGCGAGCACGGCCGTGCGCGGGCCGGTCACGGTCCGGCCGTCCGACAGCGGAACGGGAAGGGACGCGAGTTCCTCGGCTGCGACCGCGTCGACAACGAGCGGAGTGAGCGCCTCGTACAGGCGGTTCCACCACTTCGGATCGCGTTCGTGCCCGGAGAGCAGTTCGGCCAGTCGCGCGAGACCGAGCCGATGCACGCCGACGGCGGTCAGCGCGGAGGCATGTCGCGGCCCGCACAACTCGGGGATCACGAGTCCCGGGACGACCTCGCCGAGGACGTCGGCGAGCTCGTCGGTGAGACCGGGGAGTGCGACGGCCCGGTCGGGCACCAGATCGGCGCTGCCGTCGGCGGCGGGAAGCCACGCGCCGGCAGCCAGCTCGTCGAGGATCGCCTCGCGGATCCGTCCGTCGACCTCGCTGCGCGCGAAACCCGGCAGGGGCACCAGGTCGAGTCGCTGCTCGGCGGGCAGAGCCGCGACGAACCGCGCGTATCCGCGGGCGACGTTCTCGACATGGGCGCCGGGAAGCACACGCCGCCGGTCGGGTTGCATGGCGACGTCGGCGACGACGATCGCAGGGAGCGACAGCTCCTCGTCGGAGCGGGTGGGGGCCCGCAGGACGTCGTTGCGGACCGGGTCGATCCGCCCGTCGACGACGGGCACCAGCCATCGCGCCGACGCTCCGGTGAACTCCCACCAGGTGCGATCGCCGATCCGCACCTCCCATAGGCCGCTGTCGAGTTCGCGCCGGTGACGGGTGAATTCGTCGTCTGCGACGACGAGGGTGTGCAGGCCCGGGAGTTCGAGCAGGATGTCGTGGGCCTCGGAACGGAAGGCGTCGAGCAACGCGACCGCGTCGACTCCCGGGCGTAGGACGAGCACGACTTCGGTGTCGCTGCCGGTCGCCGGCGGTGTCTCCGTCGGCCACACGAGGCGCAGCGCCGGGACACCGGATTCCGGCTCGGGCAGGTTCCGCTCGGCGAGCACCGCGCGGGTGCGGTCGGCCGAGAAGTGGAGCGAACCGGTGCGCGAACGCACCTCGATGTCGTCGGAGACCGACAGCACCGCCGTGAAGCCGACACCGAACCGCCCCACGGTGGATCCCGCGCCGGTCTTGTTCGACGAGCGCAGCGCGGTCAGCGCGTGGACACCGCCCTCGTCGAGCGGCTCACCGATGTTCGCGACGTGGAGACGGCCTTCGGCGAACCACACCCGCAACTCACCCGGCACACCGGCACGTGCCGCGGCGTCGGCGGCGTTCTGGGCGAGCTCGGTCAGGACGCGGTCGCGGTACCCCGCACGGACGTGATCGGCCTCGGTGGCCGCGTCCTCGCGCAGACGGGTGGGCGACGACGACCAGGCCGCGATGATCCCTTCGCGTAACGCCGCGGTCCCGAACGGATCCGCGGGGTCCGGCCGGGTCACGTCAGTCGGTCTGTTCCGACTCGGGCGGGGACGGCTCGGACGACTCGGCGGTGGAATCGGTCGGCGCGGAATCGGTCGGCGCGGACTCGGTGGCCGGCCCGAGCTCGACGACCTCCACTGCCGAATCGTCGAACGCCTCGTAGATCGGCGAACCGGCGCCGGTGGGCAGGGTCGTGTCGGAATGCGCGCCGCACCCGTACTCGGCATGCACGACGTGACCGTCGGCGGCGAACTCGTTCCCGCAGACGCCGAAGGCCGCGCGCAGCGATCCGGCGAGCGGAAGGTAGAAACCGCACAGGCGGCACGAGGACGGAGCGGCCTTCGCCATCTCCGAGCCGGGGCCGTACTCTCCGTCGAACCAGCGCTGCGCTGCCTCGAGGCGACCCTCCAGGCTCATGACCTGCTTGCGGCCCAGCCCGATCTCGAGAGCGGTCTCGTCGACCTCGGGGTCGCCGGACTGCATGTAACCGGGGACCAGGCGCACGTCGTCGGGAGCGGGAGCCAGCAGGTCGCCGGGGCCCAGATCGCCGGGACGGATCCGCTCGCTCCACGGCACCCACTCGGGCGCGACGAGCGCGTCGGGACCGGGCAGGAGCACGAGTTCGCTCACCGTCACCCGATCCGAGTCCGGGGCGGCGGCCACGACGACGGCCCACTGCCACCCGCGGTAGCCCGGCAACTCCGAGGCGAAACGATGGGTGGCCGAGCACTCGTCCTCGCGCGTCACGCCCAGATAGGCGCCGACTCCACCGTCCCCGAGTTCGTCGAGTGCGGCCCGGGCGAGGTCGACGGCGTCGGCGAGCACGGAACGCACCGCCGGATCGACCACGGGGTTCGTTCCTCGGGAAGTGGAAGCAGAGGCAACACTCACGGCCCCCATTCTGCCTGACCTGTCTGCTCCGGCGCCTGCGGGTCGCGGAAGGTCGTACAGGCACCGCTCACGCGCGAGGTGCAGGATGGGCGCGTGCCCCGTCTTCTCCTCTCGGCCGCGGTCGCGACGGTCGTCTGCGTCACCACCGCCGGATGTGGCGACGATCTCGTCGCCGAACCCGGTCCACCCGCCACCGAACTCGGTGTGGAGGTCGTCGCCACGCACCCCCACGATCCGGAAGCGTTCACCCAGGGCCTCGAGATCGACGAAGGCGAACTGCTCGAAGGCACCGGCCGGGCCGGGCGCTCGTGGGTGTCGGCCCGGGAGGTCGACCTCGACAGCGGGACCGTCACCCTCGCCGAGACCGAGCGCACCCGCGAACCCGTCCTCGACGATCTTTTCGGTGAGGGCATCACCGTGGTCGGCGACGAGCTGTGGCAACTGACCTGGAAGGACGGCACGGCCGTCGTCCGCGATCGCGACACCCTCCTCGAGAAGCGCCGGGTCGACTACGACGGCGAGGGCTGGGGGCTGTGCGCGCAACCCGACCGCCTGGTGATGAGCGACGGCTCGGCCGAGCTGATCTTCCGCGACCCGGCCACCTTCGACGAACTCGGGCGCGTCACCGTGCACCGGGACGGGCGTGCCGTGTCGGAGCTCAACGAACTCGAGTGCACCGAGGACGGCAGGGTCTGGGCGAACGTGTGGCAGACGGACGAGATCGTGCTGATCGATCCGGCGTCGGGCCGCGTGGAGGCCCGGGTCGATGCGGCTCCGCTGCGCGATCGGCTGCCCGAGGACGCCGATGTGGACGTCCTCAACGGCATCGCGCAGATCCCCGGGACCGATCGGTTCCTGGTGACGGGCAAGTACTGGCCGACGCTGTTCGAAGTGCGTTTCGTGGAGTGATCCGGGTGGCATACCGATCGCGACACGCGTCACTCGGGCCACGTGCCGCCCTTGTGTTACAGCCGCTATCGCGTGGGGAAGAATCGAAGACGTGACCGAACCGGACGAGCGACCCGCCCCCGAGGGAGCGGACGGCCGTGCCCCGGGTTCGCAGCATCCGGGGTACAGCAACTATCCGCCTCCGCGCCGCGTCTCGGGCCGTCGCACTCCCCTACCGCCCCTGCATCCCGTCGACCATCCGCGCCGACCGCCGGGTGCGTCGGCCGCCGGTCGGGCGGAGTCCTCGTCCGAGACCGACTCGCCGCGCGCCCCGCGCATGCCGCGGAAGTTGACGGTGACGCGGGTCGCGGCCCTGCGCAGCCGCGAACTCACCTCGAAGGGCATCGCGACCTTCCGTCGAGCGGCCACGGCCGACGGCGCCGACAAGTCGGGCCTGACCGCGCTCACCTACGCGACGATGGCGAACTTCGCCTCCGACGCGGCCATCGCCGTCGCGCTCGCGAACACCCTGTTCTTCTCGGCGGCCACCGGTGAGGACAGGACGAAGGTCGCGCTGTATCTGCTCATCACGATCGCGCCGTTCGCGATCATCGCCCCGCTCATCGGGCCGTTGCTCGACAGGTTGCAACACGGTCGTCGCGTCGCTCTGGCGACGTCGTTCGCGCTGCGCACGGTGCTCGCAGTGGTGCTGGTGTTCAACTTCGACAGCTGGCTGTTGTATCCGGCGGCCCTCGGCATGATGGTGCTGAGCAAATCGTTCGCGGTGCTCAAATCCGCGGTGACACCCAGAGTCCTGCCACCGGAGATCGACCTGGTGCGGGTGAACTCCCGGTTGACAGTCTTCGGCCTGGTCGGCGGCACGATCGGCGCCGGCGCGATCGCGGCGGCCGCAGCGTGGGCGTTCGGTTCGTCGGGCGCGCTGTGGCTGTGCGCCGGGATCACCGCATTCGGCGCCTACCTGAGCATGCGTATCCCTGCCTGGGTCGAGGTCACCGAGGGCGAGGTGCCGGCGACGCTGTCGTACCACCGCTCCGACGCGCGCACCGAGGTGCTGAACGCCGACACCGTGACCGAGGTGATCGTCACCAAGTCCGGCAAACGCAAGCAACCGCTGGGACGGGCGGTGGTGACCGGGCTGTGGGGCAACGGCACGATCCGCATCCTCACCGGCTTCCTGACCTTGTTCATGGCGTTCGTCGCGAAGAACACCACCGGGCAGGATCCGCTCATGCAGGCCGCGATGCTCGGTGGTGTCGGTGCCGCCGCTGCGGTCGGCAACTTCGCGGGCAACGCCACCGGGGCGCGACTCGCGCTCGGACGGCCCGCTCTGATCGTCGTGCGATGCACCGCCGCGGTCGTCGTCGTGGCCGCCGTCGTCGCCGCGACCGGCAACGTCCTGGCCGCTGCGCTCGCGGCGCTCGTCGCGGCGTGCGCCAGCGCGCTGGCCAAGGTCTCGCTCGACGCATCGCTCCAGCAGGACCTTCCCGAGGAGTCGATCGCGTCCGGTTTCGGCAGGTCCGAGACGGTCCTCCAGCTCAGTTGGGTGTTCGGTGGGGCGATGGGTGTGCTGCTGCCGACCGAGCTGTGGCTCGGATTCGCTGTGGTCTCGGTCGTGCTGGTTCTCGGATTCGCGCAGACGGTGCTGACATACCGTGGGGGGACATTGCTGCCGGGATTCGGCGGCCGTCGACCCGAACGCGTCTCCACCGAGACGGCTGCCGGGCGAAGGCGCGCCGGTGGATCCCCCACCGAAGATTGGAACAGTTGAGTTGCAGGCCCGGACGAAGAAGACTCTCGCGCTGCTGCTGGTAGCCCTGGTGGTCGTGGTAGCGGGAGTCGCCGCCACGGTGTGGAAACTGGTCGATTCGGCCGAGCCCACGCTCCCCACGATCACCGCGTACGCACGGGGAGAGACCGTGACGGTCGACCCCGCGCAGCACTGCAATCTCTATCTCGAGGACTGCGTGGAGAACCCGATCGGTCAGCTCGACGTGCCGGCCGGTTACCCGCTGCAGCTGTCTCTTCCGTCGGAGATCGCCGACGCGCCGTGGCGCATCCTCACCGTCTACGGCGACACGCAGACCGGGCAGACCTACATCGACGGCGCGATGTTCGAGGCCGGTGCGCGCCGCACCCTCACCGTGGAGAGCTCTCCGGAGCTGCAGCTGCTCGGAGTGGAGATCCAGCTGCCGTCGGCCGTGGTCGACGAGGCCGGTGAACCGATCGCGCACGCCGTGTGGGCCGTCAAGACGTTCTGAGCTTCGGCCCCGCGTACGACGACGGGCCGTCCTCGCACATGGCGAGGGCGGCCCGTCGTGGTTCGTCCCAGGATTACATCTAGTGGTCGAGCTCGCGCGCGATCGCCCGCATGACCTCGGAGATGCGCTGCCCGGTCTTGCGGTCGGGGTAACGCCCGCGCCGCAGATCGGGCTGGACCGCTGCTTCGAGCAGCTTGATCATGTCCTCGACCATGCCGTGCAGCTCGTCCGGCGCGCGGCGCTTCTGCTGGGCGGGAGCCTCGCGGCGACCCTGCCGCAGCGTGGGCTGCTCGAGGAGCTCGACCTTCAGCGCCTGCGGACCCCGGCGGCCCACCGCCATACCGAACTCGACGCGCTGGCCGGGCTTGAGCGCTCCCACTCCCTCCGGGAGCGCCGAGGCACGGACGTAGACGTCCTCACCCTCGTCCTGGGACAGGAAGCCGAAGCCCTTCTCGACGTCGTACCACTTCACCTTGCCGGTCGGCACCGCGCTCACCTGCTCCTCGACAGCTGTGCCCCACAGTGGGGCAACCGTTCAACATGCAAAACAACGCGCCCCGACTCGGTCGAGCGGGACGCGTGGACACCTGTCAGTGTACCCGCAGAGGTGGGTCCGCCCCCGAATCGTCTTCCCGCTCCCGGACGTCACCGTCCGTCCTTGCGGCGACTACCGTGGTCACGTGGGTACTTCATCTTCGGATTCGTCTGCCGCCCCGCGTAACGGCCTCCTGAAGGCCGCGATCGCCTGCTTCGTCGTCGGTGTGGTGGCGGTCGTCGCCATCTTCCTCATTCCGGCGCTCACCGACGGCAAGCCCGGGCTCGTGCTGTACCTGTTGACCCTCGCATGGCCGTTGGGCTTCGCCCTCGCCATCGCCTTCGCGCTGCGCTCGGGCCGGCGCGCTCGGAATGGAGACCGGACATGAGGATCCTGCTCAACATCATCTGGCTGATCTTCGGCGGGCTGTGGCTCGCGCTCGGCTACTTCGCGGCAGGTCTGATCTGCTGCATCCTCATCATCACCATCCCGTTCGGCATCGCGTCGTTCCGGATCGGCATCTATGCGCTGTGGCCCTTCGGCAAGACGACGGTCGACAAGCCGACGGCCGGCGCCATGTCGCTGATCGGCAACGTCATCTGGATCCTGGTGGCCGGCATCTGGTTGGCCCTCGGCCACATCGCCACCGCGATCGCCATGGCCGTCACGATCATCGGTATCCCGCTCGCCGTCGCGAACCTGAAGATGATCCCGATCTCCCTGATGCCCTTGGGGCGGGAGATCGTTCCTGTGGATGCCCGCCCGAGTTACATGTGATCTTTCTCACATAACGAGCGGATAACGGGCGGGACTCGAAACGGATTTTCGGGTACCCGAACCCCACTACCTGGGACTTTATTCCCTGGTCTGCGCCACGCACGTCTGTCGCCACGCGAATCGGCGCGTTATCAATTGGTGACACTTCGCCCTCGGAACCGTTACCGTCATGTCCGGTCGAACCGCCTGGCTCGACCGGTCCGGAACCGCCGCGCCAAATTCCTGTCCCGTGGTTCCGGAAGTCCCGACGAACGATCCACAGGGGACAGGAAACGGGGGACCCACCGGTCTCCCAGGAACCGATCGGCCCACAGCCGGACGGTGTCCAGGAGGCCCGGGCCGACGCAACCGCGACGGTCCTCGGGGTGAAGCCGAAGGCGCTCCCAACGGAGCGACACGGCCGGGCAACCTCTTCAGCCCGAACCCGACAGCTGACCTCGTAGGTGCGTACGGAGAGGAACACGGAACCGACATGAGCGGACGCCATCGCAAGCCCACCAATACCGGTCGTACCGTCGCCAAGTTCGCGCTGACGGGTGCAGTCCTCGGCGTCACGGGTGTCGCGTTCAGCGGCACCGCCGCTGCCGCTCCCGACTCCGACTGGGACCGCCTCGCACAGTGCGAGTCCGGTGGCAACTGGGCGATCAACACCGGCAACGGTTTCCAGGGCGGCCTGCAGTTCTCGCCGAGCACCTGGAACGCCTACGGTGGCCAGGAATACGCTGCCACGGCCCACCAGGCCAGCCGCGAACAGCAGATCGCCGTCGCCGAGCGTGTCCTCGCCGGCCAGGGCTGGGGCGCATGGCCCTCCTGCTCGTCGAGCCTCGGACTGTCGAGCGCGCCCACGCAGCGCTCCGTCGACGCAGCCCCCAGCGCTCCCGCCGAGACCCCTGCGCCCGCCATCCAGAACGCTGTCCCGCAGCTTCCGGAGACCCCCGCTCTCCCCGCCGAGGTCCAGGGCATCCTGGCCGGCTTCGAGCAGGGCGTCACCGCACTCCAGGACGCCGGTGTCGAGCTCGACCCGAACATCCTGGACGCCGTTCGCGCGGTGCTCCCGCAGTAACACCCCGAACATCCCGGAAGGGCCCCGCACCGATCACGGTGCGGGGCCCTTCCGCATATGCGGACGAGCTCGTTCCTCCCTCACACGACGACGCCCGGCCCCACGAAGGGACCGGGCGTCGTACGGAAGAGCCTGTTCGGTGATCCGCGATCGGATCAGCGGTTGATCACCGTCTTCGGATGCGTGTAGGGCAGGTCCTCGACCGGCAACGGGAACACGGTGTCCTCACCGTACGGGGAGAGCGGACCGGAACGCGTGGACGACAGTTCGGTGACAGCGTGCTCACCGTCGGCCAGCTCGGGCCATCCGTGGTCGACGTAATGCTTTTTCGAAGAGGTAGCCATGCGCTCATTTTGGCAGGTGAGTTCGGGGCCTGCTACCGCAGGTCTCTAATCTGGAGGGGATGTCCCCGACCACGCCCGCTCCCGACACCGCCTCGGACTCCCTCGCCCGCTGGCTGGCAGGTCGACGCGACACGGATCTGGCCGCCACGCTGCGTGCCCGTCCCGATCTCGTGGTGCCGCCACCGGCGAGCATGAACGTGCTCGCGAGCCGAGCGCAGCAACGCGCCTCGGTCTTCCGTGCGGCCGACGAACTCGACACCGCCGCCTTCGGGATCGTCGAGGTCCTGGCCCGTCTCGGAGCGGTGGACACCCCCGTCTCCCGCGCCGCCGTGCTCGACGAGGTCTCCGGCCGCATCAGCGCGAGGAATCTCGACCGGATCCTGTCCACCCTGCGCTCGCTGCTGCTCGTGTGGGGGTCCACCGACGAGCTGCGTCTCGTTGCCGCCGCCGTGGACGCCGTTCCGTGGCGCGTCGGACGCACCGGCGACGTCACCGGACCGTCCCGGCAGGAACTCGACGACCTCCTCGCGGCTCTCCCGCCCGAGCAGCGCAGCATCCTCGACACCCTGTCGCGCACGTCCCCGATCGGCCGGACCCGCGACGCCGCGCCGGACACTCCCGCCGACCGGCCCGTGCAGAAGCTGCTCGCTGCCGGGCTGCTCTTCCGTATCGACGACGAGACCGTCGAACTCCCCCACCGGGTGGGCCAAGCGCTGCGCGACGACGCCCCCTTCGATCCGGCGGCGCTCGCTCCCCCGCGCGCACCGAAACCCACCCGCTCGACCGCCGACGTCAACGCGACCGCTGCCGGTGCCGCCCTCGAACTGTTGCGGCACTGCGAGGACGTTCTCGACATTCTCGGGGCGCAACCCGCTCCCGTCCTCAAGGCCGGAGGGCTCGGCGTCCGCGAACTGCATCGCGTCGGGAAGGCGGTCGGACTCGACGACGAGGAGACGGCGCTCGTCGTCGAGGTCCTTGCCGGTGCCGGTCTGATCGCGCGCGGCCTCCCCGACCCGCCGACACCCGGGGACGACGATCACTGGGCCCCGACCACCGCCACCGACGCGTGGCTCACGTCCTCCCCCGCCTACCGCTGGGCCGTGCTCGCCGGTGCCTGGCTCGACCTGCCGCGCCGGCCCTGGCTGATCGGCCGCCGCGACCAGAACGACAAGCCGGTCGCCGCACTGTCCGACGAGGTGAAGTCCCCCACCGCCGCCCGTGACCGGCGGCTGCTGCTCGACGTCCTCTCCGACGTGCCGGCGGCGGGCACGGACGTCGCCGACCTGCGTGCCGCTGCGGCGTGGCGTCGTCCGCGCTGGGCGGGTCGTTTCGACACGACGAGTGTCGTGGAGACCGTGCGGGAGGCGACGACACTCGGTCTCGTCGCGCACGGCATGCTCGCGTCGCCGGGCAAGGCGCTGCTGCACGGCGGCGACGCCGAGGCCGAGATGGCGGCGGTGCTGCCCGAACCCGTCGATTACGTGCTCGTCCAGGCCGACCTCACGGTCGTCGCTCCCGGCCCGCTCGTCCCCGAACTCGGCGAGCGGATCGCGCTCGTCGCCGATGTCGAATCGGCCGGTGCCGCGACCGTCTACCGGATCGGCGACAGCAGTATCCGGCGCGCGCTCGACGCCGGTCTCGGCGCGAGCGACCTGCACGGACTGTTCGCGACGCATTCGCGCACACCGGTGCCGCAGTCGCTCACCTACCTGATCGACGACGTCGCGCGTCGCCACGGACGCCTGCGGGCCGGTGTGGCGACGTCCTTCGTCCGCGCCGACGATCCGGCCCTGCTCACCGAGGTGCTGTCCGCCCCGGTCGCCGCCACGCTCGCCCTGCGCGCGGTCGCCCCGACCGTCGCGATCTCGCAGGCGCCTCTCGCCGAGGTGCTCACCGAGCTGCGCGCCGCGGGCTTCGCGCCCGCCGGGGAGGACGCCTCGGGAGCGATCGTGGATCTACGGCCCCGGGGCGCCCGTGTTGCGATGCCGCGTGCCCGGGCCCGCTATGCCGGACCCACCGCGCCGAGCGACGAGCAACTCGACACCCTCGTGCGCACGCTGCGCGCCGGCGACCGTGCGGAGGCCGCGACACCGACGGCCTCGGCACGTGGTGACGGCAGCCGATCCGGCGGTGCGGCGACACTCGCGCTGCTGCAACTGGCTGTGCACGGCAAGCGCAGCGTCACCCTCGGCTACGTCGACGCGCAGGGGGTGGCGACGCGCCGCATCGTCGACCCGGTGTCGGTGGGCGGCGGGCAGGTGCAGGCCTTCGACCCGGCGACCGGCTCGGTGCGCAGTTTCGTGCTGCACCGTGTCACGTCGGTGGCGCTGGTCGACTGACGACGGACCCGGGTGCGGTCGATCAGGCATCGCGCGGAACCGCCCACCACCGGCCCGTGGGCGGAGAGGCTCAGCGCTGCGTCGCGAACCGCGCGAACGCCCTGCCGACGGTGAACTGGTTCTCCGGCCGCGGGAGCCCGTAGTGCCCACGCAGGGTGGATTCGGTGTACTCGGCGCGGAACAGACCGCGCTCCTGCAGGATCGGCACCACACCGTCGACGAACTTCTCGAGCCCCGACGGCAGCACCGCGGGCATGATGTTGAAACCGTCGGCCGCGCCGCTGTGGAACCAGTGCTCGATCGTGTCGGCCACCTGCTCGGCCGTGCCCGCGAAAGTGCGGTGGCCGCGACCGCCGCCGAGGCGTTCGATGAGCTGCCGCACCGTGAGGTTCTCCCGTCGCGCGAGCTGCACGATGAGTGTGTACCGGCTCTTGGCTCCCTCGATCTCGTCCTCGGACGGCAGGTTCTCCGGCAGCGGCTCGTCGAGCGGAAGCTGCTCCGGCCGCAACCCGAACCGTTCGGCGAGCTGGTGGCGCGCGTACTCGGGCGAGATCAGCCGGGCCAGTTCGGCGTCGAGTTCGCGTGCCTCCTTCTCCGTATCGCCGATGACGGGCACGATGCCCGGGAGGATCAGCACCTGCCGCGGGTCGCGGCCGACCTTGCCCACGCGATCCTTCACGTCGTCGTAGAACGCCTTGCCCTCCTCGAAGGTGGGCTGGGCGGTGAAGATCGCCTCGGCGTACAGGGCGGCGAAGTCCTTGCCGTTCTCCGACGAGCCCGCCTGCACGAGCAGCGGGTAGCCCTGCGGCGACCGCGGCACGTTGAGCGGCCCGGCCACCGAGAAGAACTCTCCCTCGTGGTCGAAGGTGTGGACCTTCGCGGAGTCGGCGTGGATCGCCGCCTCCTTGTCGGCGACGATCGCGTCGTCCTCCCAGCTGTCCCACAGCTTGGTCGACACCTCGACGAACTCGGCGGCCCGCGCGTAGCGGCTCTTGTGCGCCGGCACCCCGTCGAGACCGAAGTTGCGGGCGGCATCGTCACCGGCGGTGGTGACGATGTTCCAGCCGGCACGTCCACCGCTGACGAAGTCCAGCGACGCGAATCTCCGCGCGAGGTTGTAGGGCTCGTTGTAGGTCGTCGACGCGGTCCCGATGAGACCGATTCGCTCGGTGGCCGTCGCGATCGCGGTGAGGATGATCGTGGGTTCGAGCTTGCCGCTCGGACGCCGTTCGGGATTCGCGAACAGTACGGGGCTGTCGGCGAGGAACACCGAGTCGAACCTGCCGCGCTCGGCGGTGCGGGCGAGCGAGATGTAGTGCTGGATCTCGAGGTTCGCGTTCGGGTCGCTCTCCGGCAGACGCCACGCCGCTTCGTGGTGGCCGATGGGCATGAGGAAGGCGTTGAGGTGCAATCGACGGTCGGTCATGTCTTCTCCTGTCGTGAAAGGTCTTTCGTCACGGTTGTGTGATGACACCGAGGGCGGTGAGGAGGTCCTCCCGGATGCCCCGGAAACCGGGGTCGGTGATGGAACGGGGTTTGTCGAGATCCACGTGGCGGTCGACGGCGATGCGTCCTTCGTCCAGCACGACGATCCGGTCGGCGAGGACGATCGCCTCGTCGACGTCGTGGGTCACGAGCAGCACGGTGGGACGGTGCGCGCGGACGAGGTCGTCGAGCAGTCCGTGCATCCTGATGCGGGTCAGGGCGTCGAGCGCGCCGAACGGCTCGTCGGCGAGCAGCAACTGCGGCTCCCGTACCAGGGCTCGGGCCAGCGCGACACGCTGTTGCTCCCCACCCGAGAGTTCGAGCGGCCAGGCGTCCTCGCGCCCGGCCAGGCCGACCTCGGCCAGCATCTCGGATCCGCTGCTCCTGCCCTGCCTGTCGAGACCGAGCGTGACGTTGTCGAGCACGCGCAGCCAGGGCAGCAGACGGGAGTCCTGGAAGGCGACGGAGACCTTCTCCGGTACCGCGAGTGCGCCGCCGCGGATCTCCACGTCGTAGTCGAGGCCGGCAAGAGCACGCAGCAGAGTGGACTTCCCGGATCCGCTCCTGCCGAGCAGGGCGACGAACTGCCCGTCGGGGATCTCGAGGTCGAGTCCGTCGAGCACGTTCCGGTCGCCGAAGCCGCGGATCAGGCCGCGGATGCGTACGGCGCTCATCCGCCCAGCGTCTTCCGCCAGGCGAGCGCCCGACGCTCGAGCAACCGGAGACCGGCGTCGGATGCCAGACCGAAGACGCCGTAGACGAGCAATCCGACGAGGATGACGTCCGGCTGACCGTAGTTCTGGGCGTTGAACATCATCTTGCCCAGGCCGCTCACAGCGTTGATGCTCTCGACCACGATCAGGGTGAGCCACGCACCGGTCACCGCCAGGCGCAGACCGAGGAAGAATCCGGGCAGCGCTCCTCGCAGCACCACCTTCCACACGAACTGTGCGCGCGTGAGACCGAGGACCTCGGCGAGTTCGACGTAGCGCTGCTCGAGCGCCGTGAGGGCGTTGTGCGTCTGGATGTAGATAGTCACGACCGTCCCGAGTGCGATCACCGTGATCTTGAAGGTCTCGCCGATGCCGAGCCACAGGATCAGCAGCGGGATGAGACCCAGCGTCGGGATCGCACGCTTGAACTGCACAGGGCCGTCGATCAGGGCTTCGCCGGTGCGGGTCAGACCGGATGCGAGCGCGAGCGCGGTACCGATGACGCATCCGATCACGAAGCCCAGCACGGCACGGCTCAGCGATGCCAGGATATGTTGTTGCAGAGTTCCTTCCGCGACGAGCTCGACCGCGCTGGTCACCACGGTCCAGGGAGCGGAGAGCTTGCGGTCGTCGATCCATCCGGCACCCGACCCGATCGCCCACACGGCGAGCAGCAGAACCACGCCGGTCATGCGCGAGAACGGGACGGCCTTGCGGAGACCGAGCCGCCGAAGCGGCCTGATCCCGTCCGTCGGTGGCGGATCGACGGGGTCCGGCGGGCGGGCGCCGACCTCCACCGGTTGTGTCAGTGTGCTGGTCACGAATCCGACCCCTTCCGGTACTCCTGCGGAACCGACTCCGCGGCAATCGTTTCGAATCTGCGATCGAAGATCTGCTCGACGTCGAACTCGTCGAACCATCCGGCCTCGTCGAGCAGTTCCGAGGTCTCCTGCGTCCATTCGATCGCGGAGTCCCAGTCGGTGGGATATGCCGGTTTCTGGCCGACGGTGTCGACGATCCGCCTGCCGTCCTCGTACGAGACCCCCTCGCTCTCGACGTAGTACTTCCGGATCCACTCGTCCCGGTTCTCCCATGCCCAGACGTCGCCCTGCGCCCACAGCGGGATGAACTCCTTGATCGCTGCGACCTTCGCGGAGTCCTCGAGCACGGACACCGGAGCCCACAGAACACTCAGCGCGTCGACCTCGGGCGTGAACACCCCTCGCGCACCCTCGGTTTCGTACTGGTTCAGGTACTTCGTGAGGGTCGGTTCCGCCAGCGGTGCGACGTCGACCTGTTTCGCCTGGAGCGCCGTGAGGAACTGAGTGCTCGGCAGTTCGACGAATTCCACCTCGTCGAGGCCGATTCCGGCCGACTTCAGCGTCCGGAGCACGACGACACCCTGAGCCTGCCCCGGCGACAACGCGATTCTCCTGCCGCGCAGGTCGTCCAGCGAATCGATGTCGGTACCGGGTGCCGTCGCGAGCGAGTACTGCGGCGAATCCTTCTCGCGTACGGCGACGATCCTGGCGTCGAGCCCGGTGGTATGGGCCTGGATGGGAGGAATCGCGGCATTGGCCGCGAGATCGACGGCGTCGCCGCGGAACGCCTGGATGACGTCGGGACCGGCCGAGACATCGGGCCAGTCCGACACCATGAACGGCAACTCGTCGATACGGCCGGTCGCCTCGAGCTGGATACGAGTGGGCTTGACCGCGATGCTCAACGACGTCCCCGGTGGAATCTCCTCGGGGAGTTCGGCGTCGGCGGACAATCCCCCGGTCGAACCGCCGGCGCACCCTGTGAGCACGACGCTCAGTGCGGCCGCGACGACGATCGGAGCGCGCGATCTTCGAGAGCGCACGAGTGAGGACACGGTCATGAGAACTCCTTGCGAAGGTGAACGGCGCGACGTCGCGCGGAATGCGCCGACGCGCGCTACCGGAAGACGAACGGGAACCCGAGCGCAGGCCCGGCCCCGAGAGGAACGATCCCGAAATCATCGGTCGCGGTTCGGAGAACAGCGACAGTGCGGACAGCCGCGGAACCGCGATCGGTGGACGACGCGACACGCACGGTGCTCGCGACGCGAGACGCTGCGGCCTGCGATCACGCTCCGGCCCATCGCTCTCCCCCGTCTGCCCGGCTGTGGACGTCCTCTGTCCGCACAGCATCGCCGGTGACGGTATCGGCCGCGTGGAACGTCCCGACAGGGATCGACGCACGGTGAAATCAACTCGGGAAACCGGAGTACGGAATATTTCGACGCCGTGTTCGGATGGCGCACAGAATAATTCGAGCGACTGGCTTTTCCTGGGAAATGACGTATGGTGTGGTCCTGTCGAGTGGTTGTTCATCGAAGATGGAGTGACAATGGCCGACAAGGGCAAGAATCCGAAGAAGCCTGCGAAGTCCCTGAAGGAACGTCGCCAGGAGAAGCGGCAGAAGGCCGCCGAAGCCGGCGAGTTCATTCGTAAGCGGAAGCGGAGCTGAATCCGGTTGCAGGCCATGGATCTCGAGATCGCAGCGCTCGAAGCGCTGTACGAGAAGATAAGTGGATTGTCCGGTCGGGAAACGGGCACCGACGCACAGCGGCACGGATATCGTGCCGCATTGGCGCGTGCACGGGTGTTCGTTCTCGACGAGCGAGCCGGCGCGATGAAACAGCCGGCCTGAGAAAGAGAAATCGGTACTGGAATGAAGCGGACGCTGCATGCCCTGGACAAGATCCAGGAACGACTCGAATCGGAACTGGATTCGAGGCCTCCCGCCTCCGAGAAGGACGCCGGCTACCGGTCCGGTATCTCCGAGGCACTGGTGTGCGTGATGGAGGTGCGGCAGTCGCTCGCACGGTGAGTACGCCGTGAAACCGGTCGGCCGTGCGTTCCCGCCACGGGGGAACGCACGGCCGTACACCGTCGTGGTGGCGCGGTACGGCCCGAACCTGGAGAATGGGAAAGTTCTACTTTCCATCCACAGGAGGCACTCGTGGCCGACGGACCGCTCATCGTCCAGTCCGACAAGACCGTGCTCCTCGAGGTCGATCACGAACGGGCGAACGAGGCGCGGCAGGCGATCGCACCGTTCGCCGAGCTCGAACGCGCCCCCGAGCACATCCACACCTACCGGGTGACGCCGCTGGCACTGTGGAACGCGCGTGCCGCCGGTCACGACGCCGAGCAGGTCGTCGACGCGCTGGTCTCGCATTCCCGGTTCGCCGTCCCGCAGGCCCTGCTCGTCGACATCGTCGACACCATGGGCCGCTACGGGCGCCTCCAGCTGGTCAAGAACCCCGCGCACGGCCTGACCCTGGTCAGCCTCGACCGGGCGGTGCTCGCCGAGGTCCTGCGGAACAAGAAGATCGCCCCGATGCTCGGCGCCCGCATCGACGACGACACCGTGATCGTGCATCCGAGCGAGCGCGGACGCGTCAAGCAGATGCTGCTGAAGATCGGCTGGCCGGCCGAGGACCTCGCGGGGTACGTCGACGGCGAGGCGCATTCGATCTCGCTGGACTTCGAGACGAACCCCTGGCACCTGCGCGACTACCAGGAACTGGCCGCCGACTCGTTCTGGTCGGGCGGCTCGGGTGTCGTGGTGCTGCCGTGCGGTGCCGGCAAGACGATGGTCGGCGCCGCCGCGATGGCGAAGGCCGGCGCGACGACACTCATCCTCGTGACGAACACGGTCGCCGGCCGCCAGTGGAAGCGCGAGCTGATCGCCCGCACCTCCCTCACCGAGGACGAGATCGGTGAGTACTCGGGTGAGAAGAAGGAGATCCGCCCGGTCACCATCGCCACCTACCAGGTGATCACCCGCAAGTCGAAGGGTGAGTACCGCAATCTCGAGTTGTTCGACTCCCGCGACTGGGGGCTGATGATCTACGACGAGGTGCACCTGCTGCCGGCGCCGGTCTTCCGCATGACCGCCGACCTGCAGTCCCGCCGCCGCCTCGGCCTCACCGCGACCCTCGTGCGAGAGGACGGACGCGAAGGCGACGTCTTCTCCCTCATCGGCCCGAAGCGGTTCGACGCGCCGTGGAAGGACATCGAAGCCCAGGGCTGGATCGCGCCTGCCGACTGCGTGGAGGTCCGCGTGACCCTCACCGACGCCGAGCGCATGGCGTACGCGGTGGCCGAGCCCGAGGAGCGGTACAAGCTGTGCTCGACCGCGCGCACCAAGATCCCGGTGGTCAAGTCGATCCTCGAGCAGCACCAGGACGCCCCGACACTCATCATCGGTGCCTACATCGATCAGCTCGACGAGCTCGGTGAAGCGCTCGACGCCCCGGTCATCAAGGGGTCGACGAAGACGAAGGAACGCGAGGCGCTGTTCGACCGGTTCCGGTCGGGCGAGTTGAAGGTGCTCGTCGTGTCGAAGGTCGCGAACTTCTCCATCGACCTGCCGGAGGCCTCGGTCGCGATCCAGGTGTCGGGCACCTTCGGTTCGCGGCAGGAGGAGGCCCAGCGTCTCGGGCGGCTGCTGCGTCCGAAGCACGACGGTGGGCAGGCGCACTTCTACTCCGTGGTCTCCCGCGACACCCTCGACGCCGAGTACGCCGCGCACCGCCAGCGGTTCCTCGCCGAGCAGGGTTACGCGTACCGGATCACCGACGCCGACGACCTGCTCGGACCGCAGATCGGCTGACGCGGAGTTCTCCGGAACCGCGGATCACAGGGACCAGCGTCACAGCGGTCGGTATTCCTGTTCGGGACGGCCGGTGGTGCCGTAGCGCAACTGCATCCGCAGGCGTTTCCTCGCGACGAGGGCCGCGAGATAGCGCTGGGCGGTCGCGCGCGACACCCCGATCGTCACGGCCACCTCCCCCGCCGACATCGGTTCCGGTGATTCCCGGAGCGCCTGCATCACGAGTTCCTCGGTCATCGAACGCGAGGGGGCCGGGCGGGCGGCCGGCAACACCGGTCGCAGTGCAGCCAGCGCCGTGTCGATCTCGGTCTGGGTGAGCTCCTCCCCCGCGACGACCCTGCGGTACTGCGCGTAGGCCGCCAGGCGGCGGGCCAGTTCGGTGCTCGCGAACGGCTTGACCAGGTACACCAGCGCACCGGCGGCGAGCGCCGCCCGCACCGTCGTGCCCTCGCCGGCGGCACCGAGCACGAAACTGTCGCATTCGAGGCTCCGGATCAGGTCGACCCCGGAGCCGTCCGGCAGATACACGTCCACGAGGGCGAGATCGACGGGACCGGACCGAACGGCGTCCCGAGCTGCCGCGATGCTCCCGGCGACCGCGCAGATCTCGAATCCCGCCACACCCGAGACCACGGATGCGTGGAGTTCGGCGACGCGGAAGTCGTCGTCGACGACGAGGACCTTCAGATCCGTTCCGCCCATCCCCTATCCCTTTCGTCGAGCATCCCGGGCAGCGTCGCCAGGAAGACCGCACCCCCGGTCGGATTCTCCGGTGTGCGCTGCCCGCCTCGGTCCGCCAGCACGACGTCGCCGCCGTGCAGCCGTGCGATGCGCCGTGCCAGCGCCAGCCCCATTCCGCGACCGCCGGGCACCGTCGGATCGCTGCGGGTCGTCGCGCCCTCGACGAAGACGTCGGGCAACGCGGGATCGACGCCGTCGCCGGTGTCGGCGACACTCACGTGCAGGTCGGCACCGTCCTCCATCAGTTCGACCTCCACCTCGGCCGGTGTGCGCCCGCTCGTGCGTGCCGCCTCGATCGCATTGTCGAGCAGGTTCCCGAGCACCGTGGTGACGTCGACGGGCGCCTGCACGGTGGCGTGCACCCATGTGTTCTCGCCGAGCACGAGCCCCACTCCCTGCTCGCGCGCATGCGCGGCCTTCGCGACGAGGAAGGCGTGCAGGTAGGGGTCGGTGATCGCGTCGATGCCGTCGAGCTGCTCACCGAGCGGACCCGAACCCAGGATCTGTTCGATGTACTCGAGCGCCTGCTCCGCGTGCCCGCGGCGGAGCAGTCCGTCGAGCAGGTGGAGGCGGTTCGCGAATTCGTGCCGCTGGGCCCGCAGCGCCGTACTCATCGCCTTGACGGCATCGAGTTCACGCGTGAGCGTCTCGATGTCGGTCCGGTCCCGCACCGACATCACCGTGCCGAGATCCCGGCCGTCGCGCACCACGCGCCGCGAGACGGCGACCACGACCCGGTCGCCGGTGGTCGCCGCGACCGGGATGCCGTCCGCGGCGCGCAGCACGTCGAGCAACCGCGGGGTGATCCCGAGAGTGTCGACGCTGTGGCCGATTCCGTCGTCGAGGTCGACGCGGTGGCCGATCCTGTCGTCGAGATCGAGCAGGCGACGTGCCTCGGCATTGACGACCGTGACGATGCCGCGGGCATCGGTGCCGACGACCCCGTCGGAGATCCCGTGCAGTACGACCTCCTGTTCGCGGACCAGCTCGGTGAGCTGTTCGGGTTCGAGTCCCAGGGTGAGTCGCTTCCAGCGGTTGGCGAGCAGCAACGACCCGGCAGCACCGCACCCGAGCGCCGCGAGCGCGATCAGTGCGGCATCGGCGAGGTCGCTGCGCAGATCGGCGCGCACCCGGTCGGTGGCGATGCCGACGCTGACCTCCCCGACCACCCTGCCCGAGACGGAATCGCCCACCGGCACCTTGGCCCGCACGGAATCGCCGAGCGTGCCCGACTCGCTGGTCATGACCTCGCGTCCGGCGAGCGCCTCGGTGGGATCGGTGCTCACCCTCCGGCCGAGCTGCTCCGGATCGGGATGCGCGAGCCGGAGCCCCTGGTCGTCGGTGACCACGACGAACAACGCTCCGGTGGCGGTGCGGACCGCCTCGGCGGCCTGCTGCACCGCACCGGATGCGAGTTCCGGGTTGTCCGGGGAGACCACCCCGTCGTCGGCGGCCGAATAGCGTGCGACCTCGTCCCGCACGGTCGGGTCCGCGGACACCGACCGTGCGATCGCGAGCGCGCGCTGACCGTGCTCGTCGGTGACTCGGTCCTCGGTGGTGGTGGCGAACACCGTGAATCCGATGCCGAGTGCCACCGCCACCACCGCGGACTGGAGCAGAAGTACCTGGGTGCGAAGTTTCACGGCGTCGCTCCCGTTCGTCCCATCCGTCCAGTGTGGCCCGCGGCCGATCTCACCCGAACGGAATCTGCCCGAGTACCACCCCGACCACGAGCATCACGATCGAGACCACTCCGGCGCGCCACAGCACCTTGCGGTGGTGGTCGGCCAGCGGCACCCCGGCGAGGGTCACCAGCAGCAGGATCGCCGGGACCAGCGGGCTCTGCATGTGGACGGGCTGTCCGGTGATCGATGCGCGCGCCATCTCGACCGGTTCGATGCCGTACTGCGCTGCGGTCTCCGCCAGGACGGGGAGCACCCCGAAGTAGAAGGCGTCGTTGGTCATGAAGAAGGTCATCGGGATGCTGAGCAGACCGGTGATGACGGCGAGGAACGGGCCGAGCGAGTCGGGGACGACGCCGGTGAGCCACAACGCCATCGACTCGACCATGCCGGTGCCCTGGAACACGCCGGTCAGGACGGCCGCGGCGAACACCATCGCGACGACCGACACGATGCTCGACGAGTGCCGTGCGATCGCGGCGGACTGGTCGACGACGCGCGGGAAGTTCATGGCCAGCGCGATACCGGCGGCGATCATGAACAGCACGGGGATCGGCAGGATGTCGAGACCGAGGACGACGAGCAGCGCCACCGTGAGGATCGCGTTGAAGGGCAGCAGACGCGGACGCAGGGTCGGACGGTCGGGGTCGAGCCCGGCAGCCAACTGCCCGACCTCCCCGGCCTCGTCCGTGTCCTTGCCGACCGTCGTACCCACTCCGGACGGACCGGCGCCGAGCGGCATCAGGTCGGGCTTCCACGTGAGCTTCCCGAGGCGGCGACGTTCGACGAAGCCCAGGTGAGCAGCGAAGCCCAGCACGACCACGAGTCCGACGACGAGCGACGGGATCATCGGGACGAACACGTCGGACGGGGACAACCCGAGCGCGCTGGCCGCGCGCACCGTCGGCCCGCCCCACGGGATGATGTTCATCGTGGCGTTCGCCAGGCCCGCGACGACGGTGAGGACGACGGGGCTGACCTTCAGTTTCAGGTAGAGCGGCAGCAGTGCGGAGGTGGTGATGATGAAGGTCGTGGACCCGTCTCCATCGAGGGAGACGACCATCGCCAGCACTGCGGTTCCGATCACCAGTCGTGCCGGGTCGTCGCGCACGAGCCGCAGGATGAGCCGTACGAGCGGGTCGAACAGGCCGACGTCGATCATGATGCCGAAGAAGATGATCGCGAAGAACAGCAGTGCCGCTGTGGGGGCGAGACTTTCGACGCCGTCGACGATCATGTCGCCGATGTCGGTGCCGGCTCCGGCGATCAGGCCGAACGCGACCGGGATCAGGATCAGGCCGACGACCGGGGTGGCCCGTTTCGACATGATCAGGTACATGAACGTGGCGACCATCAGGAAGCCGAGGACGACGAGCATGGCGGTGCCCACTTTCTGACGGGGTCGGGGCCGGTCCGGGCACACGTCGACCACGGGTCGCGGGTGCGACCGGAGGTTCGGTGTGGGGGTCCGGCTCGAAGCCGTGAGGGTTGTGTGATCTCTGCTACAGCAGAGTGTGTGGCCACGTCCCTCACCGAGTCACCGTTGCGCGCGATAGCGCCGTTGTGCGCATTCTGCTCGAGCCCGCCGCGGCCGGGCTCGCCGCCGGAGACCGGCAGTGGTCGGCCGAAGGGCTCCCATAAGCTGGTGGCGTGCGCCGCTTCGACTTCCCTGTGGACCTGCCCCATGCCAAGGCCGTGAACCAGACCCTCGCGGATGTCCGTCGTCTGCGGTGGTCGGCGATATTCGTCGGCCTGGTGTGTGTCGCGGGTGCGGTGGGTCTGTTCCTGCTCGGCGAGGCCTGGGCGTACATCGTCGCCGCCGTGCTGGCGGTCGCGGCAGCGACGTCGGTGTGGGTGGCATTGTGGGCGCCGCGCAAGGTGGGGACCATCGAGCAGCTCTACCGCGACAGCCCGCTCGTCCCGGCCGTCGTCGCCGCCAAGCGTGCCCGCGGGCTGACGCTGCTCGCGCTGGTCGACATCGCCAAGCCCGAGACGTCCGGTCGGCACTTCGCCCTGGTCACCCGCAACGTGGAGGCGGTGCCGGGTCACCGGATCGCGATCGGTGAGCGGGTGCCGTGTGCCGCGGTCCTGTCCGACCGCACGACCCGCAACGACTCGGGGGTCTGGCAGATGGTGGGCCCCATGCCGATCGCCTGGGGTACCCGTGATCAGAAGATCATTGCCGACGCGGTCGCGCAGATCCCCGAGGTGGAGTGGCGCGTGCTGAAGGACAAGCTGAAGATGGTGGACCAGATCGACGCCACCGACGAGCGTCGCCTCGAACTGGCGAGCAAGGAACTGCCGCCCGAGATGCGGTGACACAGGACTGCGGTGACATGGACGTACGCACGCTGACCGACGGCGCGGTGGTGCTCTCGCCACCGGGTCCGGCCGACGTCGACGCCATCACCCAGGCGTGCCGGGATCCGCTGATCGCCCGGTGGACCACCGTGCCCTCCCCCTACGCCCGAGCGGACGCGCTGCACTTCGTCGAGGACGTCGTTCCGGCCAAGTGGGCCCAGGGATGGCCCGACTGGGCCGTGCGCACCGCCGCGGACGGAGTATTGCGCGGCATGGTCGGATTCGTTCCGCGTGAGGGCTCGGACCCGGAGATCGGGTACTGGATCGCACCGACGACGCGGCGCCACGGACTCGCGACCGCCGCGGTGCGCCTGGCATGCGGTTTCGCGTTCGCGCCGGACGGCATGAACGTCCCGCGGGTCGCGTGGCGTGCCTTCGTCGGCAACCATGCCTCCGCCGCCGTCGCACGACGGGTCGGGTTCCGGTACGAGGGCATCGCCCGCAACGGCCTGCTCCAGCGGGGCGTGCCGCGGGACGTGTGGGTCGCCGGACTGTCCGCCGACGACCCACCCGGACCCGTGGAGGGCTGGCCCCTCTAGGTCTCAGGGGCAGTGGGCATCACGCGAGGTGCGGGAGCACTTCCTTCTCGAGCAGTTCCAGCCCCGAGGTGTCGTAGGCGGCTTCGGGAACGTAGAAGATCGCGTACTCGAGCCCCTGCTTCTTCAGCGCGGTGAGGTTCTCGACGATCTGCTCGGGGGTGCCGACGGCGGGCATCCCCCGGAAGGCGTCGAGCGCCCCGTCGGCCTTCTCCGCTCCGACGATCGGTTCGAGACGGGCCCGCAGTGCCTCGAGCCGGTCCTGCACCTCGGCTTCGGTGCGGCCGATCGCCACGTTGTAGTTGGCCGATCGCACGATGGCGTCGAAGTCGGTGCCGACCTCGGCGCAGCGCTCGCGCAGGATCTCCGACTTGCGCGCGAACCCTTCGGGTGTGCCGTCGAAGTTGGTGTACTGCGCGTACTTCGCGGCGATCTTCAGGGTCACCTTCTCGCCGCCGCCGGCGATCCACAGCGGAATACCGCCGTCCTGCAGCGGAAGCGGACGGACGATGGCTCCGTCGACGGTGTAATGCCTACCCGAGAACGTCGCGGAACCCGTGGTCCACGCCTGTCGGAAGATCTGCACGCCCTCGTCGAGTCGGCGCAGCCGCTCACCCGGCGACGGGAATCCGTAACCGTATGCGCGCCATTCGTGTTCGTACCATCCGCCACCGATCCCCATCTCGATGCGCCCACCGGAGATGATGTCGGCGGTGGCCGCGACCTTCGCGAGATAGGCGGGGTTGCGGTAGGCCATGGCGGTACACATCTGGCCGATGCGCACGCGCTCGGTGACGGCGGCGAAGGCCGACACGAGGCTCCATGCCTCGTGGGTGGCCTCGTCGGTGGGTTCAGGGACGGTGTGGAAGTGGTCGTACACCCAGATCGACTCCCACGGGCCGCGATCGGCGCGGACCGCTAGGTCGCGCATCACCTGCCACTGATCGGAGGGCTCGATGCCGACGAGGTCCAGGCGCCAACCCTGGGGAACGAACAGTCCGAAACGCATGCGGCTCCTTCGCTGATAGGTACGGGGCGCGATGTCGTCCATCCACCCACAGGCTCCAGTGTGCAGTGCGACCGCCGAACATTCTTCCGAACTCCGGCGCTGTGCGCGACACGACGACTGCGCTCCCGTCGGATATCGGTGAGGGTGCTGCGTACCATCGGACCCATGGCCGGACGGACACGCGTGGCACTCGCCCTCGGCAGTGGCGGTGCCCGCGGATACGCCCATATCGGCGCCATCCGGGCGATCGAGGAACGTGGCCTCGAAATTGTCGGAGTCTCAGGCTCTTCGATGGGCGCGCTGGTCGGTGGCGTCTACGCGGCAGGCGCGATGGACTCGTACACCGAATGGGCCACGGGTCTGTCCCAGATGGATGTGGTGCGCCTTCTCGACCTGTCGGTCTCGGCCCCCGGCGCGATCCGCGCCGAACGAATCCTGTCCAAGATGCGGGAGATCCTCGGCGATGCGGTGATCGAGGAACTCCCGATTCCGTTCACCGCAGTAGCCACCGACCTCGCAGCAGGTCGCGCCGTCTGGTTCCAGCGAGGTCCCGTCCACGCTGCGATCCGGGCGTCCATCGCGATACCCGGTGTCATCACGCCGGTGATACTCAACGGCCGCGTCCTCACCGACGGCGGCACCCTGTCGCCCCTACCGATCGCACCGACGGTCGGCATGCCCGCCGACCTCACGATCGGAGTCAGCCTCGGTGGGGAGGAGCAGGGCTCGGCACGATCACCCGAGAACGCCAGCTCCGAGGCACGGCCCATCGAGGAATGGAAGGCACGTTTCCGGCGCAGCGCCAACCAGATGCTCGACACCGACATCGTGCGGTCGGTGGTCAACCGGTTCTCGATCAATGCGGCGAACGACGAGCCGCCGGAGGAGGACACCGAGGACACTGGCGACGTCGACGCCGACGATGCGCTCATCCCGAAGTTCGGACGCGTCGCGGTGATGAACCGGTCGCTCGACATCATGCAGTCGGCGCTGTCCCGGTTCCAGCTGGCGGCCTATCCGCCCGACATCCTCGTGGAGGTCCCGCGCACCGCGTGCCGAAGTCTCGACTTCCACAAGGCGGCCGAGATGATCGCGCTGGGGCGCGCACTCGCCGAGGACGCCCTCGATCGTGCCGGTATCGCGGCCTCCGCCCCCACCGGTCCGGGGCCCGAGATCTCTGTCGACTCGTCACCGGACGAGCCCGGCTCGCCTTGACTGCTACCGAGCAGCGGCGACCGGCCGGTGTGTTTCGTACATCCGGAGAGCGACGATCAGCGCGGAGGTTGCGCTGACGGCCGCAGCGACTCCGACGGCGGCGTGCAGACCCATCAGGTCGGCGACGATCCCGCCGAGGACTGCCCCGACCGCGTAGCCGAGATCGCGCCAGACGCGGTAGACGCCGACGGCCCTGCCTCGCCAGACCGGGTGGGCGACGTCGCCGATCACGGCCAGCAGGGCGGGATAGACCATGGCGGTGCCCGCGCCCAGCAGTACGGTGCCGGTCGCCCAGCCCGCGAATGCGTCGCTCAGCGCGATGACCGCCAGGGCGGCGGCCTGTGCGGCCATTCCCGCGGTGATCAGGTGCTTCCGGCCGATCCGGTCCGAAAAGGCTCCGGTGACCAATTGTCCCGCGCCCCACACTCCTGGATAAAGGGCGAACAGCAGGCCGATCTGTGCAACGGCGAGATCCGCGGTGGCGAACAACAGGGGAACAATCCCCATGAGAGACCGAAATTGAGGTTGTTGACCAGTCCCGCCTGACTCGCCGAGGACAGAGCGGGTTCCCGAAGACTGGTCTGGGCCACGATCTCACGGTCGGTCAGGTCGGCGTGAAGGTGATCGTGGATCCCGTCGGCGCGGGCCACATGTTGCCCGGCGTCGAGCAGTGCGTGATCCCGAGTTTCCTTCACGAAGAAACCCGACAACACCAACGCCAGGGCTGTGTACGCGAGCCCCAACAGGAAGGGTGCCGGGCGCAGACCGAATTGCTCGGCCAGGTGACCGGCGAACAGTGATGTCACGGCGACAGCGCCGTAACCTGCAGCTTCGTTGAGTCCCATGGCCAGACCGCGCCGGGCCGGACCGACCAGATCGATCTTCATCACCACGGTCGTCGACCAGGTGAGCCCCTGGTTGATACCCAACAGTACGTTCGCGGCTACCACCCACCACCAGTCGGTGGCGAGAATCAGCATGAGAGGTACCGGCAGGGCGAACAACCATCCCACCAGCAGCACGGGTTTGCGTCCGTAGCGGTCGGAGAAGGTCCCGGCAAAGTAGTTCGCGGCGGCCTTGGTGATCCCGAAGGCGGTCACGTAGGTGAAAATGAATGTGTAACCGCTCAGCCCGAATTCGTTCTCGGCAAGCAGCGGCAGCACGGCCTGTTGCTGACCGACCATGCCTCCCACCAGGGCGTTGACCACCACCAACAGGGTGAACTGCGCGGCGTTGGCCCGCAGGCCCAGCACCGGAGGCCGGGGCGTGGCCCTGGGGCTCACGTCCCGGCCTCCGGGTCGGGGCCGACGGCTACGGCCGGTTCCGGTTCGGACACCGTCTCCATGGTTGTGACCGAGGTCAGCGACGGAAGAGCGAACGCACGCTTCGACGCTCGGCGCGGGCCGGGACGGTGTCCTGACCGCAGGTGCAGCGATCGGCGGCGGGCACGGAACGCAAGACGGCGTCGACATGCTGTCCGCATCCGCCCCATCCGGTCTTTCCGCAGTTCGGGCAGGCGACGGGGTAACACATGAGAGTCCTCCTCGATGAGAGTTCGCTACGGACCCGGCGAAGGGTCAGGAGCGGGAGGCTGCGCGTTGTTCGGCAACCTGGTCGTGGATCTCGGTCATATCGAGGGCCTCGATCCGGGTGATCAGGTCCTCGAGAGCCGGTGCCGGCAACGCGCCGGGCTGTGAGTAGACGAGCACACCTTCTCGGAATGCCATGATCGTCGGAATCGAGCGGATGTTCGCCATGGCGGCGAGCTGCTGCTCGGCCTCGGTGTCGACCTTGGCATGCACGATCTCGGGGTGTACCTGCGACGACTTGTCGAAGACCGGGGCGAAGGCACGGCACGGGCCGCACCACGACGCCCAGAAGTCGACGAGCACGATATCGTTGCCGACGATGGTGGATTCGAAGTCCGCCATCGTGAGGTTCTTCGTCGTCATCGTTTCCGTTCCTTTCTCCGGGCCGGAATGATCAGGCAGGGACGTGAGATTCGGCCCACGCGTTGTAGCCGCCGAGCAGGTCCGTGACGTTCTCGAAGCCCTGGGCCCGCAGCAGCGAAGCCGCCACGCTCGAACGCCATCCACCGGCACAGTGCACCACGATCGGCTTGCCGGCGGGAACCTGGTCCAGACGGGCCCGCAACTGCGCCAACGGGATCGGCACCGCGCCCGGGATCGTCCCGAACTCGCGCTCACCGGGGTTGCGGATGTCGACGAGGGTGACCGCGTCGGCGGCGAGCAAGCGGTCGAGTTCCTCGACGGTCGTCCGGGGTGCGGCCTCGATCAGGCCGGCCAGCTCCGCGGGGAAGGTCCCGTCCCGATCGACGTTCAGATAGCCTGCGGCACCGTCGGATCCGATTCGCGCCAGGCGCACCGCGGCGTCCTGCTCG